>CASEOS010000004.1 GCA_949289635.1 uncultured Eubacteriales bacterium | reverse complement strand
CTTTATATAATTTTTGTTTGGCAACTTAATTATATATGATTTGAATCACTTATTCAATTTTTATTATTTTTGTTTCACATCAATTGTAACACTACATTTGTTAAAAATTTCCCTGTTTCCTGATGATGACTTTGGGGACGGAGCAAAAAATCATCATTTATATTGAAAATGATAAAATAAAAGTTTTATAAAATTCTTACATAAATGATGATTTTTTGCTCCGTCCCCAAAGTCATCATTTTTCACAAATGTATTGACATTAAGACCATTTAGGCATATACTAAAGTCGTAAAATTTTAGTATAAAGGAGGCAATTTGAGAATGGATAACA
Source organism: uncultured Eubacteriales bacterium (assembly GCA_949289635.1). Lineage (GTDB taxonomy): Bacteria > Bacillota > Clostridia > TANB77 > CAG-508 > CAG-269. Next base: position 145,847 of record CASEOS010000004.1, on the reverse strand, counting down.
TGATAGAAATTAGATGGCATGGTAGAGGTGGACAAGGTGCCAAAACAGCATCTTTATTATTAGCTGATGCGGCTTTTAATACTGGTAAATATATTCAAGGTTTCCCTGAATATGGTCCTGAAAGAATGGGTGCCCCTATTACTGCATACAACAGAATTAGCCAAACTCCTATCACCATTCATAGTAATATTTATGAACCTGATTATGTGGTAGTTGTTGATGATACGCTTTTAGAATCAGTTGATGTAACTTCTGGTTTAAAGGAAACAGGAGCTATTGTTATTAATACAACAAAATCTGCTGAATATCTAAAAAAAGCGTTAAAAGGATATTCTGGAGAAATTTACACAATTGATGCTAGAAAAGTTTCAGAGGAGGCTTTAGGAAAATATTTTCCAAATACACCTATGCTAGCAGCTATTGTAAAAGTAAGTAAAATTATGACTGATGAGGAATTATTAGAAGATATGAAAGGGTCTTTTAAACATAAATTTGCTAAAAAGCCTGAAGTAATAGATGGAAATATGAAAGCTTTAGAAATGGCTTTAAAAGAGGTTAAAAAAATTCAGTAATAATAAATAATTACTAGATTATGATAGATTGGAAAAGAATTCCATTTCATCAAGGAAAACATGAATTTTGATGAAGCTAAGAAGCTAAAATTGTAATGATTTTTCAATCAACTTAAGAAAGGAATGATGTAAAAAATGACAGATATAAATGCAAACACACCTATGGAGAAATTAACTCCTGGTGGAGATATTTATACTGCTGGAAATGCAAGAGAATTTAAAACAGGCGATTGGAGAAGTTCTTATCCTGTATTTTTATCTGATAAATGTAAACAATGTGGTTTATGCTTCCCTGTTTGCCCAGAAGATGCGATTCCAGTAGGAAAAGAAGATTTAAAAAGAAAAGATTTCAATTACGATTACTGTAAAGGTTGTGGTGTATGTGCCAAAGTATGTCCTTTCGGTGCTATTGAAATGCGAGAGGAAGGTGTTGAATAATATGAGTATTAGAGAAAGATTAAGTGGTAATGAAGCAGCAGCAACTGCTATGAAACAAATTAATCCAGATGTTGTCGCAGCCTTCCCTATTACACCTTCAACAGAAATCCCTCAATATTTTTCAACTTTTGTTGATAATGGTTTAGTCGATACAGAATTTGTTGCTGTTGAAAGTGAACACAGTGCTATGAGTGCTTGCATTGGTGCAGAAGCTTCTGGAGCAAGAGCTATGACAGCGACATCTGCCAATGGTTTATCTTTAATGTGGGAAATGATTTATATTGCTTCTAGCTTACGTTTACCGATTGTTATGTCTTTGGTAAACAGAGCAGTATCAGGACCTTTAAATATTCATAATGATCATTCAGATGCTATGGGTGTTAGAGATGCTGGATGGATTATGTTATTTTCAGAAAACAACCAAGAAGCTTATGACAATTTATTAATGGCACACAAAATTGCCGAAAATAAAGATGTTATGCTTCCATTAATGGTTTGCCAAGATGGATTTATTACTTCTCACTCTATCGAAAACATAGAATTAGAAGAAGATGATAAAGTAAAAGAATTTGTTGGAACATATAAACCAGAACATTATTTATTAAATAAAAATGAGCCAATTGCAGTTGGACCATTAGATTTACAAGCTTATCTATTTGAACATAAAGTACAACAAGCAGAAGCTATGAAAAATGCAAAACAAGTTATTTTAGATGTAGCAAAAGATTTTGAAAAAATGACTGGTAGAAAATATGGTCTTTTCGAAGAATATAAATTAGATGATGCAGAAATTGCTATTGTTTGTATGAACTCAACAGCTGGTACAACCAAATTTGTTGTTGATAAATTAAGAGAACAAGGTGTAAAAGCAGGTTTACTAAAACTTCGTGTATTTAGACCATTCCCAGTAGAAGAAATTGCAAAAGCATTATCACATTTAAAAGCAATTGCTGTATTAGATAAAGCAGATTCTTTAAATGCTGCTGGTGGTGCTTTATTTGAAGATGTGACATCTGCTATGTATGTAAACAATATTCAGGTACCTGCTGTTGACTATGTATATGGTATTGGTGGTAGAGATACCAAAGCTGATGACATTGAAAGTGTATATACAGATTTATCAGAAATCGTAAAAACTGGAAAAATAGACAATCCTTATCGTTACTTAGGATTAAGAAAGGAGGCGCAAAAATAATGCCTTATAATGTAAAAGAAATCGTTGCTAATAAACCTTCAAGATTTACTGCTGGACATAGAATGTGTGCTGGTTGTGGAGCTCCTCCTGTTGCAAGACATATATTAAGAGCTTTAAAACCAGAAGATCATGCTGTAATTGCCAATGCTACTGGATGTATGGAAGTTTCTACTTTTATTTATCCATATACTGCTTGGACAGATTCATTTATTCATACAGCTTTTGAATGTGCAGGTGCTACACTTGCAGGAGCAGAAGCCGCTTATGTTTCTATGAAAAAGCAAGGAAAATTACCAGCTGATGGTGATACAAAATTCATCGCCTTTGGTGGAGATGGTGGAACATATGATATCGGATTACAATCTTTATCAGGTGCTATGGAAAGAGGACATGATATGGTATATGTATGTTATGATAATGGTGCATACATGAATACAGGTATTCAACGTTCTTCTGCTACACCTAAATATGCAGATACCACTACCTCACCTGCTGGAACTGTTATTCCTGGAAAAACACAATGTAGAAAAGATTTAAGCAAAATCATGGTAGGACATCATATTCCTTATGTTGCACAAACCATTGCTTATATGAATTTTAAAGATTTATATGAAAAAGCTGAAAAAGCCATTTATACAGAAGGACCAGCTTTCTTAAATGTCATGTCACCATGTCCTAGAGGATGGGGATATCCAACAGAAGATTTAATGAAAATTAATAAACTTGCTGTTGAAACATGCTATTGGCCTTTATATGAAGTGGTTAATGGTATATATCATATTTCATATAAACCAGCAAAAAAATTACCAATTGAAGAATTCTTAAAACCACAAAAAAGATTTAGACATATGTTTAAACCTGGAAATGAGTGGATGATTGAAGATTTCCAAAGAATTGTTGATGAAAGATGGCAAGAATTATTAGACTTAGAAGAAATTACAAATAAAAACAAATAATAAAAAAGGGATTTTGGGGACGGACTCAAAATTCCCTTTTTTTCATACAATAGGAAAGTTATCAACAACTGTATTTTTTCTAATCTTTACTTTCTATTACTATCAAAATTCCTTTTTCCATTTCGATATGTGCTATATCCTCTATTATTTCATTACTAATTCCTAAACTAGTTCCTATTGGCAACGTATAATCATTTAAAGGATATTTAAAACCTGTTAAAGTTAATCCCTCTACTGTACTCGTTAAAGGAATTAATGACACATATTTTCCATAGACTTTATCTTTTTCTAAGGTCTTCCCTGAATCAATTAAATAAATTCGATTATATTCATCTAAAATTTGACACGGAATATTTGCTTCTAATGCATCTTTTAATATGTGAATATTGGCAGTAGCATGATCCATTCTCTTTCCTAATGCTCCTAGTATAGTAATCTTGGAACTTTTTAATTGAATAGCTAACTGTAATGCAATATCCGTATCTGTGTTATCTTTTTCAGCATTAAATTTATGAAAAATAATTTGAGGTTGTTTTTTATAAAATTCTAAAATCTCAGGACTAATGGAATCAAAATCGCCCACTACATGATTTGGGATAATATCTAATTTATATAAAGCTTCCAATCCTTTGTCCACAGCAATCATATTTTGTTCAGATTGATTGATACAATGTTCTTTTAATATATTTATATGGATTTCTCCACCTGCAATAATTAATGTTTTCATTTCTATTTCTCCTTCTAATGGCTTTAAGGGATTTTGGGGACGGACTCATTTTTCCCTTTTTATATTTTCTCTTATTTTCAGAATTGTATTTGGTCATAATCTTCTTGTTTAGTGTTCTTTTATAAATCCTTCTCGTTTTAATTGATTGATTCTATTTTTTCCTATTGACAAAATTTTGGCTATTTGGCAATCACTTAAATTGTATTCGCTTTTTATTTTTATAACTATTTTCGCGATTAATTCTTTATCTCTTTTTATTTCTCTTACTTTTTTACCCTGCAAATACTGTTCCAATATTTTTTCTGGGGATTCACTTGATTTTAATAACATTTTTTTATAATATTTTTCATGAATTAAATTATAGATTGATTGATAATCTTCATTTTCAAATAATAATATAATTTCTTCTTTTGATTTTCGATTATATACATAATAGCATATGCTAAAACTTTAATTTTATATTTTTTCTTTTCTTCGTTCAAGTATTTTAGATATGTATGTTTTTCCATATCAGTTTCAAAAATGTTTAATTTATTTATTCCTTGTATCATGATATGATAATATGATGATATATATTGTCTTCTTTCTCTTCTAGGTATGTGTCTTCCTCCTTTTTAACAAAAAAGGGAAATTTGAGTCCGTCCCCAAAATCCCTTTTTATCCTTATTCTTCTTCTGGTGCTTCTACTGGGCAAACACCTGCACAAGTTCCACAGCTTATGCAAGCAGATTGGTCAATTACAAATTTATCATCACCTTGTGATATACATCCTACTGGGCATTCAGCAGCACAAGCTCCGCATGATATACATTTATCTGTTATTTTATATGCCATTTATATTCACCTCCTTTAAATTCTTGCTTCTCTATTTTTTCTATGTTTTTATTCTTTATTAATTTTTTCTTCTTACTCTTCTCTCATTCCTTCATCTTCTTTTTCTAATTTTTCTAATTCTTCTAATTCTTTTTGATGTTCTATTTCTTCTTGATCTAATCTTTCTCTTTCTGCATCCTTAATAACTTGTATATCTTTCACATCATATCTTCTATATATAAAATTTTCTCCATCTTTAATTTTTACTCTAACTCTTTCCTTTAAGGTTTCGATAGAATCTACTTCTCCCTCACCTTCTTCTGTTTTTACAATAGCTCCTATATGTGGTAATTTTTTTAATTTTTCTTCATAAACTTCATTTTCATATTTTAAACAACACATTAGTCTACCACAATTTCCAGATATTTTTGAAGGATTTAAAGAAATATTTTGTTCTTTTGCCATCTTAATAGATACTGCTTCAAAATCATTTAAAAATGTACAACAACATAGTTCTCTTCCACATACACCATTTCCACCAATTTTTCTAACTTCATCTCTTACACCAATTTGCCTTAATTCTATCCTGGTTTTATAAATAGCTGCTAAATCTTTTACTAATTCTCTAAAATCAATTCTTCCATCTGCTGTGAAATAGAACAGAATTTTACTGTTATCAAATTTTACTTCTGCATCTGTTAATGTCATTTCTAGTCCATGTTCTTTTATCTTCTTTTTACATACTTCAAAAGCCTTTTTTTCTAATGCTCTACATTCATCAAAACGTTTATAATCTTTGCCATTAGCGATTCTGATAACTACTTTTAAAGGTTCTACAATTTTGTCATCTGGAACAGCTCTATTCGGAATCATAACTTCTCCAAATTCTTCCCCTTGGGCTGTTTCTACTATAACTTTATCTCCTTTTTTTAGTCTCCATTTTTTTGGATTAAAGAAATAGATTTTTCCTAATTTTTTAAATCTTATGCCTACAATATTTTTCAATTTATTTCCTCCCACATATTAAATATCATGTTATCTATACACATATCATAATTTGCATTTTGATACAATCTCTTCTTCGTATTTTCTATGATTTCTATACAATTTGCATACTTTACATTTTCTTTTGCTAATCTTAATAAGATGATATTGATATAATCTAATATATTTCCAATTTCCTCTTTTGACTGATATAGTGGTTCTCCTAGTTCCATCAATTCTGTCATATCTGTTTTATCTAATTTTTCTATCATATTTTCAATCATTTTATATTGGTCTTCTTTATCTTTTAGTATACTCGCCTTTCCAATACTTCCTTGAAATGCTTCTAACATATCTTGACTAATATTCGTTAGTCCATATACTTTTTCCATATATTGTTTTATATATTCGTTTTCAATAGGTTGAAATGCTATCTTCATACATCTTGACTTTATGGTATTCAAAAAAGCATTTTCATTGCTACCAATTAATATGATTATACCATATTCTGGCGGTTCTTCCAATGTTTTTAATAAACAATTTTGTGCCTCAGTTGTCATTTTGTCAGCATCATTGATAACAGATACTTTTTTATTTGAAATAATTGGCTTTTCTTGTATTTTTCTTTGTAAATATCGAATTTGTTCAATTTTTATACTATTGCCATCTGGTTCTAAATACAAGAAGTCTGGATGATTATGAGACATAAATTCCATACAAGATTTACATTGTTGACATCCTTTCTCTTGCTCACTTGTACATAATATCATTTGAGCAAAAGCTTTAGCCATCATTTGTTTTCCAATTCCTTCTATTCCGACAAACATATAGCTATGTGATACTTTGTTTTCAAGTATCGATTTTTTTAGTTCTTTTTTGATTTGTTCATTTCCCATAATCTCATCAAACATCAATCTATTTACTCCTTCTTTTAATCCACATGTCCCCATTTGTTTAATGGCCAAATTCTTATGGCTACTGTACTTTCTATCTTTTCTAAAGGTATACAACCAAAAGCTCTACAATCTGTACTATGTGTTCTATTATCTCCCATAGCAAATACTGTATTTTCTGGAACGACAAAATCAGAAAAACCTACACCTTCTACATCTGTTACTACACCACTTTGTAAATATGGTTCATCTAACTCTTCTCCATTTATAAATACTTTTCCTTCCTTAATTTCCACATGTTCCCCTGGAAGTGCAATTACCCTTTTTATATAGCTTTCTTTTCCAATTTCTAATACATATTTTACGAATTTGCCAAATATGTTCGTTGGTTCGTTTTTGTATTGAGCTACCGGATTATCTGTATCAATTTCTGAACTTGTATAATATTTTTTTGTTGGAGCTTCAAATGTAATAATTTCTCCTCTTTCAGGTAATGTCTTTGTAGTTCTTGACCATCTATTTAACCACAACCTTTGATCTTGTTCTAGTGTTGGTTTCATGGACACTTGTTGAACAATTGTTGGTGTTCCTATAAAATACCTAAATAGTAAAGCTAACACAATTGCTATAATAATACAATATCCCCATTCTAATATTTCTTTTATCTTTGGATTCAATTTCCTCTCTCCTTTAACTTTTTTAAAATCTCACTAATTATACATGAATTCTTTTTATTTTTCAATTTTTATTAATAACTTTTAATTCTTTGTTGGTATTCTTATAACTACTTCTGTACCTTGTCCTACTGTACTTTTTATATCAATACTTCCACCATTTTTGTCTAATATCTCTTTTGCAATTGAAAGTCCCAGACCAGTACCTCCCATTTCTCTTGTACGAGCTTTATCTACTCGATAAAATCTTTCGAATATTCTAGATAAATCTTCTTCTGGTATTCCAATTCCATTATCAAATATTTTTATATAAGCATCATTATACACAAATCCTACATATATTTTAATTTCTCCGCCTTCTGGTGTATATTTGATACTATTTGTTAAAATATTTAAAATTACTCTTTCAATATCATCTTTATCTGCATAAACTGGTGGAACATCTGCTGTTACAAAAGAATTTACTGTATGATTTTTTTTCTTGATTTCAATGGCTAACTTATCTTGACATTTTTTCACCAATTCACCTAAATCAAAAGATACCTTTTTCACTCTATTTTTATTATTATCATATCTTGATAAAGTTAATAAGTCTGTAACCAGTCTTGCCATTCTTCTTGCTTCTGATGCAATCACATTTAAAAACTTGTCCTGTGTTTCTTTATCATATTCACCTTCTAATAAAGTATCTGCATAACCCATAATAGATGTGATCGGTGTTTTTAATTCATGTGATACATCTGCCACAAATTCTTTTTGCATATTATCTAATTTTACATGTTCTGTTATATCTTGAATAACTGCTATCACACCATTTGGCCTATCTGTTTCATTTTTAAAAGGTGCAAAAAATACATTCATATATGTATCTTCTACTTGAATTCTCTGCTCTGTTGATGTCCAGTTTTCTAAATAAATAATTTTTTCCATGTTAATTCCTAGTTTGAATTTTGCAAAAATATCATCAAATGTAATATCTTCTGGTCCAATACTCAAGAATTTTTTTGCTGCGGGATTTATTAAGATAATTTCCCCTTCCATATTAAATGCAATAATTCCATCTGTCATATGTAATAGAATCGTTTCTATTTGATTTTTTTGTGTAGAAACTTCACTTAATTTTTCTTTTAATTCTGTTGTCATAACCCCTAATACATCTTCTATATTTACCATGTCTTTTTTATTTTTAGATTTTTTTGTTTCTTCTTTAGGCAATTTTGTTTTATCTTTTTTCTTTTCTTCTTCTGTTATTTTTTCCGCACTTTTTATTAATTTATTAATCGGATAAATAACAAATCTAGATAAAACAACAGCTATTAAAGCACCACTTATAAAAAATACAATTGCTGCTATCACTAGTGCTACAATATTCGTATTTCGCATTTGTTCTATACATTGTGCTAGTTCTTCTATATTTCCAATCTCTTCACTTATAAGATTACTCTCTAAATGATTGATTGATTGTATGTATACTAATCCTAATCCTGTAATTACAATAATGCCTATTAAAAAAAATACAACGATTATTTTAAATTGAATACTTCTAACCATTTTTTCCCTCTTATCTAGTTTTATTCTGTTATAAAATTTTATTTCTATGCTTTAATGCTTTTTAAAATTTTCTTATTAATGAAATAGCTGTTATTATCCATTGCTATGATGTATGATTTCCACAATTTGTGTATATATTTTATTTTCTACATCATCTGTTGCAACGGTTAATGCTTTTTCTCCCATGCTTTTACATTTTTCTTTATCTAATATAATTTTCTCTATATTTGTATTTAATTTTTCTCCTGTTAGTTCATTATCTAATATAATATCTGCTGCTCCAACATTTTTTAATACCTTTGCATTATATAATTGATGATTATGACTTACATTTGGCAATGGTACTAATATTGATGGTTTCCCTAACTTTGCAATTTCTGTAATTGTCATGGCTCCACTTCTTGCTACAATCACATCTACCACGTTCATGATTTCTTCCATATTATATATATATGGAAGAATTTTCATATTTTTTATATAGTTTATATTTTTATGATGATTTTCTAGTTCTTCTTTTACAATATCATACTGTTTTGGTCCTGTCGCCCAAATCATTTGGTACTTTTCATTCAATCCTAATTTTATAATATCCATGATTGCTTGATTAATTCTTCTCGCGCCTTGACTCCCACCAAACACCAATGCAATCGGCATTTGATGATTTAATCCGACTTTTTTTACTATTTCTGCTGTTTGTTCTTCTGTATAATTTCGTTTCTTTATTTTTACAGGTGTTCCTGTATACACAATTTTTTTTGCATGTTTTATTCTTTCTATTGCATCTTCAAAAGATACTAAAACCATATCTGTTTTTTTAGCTAACATTTTTACTGCCTTTCCTGGAAAAGCATTACTTTCGTGTAATAAAGTTGGAATTTTTAAATGATGTGCTGCTGATATGGTTGCTCCGCAAATATATCCACCTGTTCCGATAACAATATCTGGATGAATTTCTTTTAAGATTTTTTTTGCTTCACCAAATCCTTTTAATGTCTTTATCATCTTTTTTATATTTTCGATAGATATTTTTTTACTTAATCCATAGGCATCTATTGTTTTTAATTCATATCCTGCTCTTGGAATTAAATCATTTTCTAAACCTCTGGTTGTCCCTATAAAAACAATTTTAGAATCTTTTTCTTCTTCTTGAATTTTTTTTGCTATCGCTAATCCTGGATTAATATGACCTGCTGTTCCTGCTGCCGCAATAACTACTTTCATTTTTCCTTCCTTTCTCAAAGAGTGATGATTTTGGGGACGGAGCAAAAAATCATCACTTTTAAAAATTAATTTATACTATGGCATTAATTAATTATTAGCGATGATTTTTTGCTCCGTCCCCAAAATCATCACTCTTTGACAACCTCTATTCTTTTTTGGCTCCTGCTTTTGAAATATTTAAGAGCACTCCCATCTCGCACAGTAAAATAAATAATGATGTTCCTCCATAACTAAAAAATGGTAATGGCATTCCTGTTGCTGGCATTGATGATGTAACAACTGCAATATTGATAATTACTTGAATCGCAATTTGTGCTGTAATTCCTATTGCTATTAGACTACCAAACATATCTGGAGATTTCATAGCGATTAAAATACCTCTCCATATAAATATGGCAAATAGTATAATAACTACTGCACATCCTATAAATCCTAATTCTTCTGCTAGTATTGAAAAAATAAAATCATTGTGTGGTTCGGGAATGTATAAATACTTTTGTTTACTCTCTCCTAGTCCTGCCCCAAATAATCCTCCTGAACCAATTGCATATAAACTTTGTATTACTTGCCACCCATCTCCTGTTGGATCACTCCATGGATTTAAGAATGTAATAACTCTTTGCAATCTATAAGGTTCTAGAAAAATTAATGCTATTATTCCAGGTACTCCAACCACTAAGCCTGATACAAGAAAATGCCAAAACTTACAACCTGCAATAATCATCATAATTGCTACAATACCAACAATAACAATGGATGCACTAAAATGTGGTTCTATTAATAGTAAGACAATAATTGGTGCTATCATGATAATATGTTTTAAAAATCCTTTTTCATACATATTTAGTTCATCTCTATTTTTCACTAATATTCCTGCATAAAATAATATCATTAATAACTTTACAATTTCAGATGGTTGAAATGAAAGTGATTCTGTAATATATATCCATCTTTTTGCACCATTTACTTCTCTACCGATAAGTGGTACTGCTAATAGTAACAAGAATGCTATAATATATGCTAATTTAGAATATTTCTGGTAAAATCGATAATCAATATTAGAAATTACCCACATCATAAATAATCCGGCTATTGCAAAAATTGCTTGTCTAAAAAAATATGAGTAACTATTTCCACTTTCAGAAAGTGCTGATGGAGAACTTGCTGAAAGTACCATAATTAATCCTATTGATAACAATAACAATATCGTTATCAATAATGTAAAATCAATTGGGTTTTTTAGAAAGCTTGAAAAACTCTTCCCTTTCTTTCTTACCATTCTTTTTATCATTCCTTTCTCAAGAAAAAAGCTATCGCATAGAAATCTTCGATTTCGTTATGCATGCTTTTCTTATTGTATAGAAAAAATCTACTTTTATCTTGACCCTATTTAGATTTTTTCGTATACAACAAGGTTAAGCCTCTTATATTCGTGAAGTACTGCGTAGCAGTCTTCACATTTATGCATAGAAATCTTTGATTTCGTTATGCATGCTTTTCTTATATTATCTTTAGTCCAATGATACATAATAATAATGTTACTATACTAAATACAACAACCACCTTATTTTCTTTCCAACCTGATAATTCAAAGTGGTGATGTAATGGTGCCATTTTGAAAAATCGTTTTCCTGTCTTTTTAAAATATACTACTTGTATCATAACAGATATAGTTTCTAATACTGGTATTAATGCAATGATAAGTAATAATAATGGCATTTCTAGATATAGTGCCAATCCTGATATAACGCCTCCCAGCATAAGAGAACCTGTATCTCCCATAAATACTTTTGCTGGATGAATATTAAACATTAAAAATCCTAGAACTGCACCTATAACAATACTTGCAAATATAGATACTTCATATAATTGTAAACTAATTCCAATAATTGCCAAACACGTAATAATAATTGCACATACACTAGATGATAAGCCATCAATTCCATCTGTCAAATTCACAGCATTTGTTGCTCCTAATATCACAATAATGGCAAATGGTATATAGATAAAAATTGGCATATCTATATATGTTTTTATGATTGGTATATAAGTTTGTGTTTCTATTTTTAATCCATATACTAAATAAATAACATATGCTACTGAAATAATCAGTAATCCAATCATTTTATAACTTGGTTTTAAACCTTCTGTATTTTTTAATACTAATTTTTTAAAATCATCTATAAATCCAATTAGTCCAAATCCAATTGTTAATAACAATATTGGTAATAATCTATGAGCTATATCTGTTTCTCCCATACTTGATAAATATATATATGTTCCTATTACTACCAATGCCATAGTAATAATGATAATAATCCCACCCATTGTTGGTGTTCCTTGTTTTTTTAAATGAGATTGTGGTCCGTCATCTCTTTCTATTTGCCCTACTTTTCTTTTCTTTAATATTGGTATAATGATAAATCCCATGATAATCGATACAATAAATGCGATTATCAATACTTTTGCCTCGAATATCAATTTCATCCAACCTTTCTTTCGTTTTATTTTTTCTTATTCTTTGTTTCATTTTCTAATTCATCTATGATATCTCTAACAATCACTCTCTCGTCAAATGGATATTTTTCTCCATTAATTTCTTGATATGGCTCATGTCCTTTTCCTGCTAAAATAACAATGTCTCGTTTCGTTGCCATTCTGATAGCTTCTTTTATCGCTTCTGTTCTATCGACAATCACTTCATATTTTCCATTTGTTTTTTTCATACCTTCTTCTATTTGGTCTACTATTTTTTTAGGATCTTCTGTTCTTGGATTATCAGATGTAATAATAGTAAAGTCTGCAATTCTTCCTGATATTTCTCCCATAATTGGTCTTTTACCAGCATCTCTATCTCCACCACAACCAAATACAGATATGACTTTTCCTCTTGTATAACTTTTTGTTGCTTGTAATATATTTTCTAGACTTTCTGGTGAATGAGCATAATCTATCATGATTGGTATTTCTCTTTTATTATCTACTAATTCAGATCTTCCTGGTACTCTCACCTCAGTCAACGCTTCTTTTATAGGCTCAGGAGCAATTCCAAATTTTTGTGCAACACAAATAGCCGCTAATGAATTATATACACTAAACCTTCCAGGTATTCCTGTTTTTACTCTTTCATTTCTATCTTTTAATTTTACTTTGAAGTCCACATAAGAATTTGTAATGGTAATATCTTTTGCTAAAAGATTTGCATAATTATCAATTCCATATGTTGTAATATTACTATCTGGAAATAATCTTGGTATTTTTGCTCCATGTAAATCATCTGCATTTGTAATTCCTGTTTTACACATATTAAATAATTTTAACTTTGAGTTAAAATAGTCTTCCATGTCTGGGTGTTCTTTAGGACTGATATGATCTTCTGAAAAGTTTGTAAATACAACCATATCAAAATTACATCCTTCTACTCTGTTTAATTTTAAACTTTGTGATGAAACTTCCATAACCACCACTTCAACACCTTTTTTTACCATTTCTGCAAATGTTTGTTGCAATTCTAAACTTTCTGGTGTTGTTCTATCACTGTCTTTTACTTTCTTTCCATTGATATATGTTGCAATTGTTCCAACTAAACCTACTTTTTTTCCTGCTTTTTCAAATATTTCTTTTATCATAAATGTGGTTGTTGTTTTTCCTTTTGTTCCTGTAACACCAATTAATTTAAATTTTCTTGATGGATGATCATAAAAATTATCTGATACAATCGCTAATCCTTCTCTTGTATCTTTTGCCATAACAACTGTCACCCTATCAGGTATGTTTACCCCTTTTAAATTACATCCTTCTTGAATCATGATTGCTGTTGCACCATTTTCTAGGGCATTTTCCACATATTGATGACCATCTGTTGAAAAACCTTGTATGGCTACAAATAAATATCCTGGTTTCACATTTTTTGAATTGTTTTCAACTCCAGATATTTCAATATCTAAATCTCCTTTTACTTTTAGATTTTCTAATCCTACTAACATTTCTTTTAATTTCATTTTTTTCAATCCTTTCGATTATAAATCATGAATTATATGGAAATTATTCCATTTAATCTCTCATATTATATAACGAAAATTATTTTTTGTATAGAGTTTTTATGACTTTTTTAATATTCTATCACTACTTTACTTTGTTCATTTACAATTATACCCGAACTTGGGATTTGATTTTTTACATAGGTATTTTCCATATCTATATCTTCATTTTCTAAATATATTTCCAAGTTATTTTCTTTTAGAATTTGTTTTGATTCTGCTAATGTTTTTCCCATCACATCTGGTACCTGTACTTGACTGATAACTTCTTCTTCCTCTCCTTCTAGCACTTGTTTATTGACTTCTAAATATGGCAATATTTCACTAAAAATCTGTCCTCCCACAGGTGCTGCCACACCTCCTCCTTGGTGTCCTCCTTCACCTGTTGGATTATATAAAGTAACTAGAACAACTACTTGTGGATTATCAATTGGTGCTACCCCACAAAAAGATGTTACATATTTGTTGGTATTTACTCCATCTTCTGAAGTTCCTGTTTTTCCTCCAATTCTATACCCTGTTACTTTTGCATTTTTACCAGTTCCTTCTGATACAACACTTTCCATCATACTTAACACTTTTTCAGAAGTTTCTTTAGAAATAACTGTATCTCCTTTTTCTACTGGAATATCTGTTACTTCCTTTGTTTCACTATTGATGATTTGTTTTACCACTCTTGGTTTTATACTAGTTCCTCCATTGGCAATACTTGATACTGCTGTTGCCAATTGTATTGGTGTAATTTCAAATCTTTGCCCAAAACTGATAGTTGCTAATTCTACTGGTCCTGCCTTTTCTTTTGCTAAAAATATACTTCTAGCTTCTCCAGGCAAATCAATTCCTGTTGTTTGTAATAGTTTGAATTTTTCCAAATATTCATAATATTTTGTTACTCCCATTTTTTGTCCTAATCCTATAAAAACAGGATTACAAGAATTCATCAAAGCTTGCCTTAAACTTTCTGAACCATGTGGTCTATAATATCTCCAACATTTTATCCTAACACCTGCCACTTCAATTCCACCTGTGCAAGTAAATTCTCCTTCATTATCTGTATCTGTAATACCTTCTTCTAATGCTGCTGAGGCTGTAATCAACTTAAATACAGAACCTGGTTCATAGGTATCTGCAATCGCTTTATTTCTCCAAACTGCTTGTAGATATCTTGTTTTCTCTGCTTGCTCTAAAGAATTCCATATTGCTTTTAATTCGTCTGTATATGGTTCATATGGCTCATTTAAGTTATAATTAGGATAATTTGCCATAGCCAAAATATCTCCATTTTGTGGATTCATGACAATAATACTTCCTCCATCAGTACAAACATTGTCTATACAAGCTTCCTCTAGATATTTTTCCACTATAGATTGAATCGTTAAATCAATGGTTAATACTAAATCGTTTCCATCTATGGCAGGTACATAGTTTTCTCCTTCTTCTCCGATTTCTCCCCCTTTGGCATCTGTATGTTTTTGAATAGCTCCTTGTTCCCCTTTTAGTTCTTCTTCATATTTTGCTTCTATTCCATCTAATCCTTGATTATCACTGCCACAAAAGCCAATAATTTGTGATGCTAAATTGTTATAGGGATAATATCGTTTGGTGTCTTCATCAATATTAATTCCATTTGTTATATTATTTTCTTCCATCCACTCTCTTAACTCATCTGTCTTATCTTTTTCTACTTTTTTTACAATGGTTTCAATAGAACTTCTCTTTTTTACTTTTTTTAATACGGTTTCATAATCCAGTTCAAATATATCTGACAACACTTTTGCCACTTTTTCTTTATTTTCAGCAGAAATATTTCCGGGATTTACGGTAACGGTTTCTACTGTACTACTAATGGCTAATATATTTTTTCCTGTTGCATCATAAATGGTTCCTCTTTTGGGGTTGATTTTTCTATCCAATGTTTGTTGTTCATAAGCAAGTTTTGCCAATTCTTTTCCTTGTATCAATTGTATATATCCAATTCTCACAATCAAACATATAATAATTAAAAAAGATACAAATAAAATATTCCTCATTTTTTTCTTACTTGATAGTTTAATTTCATTCATAAAAACACCTCTAATAATATGTATTAGAGGTGAATATTTTTATGCCTGCAAGAAATATTTAAAATTAAAACAAAATAGATAACTGCTTTTTTCACAATTATCTATTAAAAATTTTATCTACCAATTTTTGAAACCAATTTTCATTGGTATCACTAATTTCCACTTTTTCTGTTGCAGATTCTATATAATCTTTCTTTGGTAAACTGACATATACAGTTTGTTTGTTTGTTAATTTTTGCATACCTAATTTTTCTTTTGCTTGTTTTTCAATATTACTTAAATTTAAACTGTTTTCTATTGTTACTTGTAATTGTTCATTCTCTTTTTGTAATGAAGATAATTCTGTTCTTAAATTTTGTATTTCATTAAACTTTTCATTAATTTGAGTGTTTCGATAACTTATGGTAAATAGCACAGCAAATATAGCAATAACTAATAAAGTTGCTTTTCTATGTTTTTTCTTTTGTTCTTTTGATAATTTGATATCTTGTTTTGGCAAATCTTTTACTACTTTAATATTTTGTTTTTTCTTTTCTTTTCTAATATTGGGATCTAATTTTCTTGGACTTGTCTCATATTGATATCTCGTTGCCATAGGTTATCTCACCTCCTCTTTACTTTTGTTTATATCTTTTCAAAAATTCTTAATTTTGCACTTTTACTTCTTGAATTTTCCTCTTGCTCTTCTTTTGTTGCCATCATTGGTTTTTTGGTAATGATTTTTCCTAATGTTTTTGCTCCACATACACAATATGGTAAATCACTTGGGCAAGTACATTTTCCTTTTGCTTCTATGTAAGCATTTTTGACTGCTCTATCTTCTAAGGAATGAAATGTAATAATACATAATCTTCCTTGTGGTTTTAAACAATCAATACAATCTTTTACTGTTTGATATAATGGTTTGATTTCATTATTGACTTCTATTCTAATTGCTTGAAATGTTCTTTTAGCAGGATGTCCATCAGTTTGTTTCGATTTTGGAATGGATTTTTCAATAATATCTACCAATTCTTTTGTTGTGTTAATTGTCTTTTCTTTTCTATAATTACAAATGTTTTTTGCAATTTGTCTTGAAAATCGTTCTTCTCCATATTCATAAATGATATTTGCCAACTCTTTTTCAGAATAGTCATTAACAACTTTTTTAGCTGTTAACTCTTGACTCTTATCCATTCTCATATCTAGTTCATTTTCCCCTAGATAGCTAAACCCTCTATTCCTTTCATCTAATTGATAAGAAGAAACTCCTAAATCTAGTAAAATTCCATCTACTTGATTCATTCCAAGTTTTTGTAATATTTCTTTTATATTGTCATGATTATCATGGATATATGTTACATTTTTATATTCTGCTAGTCTTTCTTTTGAAGCTTTTAGAGCTTCTTCATCTCGATCAATGCCTATTAGTTTTCCTTCACTTGATAATCTTTTTGCAATTTCTATACTATGTCCTGCTCCTCCCATTGTGCCATCAACATATATGCCATCTGGTTTTATTTGTAATCCTTCTATACATTCTTGTAGCAAGACTGGTTTATGTTCAAATTTCAATTTTACACCTCTTACTTTTTATTATGCTTAAACAACTGGTAATTAGAAAACTACCAGTTGTCTTTATCTTTGTATATTGCTATTTTTCTTTTGGGTTTCAAATTGTTTTCACAAATTCTTTTGTAATAATCCACTTTTGTATCTTATTATTTTTCGATTCGTATTTTAAATCAATCCTATGTACTTTAAAAAATTTATCTTTTGTATTTTTTAAAGCTTTTGTATGTTTGTCTTTGGTATACTTATCTTTTGTTTTCTTTTTGACTTTATCATTTGTTATTTTTAATTTTTCTTTTGTATATTTGTCTTTTGTTTCTATATAAACTTTTGCAAGTTATATACCTAAATTTGCCATATTTTCAGCAATTTCATCTGCTGATATATCTTCATCACATTTTTCCCAAATGCCTTTATCCCATATTTCTAGTCTTGTCCCAACACCGATGACAACCACTTCTTTTTCTAGATTTGCTGCATTTCTTAAATTATTTGGTATTAAAAATCTTCCTTGTTTGTCTATTTCACATTCTGTTGCACCTGATAAGAAAAATCTTACAAAGTTTCTGGCATTTTTGTCTGAAAGAGGTAATGCTTTTAGTTTTGTTTCAAAGTTTAACCATTCTTCTTGTGAAAAAGCAAATAAACATCCATCTAACCCTTTTGTTACGATGAACTTTTCCCCCATATCTTGTCTTAATTTTACTGGCATAATCAATCTACCTTTAGCGTCTAGAGAATGCTCATATTCACCAATTAGCAATGGTCTTCCACCTCATTTCCTTTTTCACCACTTTGTACCACTTCTCTCCACTTCACCTAAATTCTAATATAACTTTTCTGATTTTGCAATAGTTTTTTTAAATTTTTTTTAGATTTTTTTATTTTTTGATTTGTTTTCTTTTATCTTTTATGAATAATTAGTTCTTAGCTATTATTTTTCTCTAATTATGAGTTCGTTCTATTTTATTTTTCTAATTGATATACTTTTTATACAAATGAGTATGGAGGAAAGTCTATGGATAGTAATGAAAAATATTTAAGAAAAAATATTGGTAGAAAAATCAAATTAGCTAGATCTAGAACAAATTATACACAAGAAAAATTGGCAGAAAAACTTTCTTTATCAACCAGATATATTAGTCAATTAGAAAGAGGTATTGCTTTTGGAAGTGCTACAACTATCATTAATCTTTGTAAAGCACTAAATATTAGTTCTAATTTTCTTTTTGATGATTTAATAGACAATCAAGCTTCCTCTTTGAACGATTTAGTAGATGATAAGTTTTTAGAAGCTTATTTAAAATTGAATAATTATAATAAAGAAGTTGTTTATTTATTGACAACACAACTTGTGAAAATGCAAGAAGAAAAAAGTGGTAATTATAAAGATGCTTAATCTTTGGGACAATTGGGACAATTAGGGACGTTTCTGTTTGGACATTTTTTTATAAAGTTATTTTTTAGCCAATATATAAAAAAATGTCCAAACAGAAACGTCCCTAATTGTCCCAAATTGCCCTACCCGGAAACGTCCCCAATTGGACACTTTTTTAATTAATCGTAGTACTGGTTGCTCCTGTTCCCACTACTTCTTCTTGAAGTGCACGCCATGTATTACAACCAACAATTCCATCAACAGCCAATCCTCTTGTTCGTTGATATTCTCTGACAGCATTTTGTGTTGCCGAACCAAATATGCCATCTAATCCATTGGTACGATATCCTAAAGTATTTAAATCATCTTGTGCAATTAATACATAGTTGCTTAAACTTCCTCTTTTTAATTGTGGAAAACCTCCTGTACTACAAGCAGGAGACCCAAAACGTTTGTCAAAATGTACCCATGTTGGTGTTAATGAAATTGGCTCTACATATGTCCATACTCCTGAATTGTTCGCACTATTCCAAAGTACTCTTCTTCTTTCTGCCGACAAAGTTTGCCCAACATCAAAGGCTACTCCTGCATAATGTTGACTTTGATTTCCATGTCCACCTTCATATGGTCTTTTAAAAGCAAATCCTACTGGTATTGGTCCTCCAAATATATATCTTTGACTATTCCAACTTTGCATTGTTCTTTTTGTTGTCCATAATATATTACTTTTGCTCGAACCTCTAAATTCTCTTACTCTTAATGTTCCATTTGTATTATATGGCATTGGGTCAGCTTCATTTCTGTAATAAGTTTCCATTCTATCTGTGTCATTGTTAAACACTAATATTTTTGCCATAAACATAATCCTCCCTTTATCGCTTTTATTACTATATATATGAGAGAATTATTTTTTTGTGACAATTTTATTCTTCTGATAAATCTCCTCCATTATTTTATATTTTTTGCCCCTTTACTCCCATTTAGCTGATATCCTTCCAAAATATTTGTTTCAAAAGAATAAGTAATCTCTCCTTCTTCACGGTTTCTCTTTAAACTTAATTCTATTAATTTATCAATTAAATCTGTATAACTTATATTGGTTTCTCTCCATAAATGGAATGATAAACAACCAGGAATAGTATTTACTTCATTTACATAGATTTTATTTGTATCTTGATCAATCATAAAATCAATTCGAATAACACCTGTACATCCTAAAACATGAAACACTTTTTTCGCTAAAATTTGTATTTTTTCCTTTGTGTCTTTACTAATATCTGCTGGTAATTTTAAAACCCCTGCATTCATTGAGGTTTTACTTCCTTCTAATTTTCCTCCCATTTTTTTACCACCAGAAATATATTTATCTTGATAACTTAATATTTCATCTGTTTTGATTGGTTCTTCACATTCTGATGACATTGTTTCTTCATAATCTCCTAATACAGAACAATTGACTTCTTTTAAATTTTTAATTGCTTTTTCTACTAGTATCTTTTTGGCATATGTAAAAGCTTCTTCTATTGCTTCTTGCAATTCCTCTTGGTCATTTGCAATACTGATTCCTACACTAGAACCTAAATTAATTGGTTTTACAATTACTGGGTATGGTATAGCATTTTCGATTTCTTCTATCACTTTTTTGCTGTCATCATTATATGCTTTCTTAGAAAAACATTTACAGTCTAATACTGGTAAACCATTTTCCTTTAAAATACATTTACAAACATATTTATCCATTCCGATTGCAGAAGAAATAACATCACATCCTACAAATGGTATATTAAACATTTTTAAATATCCTTGAATTGTTCCATCTTCTACATTAGTTCCATGCACAATTGGAAAAGCAATATCAATATAGTCATATACTTCTTTTTCATAAAATTTCTTTTCACTTCTTATGATTGCCACTTTTTCTCCCTTTTGCACCAATGTTACCTGCGTACTATTTTTTAACAATTCTTTAAGGTTTGTATATTTTTTAATGTCTCCTATACTATTTCCACAATACATTTTATTATCTTTAGCAATATAGATTGGTATAACATCATATTTTTCCTTGTTCATATTTTCTATTGCTTGAAGTGCTGTGATAATAGATACCTCATGTTCTACAGATTTTCCACCAAAAAACACACCTACTTTAATTTTCATATTTTATCATTCCTTTCTTATATTTCTATTTAGTGTAATAAAAATTTAGCTTTTACCTTAATATATAAAAACTTTTTTCCTTACACATTATAATTATCTGGTAAATCATTCTCTAATAACACTATCACTCTGTCTTTGACAGCATATTTATTAGCTTTTTTTACTGCTTCTTCTGGCGTACGGACCACAAAAATTTTTTTCTTATTAAATTTTCTAGAATGAATGCCTTCCAAAACTTCTTTAGAATGATCTTCTCCTACTAAAAAGATGTAATCACATACTTCTGTTATATATTGGCCAAATTCAAAATTATATTTTTTTTCTTTTTCTCCTAGTTCAATTAATCCTGGCGTTACAACGATTTTGATTCCATCAAATTCTGCCAAAGTTTCTAATGCTAGCTTAGAGCTTATAGGATTGGCATTATAAGAATCATCAATAATGGTCAAATTCCCATGAGGAATTAATTGCAATCTATGTTCTACACTTTGAATTTCTCTGATGCTTGCTTTCATGTTTTTTATAGGTATTCCTAAATAATTTCCTATTGCCATTGCAGCAGTAATATTCATCACATTATGTTTTCCTATCAATTTTGTTTTTAACTCTATCTCTTCTCTATTTTCATCTTGTATTTTAAAAGTTAAACCTTTTAAAGAAGATTTTAAATCATAAGCATTATAGTTAAACTCCTTTTTTTCCACTCCATATATTATGCTATTTATGTCTGTTTTATCTTGAATAGCATTCACTATGTTGGTATCATTCCCATTCAAAAACATAACGCCATGATTTTCTTTTACACTATCAGCTAATTCGAATTTTGCTTTAATAACATTTTTAATAGTTTTAAAACTTTCTAAATGTTGTGGACCTATGGAAGTAATGATTCCCATTTTGGGTTTTACAATATTACATATTTCCTTGATATCTCCTGGTTTTGTAGCACCCATTTCACATATAAAAATTTGGTGTGTTGGTTTTAATTTTTCTCTGATTGTTTTTACTACACCCATAGTTGTATTAAAATTTTTAGGTGTTTTTAATACCTCATATTTCGTAGATAAAATTTTATATAGAAAATTTTTCACACTTGTTTTCCCATAACTCCCTGTCACTCCTATCACAAGTAAATCAGGCATTTCATCTAATATTTTTTGGGCTTGTTTTATATATCTTTGCTTTCCAAAATATTCTATTGGCATATTGATAGCGTTTACTATTATACATAGAACGCTAGAAAATATGTTCAAAATACCTAATTTTATATACAAATAGGTATCTATGCCTCCTAACCATATAACTATACCAATCAATATTCCTTCTGTTAAAAACATTCTTTTTACTCTATTGGTTAACTGAAAAGGTACTTTGGCTTTTTGTTTTGGCATATTGTAAATGATAGATAATGCCAAAACAATGATTACACTTATCATACTGATTAAATGATTTACACATAATAGTATTAGTGAAATAAAGATAAAACCTAATTGTATCATTATTTTTTTTATATTCTTCTTCATCCAATGCATGTGTTTTCTGAGAAAATAAGAATTTAATTGAAACATATGCATATAGAAAACTAATAAGGAAATTAAATTCATACTATATTCTATTATGATGATACTTTTCATTTATTCTCTCCTCCCTGTAAAAATGTCTTAATGATTCTATGAATTTGCCCCATTTTTTCTAAAAATACATAATGAGAAGCATTTTCAAATTTTACCAATCCTGCATCTGGAATTACCTTTTCCATAAGTTCTGCATCTTCAATTGGTGTTTCCATATCTGCTGTTCCCCATAATAACAAAGTTGGTACTTGAATGTTAGGGAGTTCCTCTTTTAAATCTTCATGAATTAATTTTACTAGGGATTGTTGCATAACAGGGGATGCATTTCGGTAATCTTCTGACCCAAACCTACTTTTTAATTTATCTAATAAATCTGGATATTTTTTCTTTATTATTTTTGTCTGTACAATTTTTTTTCCTATTTTAAAAAGTTTTACACGCATTCTTTTCGTAAAACTTATTTTATGAACAATTCCTGCACTTCCGATTAATATTAATTTATTAACTTTAAAATGCAAATTTTTCTGATTTAACAGTTTGATGCTGATTCTTCCACCATTAGAATGTCCTATAATATCTAATTCTTTTATTTGCTGGCTTTCTATAAATTTTATAATAAACTCTATATAGTCATTTAAATCCCATGCTATTTTTGGTTCTTCAGATTTTCCAAATCCCGGCATATCTAAACAATATACTTTTCTGTATTCTGCAATAGAATTTATCATAGCCATATAAACCTCTATTGTTGTTCCCCAACCAGGGAGAATTAAAACTGGTTTTCCCTTTCCTTTTTCGATATAATGAATGTTCAATTTATTGATAATTGTTTGTATTTTACCTCACCACTTTCCTCATAAAATTACCTTTTTATATTATATGCATTATTTACTTTTTATCAACTCACTTATTTTCACTTTATTCTTTTGCTTTTCACGACATTTTCACGTTTTTTTATTGACGAAATGAACATTCTGTTTTATAATAAAATCATGGGGGTTAGATTCATATGGCTAAAAAAGGATTTATCAGATTAAATGTAAATAATCAATATTTATCTTTTGGAAATTTTTTCAGAATTGTGAAAGAACAGTCCAATCATATACATACCTTTTGGCAATCTGATTTATTTTCTATTATTTTTAATACAGATAATATCGCAGATAGTACAGTAAACAATTATTGTACAGGATTAAGAGCTATTCATCCCATTTACAAAAATGATTTTATGAGAATAAAAAACGATTTTGAGACTAATCATGAAATATTGGTTCCTATTATTTCTAAAATATTAGCTTTATTGGGAGATGAAGAATTTAATAATCCTAATATAACTATCCAAGATATCAACAAAAATACTAGATTAAAACATATATGTACAAAATTGTATTCTATTAGTAAAAATGATTCTGATGTTAGTATGTTATTATCTAATACCTTATATAAGTACTTATATGAAAATCATTTATATGATTTTATTGCTCAGGTACTATTTTATGTTATATTAGAAAAAAAACAACCTATCTATTTAGAGGAATCTTTAAATGATGTCATTGAAAAAAATATTTATGACACCAATATTTCTGTTAGTGATATACAAGATTTTATTAAAATACAACTAAACTCAGGCATTTGGTCTATTAGAGGAATTAAAGAATTAACGAAAAAAAATAACCCTTTTGCTTGTTTTGAAATTGCTTCTATGGAATGTTATGGCATTATCACAGGAAAAGCTAGATATGAAAAAGCTTATGAATATTATAAAATTGCTGCTAAATATAATCATCCTGTTGCTAACTGGGCAATTGGATATTTATATTACAAAGGTCATATTGGAACAAAATCCAAAAGAGATTTATTTTTAGCCTTTCAATATTTTAATAGAGCTAGAAAATTAAAATGTTCTAATGCCTTGAATAGTATTGGACTAATGATGTTACATGGAGACATTCCTCATATAGAAAAGAACAAGAAAAAAGCTGTTGAAATGTTTAAAAAAGCTGCTTCAATGGGAAATATCTATGCTTATAATAATTTAGGAATGATTTATGAAAATGAACAAAATGATAAAACAGCCTTTGACTATTACTTATTATCTGCCAATGCTGGTGAAAGTTGGGCTTGTAATAAAGTCGGTGAATTTTATAGAACTGGAAAATTACATACAAAAGATTTAAAAAAAGCTTTTGACTATTATGCAATTGCTACCGAATCTCCAAAATTCACTTTATGTCCATGGGCTAAATATAACTTAGCAAAATATTTTTATAAACATGGCTGTTTAGAAATTGGTGTTGAAAAAAATACAGATAAAGCAATTGAATTACTACAAGATATATCTCCTGCGTTAATAGAAGCTTTGGAAGAATTAATTTATTTGTATTATGAATTATATGTATCTAGCAATCAACAATCTCATTTATATTTTGAAAAATTACAATTCTATATTGACCAGATTGAAAAACATCCTAAGTATACTTCAGAAATTGCTCTAAGAATCAATACAAAATTAAAAAATCTTCATAGAAATGTAACACATATTGAATTACCTAACTAAAATCCCAAAAAAAGAAAACAGAATTTTAAAAACGCTGTTTTCTTTTTTCATTATTTTCTACATAACTACTTCAATATTATACACTTTATTATTTCCATCTAATTTAATCTTATTTTCCACTTTTTCTCCATTTAATAATACTTTTTCTGTGTTACTCTTGCTTCACCGATTTTGCTGACCTCAGCAAAATCGTCATCAATAATTCTTCTACATTGGTGTAAAACACATAAAAAATTGATTCACATTTATCCAATCTCTAATTAATTACAATAAACAATTGCATTATTTATTTTCTTTTAAATATTTATTAAGCATTTGATCCATACTAGAAATATATTCTTTATCTTGTTTTATTCTAAATTTTTCATATTCTTCATTTGCTTTTTCAATTGCCTGTTTATGTGATATTTTCCCTGCATTTTTTAAAATATTTTTCTTTCTATACTTTAATAAATCATCCGCAACTTCTATCCACTCATTCATTGTCATAGTTTTCTGCTCTTTTGCTTCTGTTTCTGCTACATCTAAAAATAAATTAGTTAAATCATTTAATTTTTCTATTTCTTCTTTTTGTAAATAATTCTTAGCAATGCCTACATCATATTTATAAATTAGTCCATCTGGTGAGTTCTTCCATGAAGTGAGTCCCATATGATCTTTCTTTGAATCTACTCTTTCAAAAATTAATTCGGCAGCAGTTTTTCCTGTTATAGCATAATGTAACTTGTTTTGTACAATTTTGAAAAAAGTATATGCTTCTTCTGAATCTTTATTATAATCAACTGCTGTTGCTATAAATAAATCCATAATCTTTTGGTAAGACATTCTTTCACTTACTCTAATAGTTTTTATGCGTTCCAATAATTCATCAAAATATCTAGTATCAAATTTATTACCATTGATAAATCTGTCGTCATTTAATGTAAATCCTTTAATCATATATTCTTTGATAATCTTATTTGCCCATGTTCTAAATTTAATAGCTGGTTTCGAATTTACTCTAAATCCTATTGATATTATCATATCTAAATTATAATAAGAAATATTTCTTGTAACGCTTCTCCCACCTTCTTTTTGAACTTGTGCAATTTTTGCACAAGTTGAGTTTTCTTCTAATTCCTCATCTTTATAAATATTATTTATATGCCTTGTTATACCTGTTCTATCAATTTTAAATAATTTTGTTAAAGAATCAATATTTAGCCAAACATTTTCATTGTGTAAAATAACTTCAACATTAACATTATTTTCTTCATCCGTATAAAATACAATATTATTTTCATTTCCAATTAAATTATCATCAATTGTATTATTATTCAAATAAAATTCCTCCTTTTATTGAAATTTTTAATAGTTAAAATTATCTCATTTTTTGTTATATATTATCAAACTTTTGTTCTTTTGTCAATCAGTTTACACCCACTTATTGGAAATTTTTTTCTATAAAAATAAGCATTAGCATTTACACTCGCTAATACTTATAATTTTACCTTAAAAAACACAAATTATATCTATCTTCTATTACAATTTTTTATATGTACATATGAAAGGATTATTTTTTTGTTACTATTTATATTTCCTTTTTTCTTTATGTACAATATAATTTCTTTGATAATTATTTAGAAAGGATTGATAAATATGATAGATTTG
Organism: uncultured Eubacteriales bacterium; assembly: GCA_949289635.1. GTDB lineage: Bacteria > Bacillota > Clostridia > TANB77 > CAG-508 > CAG-269. Next base: position 118,853 of record CASEOS010000004.1, on the reverse strand, counting down.
CACACACATACTACTTGTTACTACTTTTAAACTTATTCTATATATCAATTTCTGATTTTTCTAATATATTATTTTGTTTCATGTCTGTCCCTTTGTATAATCGGCATCAATACTAAATAATGCATCTTAATTTCTTCATCATCCTCCCAAGTATTTGGTGTATCTTCTACAATTTCATATTCCCCATTATTAACCATTCTTTGAATCATTCGATAGGATGTATCTTCTTTTGCATTAAGTGTCACTGGTTTATTACCACTATGTGCTTTTTGATTGATTACTTTAGTTATATAATTATGTATTTCTTGACTTGCTTCTCTAGCTCTAGTTGGAAGTGATGCAATATCTACTATTTCAATAGAGTCCTCATCTTCTCCATAAATAATATACCAATCTTTATTTCTGGCAATCGTAAGTTCAGATAAATCATACTCATAAGCATCTTCTAATTCATACACATCTTCAATATCTTGTAATATTTTCATTTCTTCTGGATATGCTTCATTTTCAACACTTTTTATAAATTGTAATGTATCTTCACTGATATCTTGTCCAGATTCTTCTATTAGTCTTCTCATTGGCTGTAATTCTGATGGAGATACTCTTAGATAATCTAAGCCATGATTTCTTGTGTTTGCAGTAGATACCATATTTTTTTGTTGGACCTTCGCCTGTAATTTTTCTTTATGTTTTTTCGCTATTTCTTGTTCTATTTGTCTTTGAATTTCTTCTTCAATTTGCGTTTCAAACTTTTTCAAGTTTTCTTTTCCCATATCATTCATATTTTTACAGCCAGATATAACTTGTTGAGCTAATTGGGGTCCATTATCTCTATTATAAGAACTTACATATATGATATTATCCTTTAAATCGATATATAATGGTCTCCCTTTTAAATAACTAAAATACGTTTCTTTTTCTAGCAATTTTCTTGCAAATTCTACAGTCATAGGTGTAGGATCGTATTGTGCCATTCCCATTCCCATTGGATGGCTATTATTATATAATTTTGCTAAAACCTCTGCTTTATCTTTATTAGAAATATCTATGATATCTTTTTTGATTTCTATATATCCATAATCTTCTTTTTGTGGTTCTACTCCTAAATTTTCTAATATGACTCGTCCATATATTTTTGAAAATTCTCGTGAAAAAGTCGCATCTGCAATTTCGTCTATATATCTAGGTACAGATGACAATACCATTGGTAAATCATTGAAAGCTTTTAATCTAGAAATTAGTTCTTCAAATTTTTTCCTCGTAACACTACTATTATGGAAACCACATTTTCTATTTTCTAAATCATTTACTAGTAATTGTATCGTAAATATTAATTCATTTAGAGTTGCTGTATCTGATAATGTAGAAGATAAAATTTCAAAAAATAAAAACATATTTTTTGGATATTCATACCCTACTCTACCTTCATAATTTTTAAATCGTCTTTTTATATCTTTTATTTTTAGTTCTTGCATTATCTATCATCACCTCCAACTCCTTCAATATCTGTTGGTACTACTATCTTATCTTTTCTTATTTCTTTTAGGATTATTTTTGCTTTATTTTTACATTCCTCTATGGCTCTAGGATCTTTTTTTAATATCTGTATTTCTACTTTTCCACCATTTGTTATTGCTATATACCAATCCTTATTATAGGCAACATATGTACATTTTCTTATATTGTTTTTTCGTGTTTTTCCTGTTGCTGTATATTCTATCCCATCTAATTCTTGATTTATTTTTCTAATTTTTTTATCTGTTAATGATTTTATGTCTCTATATTCTGCTATTTCTGGTCTTGGATCTTGGTATCTTGCAGTAACTTCTCCATAATATAATTCTTCCTGTTCTCTTTCAGCAAGAATATATTGTTCATATTTTGCATCAGAATATCCTACTGGCTCTAAAACTTTTGGTAATGTTTTTTCTGTAAATCTTTTAGATGGTTTTGCCATTCTTGATTCAGACGTTCCATAGGTAATCACTTTTAGACTTTCCGTCTCATTTTCTGTTTGATCAGAAATTTCTAACAATTCCTGACTTGCTTTTTGATAAGTTTCCAATAATTTATCATAACTATAATTTCCTCTAGCTTCAACATTATCAAAACATAAAACATTTCCATTTCTCCATACCCAACTTTGCGCAATGAGTTCTCCATTTTTTCTGACAATAAATGTTCTACCATTTTTATTACTAATAGAGTGATATAATGACTCTTTTGATAATCCATCTATTAAGAAACAGCATTTTGTGATATATCCTACTGCTAGAGCAAGAGGATCGTCTAAATCTAACATTTCATATGTATATTCATCATCCAAATTTCCTTGAACTTTTGGTATACTTGAATATTGTCTTTCTCTCATTATCTGATACCACTCTCTTGCTTTTTGTACAATTTGTGGTTTTCCTAGTCCTATTTCGTGTATTGGTCCTTCTAATTTATATTCATCTGGTTTTAAAAAAGTATTTGCCTTTTTATATAAATTTAAAATTCTATTTACCTTTACATTACCATTTAATTTTTTATAAATTTCTTCCCAATCATTATAAATGGAAGAAAAATACTTGCCAAACTCTGAATCTGTTTCATGTAATAATCTATTTATATTACAATTTGGATCATTTTGATTACTTCCAAATAAAAAATTTTGTATCTTTTTGTTTATTTTTGGTATACCATCTTCCTGTAATTCAATATGCCTTAAACTTAATCCATTGAATAAATATTCTAATGTTGTAAAATCTATTTTATGCTCTACTATTTTTAAGGCTTTATGATATCCAAAAGCCAAAAACAGTTTATATCCTAGTTTTTGTATATTTTCTTCTAATGGAGATGATTCTTTATATGTTTCTCTTATTTTCTCACATAAACTTTTATATAATTTTAAATTATATGTTTGCACTTGTTTTTCTGTTAAACCTCTAATAATGTTTTCTATCTTTTTTACATCTTTCATCTTTGGATTTCTAGTTAAATAGATAAGTGCCTTTACAGTTTCTAAATTTTCTATCTGACTGAATTCTACATTTCCTTTTACAATTCTATAGAAAAGCCCATTATTTACACAATTTCCCACAGTATTATCTCTACGTAAACTTTTAAATAAATGATTCATATATTTTTGTCTTAAATCAACATAACTTTTATCTCTATCATCAATTGTATAATCTTCTAATAAAACTCTTCCTAAGAGAATTGCTTTTATATAATCATCATCAAATAATTTATGTCTTTTATCATCTTTTAATTCTGTAACAATTATCCTAAATTCTTTTAATAAATCTACACCTTGATTTTTCTTTTCTTGAAATTCCTTCAATTGTTTTTGGGCATATATATCTATCATTTTTTTCTTTACTGATTCTGTCATAAATTTTTTTAAAGTTTCAGATTTTTCACCAGTAAATCTATCACGATATTCAATTAATACATCTGCCTTAATTTCATCTGTATCATGTTCAAATAATTCTACAATTTCATTAAGATCCATTTCTGCAAATTTATCTTTTAATTGATAAATAGCTTCAAATCTTTCTTTATCTTCTAATCTTCTTATAAATGTTTTAAAAAATGGTATTGATACTTCGCTTAATTTATCCTGCATATCTGCCCATATACTAAAAAGCATTTCTGAATTCGTTGTTTTTAAACAAAGTATTTGCATCAAAGTATTTGCATTTAATTCGTGAAGCTGTTCTTTATATTTATGTAATGTACTTTCTAAATTTTCTTCATCACAAACCATTAATATCTCTGTTAAATTCTTTGAATTTTGATATCTACTAGTAAATATTGGTATATTTTCTTGATATAAAGATGTTGGCACATCAGACATATCATTTTGAGAATATCTTTCAAATTTTTCTTCAAAGTTCTCCAATACATATTTTTGAGCTTCTGGACTAATAGAAGCCATAAAATTATGAAATGTATTGGCCTGGCTTTCCATTAATTCTTTTTTACATATTTTAATAAATTCAATCTGCTCATTTTCTGGTAAATTAATAATTAATGTTTCTATAATTCTTGGTTGTAAAATATCATGATATTTTCTTAATACGGATTTTACTTTATCACTTTCTATATATTGTAATGATTCAATTAATGTAATCAAGTCTAAGGATTTTAGCTCTTTTTCACTATTTGCTTTTAGTGTTGGACTTCTATTTACTTCTTCTCTACTTCTTCTACTTAAATCTGTAAATAAAAACATTTGAAGCATGATTTCTTGCCTTGGAATTTGCTGTAGAATATTAAATCTTTTTTCTATAAAACTAAGAATTGCATTACCATCCACATAAGGTAAAGCCTGTATTTCTTTCTCATATTTTTTTAACATTTCTTGAACTTCTGTAATTGGTATTCTTTGTATTTTATTGATAAATATATTTATTTCAAAACTCATTATAAATTCCCCTTTGTTTAATTTACATAAATATTTTACCACTATTTTACATATATTTCAATTATTTAAACAGATTTATTTCTTTTGTTTTTATATTTGCGTACATTTCTTTATCATCCAAAAGCATTAGTAAATTACCAATACTTATCTATTTACATCACTTTAAAAGACACAGAACTCTTGAAAAAGAATTCTATGTCTTTTTATGATTTTGTTTATTGGATTATTTTTACATATAAACTTCAATATGATACACTCTATTATTTCCCTCTAATTTAATCTTATTCTCAACCTCTTCCCCATTTAATAATACTTTTTCCACTCCTGTATTTTTTTGATTTTGATTGATCACTTTGATATTATAAATACTATCTTTCCATTTATATCTCATGAAATATTCTTTCCAATCTTTTGGAATGCATGGTTCTATTGTTAAATATCCTTTTTCTATTTTTAAACCTAATATATATTCGATTCCCGCAATATAATACCAACTACTTGAACCAGTATACCAAGTCCAACCTCCTCTTCCAGCTAAATTACCAGCCCCATAAATATCTGCTGCAATGGCATATGGTTCTACTTTATATTTACTACTAGCATCTTTCGTTCTTGCATGTTCGATTGGATTAATCATTCGATAAAATTCTAAGGCTTTATCACCAAATCCTAATAATGCTTCTGCAATAATTGCCCAACAACTGGCATGTGTATACTGTCCTCCATTTTCTCTCACCCCTGGCAAATATGCTTTAATATATCCTGGTTCTAAATGTCCTTTTTCAAATGGTGGATCTAATAATTTGATAATGCCATTTTCCTTATCTACTAGATGATTTTCTAAGCTTTCCATTGAAATATATTTTTTATCATTATCTCCTGCATTTGATATTACACTCCAACTTTGTGCAATACTATCAATTCTACATTCATCATTTTCCATACTTCCTAATACATTTCCATCATCCATAAATGCTCTTTTATACCATCTACCATCCCAACCATTTGTATTTAATGCTTTTTTCAGCTGTATCTTTATCTCTTTATATTTTTCAATTCTACTTTCTTTTTGCTTATTGCTTTCTTCTTTTGATTCCTTCATTTCACATATGGGAATAAATTCATCTAAAATGTTGTACAAGAAAAATCCTAACCAAACACTTTCTCCTCTACCTTTATTTCCTACTGTACTAAATCCATCATTCCAATCACCACTACCAATTTTCGGCAATCCATTTTCTCCAAAGTTAAAACTTTTTTCAATTGCTCTAATACAATGCCAGTAAATACTTTCTTGTTTTTCACTTTGTGGATATTGGTCATATCTTTCATCCACACCTTCTTCTAAGATTGCTCCTTTTAAGTATGGTGTTTCTATATCTAAAATGCTAGTATTTCCTGTAAAGTGAATATATTGTAATACCAGATATGGTAACCATAGCAAATCATCTGAAAATCTTGTACGAATTCCTCTCCCCGTTTCTTCATGCCACCAATGTTCTACATCTCCTTCCTCAAATTGATGTTTACTATGCTTGATAATTTGCTGTTTTAAAATTTCTGGTGAAATATATTTTAAAGCAATCGTATCTTGCAATTGATCTCTAAATCCAAAAGCACCTCCTGATTGATAATAGCCACTTCTTCCTAAAAGCCTGCTTTCTAATGTCTGATAAATACACCAACCATTTAATAAAATATTCGTTGATTCTAATGGGGTATATATTTGAAGTTTTCCTAATAAATCTCTCCAATCATTTTTTACACGTTCTAATTCTTGCCTACAATTCTGTAATTTACTATATTTATATGCTATATTTTTACAATCAATCATGGTTTCTTCTGCTCCTAAAACAAAAGAAATTTCTTTGTTTGAAAAGCTTTCGATTTCTACTTCAATTTCTAATACCATGCAAGTATCACGTCCTAGTGCATTACTATTATTCAACTTGAGTTTTTTGATACCATCTGGGTTGGATAATCCATTTTTTCCTAAGAAAAATTTTTTATCTCCTGTATAGCTTTTTATTTTTTCACTAGATGATATATATAGTTTGGTTTTATCTATTTCACTAGCATATAAATTATATGCTAGTACAGTATTACTATTTCTATCAAATCGAATATTTATATTTCCAGATGTTTTAATTTCATCTTCTCCAATAACTGGTTTGATATAATAATATAACTTTAAATGCTTTCGATTTGGTGTTTTATTACTTAAATGTAAGATACCAATTTTACAACTATCTTCTCTTGGAACAAACATTTCTAATTCTTGCTCAATTCCTAAATTGCTGTGGATATATTTGCAATAACCAAAACCATAAATAACATTATAGTTTCGATTATCTGGCATTGGATTTAATCCTAAAGACCAACTTTTCCTTGTATCCATGTCTTTTATATAGATAACCTCTGATGGAATATCGAAACTTGGATGATTATTCCAACTAGTCAATCGATTTAATCGACTATTTTTATACCAACTATATCCTCCCATATTTTCTGTAACAATCGTACCAAATTTTTCATTTGCCATAATATGTGACCACACACTTGGTAAGCGTTTTTCTTTATCGACACATATCCAATATTCTTTTCCATCTTCTGAAAAAGCTCCATATTCATTATAATATTTTAATTTTTCTGTATCTTTCAAAATATTGATATCTTCTGTATTTTCTTCAACAAATTGATCGATATTTTCTTCTTCACTAATTTCTTTATAATTTTCTAAATAATTTTCTTCTATTTCTTTTAGATTATTTTCTAGATTTCCTTTTGCACAATCAATTGTAATAACTGATATAAATTCTAAAAATGTGATATCTTGTTTATCCATTTCCTCTTCATTTAATATAAAAATACCTGCCTTTATATTTTTTAAATATCCCATATGTTGGTTTAATATCGTAGAATCTATTTCTTCTCTTAGATAATTTTCATAACTATATTTTTCTTCATCCATAATAACAATTTCTGTTTCTACATTTTTGGTTCTAAAATACTCATACGCTTTTAATACTTCTTTTAGCCCTTGTACATCATTTGCATTTTTCATTTTTACCAATATAATTGGTAAATCTCCTGATATTCCATATTTCCATAAATCACTTTGTTTATAAGTTTGTATATGATTAATTTTTTCTTTTTCTACACTTTTCACGGAATTATCAAAAATAATATAAGATAACAGTTTTTGATACATTTTAATATCTTTTCCTTTTATATTTAAATATCTGGTTTCTGCTTCTACTCTTGCTTTTGACAATGCAAATTCATTTTTTACGTTTTCAAAAGATATATATTTTTCTAAATTTTGTATAACTTGTTCTTTTTCCTCTCCTACAGATAATATAAAATCAACCACAACTTTTTCCTGGCTCTTTATTTTAATTGTTCTTTTCATAGCTACAACTGGCTCTGTTATAAGACCCACTTTTTTAGAAAATGGCAAAGAATCTTTGACCATTTGAGGTATTCCCAAGTTTCCTCTTCCTATAAATTTTTCTTCTTCTATTTCATATTCTAAATCACCAATTTTATTTTCATAACTGGCATGTAATGTTGTTGCTAAATAAACTTCTTTTTCAGCTAATTCTCTTTTTTTTCTTTTAACAATGATGGCTTCATTTTTTTCATTATACTCATATACTAAAAATAGATTATTAAATGCAGGATGAGCATAATATTGTTCCTTTGGTCCTAAAATTGGTTCAAAATATCCTGTTAATTCTATAATTTCTTCTTCATTTCCAGAATTCTCTAATACTACTCTTCTTAATTCTACTGGTTCGTTTGAGGTAATGGTTGTTTTGATTGTTGCTTTTATATTTCCACTGATTATCTCTTGTTCATTTTTATCTGGCATAAATCGAATTTGATATTGATTTTCTTTTTTTATATTTTGTGAATAACTCGAACTAATTATTTGTTTATTCTTTATACTTTTTATATAAAATAGGATTCCTTGTGTATTATCATCTGTACGTTTAAAATAATTAACATATATATTTTTGTATTTACTTATCCCTTCCCCTTTTTGGTTCATTGCTACCATATAATTTTCATTAGAAATTACATTCCCTGAGATTAATCTTCCATCTATTTTGGTATATGTTTGTACAATATAATCTTCATAATCTTTATATTTTAATTTTTCTACCTTTTCTTTATCTTCTTTTGTAATAATTGCTTTTTCTGGCATGGTTTCTTGAAGCAAGATAGTAACTGCCTGTATTTCAGGGTTTTCCGTAAATCGTTTTTGCAAAATCAATTGATTGATTAAGTTATTAATTGATAATAAAATTAATCCTTGATGATGTGCCATATATGTTTTGACAACTTCTGCTTGTTTTCCTTTTCTGACTCTTTCTGGAGTAAAATCTATTGACTCATAAAATCCATATTGGTTATACATACCATATTGCTCTAATATCTTTAAATTTTTAATGACTTCTTTTGGAATATCTGTAATGGCCAATATACTAGCATAAGCAGATACTACTATTTCATCGGCTAACCCTCTTTTTAGTCCTAACCATGGAATTCCAAATGCCTTATATTGATAATTAGATTGCAAATCTTTTAAATTAAATGCAGATTCTGATACTCCAAATGGTAAATCCATTTCTTTTGCATATTTCATTTGACTCATTATCATAAATTTGCAAGATTCATCTAATAAACTACCTTTATATTTGGGAATATTGATATTAGGCATTAAATACTCAAATGCCGTTCCTGACCAAGAGATTAGTCCTTTATATTTCCCCAAAATAGTCAAGGTTCTACTTAAATGATTCCAGTGTTTTAATGAAATATCTTTTTTGGCAATAGCCACTAAACTTGCTTGTCTTGCTTCTGATGCAAGTAAATCATAATATGAGTCTGTTAGTTTATTTTCTTCAATATTATATCCGATTGAAAAAATTTGATGTTCTTGACTATATAAATAGGTAAAGTCTGTCTTTTTAATCATTCTTTCAATGATTTCTAGCATTTCTTGTATTTGATTTCGTATTTTTATATTTTTTTCTTCATTTGTGATATCTATTTTCCTTTTTGTTTCTATTATTTCATTCAAAAAGGCTTTTGTTACATACAAATATCCTACGAAATTTCCACTATCCACTGTTGAAATATATCTTGGTTTTAATGGTTCTTTTGTTTTGATATCATACCAATTGTATAAATGTCCATTCCATTTTTGTAGACTATCGACTGAAGTTAGAACTTTGTACAATAAATGAATCATATCTGGTAAAGTTTCATATTGTAAATCATAACTTGAAATGATTGCCAATATGGATAAACCTATATTGGTAGAAGATGTTCTTGCAACAACTTTTTGTTTTCTATCTTCTTGATAATTATCTGGCATTAGATAATTGTTTTCCTTAGTGATATATTGTTTAAAGAATTGCCATGTTTTTCTTCCGATTTCCAAGACATATTTTATTTCTGTTTTATTTAATTTTTCAATTGCTTTTACTTCTTTTTTATCTTTGCTGATATACCACATAACAAAAGGTGCAAAAATCCATAAAGTACCTAATATGGTCTGAATAATAAAATTTCCAGAATTTTTGTTAGTTATCGCAAGTCCTAAACTCAAAATTCCTAAAGCAATATTAAACCACATTTGTCTTATATAAGATATTACATTATTCTTGGCTTGTTTTTCCGCTTCTTCAGATGTCATCCATTCTAATAATTTTTTGTGGCTAATCCATTTTCGATACAATGTTTTTACTATGGCTATAAAGGAAATATATGCTTTATATGGTAACACTCCTATAGTTATCAAAATTCTTAATCCAATTCCTTTATATCCAGATATTCTAGGAGAAAATTTCTTTTGCTTATGCTCCCCTTCTTTTTTTACCAACATGGTATTAAAGAGTTCTAATATATATGGCATAACAATTGCAATGAGACTTATCACTATAAATGGATATGTTTCAAAATGATATACTTTTCCTAATACAACAAACAAAAGAAAAGAAATAATAACCATAAATTCTATTAAACTTCTTCTTAAATTATCCAAGATTTTATATTTTGAAAGACAATTTAGTGGATTTTGTCTCTCTCCTATTTTGCTATTTACCTTTCTTTTTAACCAACTAATAATCTGCCAATCTCCTCTTATCCATCTAGATAATCGATTCATAAAACTATTATATTTACAAGGATATCCATCCATTAGCATAATATCTGTTGCTAATCCACAACGTAAATAACATCCTTCTAGTAAATCATGACTTAACACAGTATTTTCTGGTATTGCATTTTTTAATACTTTTGAAAATACCTTTACATCATAAATTCCTTTTCCCGTAAAAATCCCTTCTCCAAAGTTATCTTGATATAAGTCAGAAATCGCATTTGTATAAGAATCAATTCCTCCTGTGCCTGCAAATATTTGTGTGAATATGGTTTTATAGGAAATATCTAAGTTAATTCCAATTCTAGGTTGAATTATCCCATATCCTTCTATAACAATATTTTTTTCTTCATCTATGACTGGTTTATTCAAAATATGTGCCATGGCACCTACCAATTCAGATGCAGAATTTAGAATCAAATCTGTATCTGCATCTAATGTAATCACATATTGTATTTTAGGAATGCAGTCTTTGTATTCTTCTATGGTAGTGGTACGAAATGGATTTTCTTCGTTTCCTAACAGATATTCATTAAATTGTGTTAGCATTCCTCTTTTTCTTTCCCAGCCTAAATAACAGTTCTCTTTTTCATTCCATTCTCTTTTTCTGTATATAAAATGAAAAATAGGAAATTCATTTTCTGTTACATATTTTTTATTTAATTTTTCTACTAATTGTATTCCTGTTTCCATCACTTCATTATCAAATTGTTCTTCTTTTGTACTACTTTCTGAACAGTCACCTAATAAAGTAAAATATAGATTTTTCGATTGATTAGCAATATAATACACTTCCAATTTACGAAGAAGTTCTTTTACTTTTTCTTTGTTTTTTAAAATCGTTGGGATAACTACCATACAGGCATTTTCTTTATCAATTCCTTTCGAAAAATCTATTTTGGGAATTGGTTTTGGTTTTACGATTTTACTTAAGATATATTGTATAATTTGTGTTACCATTTCTGATGACGGAATGAGTAAAATAAGAAAACTAAATATATATATTTCTGTATTTTTAATATATAGATTTAAAATACTACTAAATACAAGTGATAATACAATTGATAAAACAATATTGGTTGCGATATATAGTTTTTGTTTGTTTTTTTCTGTCATTTGTCTTGGTACTTTACATTGTAATTCCTGATAAACTTTTTCCATTCCTTTATCAAGAATATAATATCCTATGTGTGATTTTTTCCCTTTATTTTTATTCTCTTTTGCCAATTGTAAAATTTTTTTGGCTATATACATTTCTGATATCTTTGTTTTCCTTGATATTTCTTTAATAATGTTTCTATAACTTTCTTTTGTCATATTATCCATTTTAGAATATACATCTGCTGGGTCTTGTTTTAAAATTTCTTCTACACCATTTATTTTTTCAAAAATTTCTAAAAAATTAATTCTTTGTATTGTCTTGATACTTGTAATACTATTTCCAATTGATACTTTTTTTACAGCAATATCAAAATGTTCTTTTTTAATTACTTCTTGCACGGTTGTTCCCGTCATTTCTATGATTTCATCTAATACTTTTAAATAGCGATATCCCCTTTTTCCATATTGTTTTAAAATATATGACATATGCTCAATAAATGGATATTTAACATCTTGTAACATATCTTTTTTTATATTTTTTACATGATATATATGATTTTTTTTATTTCCTTGAGTTGTTTCAATTAGTCTTCGTACGATATTTTCTGCTTTCATTTTTTGTATTTGGCTACTATATATTTTTTCACAAATTTCTGTAATATTCTCAATAATTGCTATTTGAAGAAACAAACCAATATTCCAAATTTCTTCCATACTTAATGTCTTCTTTTCTTGATAACTTAACAGGTAATCTTCTAAATCTTCTTTCTGAATTTTATTATCTGTATATGCTACAATTTCTGCTGCTAATACATATATTCTGGCAAATCCTTTGTATTTTCCATTCGCAATTCCTAAAAAGTTCATATACTTTTTTAGTGTTAATTCTTTTTGGATTTGTTGGACTGTTTCTTCTATGATATAGAAGTTATCTAATAGCCATTCTCCTGCTGGATGTGTTGTAATTCCTAATTTTACATGTTCATTTAATAACTGATATACTATTTTTATGGTTTCATAATTTTCGACTAATTGAGGAATTGGATAAGTTTCTTTAGAAGGTTTATTTCTTAAATTATGATTTGATGCATTTTTTTGTAAATGCTTTTCTAATTGCTCTTTATCTAGTATGGTTCCATCAATTTTTAATATTTTATTTGTTTTCAAAAAAATCCCACTCCTTGCAAATATGTTTTACACATATTGTTTGCAAAGAGTGGATTTTTTATACTCTTGTGTTATTTTTTATTATATACTCTTTTATCTTTATTGCACACTTTTGTAATCTGGTAAATTTGTTTTTAAAATTCTATTTCATTATCTTCTTTTTGTTCTTGTTTAACTTTTTCCTGTCTGTCTTGAAAATAGTTACCAAAATTTTCATCTATATATTGTAACTCATATTCTTCTGGTAACCCGATATAAGTTTGATCATTTTTTTCATATACTATACCATTGGCTCTTATTTGCTCAACATCAATTTCATGATATGCTTTGTCAATAGCACCAATTCCTGCAACAGTATTATTATTTTCATTATCTACTAAAACATATATATGGCCTATATCTTTTGATTCTACCCATGTTTCTCCTGCTTGCAAATCTTCTGTAGTTTTTGAAGCATTTTCTATATAAGAAACTTCTCCATCTTCACTATGTTTTTCTATAATATGTCCCTCTCCTACATGATCTTGGAATATAATACCTAAATCATCTTTATCAATTTCTGCTTGTTCCAATAAGTTACCATTATACATTTTTAAAATTTCATCTATTATACGGGTATCTCTTATCTCTTTTTGTGAGTCTTCTAAATCTTGATATTGACTTAAATCTTGTAATTCTTGTAAATATTCATCTCTTTTAGTTGTTGAAGTCGTATTTTCATTGTCCATTTCCATATTGGTTTTATTATCTGGTTGCTTTCCTTCATTTCCATCTGTTAATAATGATTGTCCACCCACTACAATTCCTATAGATCCCAATATTGCTATAATTGTATTTCTAATACCTCTTCTTGTTCTTCTGTTTTCTACGTTCTTGACTATTTTTTCTTTACCTTTTTCATTTAGTCTTTTGCCTTTAATTTGTTCTATTCTTTCTATTTCTTCATCTATTTCTTGTTGTTTTTTTGCTTCTCTTTTAGCCTTTATATTTTCCCATATTCCCATTTCTATTTCCTCCTTAGTTTATCTATTTTTATTATATCATAAAAATATAAGTTGTAAAGTTTTTTCTTGTTTTTTCACTTTTTTCCTTTATTTCTTTCACTTTCGACAAAATTCTTCATATGATATATAAAGCAACTTGAGTTGTTTTAGAAAGGGTGATTTTGGAATGGAAAATGATAAAAAACCATGTCAAATTTTAGATATTGATGGCGTTATATCAGGAGGAAAACAATTTGATTTAGACATTACTTTACCGGAAGATAATCGTGACGTTATTTATGGTGTTGTAAAGGATTGTTTTAAAGAACCTGTAATAGATGCTGTTGTAAAATTAGTTGAAATTGTTTATGATTGTGGTAAAGAAGAACGTAGACCAATTGGGCATACGTTTACCGATTGCGAGGGCGAGTTCGTATTTGGTCCTTTATGTCCAGGAAAACAATATGCTATTCAAATCTGGGTAAATGATACGAAAAAAATTAAAATTTGTGCTAAATGTCATCATGAAGGAAAATGTTTAAAAGGTGATAAACATGAAAAATGTGATTGTTATTTAGAATCTGACAAATGCAATGATAAATAATATGATAAAAATCCAACTTTTATTTAAGTTGGATTTTTGAACTTTTTAAATAATATAGCATAAGATATTTTTTATATGTTTATACAATACCCATCTTTTTTACCATATTCCTTCCTTTTTTCATCATTTTTCTTTTTGTACTTTTCCCCATTTCTGTATATAGCATAGCAGCACCTGTCACTAGTAATCCTCCTATAACAACACCTTTTACAAATTTCATATTCATCATCCTCTCTAAAATCTTATTTTAAACTTTTATTTTCCTTAGTATCTCAATTTTTTTTCTTTTTATACCATTTTGTAATGGTATATATTTCATGAATGGCAATAATTCCTAAAAATATACCAAACCATTTTCTTAATAATTCTACATCTATATTAATAGATATATTAGCGCCAATAATAGCACCTAATATTCCAAATACAGAAACCAATATTGCACTTTGTAAAGCGATATTTTTATTTTTTAAATTTATAATAATTGCTATGATAGATGTAGGAATAAAAAAAATTAAATTTGTCGCTTGTGCAATATGTTGTTCTATTCCCAATACATATACAAGGAGAAAGATTAAAATAGTTCCTCCTCCCATTCCTGTTCCACTAATAATTCCTGATAAAATTCCTATTAAAATTTGGATCATCGTTTCCTCTTACTGAAAAATCATTTTATAGGATGCATATATTAAAAAAATCGTAAATGCTATTTTCAAATATTGTACTGGAATTTTTTTTAATAATTTTGCTCCTATATATCCGCCTATCATGCCACCAATTGCACAAAGTATAGAAATATTCCAATCAATATAATGATGTTTATAATAGAAAAATCCACTTGTCATAACCATTGGCAAGATGCAAAAAATAGAAGTTCCTCTCGCTTTTTTATCTTCCATATTTAATAAATATATTAATGCTGGAACTACAATCATCCCTCCACCTGTTGAAAACAGTCCACTCACAAATCCTGCAAAAATTCCTATTATGATTTTCTTTGCTATATTTTTCATATTTTCTATTGTTTACAAATTTTCATTTTTTATGCATATACTTCCATTTTTTATAAAGATAAAATTTAAACTGTATCACTATTTTTTTCTAACTTTTGAAAAATAGTTTCTGCTAATTGAGTAACTCTTTTATCACATTTTAACATTTGTGTAATAATTTCTTTTTGTAATTCTTCATCTTTTACATTTTCTACTATATCTAAAAATTTTTGTAATTCAAATAAATATGTTTTATCTTCATTTTTCCATTTACTTTCTTTTGTATTTTGTTCATGAATTTCATTTCTTGGCATTTTTTCCTCCTACTGCTATATATTATTTCTATATTTGGATATCATATACCAAAAAAATATAAAGATGACAGTTTTTTTACAAAATGTCATCTTTATTATATAACTTACTATTCTATTCTTATAAATCTATATTTTCATCTTTAACATAATATTTTGTTCCTAACATTTCATCTGGTAAATATTGTTGTTCGACATAGTGTCCCGGGAAATCATGTGGATACAAATAACCATTACTATATCCTAAATTTTTCATATCTTCAATTGGGGCATTCCTTAAATGCATTGGCACTTCTCCGGTTTCTTTATTTTTTACATCTTCCAATGCTTTATTTATGGCTAAGTAACTTGCATTTGATTTTTTAGATAATGCCACATATATAGCAGCTTCTGATAAAATGATTCTTGCTTCTGGCATTCCTACCATATGAACAGCTTGCATCGCAGAATTGGCAACTACTAATGCTTGTGGATTTGCCAATCCTACATCTTCAGATGCACAAATAACAATTCTTCTTGCTAAAAACATCGGATCTTCTCCTCCATTTAATGCCCTTGCTAAATAAAATACAACTGCATCAGGATCAGAACCTCTCATAGATTTTATAAATGCACTTATATTATCATAATGTGCTTCTCCATTTTTATCAAATATCGCTTTCCTATCTTGCACACTATTTTTGATAATTTCATCTGTAATATGGATATATCCATCTGCATCCATATTGGTTGTTAATACTGCTACTTCTAAACCGTTTAAAGCTGTTCGCACATCTCCGTTTGAAATGATTGCTAATTTTTTTAAAGTTTCATCTTCTATTTTGATATTGTATTCCCCTAATCCATCTTTTCTTTCAAGTGCATTTTTTAAAATTGTAAAAATATTTTCTATTGTTAATGGTTCTAGCTTGATAACCATTGACCTAGAAATCAAAGCTTTGTTTACCTCAAAATATGGATTTTCTGTTGTTGCTCCAATTAAAATCACTGTTCCATTTTCCACATAAGGAAGTAATGCATCTTGTTGCAATTTATTAAATCTATGAATTTCATCAATGAATAATATACTTTTTCCAGCTGGATTAATCATAAAATTTTTAGTTTCTTCCACCACTCTTTTAATATCTGCTACACCAGCTGTAACAGCATTAATTTTGTAAAATTTATATTTTGTGGTTTCACTAATCACTCTTGCTAATGATGTTTTTCCACATCCAGGTGGTCCAAATAAAATAATACTAGATAATCTGTCTGCTTTAATTGTTCTATATAATATTTTACCTTTTCCTAAAACATGTTCTTGTCCAACATATTCTTCTAAAGTTCTAGGTCTCATCCTAAATGCTAATGGCTCATTACTATTCATTTTCATTTTTCCCTTCTATTTTTCCTTTTCCTTGTTATCTTTGCTATCATTAAAACTGTTTATTCAAATAGAAAAATTAATTTCTTTTTTATAGCAATATAAATTAATTTGCTAAAATACTCAATCCTTTTTTGATTAAATCTTCTGTTGTTAAGTTCATTTTATCTATTTTAGCAAATGCTTTTTCAATTTCCTTTTTGTTATACCCTAACACTTGAAGTGCTGCAACTGCTTCTTGTACTTTGTTATCAGTTTCAATCATTTGTTTTACTTTCATACTTGTTTCACTTATATCTTTATTATTTTTCGAAGCCATTTCTAATTCTTGAATTTGTTGTTCTTTCTTAATCTTATCTTTTAATTCTAATATAATTCTCTTAGCTGATTTAGGACCAATTCCTGGAATAGATGTTAATACATTGACATCTTCTGATACAATCGCTAACACAAATTCTGATGGTGTACATACAGCAAGCATTGCCAAAGCCGTTTTAGCTCCTACACCACTGACTGATAATAATAACTCAAACATTCTTAATTCTTCATTAGAATTAAATCCATATATACTAATATCATCTTCTCTCACTCTATAATAAGTATATACTTTTACTTTTTCTCCTATATTTCCTAATTTCTCCATTCCTATACTTGACATGTATATTTTATATCCTAATCCTCCTACATCAATGACTACATATTCTGTCATTTTCATTTCTAGAGTTCCTTTTATATATGCTAACATATCTTTTTCCTTCCTTTAAGTTGCCAAAGGGGACGGGGCAAAATGGCAACTTTTTTGTTTTTATATAACTTTTTTTATTTTTTATGAAAAGTTGCCATTTTGCCCCGTCCCCTTTGGCAACTTTTTTCAACTTTTATGTATCATAAAAATACGTAGCCTCTAAATCTGCTTCATGTGTTAATAAAGCAATTGGATATTTTGTGTAAGAAGCTCCTATCGCATTATATAATTCTTTTGGTTCTGTATATCCCATATGCCAACGAATAGCGTATTTTTCTTCTGGGGTTAATTTCATATATTCTGTAATCATCATAACAGATTTTTCTCCATGTCCATATGGAATGGTATCTTCAATCGTATAATATGGTACTTTTTCCCAAACGCCTAATGCATTTTTTGCATTTCTATAATCTACTTTATAAAAGTTTGTTTTACAAATATCATGTAATAACCCAATGATAATAATAGATTCTTCTGGTACGGTTACTCCTTTTATATTGTGTTCTACTTTATGTTTTAGAATTTCATATACTTTTAAGCTATGTTCTACTAACCCTCCTTCATGGTCTCCATGAAATCTCGTACTGGCAGGTGCTTTGAAAAAGTCTGATTTTTCTAAAAAATTAATTAATTCTTCTATTCCTTCTCGATTGACTGTTCTTAATAATCTTAAAAATTCTTCTTTCATTTTTTGCTCCTTTTTATTTTTTGTTCTTTCTCATTATATAAATTCTATTTTAAAAAGTCAATATATTTTTTCGAACTTTTGTTTTCTGTTCATGATTCATCTTTTTATAAATATATCTTAAAAATCATAAGCTGTAAATAGAACTTTTTCTATCTACAGCTTTCTTTTATTATCCGTTATTTATATTCCAGTTTTTGATTCTTTCAATTGCTTTTAATGTATTTTCTTTTGTTCCAAAAGCAGTTAATCTAAAATATCCCTCTCCGTGAGGTCCAAATCCACTTCCTGGAGTCCCTACAATATTTACCTCTTCTAATAACTTATCAAAGAATTCCCATGAAGTCATTCCTTCTGGCACTTTTAGCCAGATATATGGTGAATTTACAGCTCCATACACGGTAAAGCCTGCTTCTTCTAATCCCTTTTTGATAATTTTTGCATTTTCTTTATAATATCCAATATTTTCTTTTATTTGTTTTTTTCCTTCAGGTGTATAAGTAGCTTCTGCCGCTCTTTGAACAATATAAGATACACCATTAAATTTTGTACAAGTTCTTCTATTCCATAATTTATTTAATTCAATTGCTTCACCACTTTTTGTATATCCTTTTACTGTTTTTGGGATTACCACATAAGCACATCTGGTACCTGTAAATCCTGCTGTTTTTGAATAGCTCTTAAATTCAATAGCTACATCTTTTGCCCCTTCTACTTCAAAAATACTGTGTGGTATATTCTCTTCTTCTATAAAAGCTTCATATGCTGCATCATATAATATAATACTATCATTTTCTTTTGCATAATCTACCCAAACTTTTAAATCTTCTTTGGTTAATACGGTTCCTGTTGGATTGTTTGGAAAACATAAATAAATCATGTCTACTTTTTCTTTTGGTAATGCTGGTTTAAAATCATTTTCAGCCGTTACTGGTAAATATACAATATTTTCATATGTACCTGTTTGTTCATTATATTTTCCACTTCTCCCTGACATAACATTGGTATCTAGATACACTGGATATACTGGATCTGTAATGGCAACTTTATTATCTTGTGCAAATATATCTACAATATTACCACAATCACATTTTGCTCCATCTGATACAAATACCTCATCTGGTTCTATATCAACTCCTCTTGCTTTATAATCATTCTCTACAATGGCATTTCTTAAAAATTCATATCCTTGTTCTGGTCCATATCCTTTAAATCCTTCTTGTGTTCCAATTTCATCAACCGCTTTATGCATAGCTTCTAAACATGCTGGTACAATTGGTTTTGTGACATCTCCAATTCCTAATTTAATAATTTCTTTATCTGGATTATTTTTACTATATTCTGCTACTTTTTTTGCTATTGTTGAAAATAGATAACTATCTTGCAAATTTAAAAAATTTTCGTTTATTTTACTCATATCTCATCACTTTCCCTTCTATGTTATCCTTTAAGTTAAAAATCATAAACATATTTCAACTTTTTTCTTTTATTTTTTAATATTTAGGCATATCTATTAATTCCCCTTCAAAAACCGTGACTGCTGGTCCTGTCATATATACATGATTATCTTGTTTGTTCCACTCAATTTCTAAAGTTCCACCTAATAATTCCACATTTACTTTATTTTCTGTTAAATCATTTAAATTACATGCTACAACTGATGCACAAGCACCTGTACCACAAGCTAATGTTTCTCCAGCCCCTCTTTCCCATACTCTCATGTTAATATGACTTTTATCTACAATTTGAATAAATTCCACATTGGTTTTGTTTGGAAATACTTTATCTACTTCTAAAATTTTTCCATAAGTTTCTACATCAAATTCTTTTGTATTGTCTACAAATGTGATTGCATGTGGATTTCCCATTGACACACATGTAAATGTAAATTCTTTATCTTTTGCTTTTAACTTTAAATTTTTTACTGGTTCTTCTCCTGCAATAACAGGTATTTCTTTTGGTGTAAGGATAGGCTCTCCCATATCTACTCTTACTGTTTTTACTTTTCCTTCCTCTACATTTAATTGTAATGTTTTGACACCTGCTAATGTTTCTATGGTAACTTCTGTTTTATTTGTAAGACCTTTATCATATACAAACTTTCCTACACATCGAATTCCATTTCCACACATTTCTGCTTC
The DNA here is from genome assembly GCA_949289635.1 of uncultured Eubacteriales bacterium. Classification (GTDB taxonomy): domain Bacteria; phylum Bacillota; class Clostridia; order TANB77; family CAG-508; genus CAG-269. The sequence continues at coordinate 98,175 of CASEOS010000004.1, read as the reverse complement.
ACTACCATCAGCATTAAACATTCTCATTTTAAAGTCTGCCATCTCACTTTTACATATTAGAATTAATCCATCTGAACCAATTCCAAAATGTCGATTGCTAACAAATTGAGCTAGAGATGATTCTTTTTCTATATTTTGATGAATCGCATCCATATAGACATAATCATTCCCTAGCCCATGCATTTTTGTAAATTTTATCATTTTCTTTCACCTCTTTTAGGTATTAATAAATAGAACCATATAATTATATGATTCTATTTTGAATTTTATCATAATATCCTATTTTTGTACAGATACCCTTTATAAAAAATTCATAAAATCTTAACTTTTATATTATTGTAAAAACATAAACATTACTATATAATAAAGAAAAAGATTATATAGAGGTGTCTATGAAACTTTTTAGAAAATTATTATTGATTATTTTTATATTGATTCTAATTGCTGGCATTGTATGTGGTATTATTGGTTTTGTTACCTATTCTAAAGCCTTAGATGAAAAACCATTGTTAACCAGAACAGCAGAAGTAACAGAAGATGAACATTATACACCTTTTAGTGAATTATCTCAAGATTATATCAATGCCGTTATTTCTGTTGAAGATAGAAGATATTATGATCATGGTCCTGTTGATTTTATTGGAATTGCTAGAGCTCTTTGGACAAACCTTAGAACTGGTGAATTACAAGAAGGTGGTAGTACCATTACACAGCAGGTGGCAAAAAATTTAGTCTTTACACAAGAAGAAACAGCCACTAGAAAATTGGGTGAATTATTTGCTGCTTATGACTTAGAACAAAATTTTTCAAAAGATGAAATCTTTGCTTTATATGTTAACAGTGCCTATTTTGGAGATGGCTATTATGGCATTTATGATGCTAGTATGGGGTATTACAATAAGGAACCAAAAGATTTAAACTTAGATGAAGCTTCTATGCTTGCTGGTGTCCCAAATGCTCCTTCTGTCTATGCTCCAACGGTTAATCCAGATTTAGCAAATCAAAGGCAATCTCATGTTTTAAAAACAATGGTTGAAAATGAATATATTACACAAGCACAGGCGGATGAAATTATAGATAGTAAATAATTGAAACTACATGGGAAAAAAGGATATGTTCCTATTTCTATTGCAGTCTTCCCTAACAGATACAATGGTTGGTGGTTTTCCGTTTGTTTGGTTTTTGAACACCGAAAAGCCGTGGAATACTGTATAGAAAAGTATAAGCGAAAAAAAAGCTGGAAAAATGGGATAGAGAAAAAAATGGAAAAAGGATGGATTCCATCTGGTACATTCATCTATAAAAATGGAATCGCACAAATATTTGTGCGATAGTAACAAGAAAGAAAGATTATCTAATAAAGCCAAGCATAATCTTTCTTTTTATATATTCATTTCTTTACAATCTATTATTTGATTTTTCCTCCACCTAAAACAATTCCATCTGCATCATAAAATACAACAGATTGTCCTTGGGTAATCGCTCTTTGTGGTTCCTGAAATATGACTTTTATTTTTTCATGTTCTTTTATGACTTTTGCTTTTGCTTCTTTTGCTCTATATCGAATTTTGGCAAAACATTCTAATCCCTCTTCTAATCGATTTTCAATATCTACAATCCAATTGACATCCATTGCTTCCAATTGATTATTATATAATTCTGTTTCTGTACCAACAACCACTTGATTGTTTTTAATATCTAATCTTACGACATATAATGGCTCTTTATAAGAAATTCCTAAACCTTTTCTTTGTCCTATTGTATAATTAATTAATCCATTATGGGTGCCTAAAACTTCTCCTGTTGTTAAAACGATTTTTCCTTTTTTGGGCTGTTTTTGCATGTTCTCCTTTAAAAATCTTTGATAATCATCATCTTTGATAAAACAGATTTCTTGGCTGTCTTTTTTGCTGGCAATTTCTAGCCCGTATTCTTCTGCTAACGCTCTTGTGTCTTCTTTGCTTACATTATCTTGCAATGGAAATAAAATATATTCTACTTTTTCTTTTGGAATGGTGTATAGAAAATATGTCTGGTCTTTTTTCTCTTCGTTGGACTTTCTTAAAACATATTGTTTATATTTTTCTGAATATTCTTTTTTTGCATAATGCCCTGTTGCTATATATTTGCACCCTAATTCTTTTGCCTTGTCATAAAAAATGCCAAATTTTAAATATTGATTACATTCCACGCATGGGTTCGGTGTTCTTGCATTTTCATATTCAGAAATAAAGGTATCCATTACATGACATCTAAATTCTTTTTTACAATCAAATACATGATGTTCAATTCCTAATTTTTCACACACTTTTTTAGCATCTTTTATAGATTCTTCATTTGGTTCCTCTAATAAATTCATTGTGCAACCAATGACTTCATATCCTGCTTTTTTTAAAAGAATGGCCGACACAGAACTATCTACGCCACCACTCATTCCTAATAATACTTTTTCTTTCATTAAACTTCCTCATTCTATTATATTTATTTTTATTACTTTTGTCTTAACACATATTTATATTATAATTAGTCTATTTTGTATTTTTCTTTTACTTCTTCTAATGCTTTTGATAATTGATCTGGACAAGATGTTCCTCTTGTACCACAAGGAATTCCTTTTAGTCTTTTAATTGCTTCATTAATATTCATTCCTTCTATCAATTTAGAAACACCTACTGTATTTCCAGCACAACCTCCAATAATCGTTAATTTTTTAATCATATTTCCATCTAATTCAATGATCATTTCTCTTGAACAAACTCCACTTGGACTATATCGGTATTCCATAATGATTCCTCCTGTTTTTTTATTTTTTATCTAAATCTAGTTTAATGTGTACATCTTTTAATTGTTGTTCTGTAACAACAGATGGTGCTCTCATCAGTAAATCTCTTGCTCTTTTATTCTTTGGAAAAGCAATCACTTCTCTTATATTTTGAGAATCTGCAATTAGCATAATCATTCTATCAATTCCAGGTGCAGCACCTGCATGAGGTGGTGTTCCATATTGGAATGCATTATATAAAGCACCAAATCTATTTTTGACATCTTCTTCACTATATCCTGCAATTTCAAAAGCTTTTACCATAATTTCTGGATCATGATTTCTAACGGCTCCTGATGCCATTTCATATCCATTACATACTAAATCATATTGATATGCTAATATATCTAATGGATTTTTATTCTCTAATGCTTCTATGCCACCTTGTGGCATTGAAAATGGATTATGGCTAAAATCAATGGTTCCTTCATCAGATAATTCATACATTGGGAAATCTACAATAAAGCAGAATTTATAGACACCTTTTTCAATTAAGTCTAAACGTTTTCCTAATTCAATTCTAACAAGTCCTGCAATTTTTTGTGCTTTTTCAAATTCATCTGCAATAAAGAAAATACTTGCATTCTTTTCTAGTCCAAAGTCTTTTTCTAGTTTTTCTTTAATTTCATCTGTAATGAATTTTGCAATACCACCTTGTACATTTCCTTCATTATCTAGTTTTGTCCAAGCTAATCCTTTTGCACCTACTTCCTCTGTTGTAGCAAATTCACCCATTTTATCAAAGAATTTTCTTCCTTGTTCTGCTCCATTTGGCACGATAATGGCTTTGATAGTTTTATTTTTAAATGCATTAAAATCAGAACTTTTAAATACTTCTGTTACATCTTGGATGATTAATGGGTTTCTTAAGTCTGGTTTATCAATCCCATATTTCTCCATTGCTTCTTTATATGGAATTCTAACAAATGGTCCTTTATCCACTTTCCAATCTGTAAATTTTTCAAATGTATATGGTACCACTTCTTCGATAACCTTAAACACATCTTCTTGTGTAGCAAAACTCATTTCAAAATCTAATTGATAAAATTCTCCTGGTGCTCTATCTGCTCTTGGATCTTCATCTCTAAAACATGGTGCGATTTGATAATATTTATTAAATCCACTCACCATTAATAATTGTTTGAATTGTTGTGGTGCTTGTGGAAGTGCATAAAACTCCCCTGGATTTAATCTACTTGGTACTAAATAGTCTCTTGCACCTTCTGGTGAAGAATTGGCTAAGATTGGTGTTTGAATTTCTGTAAATTCTAATTCGTCCATTTTATCTCTTATGGTTTTTAATATTTTTGAACGTAATAAAATATTGTTATGTAGTTTTTCATTTCTCAAATCTAAAAATCTATATTCTAATCGTAAATCTTCTCTAACTTCTTGGTCTGTGTTAATCTCAAATGGTAGTACATTTTTACATTTTCCTAATACTTCTATTTTTTCCGCAACGACCTCAATATCTCCTGTTTTCATGTGAGGATTTTTGCTTGCTCTTTCCACAACTTCTCCCTCTATGTGGATACAGCTTTCTGTATGTAATTCTTTTACAAATTTCTTTAATTCTTCATCATTTACCACAATTTGTGTAATTCCAAATTCATCTCTTAAATCTATAAAAGTCATTCCACCTAAATCTCTTATTTTTTGAATCCATCCTGCAAGTTCTACATGTTCTTTTATATTTTCGATATTTAATTCTCCACAAGTTTTTGTTCTATACATTTTTATTCCCCCTGTTTGTTTTATCTTACCTATATTACCATAATTTTCGCTATTTTTCAATGGTTATCTGTAAGAAACTATTAACAGATATGTTTCTTCTTTTTCTTCAAACATTTTTTGCTTTTTATCTTTCTGTTTTTATTGCAGTTTTTTTTATTTAATGATATGATAATTTTGATAGGAGTGAAAAGATTATGAAACATCCAGAATTTGATTTTTATGATAAAACTAGTTTAAAATCATATAATTTAGATAAAACCATGAGATATCAATTAAATATGTTAGATACATTAGATGTTTTTACAAGAAAACATTGTGAGAATGTAGCCGCTCTAACTTGTAGACTTTGTGAATATTTACACTGTAATAAAGGTTTTACTGAATATTGTACCATTTGTGCATACCTTCATGATATCGGAAAATTATTTATTCCACCTGCTATTTTACAAAAACCTGGTAAATTAACAGAAGAAGAATATCAAGTTATGAAAACGCACACGACTTTAGGATATGAAATGTGTATGAAAGATTTAAAATTACGACCTTATGCAGCTGGACCTTTATATCATCATGAAGCTCTAAATGGTACTGGTTATCCTCAAGGATTAACTAAAAAAGATATTCCTTATGAAGGACAAATTATACGTGTAGCTGATGAATATGATGCTATTGTAAGTAAAAGACAATATAAATCTCATGTTGGTATATCTGATACTTTAAAAATTTTAGTAGATGAAACAAAACCTTCTGTTACTCCAGATTATTCTGAAACATTACATCACCTTGCTGAAGAAGCAAAACTTGGAAAAAGCAATCCTGTGATTGTTCGTACATTATTTAAAGTGGTTATTGATGATATTGAATATGAAATCACTTGTACCCTAAGTTATGTTGAGGCTTTAAAAGAAGAAATTAAACGATTAAAACAAATGTTAAAATATAAAGAAAAAATGGAAAAAGCAAAAAACGAAAAAGATAGAAGCTATTATGAAGAAGGCATTAATGTATTAGCTAAACCTGGTGAAACCATCGATAATTTAGAACAAATTTATCAAGAATATATAGATGCACATAGCACCAGAAAAGCAATTATTGATAATTTATATAAAGAAATTAAAGCTATTAAAAAATTAAGAGTATAAAATTAAAAAGAGGATTTAGATAAAATGAAATCCTCTTTTATTCTTCTAGCCCAAAGCTTACTCCTAATGCATTATTTACTTGATTAATGATTTCTTCATCATCTATATGACCTATCTTTTCTTTTAAACGGCTTTTATCTATTGTTCGTATTTGCTCTGTTAAAACTATGGAATTATTTTTCAATCCACAACTTTCTGAATTAATTTCTATATGTGTTGGCAATTTATTTTTTCCTGTTTGTGACGTAATAGCTGCTGCAATTACTGTAGGACTATATTTGTTTCCTAAATCATTTTGGATAATTAATACAGGTCTAATTCCTCCTTGTTCAGAACCTACTACTGGGCTTAAATCTGCATAAAACATATCTCCTCTTTTTATTACCATTTTTTTCACTCCCAATATTGTTATATTATCAAGTATGAGTTCTATTTTAAATATTAGTCGTGTAAAGTTTTATTCAAACTTTACTTCTTTATATAATATGTAAATTAATGTTTTTTTGCTATTATCTTTTATTTCCATTCGAATAGGATTTCCTGTTTCTTTGTTGATATATAGTATTCTAAACTTTGTATACGGATTTTCTTTATTTTCTATCCTTAATATGATTTCATTATTTTTTTCCTCATAGTCTTTTTCGTCATTTTGTTTGTATATTTCTATAAAGGTGTTTAAGTCCATACAATTATCTACCATATATGGATAATCATTATATATTTTTGATATATTTAACTTTGTATTTTCCACCTTTAATTCATTTCCGGTTTTTTTTATTTTGATTCCTTGTATATTTTCTGGTTCTAGTAACTCTTGTTCTGATATATCTGGTGCTATATATTTTTGTTTAATAACATATTTATTGACATTTTTATTACTATTCACTTCTACATCTATAATACTTTCATATGAACTAATATTTAAAATATTTTCGATAATTTCTTGACTATTACTATTATTTCCAATTTTTATTTTTTTACTCTTTGTTATATAAAAAAATATAGCCAAAAAAATGGTAATTAAAATAATAATGATGATCATTTTTTTTAATATTTTATTCAAAAAAAGCCTCCTAAACAGATGTAAACTATTTTAGTCTAAATCATAACCTTGCTACATCTTATTCTAGAGACTTTTAAAATATTCTTCTATCTTATGGATTAACTCTTCCTTTGTTTCTATTTTATTAATGGAATTTCTAAATTCACTGGAATTTTTTAGATTTTTTGTATACCAAGCAATATGTTTTCTAAGCTCTTTAACAGCAATTTCTCCTTTTTCTTCTACTGCTAACTCTATGTGTTTTTCTATAATTTTTAATTTTTCATCATTATCCGGTTCTTCTATTACTTTACCAGTTTCTAAATATTCCAATATTTCTTTAAATATCCATGGTTTTCCAAAAGTTCCTCTTCCAATCATAATCCCATCTACACCAGTATATTCAAACATTCTTTTTGCAGATTCACCATCTACCACATCTCCATTTCCAATCACCGGAATATGAACACTTTCCTTTACTTGTTTTATGATATCTAAATCTGCTTTTCCTGTATAGAATTCACTTCTCGTTCTTCCATGTATGGTGATTGCCGATATACCGACTGCCTCTGCAATTTTGGCTATTTCCACAGCTACAATGTTTTCTTTATCCCATCCTTTTCTGATTTTTAATGTAACTGGAACTTTTGAATGTGCAATCACTGTTTTTAAAATACTTTCTGCTTTTTCCAAATCTAATAGTAATTTACTACCATCCCCATTTTTGACTACCTTTGGTGCTGGGCATCCCATATTAATATCTAAAATATCTGCCATCTCGCTTACATGTTCTGCTGCATATGCCATGGATTCTTCATCACTTCCAAAGATTTGCATACTAATGGGACTTTTCTCTCCTTCTGTATTTAACAATCTCTTTGTCTTTACATCATTATGAAACATGGCTCTTGCACTTGCCATTTCTGTACAAACCATTCCTGCACCATATTCTTTACATATCATTCGAAATGGTCTATTGGTAACACCTGCCATCGGAGCTAATATTAAATTATTCTCTAATTCTACATTTCCTATTCTCAATTTTTTAATATAACGCATTATTTCTCCTTGTAAAATATTTATTGTACAAAAATTGTTTTTTGCCTTTTACCACTAATATTTAATAATAGTCCTATACATATAAAGTTTGTAATTAAAGAACTTCCTCCATAACTAACAAAAGGTAGCGGTACACCTGTTATTGGTAATAATCCCATAACCATTCCTATATTTTCTAGTACATGGAATAAAAATATTCCTGTAATTCCAATAGCAATTAGTGAACCTGCTTTATCCTTTGCTGTTTTTGCAATATAAATACATTTGGTTATTAAATATACATATAGTAAAATAATACCACCTGCTACAATAAAGCCCATTTCTTCTCCAATAACAGAATAAATAAAGTCTGTCGTTTTTGGATATAAAAATCCTAATTGTGTTTGATTTCCTTTTAAGATTCCCATTCCTGTTAATCCTCCAGAACCTATGGCAATTTTAGATTGAATAATATTATATCCCGCTCCTCTAGGATCTGATTCTGGATTTAAAAATACGTCAATTCTGTTTTTAGCATGTTCTGGCAATACAAAATTATATAATAAAGGAACTGCAATAACAATTAATAAAATGGTTCCAATGATATATTTTTTATCTAAACCTGCTGAAAATAACATTAATGCCATGGCAACAATATATGCTAATGCTGTTCCATAGTCAGGTTGCATGACAATTAATAAAATCGGCACGCCTACAACTGCTAATGCAATTGGTAATCTTGTTATTCTATTGATTTCATCTTGTCCTTTTCGTTGAATTTTGATAATTGTATAAGTCAAAAACAATATAACAAATATTTTTGCAAATTCTCCTGGTTGAAATGAAAAAGCTCCTATATTGAACCAACTTGTTGCTCCATTAATGGGAGATGTAAATAATACCCCTATTAATAATACAATAAATATGCCATATAATACTGGTGATGCTTTTAATAACAGGTTATAATCAATAAACATCACAATGCCCATTGCTATTAAACTTACTACAAGCCATATTATCTGTTTTGTAAATTCATCATATTCAGTTTCTTGCGTGGCAGAAAATAATGCAACTATTCCTATAACACACAGAATAATTGCAGTAATTAAGATTCCCCACTCCATATTTTTTAATTCTCTTTTTCTCATTAAATCACTCTTTTTCTATTTTTTATTTTGATTTAATTCTTCTTTTGTTTCTTTTTCTTCTGCAATATCTTGTTTATTTTCTGAGTCTATATTTTCTTCTTTTTTGTCTTCCTCTTTATCTTCACTTTTTTCTTCATTTTCTATTTCTTTATGCATTTCATCTTTTTTCTCTATTTTGTCTTCTTGATTTTTTGTTTCTGTTTCTTTGCCCTTCTCCTCTTGTTTTGCCTCTTTTTTATTTTCTGTCTTTTTGTTTTCTTCTTGCTTAGTTTCTTTTACATCTTCCTGTTTTTTCTCCATTTTTCTTGCTTCATTTTTTATATTTAATATTGGAATATTCGCATATAAAGCTGGAGCTCCATTTGTACCATCTTCATTTTCTTTATTGGTTAATCTGACATCTATTGCCCCTTCATCTATATCTATATATTTTTTGATAACTTCTATAATTTCTTGTTTCATTAATTCTAAGAAATCTGCTGACACATTTGCTCTATCTTGCATAAGAACTAAATGTAATCTTTCTTTAGCAGCTTCTTTTGAATTTGGTGCTACTTTTTCTTCTTTTTTTCTTAATTTATTAAAGAATTTCATTATGTTTTCAAACATTCTTAAATTTCCCTCCAACCTGTATTTATTATGATTTATTAAATAATCTTTTCAATTTTGCAAAAAATCCTTTTTCTCTACCTGGTATAGTTACCTCTATTTTTTCTCCTAATACTCTTTTTGCAATTTCAATATAGGCTTTTCCTGATGGTGCTCTTCTATTTTGAATAACAGGCTCTCCCTTATTGGTTTGTGTAATGATATATTCATCATCTGGTACAACACCAATTAAGTCAATAGATAATAAATCAACGATATCATCAACATCCATCATTTCACCTTTTCTTACCATATTAGGTCTTATTCTATTAATAACCAATTCTGGATTTTTTATATCAGATGATTCTAAAAGTCCTATAATTCTATCTGCATCCCTTATAGCAGATATCTCTGCTGTTGTAACAACAATTGCTCTGTCTGCTCCAGCAATTGCATTTTTGAATCCTTGCTCTATTCCAGCAGGACAATCTATTAATATATAGTCAAATTCTTCTTTTAATTTGCCTACTAAATTTCTCATTTGTTCTTCATTTACTGCGCTTTTATCTCTTGTTTGGGCTGCTGGTAATAGGTATAATTCTTTAAAACGTTTATCTTTTATTAATGCTTGTCTTAATTTACATTTTTCTTCTACAACGTCAACAATATCATATACTATTCTATTTTCTAATCCCATAACAACATCTAAATTACGTAATCCTATATCTGTATCAATTAATACAACTTTTTTCCCTTCTAATGCTAAACTAGAACCTAAATTTGCTGTTGTTGTTGTTTTTCCTACTCCACCTTTACCTGATGTGATAACAATTACTTCTCCCATAATTTTCCTCCTTAGGATTTAAAAACACATATTTTTTGATGTGTATATCATATAACGAAATCCATTAATTGTCAATGATATTTCGTGCTAAAATTACAAAAATATTGCTAAAATGTTACATTTTTGTTACATAAAAAATTGTATCTTACATTTCCTACGGAAACAAGCAGATAAAAAATAATATGTGTTTGAAAAAAATAAACAAATATTACTAAATTTTATTGTTTAATAATATTTGTTTATCGTCTTTCTGTAATAAATCTATATTCATTTTTTATTGTATTTGATGTGGATTATCTGATGTTCCTTGTTGTTGTAAAATAACTATATCTGCATCTAATGAAATCACCGGACGAATACCTCTGTATCGATTTCTACCATCACTATTAGTTCCTACAAGCATTGAACTATCATTTGCCTGGTCAGTATTTATCATTCCCTCTTGTACTGAATGAAATCCCCAATGAATCAAATCTTCATCATAAGTAGCCAAATATGGTGAAGCTAGCCAATATTGACAACCTGTTTGACTTCTTTTATAAGTATCTTCTATGGCACTATTTACACTATTAGCAAATAATAAAGAATCATTATTACTATAAGAATAATAATTATTCACTAATGTTATTCTTTCTCCACTTTCCAATGTCTTCCAAGTTTTACTTTGCTCATCAAAATATGTAAAACCTACACTTGAATAAGTTATTTGATTTCCATATGCCTGTGTTTCTCCTTTTTCCCAATTTTCTATATCTGTTTGTTTATATCCTACAATTTTATTTACATCTTCTACAGTAATACTTCTCGCTCTGCTAGCACCTTTTCCTTGTCCATATAATTGACTAATCATATTTAACTCTTCTATTCCGTTAGCATATCCTGTTTGTCCAATAAGATAATAATAGGTTCTTCCATTTTCTTCTTGTCCACCACTATCTGGTCCAATAAAATCTTCTGCTACCAATAAAATTTCATTGGTTTCCTCATCAACACCTAAAACTCTCCAACCATATTGATAACTTTCTAAATTAAATACTTGATCTTCTGTATATCCTGTTTTATTTTTTGATGATGTATAAGTTGTTTTATCTGCACCTTTATGAGGATTATAATCTACATAGTCTCCTATTTTAAATTGTGCTACTCCATTAGTGATAATCGTTTCTCCATTTTCATTTGTTTCTTCATGCCAATCTTGTAATTCTTTTAATATAACAGCCTCTTTATCTCCTTCAGTATAATCTGTATAATACATCTTTGTCTCATCATTTTCTTTAACTCGAATCCCTTCTACAAAAAAGATATTATGACTATTTTCATTAATGATATAAATATCTGTCAAATCTGATGAATATGTATACCCATTTGCTTTATATTTCTCATAATCTTCACCATAATTTAATGTTAGACCATCTAATTTTTCCAGTTCAATAATATAAAATTTTCCTGTATCATTTGCTCCTATAACACCTGCTGTTTGTAAATTTTCAACATTTGGATATTCTGTTTTAGCAGGTATATCCCCATATTCTGAGTAATATAAAGATGTTTTATCTCTTAAGTTTGCTATATCGTTCTGCATATTAGTTAAATTTTTTATATAAATATTATCTTTTGCAGAATAAAGAATCATTCCTGTTATGGTTAATATGATGATAACTGCTATTGATAATGAAATCATTGTAATCCCTTTATCCTTTTTTATCATTTGCATTACCTCCAACCTTCTTTAGTATAGTTTACTATGAATTGATTTTATTTTCAATAGGAATATTTATATTTTTATAATCATATTTATCCATTTGTTCTTGTATTGTTTCATACAATATTTTTCGATTTCTATATATCCTATATTCTTTTATCTGTAATCCCCATAAGAAAATGATTGCTAAAAATATAGCAATATTTTTTAAATATAATATTGCTATACTACTAATAATTGTTATGATTAGCAAAGTTATATAAGATATTTTATATATGTATTTTTCAGCAGTATATTTTCCATTAAACATATAAATCATTCCTTTTAAAATTCTTCCTCCATCTAATGGATATATGGGTAATATATTAAAAAGAATTAATGCCATATTGGAAAATATCATTATCATTTTGTCATTATATTCAAAACTAAAAACATTTGATATTATTAAAATAATAATAACATTTGTCATTGGTCCTGCTAGTGCTACAAATATTTTTTTTAGTTCTATAAAATTCCCCTTTCCTATCCTAATATTATAATCTTTTCCTTTTACATCAAAATCAATAGATACGCCAAATGGTCTTATTTCCATTTTGGCTGGTTTCATTCCTAATAAAATTCCTGCAAGTAAATGCCCAAATTCATGTATAATGGCAAATAACATTATCATAGCATAAATCTTTATTTGATTGGTTATAAAGAATAATATAACAAGTATAAATATTTTTAAATCAATTCTAAATCTCATCTTTTCTCCTTTATAATTCTAGTATCTTTTGTGGATCAACCGTTCTTTCTGATATTCGAATTTCAAAATGTAAATGGGGGCCTGTTGAATTTCCAGTAGAGCCTACCTCTGCAATTTCTTGTCCCTGTGTAACCATATCTCCTTCTTTTACATATAAGCTATTACAATGTGCATAAATAATACTAACTTCCCCAATTTGTACTTTAATATGTTTTCCATAGTCACCTTCTTCTGAAACTAGGACCACCTGTCCATCAGTCGCTGATTTTATTTTAGTTCCTGTGATAGCTGCTATATCTGTTCCTGTGTGATTTTTAGGTACATTTCCTGTCGCAGTTTCTCTATATCCATATATAGAACTAATCGTACCCTCTACTGGTTTTATAAAGCTTGTTGTATTTTTTACATTAAGAATATCCTGCTCTTCTTGAGATAAATTTTGCGTTTCTTCTATCTGTTGGGTTTCTTCTGTACTTTTTTCTACTGCTCCTCCGATACCATTATTGATTTCTGTATTTTCTGTTACATTGGTTTCATTACTTTCTTCACTTTGGCCTTCGTTCGAATCCTGAATTTTGTTTTCTTTATTAAGCATTCCCATCACATAATTTTTAGTATCTTCATATAATTTTTTAAAATCAATATCATATGAAATGATTTCATTTATTTTATTGATAAAATCTTCCGAAAAAATATATTGCTTATTTTGTATTGTATAAATTACTAGATAAATACATATACAAACAAGCAATTGGATAAGCATTTTTTTTAATAGTTTTATATCCTTTTTCTCATTTTTTTCTTTTTTATTCTTTTCCTCATGGACAACAGTTAGTCCTTCATTTCTTTTTCTGCGTTCATAAATTTCTTCTGCTCGTCTAATTCTCTCTTCCACAGTCATTGTTCTTTCCATATAAAAAACACCTCTTCCTTCGTTTCTTGTTTAACTATATGTTTGGAAAAGGTGTTTTATGCCTATTTAATGATTAATAATATAAATTGTAGAATCATAATCATACTTGCTATATATGCATATTTTTTTACTCTTTTATTAATTCTTGAATTTAAAATCACTTCTTTTTCTGATTTTTCTACTTTTTCTATATATTCTGATACCAACATTTCTGCTTCTTTTATTGCATATTGACTATCTTCATTATCCCTATTGACTTGCTTTTGTTCCATATTTTTATTTATCTTTTGAAATTTTTTTATCATTTTGTTAGATTTAAAAACTACATAGGCTTCTTTCACTATATTTGATGGTAAATCTTTTAAAATGACCATATTTTTTAAATCGATATCTTCCATCTGTCCCTCCTTAATTTCTTATGTATTTATTTTCAGTATTTCCATCATTTTTCATTTTATACATGGAAAAACAGGCACATCGTACTTATGACGCACCTGTTTCTCAAGAGAAAGTTGTTCTTCCATCTTAGTCAATCTTCTCAATATCTATTCTTGCTTTTTCATATGTGATATCTTCAATAGATACACCAACTAATTTTAATCTATCGCCTGCATTTAATTTTAAAATAACTGTACTCGTTAATGTTATACGATTATTTACTAAATCTTCTAATACTGGTCCATCATTAAAAGTGCTTTCAACTGGTGTATCATTTACAGATAAAACTGCATTAAAGTTAAAAGATCCTGCACCTTCTTTTATTCCAAATAATTGGTAAGAAATCTGATAAATTCCTGTTTCGTTAATTAAAATGGTGTCAGTTCCTTCTTCATGTGTCAATGCATTTCCAACAACTATATCATTTTGACTAAATCTAATTGTTGTTGTTCCTAATTGCGTATTATCTCCTTGTACTGCAATGGTTGTTAATATATCTTTTTCTTCATCATTGGTATTAAGAATAATTATGACAGCAATAAACAATATAAAAAAAATAATGCCTACTCCAATAGCTATACACTTACAAATGTCTGCTTGCTCACAATAGCAATGATTCATATAAATCCCCTATACATATTATGAATATCATCACAAATTGTTGATAGGAAATTTAATAAGATTTTTCCTATACAATAAAAAAGCCATCTATTTATTAAATTTAAATCTAATAAATGGATGACAATTTTATTATCCTATTATTAATACATGTAAATAGTTTCTTACTATTTTTATATATGTTAAGCAGATTTTAGTTCAAGTCGTAATTTATCAGCTATCATTGCTATAAATTCACTATTTGTTGGCTTTCCTTTTGCAGCTGAAATGGTATACCCAAAAATGTTTTCAACCACTTCTTGTTGCCCTCTTCCCCATGCTACTTCTATTGCATGTCGGATGGCTCTTTCTACACGACTTGGCGTTGTATTAAATTTACGTGCAATTTGTGGATATAGACTTTTGGTAATTTGATTAATCACATCTATATCATTTACCACCATCATGATAGCTTCTCTTAAATATTGATATCCTTTTATATGTGCAGGCACACCTACTTCATGAATAATATTGGTTACTAATGCTTCTAAATTTTCTTCTGATTTTGTATTATCTGAAGATATTTCTATATATTGTGGTTTCATATCTTTTGCTATAAAATTATTATTTGTATTGGATGTTGTCGGTTTATAAAACTTAAATTCCCTGATTCTTTGTATTAATACTTCAATATCAAAAGGCTTTACTACATAATATTGTGCTCCTAATTCTATTGCTCTTTGCGTTATTTTATCTTGTCCAACTGCTGATAACATTATGCAAATTGGTTTTTTTGCTATTTTAATTTTATTAATATTTTCTAAAACACCCAAACCATCTAAATGTGGCATAATGACATCTAACAATATAACATCTGGTACTGTATTTGCAATCATATCTATAACTTCTGTTCCATCTTTTGCTTTCGCAATAACCTCCATATCTTCTTGTGCATCTATATAGGATGCTAATGTTTGACTAAATTCTTGATTGTCATCTGCTATTAACACTGTAATCTTTTCTTTCATAATTTTTCCTCCAAAAATAAATTGTAAATATTTTACAATTTCAATTATATGCTCACAGATGAAAATTTGCAAGAAAATTTGGTAATTTTTTCCATTTATTTTATAAAAGCTTTATTTTTGTATACTTTTTTCTATATATTTTTTAGATAAAACTTTAAAATTCAAAAAATTTATATTTTTTAATGCATAATCTTTTAATAATTTCTCTTTTTTATTTTCTTCCATTTCTATTTTACAAACAATTTCCTCGGTATATAGGGTATCTTTTATTTGAATATCATTATTTTTACAATAATATTTAAATTTTTCAAAATAACTATATTCTAATTCCACTTTACATTCTACTCCTATGACAAGTTCCAACAATTCACTTTCTTCTATTGCTTTTTGTAAACTATCTGAATATGCTCTAACCAATCCACCAGTTCCTAATAATATTCCTCCAAAATATCTTGTGACTACAATTAAGACATTTATTAAATTATTTTTTTGTAAAATATTGAGCATTGGTCCCCCTGCTGTTCCAGAAGGTTCTCCATCATCACTAAATCTTTCTACTATTTTCTCATCTTCTAATACTCTATAAGAAACACAATTATGTCTTGCATCAAAATATTTTTTCTTCATTTTTTTGATTTCTTCTTCTGCTTGTTCCTTTGAGGTTACTTTTATAAAATTCGCAATAAATTTTGATTTTTTTACAACAATTTCTGTTTCTACATTATTTTTTATTGTTACATAACGATTCATTTTTTTCTTCCTTTTCTTTTTTAGTTGCCAAAGGGGACGGGGCATTTTGGCAACCTCCACCATTTGTTACGAATTTAAACCTGCCACATAACCTGTTGAATAGGCTATTTGTAAGTTAAATCCTCCTGTATAGCTATCTACATCAATGATTTCCCCTGCCAAATATAAACCTTTTACTTTTTTAGATTCCATTGTTTTTGGATTAATTTCTTTAATCTTAATTCCTCCGCTTGTAATGATTGCCTCTTCTATTGGTCTAAATCCTTTGATAATCATTTCAAAGTCTTTTATTTGCTTTATTAATTCTTCTCTTTCTTTTTTTGTTATTTCATTTACTTGTTTTTGGGGATTTATTTTACTTCTTTTTATAATAACTGGTATTAATTTTTGTGGTAATAATTTATCCAAACTATTTTTAAATTGCTTGTTTTTTACTTCCTCAAAATCTCTTAAAATTCTATCATTTAGTTTTTTTTCATCTAAAGCTGGTTTTAAATCTATTTTTAAAACAATCTTTTTCTCATGAAATAATGTATCCACATTTTTATATCTCACTAAATGTGCTGATGAACTTAAAATAGTTGGTCCTGAAACACCGAAATGTGTAAATAACATCTCTCCAAAATCTTCATATATTTGCTTATTTTTTTCTTTATCAATCAATTTTATTTCAATATTTTTTAAACTTAGTCCCTGTAATTCTTTACATTCTGTTTTATCATATACTTCTAATGGAACTAATGAAGGTTTGATTTCTGTTATACTATGTCCTACTTTTTCTGCTAGTTTATATCCATCCCCTGTTGAACCTGTTAATGGATAACTTTTTCCTCCCGTGGCTAAAATAACTTTACTCGCTTTTATCATTTCTTTTTCTGTTCTAACACCAATGACTATGTTTTCTCCATTTACCTTTGCTGTTAAGATTTCTTGGACTTTTGTATTGTACTTTATTTCTATATTTAACTCTTTGATTTTTTTAGTAAAACATTTTAAAACATCGACCGATTTATCTGTTATTGGAAAAATTCGGTTTCCTCTTTCTTCTTTCACTTCAAGTCCCTGTTGTTTTAAAAATTCAATGATATCTTTATTGGTATATTGCTGATAAGCACTATATAAAAACATACCATTTCCTGGTGTATTTTTAATAAAATCTTCCATCTCTAAAGAAGATGTAATATTACACCTTCCTTTCCCTGTAATCAATAATTTTTTACCTAATTGATTATTTTTTTCTATTATCAAAACATCATTTTTATTTTCTTTCGCAGTAATCGCTGCCATCATTCCAGCAGGACCACCACCTATTACAATTACTTTATTCAAAACAAATTCCTTTCTAACGATTTAGGATGGAGTGATGATTTTGGGGACGGAGCAAAAAATCATCACTCCATTCCTAATCATTATTTTTTCATTTCTTCGATTGCTTTTAGTATTCCGTATTTTCCATAGTCATACGTTAATCCACCTTGCATGTATGCAATATATGGCTCTCTAATTGGTCCATCACAACTAAGTTCTATGGTTGATCCTTCTGTGAATGTTCCCGCTGCCATAATGACTTCATCTTCATATCCTCCCATTGGACTTGGTTCTGGTACCACACATGAATCAATTGGTGAACCTTTTTGTATTCCTTGGCAAAATTTGATTAATTTTTCAGCTGTTCCTAAATGAATCGTTTGTACAATATCTGCTCTTTCCTCATTATATTTAGGCTCTACGGTATATCCTAATTCTTCTAAAATACAACTTGCAAATATAGCTGTTTTTACACTACTTGCTACGACTTGTGGTGCAAAAAATAGTCCTTTTAATAAATTGGTATTTTGGTTTAATGATGGTCCAATCTCTTTTCCAATTCCTGGTGCTGTTAATCTTTCTGCACATAACTTGATTAAATGTTCTTTTCCTACTATATATGCTCCACTTGTGGCAATTCCAGCCCCTAGGTTTTTCATCAATGAACCTACTGCAATATCTGCTCCCACTTCGGTTGGCTCTCTATCTTGTACAAATTCTCCATAACAATTATCTACCATGATGATAACATCTTTATTCACTTCTCTGATGGCTTGTATTGCGTTTTCTATCTTTTCTATTGTCAAACTTTCTCTTGTAGAATATCCTCTTGATCTTTGGATTTCTACTAATTTAACATTATGTTTTGATAGTCTTTCTTTAATGGCTTCGATATCAAAATCATTATTGACTAATTCAATTTGTTCATAGTGTATTCCAAAAGCTTTTAATGAACTTTCACTTACTTCTTTTCCAATTCCAATAACTGTTTGTAAAGTATCATATGGTGCTCCTGTAATACTAATCATCGTATCATCTGGACGCAATAGCGCAGACAAGGTTATCGCTAATGCATGTGTTCCTGATATAAATTGTGCTCTTACTAAACTATCTTCTGCTCTAAACACTCTAGCATAAATTTCTTCTATTTTATTTCTTCCTATTTCATCAATTCCATATCCTGTTGAGGTTGCTAAATGTATTTCTTGTAAATTACATTCTTGAAAAGCTTCAATGACTTTTATACTATTTTTACTACAAATGTCATCCATTTTCTTAAATTGTGGTTCTATCTTTTTTTCTACTTCTTTTGCTAATTGTAATAGTTCTTGATTCATATTTATCTTTTCCCCCTATTAATTATTATCTCTATTTTACTATATTTTACATAATTTAGCAAGAAATTCTTTATTTACTTGATTTTTTCTATACAAAATTAAAACCTCCTTATTAGGAGGTTCTCAAAATGAAAACTAATTAGAATTTAATATCCCATTTATTAATTCTATAATATATTATTTTTTTGTAAAAAACTTCTTAATCTTATTCATTATTCGTTTAAATAACGACATATTATTATTTTCAGCAACTGGTAGATTATTTTGTACTTCATGATTTTTAATTTTATTAGGAAATAATTCCTTTATTTTTAATTCTTTTCTTTTTTTCTCTTCGTTTAATCTTAAAATTTCATCTATTTTTGTTTTTTCATCTTCAGTTGCAATATAGTCTCTATAAAGTTTTGTAAAAATCACATATGTAGTTCTAGAAAACTCTAACCTATTCGTAGATTGAATAGTAAAATTGTAATTTTTAATAGCATGTTTTTCAAAAAATTCTATTTTTTCAGAAGGTATTTTTAAATAATCATATGAAGGTATTAATTTTAGCAATTCTAGAATTTCATTATATTCTTTTCTATAAACTTGTATCATTTGTTTCCTCCTTGTTTCCTTTGTCCATTTCATTCATATTTTCTTCAACTTTATCTTGAGCATCTATATCACTCTGAGATACCTCTTGCCCTCTTAATGCTTCTTCTAATATCTTCTTTTCTAGCTTTTCTCCTTCAATATATTCTTTACTACATTTATTAATTTTTTTTTGAAATCCATCTATTATTTTTTCTAATTGTTCTGCTGTAATTTCAATACAATACATTGCATTATTTTTTTCATCATGATCTTCAAAAATATATGTTATTGTACTTTTATTATTAAAGTTATTATAGTTAATTGTATAATTCCCATGAGCCATACTATTTCTCAAGTGTCTAAAAAAATTCGTACTATCTTCATGTACTGTTTCCTCACTATTTTCCACTGTTTCAGCTGCTACTTTCTGCTCTTCTACAAGTTTTTCTTCAAGTTCTGGATATCTAGTCATCCATTCTTCTATACTTCTTAAAATCATATCTTTTTTTGGATTTCTATTTTTAGGATTTTTTAAAGAATTTACCGTATTCTCTTTTTTCGATTTCTCCTCTCTTAATTTTTTTAATCTAATTGTTATTTCAGCTAAAATATTTTCAGCTTTCTGCTTTGGATTTATTGTTTCTACCACTTCTTTTTCACTTACGCTTCCATCATTATATACTAATTTAGCTTTTATTTCGTCTAAATTTTCTATACCATAAAAGTCGAAAAATTCCTTTTCGTGATTTTCGTTTACTTCTCTTGCATAATCAAAGCAGTAATATGCTAATCCAAGCAAATTATTAGCATATATCATAGGTCCTTGAAATCTATACTTTCTTACCTCGTCAACTGTTTTTTGTATAGCTTGCATGATGATATCGAATCCTTCTATACTATTTCCTTGTAAAGCAAGCTGTAAAATTTTTTTGGTTTTTAATATATCATGAGAGGTTTCTGTTATTCCTATTAATTGATCAAGAGACACTATTCCTTTAAGATTCGGTGCAAAAAATTCATTAAGTGCTTCTAAAGCAGTATCATCATTCATAAAATTTTTGGTACCTACATAACTTATATATTTTCTCATAAATGTTTTTCTATCTTCTGGTACTGATTCTTCTCTGTATTCAAATGTTTTAAATGTTTTTTCTCCTTTACGTTGTACCAACATATTTCTCCATTCAGTTAATATACTATGAAAATATGTACTTCCTTCTTTAGGAATTTTAATTTCTTTACTAAGTCTATATGCAAATTTTTCAAATGGAAGTCCTGATTCATCTTTTTTTGGAATAAGTCTAACCTTTTTAGTTTTCTCTATATATTCATCTACTGTTTTTATTTTTAGCCTATCTGGATTAATTAAAAAAGAAATTTCATCATTGTTTTGAAAATATGAATATGCATCTTTATATTTTTGAGCAAATTCTAGTATGTCCTCAAATGGAATTTTTCCTTTTATATAATCATTTTCTATTTCAATATATAATGATTTAACTGCTATTCCTCTTATTTTAGAATTTTCATCTCTCACTTTTTTAAAGCCCTCAAATACTAATTTATATTCTGCATGTGCTAAACAATTTCTTAATTGTTTCTTTTTTTCAAATAAACTTATTTCACCATTTTTTCCTTGAATATTTTTTATAGATTCTATTTTATCAAAAGAAGCATCTAGCAATTGTTCGTCATCCATTTGTCGAGTTTTTTCATGAATTTGAGAAATGAATAGCGAAATATTATTACATGAAACTCTATAATAAGAAATTTCGCTTACACTATCTGTATCAAATCCAGTTATCCATTTATTCATCTCTGAAGCACTTATATTAGGTCTTAAATCTTTTGCTAATCTCAAAAGTTCTTTATAATATTTAATAACTTGATTAAAATCACTTAAATTTTCTACTTTCATATCTCTTCCCCTATTGTGAATTTTCTTTTGTTATTAATTCTTTTATATCATAAAAATATTTCATATTCAATATTAAATAAGAAATATGAGACTACAAGTTAATGTAGTCCCATACTCTGTTTTTTTATTATTTTATTATTTTTGTGCATATGGTAATAAAGCAATATGTCTTGCTCTTTTAACAGCAATTGTAATATCTCTTTGATGTTTAGCACACATTCCAGTATTTCTTCTTGGTAAGATTTTACCTTTATCACTGATAAATTTTCTTAATTGTTCTGGATTTTTGTAATCTAAAACAAAGTTTTTATCACTGCATAATAAACATACTTTTTTTCTTTGTTTTCTGAATCTTGGATTGTAATCCTCATCATAGTTTTTATTATTTCTTTTATTTTGTTTTTTATCTGCCATTTTTATATTTTCCCCCCTAACAAATTAGAATGGTAGGTCATCACTTGAAGACATTTCAAAATCTGCTCCCATACTTCCAGGTGCTGTATTTCCAAATGTGTTTTCAAAAGCTGTATTATTTGATGTTTCTCCATCTCTTTTACTATCAGCAAAATATGCTTCTTCTGCTACAACTTCTGTCACATAATGTTTTTGTCCTTGGTCATCATCCCAAGTTCTTGTTTGAATTCTTCCAATAATTCCTACTTGTTGACCTTTCTTAAAGTATTTGCTACAAAATTCTCCTAGTTTAGCCCATGCAACAATATTAATAAAATCTGCTTGTCTTTCTTCTCCTTGTCTTACAAATCTTCTATTTACTGCTAGACTAAATGAAGATACTAATGTGTTATTTGTTTGTGTATATCTTGTTTCTGGATCTCTTGTTAATCTTCCCATTAAAATTACTTTATTCATATCTTATCACCTTTCTTTACTTTAAATAAAGGCCCCTTCTTTATTTAGTTTTTTTCTTATTTTTCTACTTTTACTGTAATAAATTTTATAATATCATCTGTAATTCTGTAAACTCTTTCAAGTTCAGCTATTAATTCTGGTTTTGCTTCAAAGTTGAATAACATATATGTAGCTTCTTTGAATTTTTTAATATCATAAGCTAATTTTCTTTTTCCCATGTCTTCAACTGATTCTACTTTACCATTTTCATTAATTAATCCTGTAAATTTTTCTTCTAAAGCTTTTAAACCTGCTTCATCAACATTTGGATTAACAATGATAATACTTTCGTATTTATTCATCATCTTTCACCTCCCTATGGATTTATAACCTGTGTTTTTCACAAGTAGAGATTTAAAAATAGCTATGCTATCTTTAAAGCACAGCTATTTTATCACATTTTTTTATATATTGCAAGCATATTTTTTTACTTTTTATATAATGTTTATCCTTCTTGAATGGTATGTTTATTCAATATTCTTTTTCCTTTTTGCAATTTATATTATTCATTTGTTTTTGTAATTCCATAATTGGTATTGGTAATAGTGAAATACCTAATGTTATTCCCCATTGTACTCCAGTTAAATTTGTTACATTAAACACATTTGATAAAGCAGGAATACATACCACAATCGTCTGTACAATAACGCCAAGAATAAAGCTTCCTATTAAGAATTTGTTTTCTAATATTCCTACTTTAAAAATAGATTTTTCACTTTTAATGTTAAAACTGTGGACAAGTTCTAATACTCCCATGCTGATAAAAGCCATTGTCCTTGCAACTTCTACTCCATAATATTTATTTCCTATACTAAAAGCAATTAATGTAAGCATCCCTATCATCATGCCTTCTAATATGATTTTACTCCATAATCCATCTGCAAATATTCCTTTTTTTGAATCAATTGGTTTTCTTTCCATAATATCTTTTTCAGGTGGTTCCAATCCTATGCTAATTGCAGGTAAAGAATCTGTCACTAAATTGATCCATAATAGTTGTATCGCAAGTAATGGTGATTGAAGTCCTAAGACCAATCCCATAAAAATGGTTACAATTTCTCCTATATTTGTCGCAATTAAAAAGTGAATGGCTTTTCTGATATTATCATAAATATTTCTTCCTTGTTTGACAGCATCTACAATGGTTACAAAGTTATCATCTACTAAAATCATATCTGCTGCATTTTTGGCAACATCTGTCCCACCTTTTCCCATGGCAATTCCAATGTCTGCACTTTTTAGTGCAGGACTATCATTGACACCATCTCCTGTCATTGCTACAACTGCACCCTTTTTTTGCCATGCTTTTACAATCCTTACTTTATGTTCAGGTGTTACTCTTGCAAAAACCGTATAGTTTTGAATTTCTTTTTCAAACGTTTCCTGATTTAATTTATCTAGTTCTTCTCCTGTAATCGCTTTATCGTTTTTCGAAAATATACCTATTTTTTCTGCTATTGCCTTGGCAGTTGCAATATGGTCTCCTGTTATCATGACTGTTTTGATACCAGCTTTTTTACAAGTTTCTACTGCTTCTTTGACACCTTCTCTTGGTGGATCTATCATACCGATAAGTCCTACAAAAGTTAAATGATTTTCCATGCTAATACTTTCTATTTTATTTGGCAAATGGTCTACATCTTTATATGCCACAGCAATTACTCTTAATGCTTTATTAGCCATTTTTTCATTTTCTTTTGCTATTTTTTCTTTGTATCCCCCTATACATTTATTTAGTAATACATCTGGCGCTCCTTTTGTTATTACTCTATATTTTCCATTTTCTAATTTGTGTATAGTTGTCATCATTTTTCTGGTTGAATCAAATGGAATTTCATTCACTCTTGGCATAGATTGATATAATTTATTTTTGTCTAGTTGATTGATATAGGCTGCTTCTACTAGCGCCATTTCTGTCGGTTCTCCAACCACTTCTACCTTTCCACTATTCACCTCTAACTTAGTATCTGTGCACATAGTTGCTAATTCCATCGCAAAGTTTGGATTTTCTGCTTTAATTTCTACTACCTTCATTTTATTTTGTGTTAATGTCCCTGTTTTATCTGAACAAATCACATTACTACTTCCTAATGTTTCAACTGCTGGTAATTTTCGAATAATACTATTTCGTTTTGCCATTTTGGTTACTCCAATAGATAGCATAATGGTAACAATTGCTGGTAATCCTTCTGGTATAGCTGCCACAGCTAATCCAACAGAAGTCATAAACATCTCCATTGGTGGTATTTTTTTAATGATTCCAATAACAAAAATGACTAAACAAATAATTAAACAAATCACACCTAATATTTTTCCTACTTGATTTAATTTCTTTTGAATTGGTGTTTCTGGTGATTCATTTTCTATAATCATATTGGCAATTTTTCCGACCTTGGTATCCATTCCAATTTCTGTTACAACAACTTTGGCATGTCCATTGACTACTGTACTTCCCATAAATACCATGTTGACAATATCTCCTAATGGTATTCCTTTTTTACAAATGACAGCTCCATCTTTTTCAACAGCTTCTGTTTCCCCTGTTAAACTAGATTCTTCTACTTTTAAATTAAAATTTTCGATAATTCTACCATCTGCTGGTACACGATTTCCTGCCTCTAAAATAATAATATCTCCTACTGTTAATGTTTCTGATGGTACTTCTATTTCTTTTCCATTTCGAATCACTTTTGACATTTGTGGTGTCATTTTTTTTAGACTTTCGATTGATTTTTCCGCTTTTGCTTCTTGTAAAACTCCCATAATAGCATTTAGTACAACAATTGCTATGATAATGATAGAATCAATATAATCATTTTCACCTTGATACCAAGATACACCTGCTGATACAATAGATGCCATAATCAGGATAATAATCATAAAATCATTAAATTGCTTAAAAAATTTAATAATGATTCCCTCTTTTTTACTATTTTCTAATTCATTCTTACCATATTTGTTTTGTCTTTTTAAAACTTCATTATCATTAAGTCCCTTAGTAAAATCTGTGTTTAGTGTTTTTTCAACTTCTTCTTTTCTAAGTGTCTCCCACATAAAATTCATCTCCTTTGTATAGACATTTTCATTTTCAGTACTTTATTGGGGTGAGGTGGTATATGTTATTTTTTGAATGTATTGACGAATGTGACGTGGAATAGATGTATAAATTCTTAAGATTAAATGAATGAGGAAGCGCGAGCAGCGAGAGGCTCGTTTATTTAATCTTTAGAATTTATAGTCTATGGAGCTAGCCGAGGAAATCATGAAAAAAATAACATATACCACCTCACCCCAATAAAGTACTGAAAATGAATAAACAATGATCTTGTCCTTTGTCTTTTAATTGTATTCGGATGCATTATTTTTATGCCTCATTTTCCATAAAATTTAACTTTATCTTAAAATTCCCAAATGCACCCTTCTCTTTTATAATGAATATGATGTCATTAGAGGTGTTTTTATGTTACTTAACTGTTTAATTTTAGCAATCTCTAGTAGTATCGACTCTCTAGGAATTGGTATTACATATGGAATAAAAAATACAAAAATAATCAATAGTGCCAAATTCATTTTATTTTTTATTAGTTTTATTATTTCTATCATCTCCATATATTTTGGAAATTTATTGAAATACTTGTTTCCTGACTTTCTGATTCATTATTTAGGTAGTTTTCTTTTAATATTAATGGGATTATTTATGTGTTTTCAATCATTAAGAAAATCAAGGCAAGAGTGTCATATCAAAGATAATAAAAATTTAGAAATGTTCGATAGTGAAAAAATATATTCCTTTTTTATTAAATGTTTAGGGATTACAATTAAAATTATTAAAAATCCTAGCTCTTCTGATTTAGATAAATCCAATGTTATTGATTCTAAAGAGGCCTTGTTTTTAGGATTCGCACTTTCTTTAGATAGTTTTTGCATTGGGATTGGTTTTAGTATGCTAAATACCTTTTCTATTATATTTCCATTATTGACAAGTTGTTTTCAATTATTTTTCTTAAGTTTAGGAAATTATTGTGGAAAAAAATTATATTCTTTTAGTAAATTACCTGATAACATTTGGTCAACAATTTCTGGTATTTTATTAATTATGATTGGATTTTGTAAAATGATATAATCATTTGTCTATATACACTGAAAGAACGGAAGGTGCACCCTTGCCGTTCTTTCAGTTTTTTAATGATTCTTTAATTTCATGGATAACAATTTTGATATACCATTTTCCTCCATGGTAATTCCATAAACCGTATCTGCTGCTTCCATCGTTCCTTTTCTATGGGTAATTACCAAGAATTGTGTATTTTTAGAAAATTTCTTTAAATATTCTGCATATCGATAAACATTGACATCATCTAATGCTGCTTCAATCTCATCTAATACACAGAATGGTGCTGGATTGATTTTTAAAATAGCAAATAACAAAGCAATGGCTGTAAATGCTTTTTCTCCACCAGATAATAACATCATATTTTGTAATTTCTTTCCTGGTGGTTGTACCGTTATTTCTATTCCACATTCTAAGATATTATCTTTATCTTCTAATCGTAAACTTGCAGTTCCTCCGCCAAATAATTCTCTAAATACTTCTGCAAAATTTTTGTTAATCATTTCAAATTTTTCTTTGAATTGTTCTTTCATAATACTTGTCATATCAGAAATAATCTTTCTTAATTTTGCCATTGTACTTTCTAAATCTACTCTTTGTTCACACATAAAGTCATATCTGTCTTTTAAGTTCTTGTATTCCTCTATTGAGTCAACATTTACACTTCCTAATTCTTTAATTTCATTTCGTAACTCTTTTACTTTTTTTTGTGTTAATTGTACATTCTCTGGTTTTCTGTAATCCACAACATTATTTGGTGTTAATTCATATTCTTCCCACATTTTATTGATAATTTCATTAATGTCTTCTTCTAGTTTCGTTTTCTTAACATCCACTTTTAGCATTTGTGCTTTTAAATCTTCAATAATTTTTAATTTATTGTTGATTTCCTCTTCTTGTTCTGTTAATTTCTGATTTTTTTGAATTCTTTTTTCTTTTAGTTCTTCAATTTTTGAACCACTATTTTTTACTTCTTCTTTAATCTTTTCTATCTTTTCTTTGATTTCTTCGATTGCTTTTTCTAAATCAAAATTGTCTTGTTTGATTTGTTCAATTTGTATCTTTTTATTTTCAATACTCTTATTCGTACTTTCGATTTCAGAATGAATTCTTTCTTGAATTTCTTCTATTGAACTTTCACTTTCATCAAATGATGATACAGAAATTTTTAAATTGGTAATATCAAAATTCAAATCATCTACATATTTTTGATTATCTTTATTTAATTCTGCAAATTCTGTAATGATTTTCTTCAATTTTTCATTTTCTTCATTGATTATCTGTATTTTCTCTTGGAAGTCTGCTTTATTTTTCATACTTTGTTCTTTTTGTTCTTCTAATTTTTTGCTTTCTTCTTTTAGTTTATTTAATCTTGTTTCAATTCGATTGATATTTTCTTCTATTCCATTTATCTTTTCTTTTCCTGTTGCATAAGTAATTTCAATTTCTTGCAATTCTTTTTCAAAAGTAGTTACCTTTTCCAATACATGTCCAATAGATTCTTGATAAGTTTCTTTTTCCTCTTCTAGTTTTTGTATTTGTCCTTCTAATTTCTTGATTTCTTTTTGTAGTTTTTCAATTTCTCTTCCTCTACCTAAGATGTTGACAGTTTTTTTCGTAACAGAGCCTCCTGTGATGGCTCCTGATGGATTAATGACATCTCCTTCTACTGTAATAATTCTAAAACTATATCCATTGTCTTTGGCAACTCTAATCGCTGTTTCCATATCTTGTACAATAACTGTTCTTCCTAATAGATTTAAGATAATATTTTCATATTTTTTACTATATCGAATTAAATCTGAGGCAATTCCAATCACACCTGTATTTTTACCTTTTATTTTTTCAAGTTTCTTTCCTTTTACTGATGTAATTGGTAAAAATGATGCTCTTCCTAAATTGTTTTTTCTTAAATGTTCAATTAATCTTTTGGCATCTTCTTCATTTTCTGTTACAATATTTTGTAAACTACTTCCTAGACACATTTCAATCGCTGTTTGATATTCTTCAGGTACTTCTATAATATTGGCTAAAACACCATGCATTCCTTTTCCTAATTCTTTTGTTGTCTCACAATCTTTTAATAATGTTTTAACACTTTTGATATATCCTTCTTTTTCTTTTTCTGTTTCGATTAAGAATTTTAATTTGGATTCTTTGATTCTCTTTTCTCCTGAAAGCATATTGATTTTACTATCAAAATCTTTGATTTTTCTATCTGCTTCTTGTTTTTCTTTATTTGCTTCTTCTAAATCTGTTAATATTTTATTTCGTTTACTTTCTATTTCATAAAATTCTTTTGCAATTTCTTCTTTTTTCATTCTGGTGTTATCTAGTTCAGAAATATTACCTGTTATTTCGTTTTTAATTTGTGTTTGCCTTTTTTGATAGTTTTGATAATTGATATCTTGCTCACTAATACTTGCCTGTAAATCATATTTTTTGTCTGTATTTTCTTCTATTGTTTTCTTATGTTCTTCCATTTCTAATTCTTTACTAGACAATTTTTTTGTAATTTCTGCTAATTCTTTTTCTTTTTCTTCTAACTCTTTTGCAAATTTTTCTCTATTTTGTTTTAAATTTTCTTTCTTTTCTTCTTTTTGCTTTTTCTCCTCTTTTAGTTCTTGTATTCTGACTGTTAATTCTTTAATTTCTTTTTCAAATCTTTCTTTATTTTGCTTATTATTTTCAATTCTTGTGTGAGAAACATTGATATCAGAATTTAACATTTCGATTTCTTTTTTGCTTTCAAATCCTAAATTAGACATCTCTTCAATCGATTCTGTAATATGATCAATTTCTGATTTTAATTCTTCTTTTAATGCTTTGATTCTTTCTAATCTACCTTCCTCATCATTACATTGTGTTTTATAAATTTCTTCATCTTTTACAATATCTTCTAATTCTTTTTTATATTTTTCTATATTATATAAAAACAAACCAATTTCAATATTTTTTAATTCTTCTCTTACATTTAAATATTTTTTTGCTTTTTCTGCTTGTGCTTTTAAAGGCTCTATATTAGTTTCAATCTCTGCCAATATATCATTAATTCTAAGAAGATTTAATTTGGTATGTTCTAATTTTTTCTCGCTTTCAGCTTTTCTCACTCTATATTTTACAATTCCTGCTGCTTCTTCAAAGATATGTCTTCTATCTTCTGATTTATTACTTAAAATTTCATCGATTTTTCCTTGTCCTATAATAGAATACCCATCTTTTCCGATACCTGTATCCATAAATAGTTCTAATACATCTTTTAATCTACATGGTACTTTATTGATATAGTAACCTGTTTCTCCACTTCTATATATTTTTCTGGTAACCGTTACTTCTGTATATTCAATAGGCAAAGTTCCATCAGTATTATCAAATACCAATGATGCTTCTGCAAAACCTAATGATTTTCTATTTTGTGTACCCGCAAAAATAATATCTAGTGACTTAGAACCTCTTAATGATTTCATACTTTGCTCTCCAAGTACCCATCTAATCGCATCTGATATATTACTTTTCCCAGATCCATTTGGTCCTATAACACTTGTAATTCCTGGCATAAATTCTAATACAGTTTTATCTGCAAATGACTTAAATCCTTGTAATTCTAATCTTTTTAAATACATGTATATCTCCTTGAGGTTGCCAAAGGGGACGGGCCATTTTGGCAACTTTTTTTAAATTTCATCTTATATCTTATAAAAATAAATATACAAAAGTTGCCAAAATAGCCCGTCCCCTTTGGCAACCTCATTCAACATTTTACATATTTTTGTCTATATCAGGTAATAATTGTTTCTTTCTTGAAACAACTCCTGGTAAAAATGCTCTATTGTTTTCTAATTTGACATCAAATGCCTTTTCTACTGCATCTGTTCTTTTTCCTAAAGCAATGATTTCTGAATTGCTATTTAAAATGTCTGTAATTGCAAATACAAATAATTGTAATCCTTTTTTCTCTATTTCACTATTGATGGCACTTTCTAATTCTTTTTGTCTTTTTAAAACATCTTCAATATCGACAGTATTTACTTGTGCAATCACAAATTTATTTCCATCTTTATCTAAATTTTTAGCATCTAAATTTACTAGTTCTGCCTCTGAGAAATCTCCTAAATCTGTTCCTGCTTTTAGCATTTCTAATCCATATTCTTGAAGATTCATTCCTGCAATTTTTTCTAATTCTTCCAATGCTTTTTTATCATGTTCTGTGGTTGTTGGTGATTTTAGTAATAATGTATCTGATATGATGGCACTTGCCATTAAAATGGCCTCTTCTTTACTAATCTCATGTCCTAATTTTTTATATTCTTCAAATAAAATTGTACATGTACATCCATATGGTTTTGCTGTGTAATATAAAGGTTCTGATGTTTCAAAATTTGCAATTCTGTGATGATCTGTTACTGATAAAATTTTTGCTTTTTCTATTCCTTCTACACTTTGATTAAATTCATTGTGGTCTACTAAGCATACCTCTTGTCCTTCTTCTATTTTATCTAACATCTCTGGTGCTTCGATTTTTAGATAATCTAATACATATTGTGTTTCTTTATTTACTTTTCCTAATCTTTTGGCTACTGTATAATCCCATCCATTCTTTTTATCTAATCTTTCACTTACTAAACTTGCACATATTGAATCTGTGTCTGGATTTTTATGTCCAAATATAAATACTTCGTTTTTCATATTCATTTCTCCTTTTCTATATCTTTTATTATCTTACTTATTATATTTTCATTTGCGAAATTTGTCAATTAAACGTACAATAAAATAGCTAAAAACAAAAAAGAAAAGGAAAAACTTTTATAAGATTTACCTTTTCTTATATTTATATAAAATTTATTCTTCTTTATTTGTATCTATGTTTTTTAAAATATATTCCAACTCTTCTTTATTAAATTGATATTTCTTATTACAAAAGTGACAAACTAATTCTGCTTTTCCTTCTTTCTCAATGATATCTTTCAATTCTTCTTTACCTATTGTCATTAATGCATCTTGCATATGTTCTTTTGAGCAGTCACATTTAAACTCTGGTACAATATCATCTTCTATAATTTGAACATTTTCATCTCCTGTTATTTTTTTTGCAATCTCTTCTAAAGTTAAGTTTTGGTCTAGCATTTTTGACATGGCACCTGCTTTAAAAATAGATTGCTCAACTATTGATATATCCTCTTCTGTTGCATCTGGCATGGGGTTAATTAAATATCCACCACTTGCTCTGACACCATTTTTATCCACTAAAACACCTAATGCCACTGCTGAATCTCTTTGTTCTGAGTTTACAAAATAGTTAGCAAAATCCTCTGCTATTTCTCCTGATACTAATGGAGATATTCCAACATAGGGATCTTTTAAGCCAATATCCTTGACTACATTAATATATCCTTCATATCCAACAGCTCCACCCACATCTAATTTTCCATCTTCATTTAATGGCATTTCTACAACTGGGTTTGTAACATATCCTTTTACTATTGGTTTATTATTGGCTGTTGCAATCATGACACCTATTGGTCCATTTCCTTTTAATTGAACTGTTAATTTATCTTTGCTTCCTTTCATCTCTGTTGCCATGATAGCTGTTATTGTTAACAGTCTTCCAAATGCTGCAGTTACGACTGGACTCATATCATGGATTTTTCTTGCTTCTTCTACCATTTTTGTAGTATCTGCACATACAACTGAAATTCTTCCATCATGTGCTAAAAATTTAATTATTTTATCTTTCATTTTGTTCTCCTTTGCTTTTTTATCTTGTATATTTTAATACATTTCCTGTGATATTTCAAGCATTTGTCATCATTTTATGTTGCTCCATTCCATTTTTTATGATATACTTCTTAATGAATTTAATAAGATGGAGGTTATTATGCAATCACCCAAAATTAGTGTTGTTGTTCCAATATATAATGTAGAAAAATTTTTACCATTTTGTTTAGATAGTATTATAAAACAAACTTATAAAAATTTAGAAATTATACTAGTAGATGATGGTTCTACTGATTCTTCTTTATTAATTTGTAAAAAATATGCTACACATGATAATCGTATTAAAATTATTCATCATGAAAACCACGGACTTTCTTATTCAAGAAATAGAGGGATTGAAATTGCTTCATCTGAATATATAAGTTTTATTGATGCTGATGATATTATCGCTCCTAATTTTTATGAGCATTTATTACATCTATTGCTTTCTAATGATGCTGATATCTCAGAATGTGCTTTTATAAAAATTGATGAAACTGATTTACCTAATTACACTTTCTCTACAAATTCTCAGTTTGAATGTTTAACATTGAATTCTATAGAAGCTCTAAATCGTATACATAATGATAATTTAGATATATGTGTAAATTCTGTAGTTGTTTGGAATAAATTATATAAAATAAATCTTTTTAAAGATATTCGATATCCTGTGGGAAAAATACATGAAGATGAATACACTACTTATAAATTATTCTATAAAGCCAAAAAAGTCATATCTTCAAATAAACAATTATATGGTTATGTACAACGTAAATCTAGTATTATGAATAAGCCTTTTAGTTTATCTCGATTAGATGCACTTGAACCTTATGATAATTATATGACCTTCTTCAAAAACTTAGGCGATACATACTTAATAAATAAATGTGAAAGAAGATATTTAAGATTATTAGTCTTGATTCTAACAGAATTAGAAGCTTCTGATTTTGACAATAAACCTTATGTACGAAATGTTTTAAAAACAAAATTTAACGAAATATATGTACCAGATGCTATAGAAAATTTTAGTACAAAACCTGCTAATATGTTACAATCTAAGACATATTATTATAACAAATTTCAAGAATTATTGAAAGGAAATGAATGATAATGAATATTTATTTTGTTAGACATGGTCAAACTGATTGGAATATCCAAAATCGTTTACAAGGTTCTTCTGATATTCCATTAAATTCTACTGGAATTAAACAAGCACATATTCTAGCTGATAAACTACGTTCTACTCATTTTGATTATATTATTTCTTCTCCTCTTAGTAGAGCCCTTAATACAGCTAATATCATTAACGAACATAGAGATATTCCTTTAATCACAGATACATCTTTGTTAGAAAGAAGTTTTGGATGTTTAGAAGGTGTAAAAGGAGATGAATATGATAAAAATTTATTTTGGAACTATTCAAAAAACTATCAATATAAAGATGTAGAACCTATTCAATATTTTTTTGGTAGAATTCATAGATATTTAGATTCTTTAATAAAAACATATCCAGAAAAAACACTTTTATTAGTTTCACATAATGGTGTGAATATTGCAACTAACTGTTATTTTAATGGATTTCCTAATGATATGAATCTTTTAAATATAAAATTAGATAATTGTTCTTTTGAGAATTATGATTCTTCTAAGATTATTTCTGAACACAAGACAAATTTTGAAAGATGATAAAAATAGCAAACATATATAAATTTATGTTTGCTATTTTTTATTTAACATTTTACATTTGCTCTTTTTAAGATAGCTCTCATTACTTCAGTAGACATTTTTTCTAATGCTTTCCAACTCTTACAAACATTTTTTAATTTTCCGATTTTTATCTCTTCTATGTTTACATTTAATTTTATCATATCTAACAAAATACCAATATCAACTCCATAATCTTTTTCAAATTCTATCTTCTGAAATACTGATTTTTTTCCAGCTATCATCCCACTTAAAGGTTGTGTGTATTTTACATCTGGAAATAATAAATGTAATAATGGTTTAGCAACTAATTCTGTTACTCTTCCTCCTTCTCTGTCAAATGTCGCTTTTACAAAATCCATATTTCTATTTAGAATAGGCTCTGATAATTTATAAATCACATCATCAGAATAATCTGAAATATCGCCATCTAAAAATACAATACATTCATTTTGAACTTCTTTTATTCCTATTTCCATAGCATAACCTTTACCTTGCTTATCACAAAAGACTACTTTTGCTCCTTCTTCTTTTGCTATTTCTTCTGTTCTATCTGTACTTAAATTATTTACTACTATAATTTCACTAACATCTTTATTTTTTTTACATATATTTATAACTGTTTTTATATTTTCTTCCTCGTTATATGCTGGTATAATTACACTTATCATAGTTTTTCCTCTATTCTTCCATATATTTTATTTTATTATTTGAATTTATTAGCGATTTATTTTTTCCTTTTATATACATAATTTGTATACTCGTTTTCTTAATTTTTTATATTCTTTTAACATACCTTCAAATTATATCATTTCGATTAATTAAAGTCAATCTGTTCTTATTTTCATTTTATATCTTAAAATAACTGTTTTTTCCTCTTTTTAACTATAAAATAATCACTTTTATATAAAATTCTCTGTTTTTGATTATTTTACATAATCTTTTATATATTTTTTATTTTATACAAATCATAACCTGACCCGACATAACAATCAAAGATTGTAGTCGGGTACCCCAAAACCTTGTTGTCTAAAACAATAAACGAAGTCATATTTCATTCTATATGACTTCGTTTGTTATCCTTTTTTCATTTTTATATCTATTGATGTATCTCAAACATATCTTTTCCTTCTCCGCAAACTGGGCAGACCCAATCATCTGGTAAATCTTCAAAAGGTGTTCCTGGTTCTATTCCTGCTTTTTCATTTCCAAATTTAGGATTATAAATATATTTACATTCTATACATTCATATCTTTGATTATCCGTTTTCTCTGTTTTAAAATTTCTATATCCTAAACTAATTGCTACAATTACCATAAGTAAGAATGATAGTGCTTTCCATATGCCACTTTCTAACATAATTACCGCAAATATTCCAAAAGTGGCACTAATGCCATATAATACTAAAACCGCTTGTTTTTGGCTAAATCCTTTTGCCACGATTCTATGATGTAAATGTCCTTTATCTGCTTTAAATATAGCTTTAATAGATTTTCCTTTTATTAATCTTCTAACAATTGCCCAAAATGTATCAAACAATGGTAATCCTAACACAATTAATGGTAATACAATAACAGCTGCTGTATAGGTTTTTGCTACTCCTAAAATAGAAATAATCGATAATGAAAATCCTAAAAAGTTTGAGCCTGTATCCCCTATAAATGTTTTTGCTGGAGCAAAATTAAATGGTAAAAAACCAACCAATGCACCTGCAAGTGCTGTTATTAATAAAATTGCCACCATTGGTGAATCATTTAACACAAATATAATTAATAATGAAATGGCAGATATAACAGAAATTCCTGATGATAAGCCATCCAATCCATCAATCAAATTAATGGCATTGGTTACTCCCACAATCCAAATAACCGTTATAATAATAGAAAACATTTCTTGCATTTCTATTGTATTTAAAAATGGTAATGTAATATCTTCTATTCTGACACCAAATCCAACAGTTATAATAGCGGCTAATACTTGTCCTATTAGTTTTGTTATTGGCTTTATTGTTTTTATATCATCCACTATACAGGTAACGGAAATAATCAATATTCCTAAAAACATTCCTAATAGTTTCTTTCCATATTGCTCTATTCCGAAATAAATTAATAGAATTTTCTATGCTCATAACAATTAATAAATAGATGACAGAAACTAAGAAACCTAAAATAACTGCTGGTCCACCAAATTTGGGCATTGCTTTTTTGTGCATTCTTCTTTGATCTTTCGGAACATCTACTGCACCCACTTTATGCGCAATTTTAATTGTATAAGGTGTAGCCATAAATGTTACGATAAATGCAAGCAAAAATGCAATTGCAATATCTCCCCACATAAGCATTTCCTCCGTATCTATTTCATATTTTCATTTTCAATTTCTTCAATAATTTTAACCCTTTCCATATGTCTTCCACCTTCAAATTCTGTTGCAAGCCACATTCTTACTATACATACTGCTTCACTAACACTTACGTAATCCGCACCCAATGTTAATACATTACTATCATTGTGTAATCTTGAAAATTTTGCAGTTTCTTCATTATAGCATGGTGTACTTCTAATTCCTTTAAATTTATTAGCAACAATGCTCATTCCTAAACCAGAACGACAAATTAATATACCTTTTTCAGCTTTTCCTTTTTGAACAGCAAGTGCAACATCTTTTGCAATATTTGGATAATCCACTCTTTCTTCATTCATACAACCACAATCTATATATTCTATATCTTTCTCATCTAAGTATTTCTTTATTTCCTCTTTTAATTTAAATCCTCCATGATCACAACCGATTGCTATCATCTTTTTTCCTCCTTTTGGAACGATAGGGACGTGTCAAATCGTTCCATTTTGGAACGAAAGGGACAGACCTATACATTCATTTCTATTCTCTATATAAAAATATATCATAAGTTTTTTTATAATACAATAATAAATTATAAAATTTGCTTGCATTTCATAAAAAAATGTGTTAGAATATCAGATGTTATAATGAATAATTGACTAAGAGGAGGTGCTTATAGATGCCAAATATTAAATCAGCTAAGAAAAGAGTTAAAGTAATTGAGAAAAAAACTTTAAGAAATAATATGATAAAATCTGGATATAAATCAGCTGTTAGAAAATTTGAAGAAGCTATTGAAGCTGGAAATGTAGAAGAAGCTAAAGTTCTATTTTCTGAAGCAACAAAAAAAATAGATCAAGCTTGTACAAAAGGTGTTATTGTAAAAAACACTGCAGCTAGAAAAAAATCTAATTTATCAAAAAAATTAAATGCCGCTATGGCTTAGAACAATAGCGGGCTTTTTTAGATATTTTCTTTGTTTATAATATTTCAAATTCCGCGTAATTGTTCGGCGCCAATTTTATGCAAGTAAAATTGTGTGCAATCGTTAAAGCAAAGCGTCGTTCTTGGATAGAAAAATACCTTTTTCTATCCAAGAACTAAATAAAGATTATGCATAGTTTTTATTAAAAACAACTTTCTATAAA
This sequence comes from uncultured Eubacteriales bacterium, assembly GCA_949289635.1. GTDB lineage: Bacteria > Bacillota > Clostridia > TANB77 > CAG-508 > CAG-269. Next base: position 60,535 of record CASEOS010000004.1, on the reverse strand, counting down.
AGTTGTTTTTTTGTTGTATTTGAAAATCTAAATATTTTGTTATTTAATATACATTCTTTTTATTATATTATTTTAATAAACTGGCTAAAACTTCCATTGTTTTTACTATACTTTCATGTTACGATAAATATATATTTCATGAATAGAGGTGTTTCATTTATGATTAAAATATTGATACAAAATTATAAGAATTTGGATAAAAAAATATCACATATTTTGAAAATTGGTCTTTCTTTTTCTTTCATAATTTGTTTACTTTCAGCAATGGTTTTACTTACATATATGCTATTTTTTACATATCCAATTATTTATTATATAGGAATTTTAGGTATCGTATTGGGATTAAATTTTGCCATGAGCTTTATTATTTCCGCTACGATTATTGATGATGTAAAAAAGGAAAGTTTTTAAAAGTCTTAGAATATATGCTCTAAGACTTTTTTATATTTTTTATTTCAAAATAGGATATCCTTTATTATCATTTTTCGTATCTTCTATAAAACATTCTTCTTCTTTATTCAATAAAGCTAGAATACTTGTTGTACTTCCATCTTCCAATGTTATACTTTCTTCATTTTTCATTTGCCTTTCTGATAATTGCATACAATTACCTAATGTTCCTGTGTTGGCTCCTGTTATTTCATTTGTATTAATCGTATAGCAATATTGAATATTTCCTACATTATTTCCTGCAATCCCTCCTACAGTGATACTTCCAATTATTTTACCCGTATTATATGAAAATTCTATAATTCCACTTTCTTCATTACTTCCTGTAACTCCTCCAATATTCCAATTGTTACTGTTTCCTGTCACTGTTGCTAAGTTGTAGCATTTTCTAATTATTCCGTAGTTTCTTCCAACAACTCCTCCTTTACTATATCTTGCATAGCTTGTACTTGCTAATATGTTTCCTACATTATAACATTCTTCCACTGTACCAGAATTAGTTCCTACAATACCTCCTATTCCCCAATCTGCCAACAATATTTCATTTGTATTGAAACACCCTCTTACGCTACCACTACTCTGATTATCTCCACATATTCCCCCAGATGCAGAATTCAAAGCTAAATATGCTCTATTTTCACAATTTTCTATTACGCCATAATTTCTTCCAACAATTCCTCCACATATATATACAGCATTTATTTCTACTTTATTTATACAATTTATAATTTTTCCACTGGCACTATTTTCAGCTACTATTCCTGCAATAAAATTTGAACCATTTATGTATCCATTTAATGCAATGTTTTTAATTTCTCCACTATTATAATTAAATAATGCTTTTCGTACTTCTTCACTATTTATATATATTCCCGATATATCATAGCCTTTTCCATCTAGTATTCCTTTAAATGGATTTGATGATATTCCTATTGGCATCCATTGATTTTCTTCACTACAATTTAAGTCTATATCATTTTGTAATACATAATGACTATCCATGTTAAACTGGTATACCTCTCCTCCTGCTTCTTCTATTTGAATTTCTTCTCCTGTTCCTATTTTCTTAAATTGTTCTCCTGTATAAATAGGAATTATGTTTTGTTTTGCATTGATTCCCATTTCTTCTAACCATTTTGCTTGTTTATCACTTACTTTATCTTCCAAATATACTAACTTTCCATCCTCCATATATAGGATTTCATTATATTCATCTTCTCTTCCGATTAAATCTTTTAATGTTCCGAATTGAAAATCCTCTCCATTATTATGATTAACTTCCTCTAATTCTATTTTCTCTTCTATATCTCTTATTTCTGTTCTAAATTTTGCCTTTGAGGCATTCACTATTGTTCCATCATCTCCTGTTATGGCACCGATTGTTACTCCTGCTAAAATTAATAAGACAATAATTGTAATAACTAACGCTAATAATGTAATTCCCTTATCATTTTTTCTTTTCATGATACCTCTCCTTTTCCTTTGTTTTTACACAATTCATCCACTCTAGGTTATTTCTTTTAGTTTTTTACTTAAAGAAATCCCCAAATTCGCAAAAGCATTGTGATTATTAGCTTTGTATTCTTTCACATTTTCTTTCTTTGTTTATTTCTCTTTATAAATGCACTTTCATATTTTTTATAAATTTTATTGATATTTAAATGTTTTATTGATATAATTTAAATAACTTTTTGGTCTTAGAGTAAAAAACTCTAGGATTTTTTTATGTATATTTCTTGACAAAATTACATAAACTGTGTAAAATAGTAGTTAACATTTCAAAAATGTATTTGCGTTTGTACAATGAAAGCAGTTAGAAGTTACTTTTAGAGAATAAGGGTCACCGGCTGAAAGCCCTTTAAGGTCAACCTAAACTTGTGAAACACATTGGAGCAATTTTTAATAAAGTGGAAAATCAAATAGATATGCACGTTTATTTAATTTTCAAGCTGGGTGGTACCGCGGATTTATTTCGTCCCTGCAATTTTGCAAAGGGCGTTTTTTTGTACCTTTTTTTGGATACAAATGATGCTCTAACAAATTTAAAAGAGGTAAAGTTGAAAAATAATTACAATTTTTTTCAACTGAAGTTTATACCTTAAGAAAGGAATGAGTAAATATGAATGAGTACAGAACACACAACTGTAATGAAATCACATTAGATGATGTGGGAAAACAAGTTAGAATTAGTGGATGGGTTCAAACCATTAGAGATTTGGGAGGTTTAGTTTTCTTAGATATTCGTGATATGTATGGAATTACACAAGTTGTCACTTCCGGAAAGGCTGAAGATGTAGATTTTGCTTCACATATTCCCATTGAATCCACAGTTACTGTATATGGTACAGTAAAAAAACGTGATGAAGAAACCATCAACCCAAAACTTAAAACCGGTTTGGTGGAAATTCGAATTGAAGATATTAAGGTTTTAGGAAAAAGAACACAAAATCTTCCTTTTGAAGTTAACACAAATCAAGAAATTAGAGAAGATTTAAGATTACAATATCGTTTCTTAGATTTACGAAATGATCGATTAAAAAACAATTTAATATTAAGAGCAAATGTCATTCAATTTTTAAGAACACAAATGATTGAACAAGGATTTTTAGAAGTGCAAACTCCCATCCTTACAAGTTCTTCACCAGAAGGTGCTAGAGATTATTTGGTTCCAAGTAGATTACACCCTGGAAAATTTTATGCTCTACCACAAGCCCCTCAACAATTCAAACAATTATTGATGGTTTCTGGTATTGATAAATATTTTCAAATTGCACCATGTTTTAGAGATGAAGATGCAAGAGCTGACAGAGCTCCTGGTGAATTCTATCAATTAGATATGGAAATGAGTTTTGCTACACAAGAAGATGTATTTCAAGCAATAGAACCTGTGATTTATAACACATTTAAAAAGTTTTCTGATAAAGAAATTGCAGAATATCCATTCCCAAGAATTCCATATAAAGAGGCTATGCTAAAATACGGAACAGATAAACCAGATTTAAGAAATCCTTTGGAAATTGTTGATGTAACAGATGTTTTTAAACATGTAGATTTACGTGCTTTCCAAGGAAAAATTGTTAGAATTATTTCTACACATGATGTAGCTAATGAGCCAAGAAGCTTTTTCGAAGGTATGACAGATTATGCCATCAAAGATTTGAAAGCAAAAGGTCTAGCTTGGTTAAGAATTTTAGATGATGGAAGTTTTCAAGGACCTATTGCCAAATTCATACCTGATGATACTAGAATCGAAATGTGTAAAAGAACCAATTCAAAACCAGGAGATTGTTTATTCTTTATTGCTGAAGTTCCTGGTGTTGTAGAAACTTTATCTGGTCAAATTAGAGATGAACTTGGAAAAAGGCTTGGTCTAATTGATGACCATGTTTTCAAATTTTGTTGGATTATTGATTTTCCAATGTTTGAACTGGATGAACATGGAAAAATTAGCTTTAGCCATAACCCATTTTCTATGCCACAAGGTGCTTTAGAAGCATTAGAAAATGAAAATCCCTTAGATATTTTAGCTTATCAATATGATATTGTATGTAATGGTATTGAACTTTCTTCTGGAGCCGTTAGAAATCATGATATTGATATCATGATAAAAGCTTTTACCATGGCAGGCTATACAGAAGAAGAAGTAAAAAACAAATTTGGTGCTTTATATAAAGCCTTTCAGTTTGGTGCTCCGCCACATGCTGGTATTGCACCTGGAATTGATAGAATGCTTATGTTATTATCTGATTCTGACACCATCAGAGAGGTAATTGCATTCCCGTTAAATAGTAAAGCTCAAGATTTAATGATGGGTGCACCAGGTAATGTAAGACGTGATCAATTACGAGATATCCACATCATGATTGATAAAAAATGATAAGACAATAAAAATGGCACATTAATCCTATTAAATAATTAATGTGTCATTTTTTATTTCGATTCATATATTTATATATTTCTTATTTATTCATTATTTTTAATGCTTTACCAGCTTTGAATACTGGAGCTTTTGATGCAGGTATTTTGATTTCTTCTTTAGTTTGTGGGTTTCTACCTTTTCTAGCTGCTCTTTTTCTTACTTCGAAAGATCCAAATCCAACTAATTGAACTTTATCTCCTTCTTTTAAAGCATTTGTTACAACTTCTACGAATGCATTTACTGCTTCTTCAGCTGCTTTTTTTGTGTCACCTGTTTTTGCAGCTACTGCTGCGATTAATTCAGCTTTGTTCATTTAAATTACCTCCTATAAGTATAATGTTATGTACTTTTATTGCTCAGAATGGCAATAAATGTACTACTATATAAATTTATTCGCCAAAAATATATAAAATCCTTCTTTTTTTCTAAAATTTTAATATATTTTTAACTTTTCTAATATCATACAAATCTTTTCTCCCGCTGGTAACATTTTGATTTCTTGTTTTGAGAACACATGTAGTACAACAACTGCCAATGCATAGATAATGATTGCAGATATTATTGCTATTATTGTAGCCAAAGTTTCTGTAATTATTCCTAAAAGTGAAGAATATATGAAATATGAGCAAATTCCCATAATCACTGTTGCTAGTATTGGTTTTATTATAAATCTTCTGACTCCTAATTTTAATTTGATTGTCCTTTTCAAAGCTGCAATGGATATCATAAATGCCACTAAATGACATGCTACTGATGCAATAGCTGCACCATTAACACCTATCGAAGGTATCGGAACTAAAATTAAGTTTAAAATCAATTTGACAATCACGCCGACATCCTAAAGCCATTGCTGGTATTCTTAATTTTCCATATCCTTGTAAAATAGAGTTAATTGTTTGATCCAATATTGTAAAAATAATGGTTAACGCACTAATTTGTAAAACAAGTGTCCCTGAACTTGCATTTGGGTATAATAAATTTAAGATTGGCTCGGCAAATATACACATTCCCACTGTACATGGAAGTCCAATTAGCATAGACATCAATAATGTAAATGTTGATTTTTGTTTTATAGATTTGTAATCTTTTATGGCCTTAGCTGCCGATATTGCCGGAACTAATGCTGTTGCAAAGGCAACATTAAATGATAGTGGTAAACTTGTTAAAGTATCTACCTTTCCTCCTAAGATTCCATATTGTGTAACAGCCATATCTTCACTCATGAATTGTTTTAAACTTCTTACCACTGTAAAAGAATCTATATTTTTATTTAATGAAGACATAATGGCAGTTAATGCAATTGGAATAGATACTAATAAAATCTTTTTTACAATGTTCCTAACTCTTTCATATTTATAATTAACGGTTTCTCTTATTTCTGAAGCAATCTCTTTTCTTCTGGTTTTATAGAACAAATACAAATATCCAAATCCTACAAATGTTGCCAATGTTGTAGCCAGTGTTGCTCCTCCTGCCATCCATACAGTAGATGTATTAGAAATAATGGCAACAATTTCTACTAATATAATAGTAAGTGTTGTTTTAAAAATTTGTTCCAATGTTTGTGATCTTGCTGTTACCTTTAGATTTTGTCTTCCATTAAAATATCCTCTCATAACAGATGAAATTGCAACAAAAAATACGGCTGGTGATAATGCCACCATTGTCATTTCTGCATCTGGTATCTGTAACCATTGGTTTGCAATCAAACCTGCTCCAAAGAATAGCATTAAACTTCCAACTAAACCAATAACTGCAAAAGTTGCAAATGCAATTTTAAAAATTCGATAAGCACCTTTATGGTCTCCTACTGCTACTCTTTCTGATACTAATTTTGATATTGCATTTGGTACACCTGTTGAAGAAATGGTCAATAATACTGCATAAATTTGATAACTTGCCGAAACAATTCCATTTCCCTGGTCTCCAAATCCTTCTCTATTTGTTAAATATAAATTATATACAAGTCCTAGCAGTTTTATTAGCAATTGTGAGAATATTAATGTAATAATCCCTTGCATAAAAGTTTCTTTTTTTCCATTAGAAACTTTGTTTTCTGCTGTATTTGTCATTCAATCCCTCCTGTTTATATATGTTTCTTTTTAATTGTACGAATTAATTATAAATTTAATTACTAAATTATTCAATACTTTTAAATTTTTTTCTTAAATAAAAAAAGTTGCAAAGGAAAGGGATTTTGGGGACGGACTCATTTTTCCCTTTTTTATTAACGAATTTCTATAAGAATTTAACTTATACAAAATTGTGTAATAACATTAGATTTTATATTTTTTCGATAACTTAAATCAAAAAAAGGGAAAAATGAGTCCGTCCCCAAAATCCCTTTCCTTTGCAACTTTTTTAGATTTTTTTGCTAAAATTATTGACATTTTTGCATTTTTGTATTAGAATTATTTAGCAATTATATATTTATTAGTTAGATATGATTTAAATATAAAATCTCTCCCCGGTGGTTTTAGATTTAAATTTCATATATAAAATTTATAATAATAGGAGGGTATTATCATCATGAATAATACAACATATAGTGCAAAAGCAAATGAAGTAGAAAGTAAATGGTATATTATTGATGCAGCTAACAAACCACTTGGTAGAGTTGCTACTGAAGCTGCAAAATTATTAAGAGGAAAACACAAACCAACATACACACCTAATATTGATATGGGTGATCATGTTATTATCCTTAATTGTAAAGATGTTATCTTAACAGGTAACAAATTAAATCAAAAAGTTTATAGACATCATTCTGGTTATATTGGAGGAATGAAAGAAGTTCCTGCAAAAGTAATGCTTGAAAAAAATCCAGAAAAAGCTATGACATTAGCTATCAAAGGAATGTTACCACATACATCTTTAGGTAGAAAAATGGCTAAAAAGTTAAGAGTTTATGCTGGTAGTGAGCATGAAAACCAAGCACAAAAACCAGAAGTATGGGAGGTAAAATAATATGGCTAAGAAAGAAAATGTAGTTTTTTATGGTACAGGTAGAAGAAAATCTTCAGTAGCAAGAGTTAGACTTGTTGAAGGTAATGGAAAAATAACAATCAATGGTAAAGATATTGATGAATTCTTCGGATTAGAAACTTTAAAAGTTATTGTTAGACAACCATTAACAGTTACAAATACAACTTCTAAATATGATGTTATTTGTACAGTTAAAGGTGGAGGATTCACAGGTCAAGCTGGAGCAATCAGACATGGTATTGCTAGAGCTTTAAATGAAGCAAATCAAGAATACAGACCAGCTTTAAAATCAAATGGATTCTTAACAAGAGATCCTCGTATGAAAGAAAGAAAGAAATACGGTCTTAAAAAAGCTCGTAAAGCTCCACAATTTAGTAAAAGATAAAAAATGTCAAACCTCAGAAGTATTAAAACTTCTGAGGTTTTTGCTGTAAATTATTTATTTTATAAACACAAATCCATATCATCTATGATATAAAATCATTACTATTATACTCTAACCATCCTATATTTTCAATATTTGTACTTTATTCTACAAATTCAAGTGCATCACTTTTATTAATCCCTTCTATATTATAATACGTATTTGGAACCGTTCCGATAATCACATTTTCCATGATTAATACTTGGTTTGTAATTTCTTTCGCTATATCTTTAAACGGTGTTAAGATACTCACTTCACATTTTACTTGTAAATAAATTCTATGAAGCGTTTGATTAATCCCTTGTGCTTCAAATTCACTTCTTAAATCTGTTTCTACATTTCCTACCGTTGATATCCTTATCTTAATGCCAGGTCCTCTTCCTGCTAATAATTTAATACCTGTAAAACTTCCTAAAGCAATTTCAATATCTTGTCTTCCCTGCTTATTCATTTCTTCTTGTATTTTGATTGCTACATCAGAAATGATTTCATTAATAGGGATGACATTTGATTTTATCATTGTCACATTTCCATTTGCATCTTTTTCTATTGTAAATAATTCATCATAACTATGTTCTGTCATAACATTTGTTGCCTGCTCATTTGATATGATAGTGGCTAAACTTTTGGCTTCATTTTCACATAATGTGTCAAAAATAGGATTGACAGCATCTAACATGACTTTTGCAGATATAACAATGGCTGTGATAAAAATGATTATCATAGCCAATTTTCTTTTATGCTTTACATTTGCCAATATATTGGGAATTCGTATCTTATTTCTTGAATAAATCTTAGGCATAATTTATCATAGAAGCCTGCTTGCTACTCATGCCCTTTCTTTTATATCTTGGTATAAATAATTTTTGCCCTGGAAAGATGGTATTTTCATCTTCAATTCCATTTACTCTAGCAATATCATCTACTGTACTTCCAAACATTTTTGCTATCTTCCATAAAGAGTCTCCTTTTTTCACAATATACATGATAATACTATAATCTTGTTCTTCTCTTTCTCCTGTTGTTTGGACTTCATCAATTGTATTCATATTGACATTTTTATCTAACATTGTATGCATCCTCATTTGCACATTTGCCAATACTTCTCCTCCTTCTTGAATAATAAAATCTTGAGCGCCAATTTCTATATTTGTACGTATATTTAAGTTATCTCCATCACTGATATTGTCAAGATTATATTCAAACGATATCACTTCTTTTTTCATCAAGATTTGTAAATCTTCTCCCATCAACATGAATCTTAATTCTAGCTCTCCATTATAGATAATTTTGTCTCCCATCATATTTTGTTTTATGATATTCGGAACAACATCTACATCCACAATATTTCTGTCTTGTAACTCTTCTATTCTTAATCTTTCACTAATGTCCCTTGTTTCTACAATTTCTCTTTTACCTGCAATCGTTCTGACTGTTTTTTTGTTAAATTCAATGTTTTCAGATGGACTATATAAATCTTGAATCATATTTATCGTTTTTTCTTCATATGCAGTTGCTGTCACACTCATTTCCATCTCTATATATACAGAATGTTCTTCCACTGAATTTGGTTTCACAAGGATATTACGAATTTCATAATTTGTATCACATATATTTCCCTCATTGACATCTTGGATATCTACAAAGCCAATAATTGGTATTGTCGCCATTGTTTTATTAATTCTATTATCTTCTGTTAAGTATACCATTTTGACTTCTGCTTCTGCTTTTGTCAAAACTTTGTTATAACTAATTTTGATATCTTTATTTTCTATATTTACATTCAATTTTAAAATCTCTACTAAATTATCTATATTATCTATGGCAATATTTTCTTTCGCATATATTTTGGTTTCTCCACTTCCGATTAGTGAGTTAACAGATAACTGCTCTTGTAACATTTTGATTTCATCCGCATTTTCTAAACTATTCACAATTGAAATTTCTTCTTTAGAATACACTTCAATGGTTAATTCTATTGTTGCTTTAATTGATATTTTTCGTTCATTAACCACTTTTGCTTCTATCTCTTTCATATTTGTACATATATAACTTTCCATTTCATTTGTTATATTCGGAATATTTATAACTTCTGATAAATTTAGACTGGTATTAATTCCTCTTGTTCGTTCTTCATTATCATCTGTCATATACATGATATATGTATCTACATTTCCTTCTATTTTAATTTTCTCATCTATGATTTCTTTTTTATAAATACATACTACCCCACTTGTACAAATGACATTTAAAACATCTGGCTTTGCATCTGGTACAATCATATCCCCTTCTACAAATACAATTTCTTTTCTAGTTGCTACCTTTTTATTCACATTTAAATTTTCTTTTATTGTATTGACAACCATTATTTACCTCCTTATCATTTTTCTTTATTTTATATATATGAAGGTAAATAATGATTTATAACATTTTGGACACAAAAAAAGAAAACCTTTTCAAGCTTTCCCTTTTGTATAGTTTTAAATTTCTGTTGTTTTTTTCTTCTTCATGTTAACTGGTGGTGGTATTAATGGACTATAAGAATCTCCATCAAATACTTCAACCTCTACTGTTCTTGTTAAAACATCTGTATAACTATATGTTACATTTCTATTATTTTCCTCATATTTTACTACAAAAATATTTGGATATGCTTTTTCTATTGTAGCTTCTTTTTCAAAGGCTTTACTTCTACCTAAAGACCCTTTGACAATTATCTTTTGCCCCACTTTCTCTAAGATGTCAGTTTTTAGATTTGCTATGTCATTTTTACAAATCATGCTATCACCTACTCCCTTAAGATAGCTTGATTATAGCATTTTGAAGGAAAAATGTCAAAAAAAGGATGTTACTGTAAAAAACCGGAATTGCTTGATTTTAGGCACTTTTATTGATTTTTATTCTTAATATTACTTTTATGTTACAATTATGTTACAAATATATTTCAATTCTTGTATAATACCTTGCCTTTCTAATATTTTTCGCATAATGAATGGTATTATCTGTCTCTCTTCCATTCTTATTTAAACATTTACATTTAAAAATATAGCAAATACACTTATTTTATTATTCTATACATTTTCCCATTTGCTCCTATACCACTAACACCTTGTTTTCCATCTCTTAATTCATTTTCTATGTCTTCAATGGTTATATATTTATATCTCTCTGTTATTGCTATTTTTTCAGCTACAATTAACGGATCTATAAAATCTATTAAAATTCTTCCTGGCGATGATGCAAAATTTGCTCCTGCACAAATCAATGCCTCGAAATAACTTTGACAAGCACCTGCAAATATAACTAGCTTTTTATTGGTTTCCTTATCATATTTTCTTGCTTCTTTAACCGTTTCTATAAAATATTTCGAATTGCGATAATTTAATATATCATCATATCTTGAATTTTTCTTTATCATTCCATCATGTCCTGTTATAACTAATATGTCTGGTTGATATATTTTTAAAAGTTTATATACGACTTTCGGCTGTTTATATTCTGGTATGTTTTTTACAATCGCATGTAATCCTAATTTTTTATAATATCGATATGATTTTTCGCTATATTTTTTATCTCCATCTAAATGCAAAATTTTTCCTGTTATTGTATATTTATTTCTATTTTCTTCTATTTTATCTAATTCACAAATTTTGCTTTCTATTCTTTTTTGTATTGTATTTAAATCTTCTTGTATTCTTTCTTCACTTACTTTTTCTAAATCTTGCAAATTACTATCAGCTTCTACTCTTTCTATCATCCCGATTAAAATAGCAATCTGCCCTGTTTTTGTATCTATTATATTTTTTACACGAAATAAAATATCTTTATGATATGATTTTCTTCCTACTATATCACCAATTTTTATCTTTTCCATATGAATACCACCTTAAAAGTTAAGCTATTATATTCTATGTCGATTTTTGTAAATTGGTGATTTCTTCATTTGCCTTATTTTAGACTTTATGTTCATGTAAATGACTATATTTTAATTTTGTTGCCATTCCTCCTCTTATATGTCTTTCTGCTTTATTTTCATCTAAAATTTTTCTTACCTCATGTGCCAAACTTGGATTGATTTTTTTTAATCTTTCTGATACATCTTTGTGTACTGTACTTTTGCTTATTCCAAATTTTTTTGCTGTACCTCTTACTGTATCTTTTGAATCTATGATATATTGTGCAAGTTCTATTGCACGTTCTTCTATGGATACATCTTTCATTTATTCTAACTCCTTTTATTTAGAATACTTTTGTTTAATTGTATTCTTCTAATAGAATAGTTAGAACTGATAAGTTCAATAATAAAACATGATATAGCAATCAAAGATTACATATGTAATCCCAAAATTATTAATAAAAAAATAGACATCATGAAATTAAATTTCTAATGTCTATTTATATAAATTATTTTTTCATAATATCTCGAATGATTTCTCCTGCTATTATCATCCCTGCAACAGATGGAACAAACGATATACTCGCAGGTATTCTAGATTCCATTTCATGTTTGATAGGTTCTTCTTTAGAATATAGCACCTTTAAATCTTGTATGTCCCTTTTCTTCAATTCTTTTCTCATTACCTTTGCTAGAGGACATACGGATGTTTTATAAATATCTGCTATCTCAAATTTAGTAGGGTCTAATTTATTTCCTGTTCCCATACAAGAAATAATAGGCACCTGTTTTTCCTTTGCTCTTTGAATTAATTTTAGTTTTGTTGTAATCGTATCTACGGCATCTACCACATAATCAATGGTATTGTTTATTAATGTTTCTTCTCCATTTTCTATGTTTTGAGGTATATAGGTTTCTACATTTACATTAGGATTGATAGATAAAATTCTCTCTTTCATACAATCTACTTTTAATTTTCCAATATTCAAAATGGTTGCGTGAATTTGTCTATTTAAATTACTAGGAGCAATCACATCATTATCTACCAAAATGATATTTTCTATACCCGCTCTTACCAATCCTTCAACAACAAATGACCCTACTCCACCTATTCCATATACAATAATTTTGCTATTTGCTAATTTTTGTATATTCTCTTTTCCAATTAATAATTCTGTCCTTGATTTCCATTCTTCCATGTTTTTCTTCTTTCTTATTCTTTATTTTTTAATTCTAAAAGTTTGTTATATAATCTTTCACTATATTTTTTTTGTAAGAATAACCTTGATACCTTTTTTACAATTTGCATATTTGCCATGCTTCCATCTTTAAATTCTAGTCTAATCTTATAACTTATCAAACCTTTTCTTATTTTTTTAATTTGTATATCTTCAAACTTTACAAAAAATCCATTTGTTATAGTTTTATTGGTTACTTTTGATAATTCAAAAAAATACAATTTTTCATCATCAAAATATAAAATATATTGTATATAATTTGAAAAAGAAAATACTCCATATAATATGTATTCTTTGGCTGTAGGAACCATTTGTGCTAATAAATAATTTTCTTCTTTTAAATGATTCTTTTTCAAAAATTCTCTAATGGTTTCTCCATTAAATTTTTCCAAGTTAAATTCTTTTATGGATATTTTTTCTCCTTCTGTAAACATTTCACTATCTGTTTCATCTATTACCATATTTTCCTTTAATTTTTTGATTGACTTCTTCGCACTAAAAAATCCAATAATTGCTCCAATACCATATATCACTGCCATAATAACATTAAATCTAAAATTAAAAAAATAGACCAATATATACAATAGAATTGTTATTATTGTAAAATATTTATTTAAGTTTTCTTTGAATAATACGTTTTTATTCTTTGCAGAAATTTTCCCTGCTAATATTCCTCCTAACATAGGTGACAAAAATAACATGATAAAAGTTGGGATATAAGCTCCATTGGTAGCATATAAAACTATAATTGTACAAATCATTAATAATTCTGTAAATACAATTAATACTGCTCCATATCTTAATAAAAAAGAACTTTGTGTTGTTTCTATGGTACTCAACTCCTTTTTTGTTTTTTTACTATTTTATAATATTCTCATTCATTTGTAAATACTTTTGATTTCCAGTTTCAGAATTCCTATCTGGAAGGGAGTGGTCTATTATTTTTGAATTATTTCCTCGGCTTGCTACATAGATTATAAATTCTAAGTTTTAAATAAACGAGCCTCTCGCTGTTCGCGCTTCCTCATTTATTTAAAACTAAGAATTTATACATCTATTCCACGGCACATTCGTCAATAATTCAAAAATAATAGACCACTCCCTTCCAGATAGGAATTCTGAAACTGGAAAGTCTTAATAACTTGATTATTATGCTTACCTAGTATATAATTAATTTACTAGAAACTACAAATATAAGGAGTTTTACATGTTAAGAATTCATAATATAAAAATTAGAGAAAATATCTCTGATGAAACATTAATTGATTTGGTTCTTCATAAATATCATATTCATCCTTCTGATATGCTAGAGTGGAATATATCTAAAAAATCAATTGATGCTAGAAAGAAAAATGATATATTTTTTAATTATACGATTGATATTCAAGTAAAAGATGAATCTAAATATCCTAATTTTCAAAAAGTAGAGATACCAGATATTGATCAAGATATCAGAAATCGCATCCAAATTGATTCTTTAGATGTCTTAAAAACTTGTCCTTCACCTATCATTGTTGGAGCAGGTCCTGCTGGACTATTTTCTGCTTTAACACTTGTTCAACATGGTATAGCACCTATTATTATTGAACAAGGAAAAACAGTTGATGATAGAAAACAAGATGTAGATTGTTTTTTATACAATAAACAATTAAATCCTTTTTCCAATGTTCAGTTTGGTGAAGGTGGTGCAGGTACATTTTCAGATGGAAAATTAACAACTGGAATTCATAATCCTTTATGTCAAAAAGTTTTAAAAGAATTTGTGAATTTTGGTGCACCAAAAGAAATTCTATATTTATCGAAACCACATATCGGAACAGATAAATTGATTGATATTATTCGAAATATGAGAAATTATATCCTATCAAAAGGTGGTAAATTTTATTTTCATACAAAATTTATCAATTTTACTGTTAAAAACAATATGATATCTTCTGTGGTACTAGAAGACTTAGAGAATCATACAACTTTTGAACTAGAAACCAATCATCTAGTTTTGGCAATCGGACATAGTTCTAGAGATACTTTTGAATTACTATATCAAAATGGAATCATGATGGAAAAGAAAAACTTTTCAGTAGGTGTGAGAATTGAACATCTTCAGAAAATGATTAATCAAGCACAATATGGAGAAAATCCAAAATTACAATTGCC
Source organism: uncultured Eubacteriales bacterium (assembly GCA_949289635.1). Lineage (GTDB taxonomy): Bacteria > Bacillota > Clostridia > TANB77 > CAG-508 > CAG-269. The sequence continues at coordinate 45,470 of CASEOS010000004.1, read as the reverse complement.
TCCTGCTGAATATAAATTAGCATACCATTCACCTAATGGTCGTTCTTGTTATACATTTTGTATGTGTCCTGGTGGAACTGTTATTGCCTCTTCTAGTGAAGAAAATACCATTGTTACAAATGGTATGAGTACTTATCTAAGAAATGGCAAAAATGCCAATTCTGCTTTATTAGTTAATGTAACACCAGAAGATTTTACAGATTCTTCTCCTTTAGCTGGCATCTATTTCCAAAAAGACTTAGAAGAAAAAGCATTTATATTGGGTGGTTCTCATTATTTTGCACCAATCCAAAAAGTAGAAGACTTTTTAAATAATCAAAAATCTTCTACCATTGGTGTTGTGATTCCTTCTTATTTACCTGGAACAACCTTATCAAATTTAAATGAAATTCTTCCAGAATTTGTTTCTTCTACTTTAAAAGAAGGCATTTTATATTTTGATAAAAAATTAAAAGGATTTGCTCATCCTGATAGTATTTTAACTGGTGTTGAAACTAGAAGTTCTTCACCTGTAAAGATACCCAGAAATACCAAATTTGTATCTAATATAGATGGAATTTATCCTTGTGGAGAAGGTGCAGGATATGCAGGAGGTATCATGTCTGCTGCTGTCGATGGAATTAAAACAAGTTTAGCAATTTTAGGGGCTATAGATTAGCCCTGATTTCTTTTATCATTTTTGCTAAATTTTCTACTAAATATTCTACATCTTCTTTGGTATTTTCATCTCCAAAAGTGACTCTTAAAGTTCCTTCTGCATATTTACTTTCAAGTCCGATGGCAGTTAACACATGTGATGGTATGCTGCTTCCTGAAGAACAAGCACTCCCTGCTGATGCACAAATTCCTTTTTCATCTAATTTCATTAATAATTCATTACCATTTACATTTTTAAATGATATATTGCTATTTCCTGGTAATCGATGTTCCATAGAACCATTTATTTTGATATCTGGAATCTGATTTTTCACTTCTGAGAAATACATATCCCTTAGTTCTTTTAATCTATTCACATGATTTTCCATGTTATTTTTTGCAATTTTACAAGCTTCTCCCAATCCTATCATTCCAGGTACATTTTCCGTCCCTGCTCTTTTATCTCTTTCTTGATGCCCTCCATCAATCAAGTTTTTAAATTCCATATTTTTATGGACATATAATGCACCTATTCCTTTCGGTGCCCCCATTTTGTGTCCTGACAAAGATAACATATCAATATGCATTTCTTTCACATCAATTTTTACATTTCCACAAGCTTGAACAGCATCTGTATGAAAAATAATTCCTTTTTCTTTTGCAATTTCACCTATTTTTTTGATTGGTTGAATAGAACCTATCTCGTTATTTGCAAACATCACACTGATTAAAACTGTATCTTCTGTTATGGCATTAACAAGTTCTTGCAGATTAACAATTCCATCTTTATCCACATTCAAATATGTTACTTTATATCCATTTTCTTCTAGTGTTTTACAAGTATTTAATATGGCATGATGTTCTATTTTGGTTGTGATGATATGTTTTCCTTTATTTTTATTTAAGTACATAATTCCTTTTAACGCTGTATTATCACTCTCTGTTCCGCCACTTGTAAAATAAATTTCATTTTTATCACAATGAATTAAATCAGCAACCTGTCTCCTTGCTTCTTCTATTCCTACCTTTGCTGTTCTTCCTAAAGTATATAATGATGATGGATTTCCATAAGACTCTACAAAATAGGGGAACATTTTATCCACTACTTCTTTTTTTACCTTTGTTGTCGCTGCATTATCAAAATATCGTATTTTCATGTTACTTCTTCCTTTCTTAAGAGGATAAGTCTTACTTTTAAAAAATTATTATCTATAATCCCTCATCTTATTCTATGCTAGTTTTCTTGGATTATTTCTTTTATTTTATTTATCTCCTTCATTGTTGCTTTATATCCATATTCAAAACAACTATCTACTTTTTTTATATCTAACAATCCTACCTTATCTGTTTGTATTGTTAATACATAATCACTTTGCTTTAAATTTTCTTCTGCAATTTTGCTTCCCATTAAATCAATTGTACGCATGGCTATATCCATATAATTACTTTCTTCTGTGATATTATCTGGTTTAAAATTAACAGCCAATACTTTTTCAATTCCTTGCTTTTTTACCTCTATGACTGGTACATTATTTAATGCTCCACCATCTAAAAATTTGTGTTCTTTAAAATCACATGGACAAAATACAGCAGGAAAACTACTAGTTGCTCTTAATGCTTTTCCAATAGAAATATCTTCTATATATTTTTTGTAGGAATCTTTTTTATCTGGAATATGGTTTGTAAAAATATATTCCTTTCCATCTTTTATATCTACTGTTGGTATAGATATCGGCATTTTTGTAATTTGAGAAATGTTTTTTATGCCTTTTTCCTTTGCCAATTGATTAAACAGGTTTTCTATATTGTCTCCTTTTCGAAATCCTGTATTGTCTCTTCTTAATACATTATATATTCGTGAAGATATCGGATTTTTTACTATACCAATGATATCTTTTGCATGTGTTTTAAATAAATCATAAATATTTTCTGGAGAATATCCCAAAACATACAATCCTGCAATTAATGCACCTGAGCTAGTTCCTGCTATTGCTTCTATTTTTATACCACTTTCTTCTAAAGCTTTCAGCACACCTGCATGTGCAATTCCTCGAATTCCTCCACCTGATAACGCAATTCCTAATTTCACTTTTTTCACCTTTTCCCATTTTCTATATAGTATTTGCATTTTTCAATATTTTAATCAGATGTTCTCATATAAAAAAAGGGACAATTGGGACCTGGTCCCAAATGACCCTTATTTTGTATAGTAGAATTCTCCATATCCATATTCTACTTTGTAATAGTCTTTTATAAATTCTGGCTCTGTTTGTGTATTTACTGTATATGTTGGTTCTACAATTACTTCACCATTGCTATTGACAACACCCCATTTTCCATCTAATTTAATTCCGGCATATCCATAAGAATTTAAATCTGTTGCTTTATCATATATATAATCTACTACTACATTTCCAGATTTATCTACAAATCCCCATTTTCCATTTTGAGATTTTGCATATATTTGATTATTTGAGAATATTTCTGTATTTTGCTTTTCATTTCCTTCTAAATCAAAGTATTTTGTTTCTGTATCATTATACATTTTTACATAGTCTTCTTTTGGCTGAATAATCGCATTTGTCATTTCGCATAATTGCTTAAAATTCTTGTCATATAGTTGTGTTGCATTATTTTCTGATAATCTTGTAATTATATAATCTGTTCCTTCTACTTTCTCTATTGAATCATATTGTATTTCTATAATTGGTTCTTCTTTATCATTAATAACCCCTACTTTTCCACCTGTTACTGAAACAATGAAATAATTGTCATATAGATAATTAATATATGAGTAGTTTTGTGTTGTTATTTGCTCTCCTTCTTTATTAAGAATACTATATACTGATCCTTGTGTATTATCTATTTTAATTTGATAGTTTTCATTCCCTGTTTCTAATATATATACATTACTTTCTACATCAGCAGGATTTCCGTCTTCTTTGTATACTTCTACATTTCCATCTGCATCAGTAGCATAAATATATTTTCCTGTACTATCGATTTGTGCAAACTCTACCGGTATAACGACTTTTCCATCTAAAGTTGCTACTCCATATTTCTTTGTTTTCTCTAGTGTCAAAGTATTGCTTTCACTATTATAAGATATAGATTGATATTCATTTCCTATCACTTGTTCTTGATTTTTCATCATCCCATATTGTCCATTTTGTGCTACAATCAAATAAATATCCTCATTATCTTCTACATTAATAATTCTTGAGATTTCTGTATATTCAGGTTTTAGTAAAACCTTTCCATCCACATTTACATATCCATATCGATATCCATTTTCTGTTGTATTAGACACAATATATCCTGCACGCTTATATCCTTCTTCTGCGGTTGTATAATTGTCTACTGCAATTTGATCATATTCTGGGTCTACTAAATCATTTCCTTTATTATTGATAACACCATATTTTCCTTCTAATTTTACTAATAATTCTCCTTCTTTATATGGTAGTCCCTCAATGGATTCATATATAGGTTGTGCAATGACTTTTCCTTCTAAGTTAATTAATCCTACTTTTTCATCTTGTACATAAGTTAATAAGTTTTTTTCATACATCAAATCACTTGCTATATTTTTTAATCTAATTGGTTCTATTTTTGCATATTCTGAAAATATTTGTTCACCACTTTGGTTTAATACTTTTGTATCACTATTTTCATCATAACATACAAAAACTGCTTTTTGTGGATTTGGTATAATTACATTTGTATATTCTGGCTGAATAACAATATTTCCTTCTTTATTGATAACACCATATTGACCATCTTGCCTTAATATAAAATATTCATAATTTTCAACTGAAATTTTTTCAATTTCATATTCTCTTCCACTTTTTTCAATTTGTTTATATATAAACCATCCTGCAATCGCAATGATAATAAATAATACAATAATTATCATAACAATATGTTTTTTCTTCATATTCAATTCCCTACCTTATTCTTCGTTTTCTTCTTCATTTTCCTCTGTTTCTATTACATTATTTTTACACGCTTTTACTTTTAATATTCTTTTATCTTCATATTCCTCTATTTTATAGGTTACTTTTTCGGTTTCTATCACAGGCTTTTCTTCATCTTCTGGGATTCTTCCTAGTTCTTCTTGTAAAAATCCTGATATGGTATCATAGTCTCCTTCTGGAATTCCTGCATCTAGCAATTTATTGACATCATAGATTGGTAAACTTCCTGATAATATATAGGTATTTTCATCTATTTTTTCGTATTCTTTTTCTTCTTCGTCATATTCGTCATATATATCTCCTACCAATTCTTCTAGTATATCTTCCATTGTAACTAATCCTGCTGTTCCACCATATTCATCAACAACAATTGCTATTTGCATCTTGTTTTTTTGTAATTCTTTAAATACTTCATTAATTAAACGATTTTGTGATACAAAATAGGCTTCTTTAATCAAATTTTTTACCTTAAAGTTTTTCTTCTTTATATTTTTTAATATATCTTTTACATATAAAATTCCTTTAATTTCATCAATTGTTTCATCATATACAGGTATTCTACTATGTCTATATTCTTCTTGTGATAATTCATCTAATAATTCTTCATTACTAATATGAATATCTACTGCAAAAATATCTTTTCGATGTCTCATAATTTCAGATACAGTGATATCATTAAATTCAAAAACATTATTAATTAATTCTTTTTCCTCTTCTTCAATTGTTCCTTTTTCTTCTCCTTGATTTACCATCATTTTAATTTCTTCTTCTGTAACTGTTTCTTCTTCATTTTCTCCCACACCAAAGATTTTTGATATTGCATTTGTTACCACTGTCAATAATTTGACAAATGGTGCTGTGATAATTGAAATCGCTCTAATCACACCAATAGTTGCAAAAGATATTTTTTCATAATGTTTCATAGCTAATCGCTTTGGTACCAATTCACCAAAAACCAACGTAAAGAAAGATAATATGATGGTAATGATAATGATAGCTATACTTTTCCATATTCCAATACTAATTGCTGGTATCCAACTATTTAATACTGGTGCTAACATATCTGCAAATGTTTCTGATGCAAATGCACTTGATAAAAATCCAGCAAGTGTAATTCCAATTTGTATGGTTGCTAAAAACTTACTTGGCTCTTTTAACATTTTTTCTATTTGTTTTGCCTTTTTATTTCCTTCTTTTGCTTGCTTTTCTATTTTAGCATCATTTAAGGATATAAATGCGATTTCACTTGCTGCAAAATATGCATTTAATAAAATCAATATGACTAATATGGTTAATTGTGAAAACATGAATATACGCTCCTTTTGTTTCTCTTTTTTATTATATACTTTTCTTGTATATTCTATCAAAGTTTATTTTTTTATTCAATAGATTTCAAAAGAAAAAAGGAAACCTAAAAAGTTTCCCTTTCTATGCTACATACCTGTTACTGGTAAAATTCGTTTATTGCTTACCTCTTTATTATCTGTTGTTTTCTCAATTTTTGGAATTTCTTCTTCATGATTATTTACTGTTACAGTCACTTCTTCATGTAAACTGATATCCACTTCAATTAAATCTTCATATATTTCATAACCACTAATTGTTCTTGTTTCTTTTATATAGTATTTTCCTGGAATTAAATTTCCTATTTCTATCTTTCCATTTTCATCTGTTTCTAAATTTGTGTAAATGACATTTTTATTCTCATCTAACAATTGAAATTGTACACCTTGTAGTCTTTCTTCTGTTTCTTTATCTTGTTTGATAATCACTAATTTCGTTTTATTTTGCTGATAATTATCTTGCACTTCTCCTGTTCCATCTTCATAAGTTGATGCTGTTAATGCATAATCTTGAACATTCGTATTTGGTGCTTTTCCATATAATACTGGTTTTGTCTCTACTTGCGTTTCTATGCTAATTTTCATTGTTTTATCTTCTGTCATATTTTTTATAGGAATTAATATTTTAAATGTTTCATTAGATTGAAATTCTTCTTTTTCTTGATTCGCTTCATCTGTAATTTTTATTCCTTCTATTTCTTGACCTTTTTCATCTGTTACATGTACTTTATATTTATCTATATTGGTTTTGCTACTTACCTTGTATGTTTTGGAAACATATTGAGAACTTATACTATCTTGTTTCCAAGTTTCTTGCAATTTTAGAATATCTACTTTATTAGAAATTTGTACTTCACTAGAGTTATTCGCATCATTGATAATTTTATACATTGCATTCAATGTTCTTTGTCCTGCTTCTCCAATTGCTCCATAATCATTTAATTGGTTTCCATGAATATAGCTATAAATCGCATGTTTGGTTGCTGTAAAGGCTTCTTTTTCATTTGCCACTCCTAGCTCTTGAATCGTTTTGTATGGATAACCATTTGTTACAATTTTCCAAAGCATAACATCTTGTATTGCTTTTTCAACAGAAACTGTATAACTTCCTTCTTCTGCTCCTGGTTTTGTTTTATCTAAACAATAGGCTGGATATACTTTTCCATCATTTTGATATTCAATATATGTCGTTTTTACTGTAACACCTTTGTATGTTAACAAACTTCCGCAATCTCCTACTGCATATACATTTGCATTATCTATATTACTAGCTATAACAGAATTGGTAAAGTTTAAAAAATTCAATATAATGATAGCCAATACGATACATAAAATTTTTATACTTTTTTTCACTTTATACAAATTATTTTCACATCCTTTTCTTTTCTATTCCTTGTATACATCTTCTGTATTCTGGTTCATTCTCCACACAGGTAATTAATGTGATTGTGTTTTCTTCCGTTGGTTCTAAATTGCTCCAATCTGTATTTTCAATAATCTCATGTTTTGTTACCATATATGTTCTTTCTATATTATGATAGGTATATGTAATTTCATCTCCTTCCTGCAATTCTTTTAATCGACTAAAATAATTATTTTTATACCCTCTATTATGTGCAGCTAAGCATATATTCCCTGATTCTTTAGAAGATTCTTCGAAATGTCCTACATAATCGTCCAATATCTCCTTGGTTGTTCCTTCTTGTATAGGTGCTTTTAATGATATTTTATCTATTTGTATATACCAATTATTTAATTTATTCGTTTCATTTGAAATGATAACATTATTATCCGAAATGTTAGCATTTTCATTTAAAATGTTAGCATCATCATTTGCTAAGTTTTGTGAATCAATTATTTGATTTTGAATAAAATTTTCTTGTGTTGTAAAATTGACTTTAAATTCTATTTTTTCTATTTCTAATAGATTACTATGAAATAAAACATTTAAGAATAAATATAATATGATAGAAATGATGAAAGATAATACATTAATAAATTTACTAGTATATATAATATAAATTCGCTCTCCTTTTTAAAATATCTTATTTTTGTTTGGAAATTTAACTCGATAAAATCTCTTTAATAAAAATTTTTGATTTTAAATATTTGATATAAAAATATATAACATGTTACATGTATATAATAATACATTTTTTTCCATTTGTAAAGAATTTTTCATCGCAAAATTCGACATTTAAAGAAAAAAGGGATTTTGGGGACGGACTCATTTTTCCCTTTTTCTTAATTAAAAAGATAAAAAAATATAGAATATAAAAAAATGAAACAATTTTGCGTATCTAAATTTGAATTTAGAAATTCTAAAATAAAAAAGTGAGGAATGCTCATTTTGCTTAAGATTTATAGCAACAATGAGAGAGGCTCACTTTTTTATTAAAGAATTTCTATGAAAATTTAGCTTATACAAAATTGTGTAATGATTTTATATTCTATATTTTTTAAGTTTCTCACAATATAAAAAGGGAAAAATGAGTCCGTCCCCAAAATCCCTTTTTGCAATCATTTATATTTTTAAATCTAATTCAAAATAGAATTCCACTCCATTATCTTTATTAATGACACCATAATCATTTTTGTAATTACTCATAATTGCCTTTACAAATGATAAACCAATACCTGTTCCTCCATCTGCTCTATTTCTAGATTCGTCTACTTTATAAAAACGATTCCAAATTCTTGCCAAGTCTTCTTCTTTTATATTGATACCTGTATTAAATACTTTCACTCTTACTTTATTCTTTTCTACATTGACAACATTTTCTATGACAATACTTTTCTTTCCATTTACTTCTTCGACATGTTTAATAGCATTTGTCAAATAATTGGTAATGACTTGCTCTATATAAAAATCATCTGCAATCACATTAATTTCTTCTGGAGATTTTAATTCTACTTCTACTTGTTTTTCTTCTAGCATCACTTTTGATTTTCTGATAACTTCTTTTTCTAGTTCTACAATATTAAATTTTTTGTCAGAAAATTCTCTTTTTCCATATTCTAGTTTCATTAATTCTAGTAATTGTTTTACCAATTTGTCCATTTTATTGGTTTCATCTAGGATAACCTCTGCATAAAATTTTCTGCTTTCATCATCTGTATTGACATTTTCTAATAATCCTTCACTATATCCTTGTATTAATGCAATTGGTGTTTTTAATTCATGTGATACATCTGAGATGAAACTTTTTCTCATCTCATCAATTTTTGATTTTTCCTCTATATCTTTCTCCAACTCTATATTGGTTCTTCTCAATTGCTTAATTGTACTTTCCAACTTATCTGACATTAAATTAATACTTTTTCCTAAATTATTAATTTCATCATCTGCATCTGTTATTCGATATTTATGGCTAAAATCCAAATTAGACATATTTTTTGCGATGGTATTTAACTCTAATATTGGATCTGTAAATTTCCTACTAACAAAATTAACAATGACTGCTGAAATTAAAATGGTAAATCCTGCAATTAAATATAAGAAGTTGTTAGATATTTTTACACTTTCTTGTATAGAAGAAACTGGAATTCGAATATATAACAAATAGTCATTATCTAGTTTAGCTGATAATAAAATGTAAGAAATTCCTGTTTTCTTCTCTTTTAATCGCCTAATAATAAATTTATCATTTTCTTCTATCAATTCTCCTGCATTAATCGCATTTGTCATAGCATTCATTTCACCAAATGTTGATAAAAAATCTTTATTTGATGTGAATATATTGATATCATCATTATCTTTTATTAGAATATCAAAATTATTGTTAATAGCTAATTTTTCTAATTCAGAATTAATATCAATGTCTGTTGGTGCATTATAATAATCATTAATTACTTCATATACTTCTTTTAAATCTTTTGTTTTACTATATAAATAAAATTGTCCAAATACAAAATTATTTACTAAGATTAAAAATAGTATAATCAGTAATATCATTAATGACAACATTAAAAATAATTTAACTCTTACTGATTTTAGTGCATTTCTTATTTTTTCCATTTCTGCTCATTCCTTTTCTAAAGCATAAACTTCATGAATATATGATAATTTTTAAGTACTACTTCACTTCAAATTTATATCCGACACCTCTCATTGTTTGAATATATTTTCCCTTTTTTCCTAATTTGTGTCTTATTTTTTTTATATGGCTATCAATTGTTCTAGAATCTCCGTAATAATCATAATTCCAAACATTATTTAATATTTTATCTCTTGATAAAGCAATATTTTCATTATCTACTAAGTAAGTTAATAATTCATATTCTCTTAAACTTAATTCAATTGGTTTTCCGTCTACTTTTACGGTTCTTCCTTCTTTATCGATTTCAATTCCACCATAGTCTTTGACTTCTTTTTCATTTTGATTTGTTCTTTTTAATATAGCTTCTACACGTGCTACTAAAATTTTAGGACTAAAAGGTTTAGAAATATATTCATCAACACCTAGTTCAAATCCAAACAATTCATCTTGTTCTTCTCCTCTGGCTGTTAACATGATAATTGGTACTTTGGAATCTTGTCGAATTTGTCTTAATACTGACCACCCATCTAATTTCGGCATCATAACATCTAATAAAATTAAATTAATTTTATTTTTGTTTTCTTCATAAACCTCTAATCCTTTTTCTCCATCTTCTGCTTCTAATATACTGTATCCTTTTGCCACTAAGAAGTCTTTTATTAGTTTTCTCATTCTTTGTTCATCATCTACAATTAAAATACAGTTATTTACCATATTTATCACTCCTATTTTTTCTCATATTTATTATATATTATACATAGGTTTTATGTCTATATTGTGAAAAATTTTATTTATTTTTAGTTTACTATCTGTTATTAATCAGACTTTCGAATCTAAATGGAGCAATTGGTTATAGGATTAAGCGTTCGAATGCGACCGGAATAGTTTTAGAAATTCTTATATCTAAGTCGTAAAGGGTCCTGTTTCCGGGTATTGTTACGATTTAGATATTAGAATTTCTTAAACGGGAATTGGAGGGTAGCCGAGAACTTTAATCCTATAACCAATTGCTCCATTTAGATTCGAAGGTTTGAACAATATTACAATACAAAAAACTACACTAACATTTAGTGTAGTAATTTTTCTAATTTTTAACATATACTGTTTTTGTATCATATGCCAACTCAATATTTTCTTCTCTCAATATTTTCATGATTTTTACATTGATATCTTCTACTTCTTTTAAGTAACTTGCATAATCTACTGAATTGGTATATGTATATATTAATATATTAATTCCATTATCTGATATTTGATCAAATCTTACAATAATAGAATCATCATAAACACTTTCTCTTTCTTGTAACATTTTTTCAATTCTTGTTTTTATTAGGTCTAATTTTTCTAGTGGTGTACCTAATTCTACACATAAATTTGTTTTATATCTTCTTTTTTCCATTTTACTCCAATTGGTCACAGAAGCATCTGCAATAATGGCATTGGGAATATTGACTAATGCATTTTCAAATGTTCTAATTCTTGTTGTTCTAAATGTAATATCTTCAATCGTTCCCTCATAGTTATCCGTTTCAATCCAGTCGCCAACTACAAATGGTTTATCAATAAAAATAACTATTCCACCAAATAAGTTTTTCGCTGTATCTTGTGCAGCAAGTGTTACAATGAGACCCCCTAATCCTAATCCAGCAATTAATCCTGTTAGATTAATTTCTAAAATTGATAATACTGAAAATATAGCAACAACATAAATAAATATTCTTGTCACTTTTAACACAAAATCAACTATGGTATCATCCATTTTCTGACTTAAGCTTTTTTTCAATTTTTTGCCTATGATTGTTCTTAAAGTAAAACTATTAGCTAATCCTACTGCAAATTCTATTACACTAATGATTTTAAAAGCTTTTGTCACAAAGGTCATCACTTGTGCATTAATTTGTAATGGTTCTCTTAAAAAGATGATAGCTAGATAAATTCCTAAAATGATGAAAAATACTTTTAATGGTTTAAAAAATGCACTCTCTTTTATCTCTTTTGCTTTTTTACTCTTTATTTTAAATATTCTAATAATCATATAGGAAAATGTACCACTAAATATTCTAAAAAATACAATAATCCCAATAGCTATGATAATATCTACAATTTGTATAGATGTTAGTCTATTCCAAAAATCAACTAACTGCTCCATAATTTCCTCCAATATTAAAATGAATTATTTTTCAACGTAATTATTTTTCAATTTATCCCATGTAATCTCTAAGCTTCTTACTTCTACTAGGATGTCTTAATTTTCTTAAAGCTTTTGCTTCAATCTGTCTAATTCTCTCTCTAGTTACTTGGAACTCCCTTCCAACTTCTTCTAGTGTTCTTGATTTTCCATCTTCTAAACCGAACCTCAATTTTAATACTTTTGCCTCTCTTGGTGTTAATGTATTCATTACCTCTTCTAATTGTTCTCTAAGCATAGTATAAGCTGCTGAATCTTGAGGTGCTGGAGAATCATCATCTTGTATAAAATCACCCAAATGGCTATCATCTTCTTCACCTATTGGTGTTTCTAATGATACAGGATCTTGTGCAATTTTTTGAATTTCTATTACTTTTTCTACTGGTATTTCCATTTCACCTGCAATTTCTTCTGGGGTTGGTTCTCTACCTAATTGTTGTAATAGATGTCTAGAAGTTCTAATTAATTTATTGATTGTTTCTACCATGTGTACAGGAATTCTGATGGTTCTCGCTTGGTCTGCAATTGCTCTTGTAATGGCTTGTCTAATCCACCATGTTGCATACGTACTAAATTTAAAACCTTTTGTATAATCAAATTTTTCAACAGCCTTAATCAATCCCATATTTCCTTCTTGTATTAAATCTAAGAATAACATTCCTCTTCCTACATATTTTTTGGCAATACTAACAACTAATCTTAAATTTGATTCTGCTAATTTTTGTTTTGCATCTTCATCTCCTTGTAATACTTTTTTAGCCAAATCTAATTCTTCATCAAAAGTAAGTAGTGGAATTCTTCCAATTTCTCTTAAATACATTCTGACAGGATCATCAACATTAATTCCTTCATAACTGGTATCTGTAATTTCATCTAATTTTAAATCTTCTACTTCTTTTAAATCCTCAATATCTGGTTCTTCATCCATCTCCTCTTGCAATAAATCCACACCTAATTCTTCAAATGCATCAAAAACTTTATCAATTTGGTCTGGATTAACATCATCTAATTCAGATGCTAAATCTCCAATTGTAATTTGTCCTTTTTCTTTTGCCTTTTTTAATATATTATTTACTTTTTCTTCTTTTAATTTTTTTGTTTCTTCTGATTCTTCTACATTTTCCTCTTTTTTAGATTGCTCCACTTCTTCAGCTTTCTTATGTGCTTTTTTTCTTACTTTTTCTATTTTTTCAATTTTTTCTTCTTGTTTTAATTCTTCTTGTTTATTTTCTTCTTTTTTCAACCTAATTCACCCCTATCTAATTTTTGCTAAACGAAAAATAATATCATTTAGCTCTTTTTCTAATTCTTTCTTCTGATTTTCTTCAGTTGGACTTTCTAATAATTCTAAAATTTCAAATTTTCTTTCATTTAATTTATCTTTTTCATAACTTTGTATAATATCATCAATTGCCTTTTCAACATCATCAATTCCATAATCTTCTGCCATTATCATCGTGATGTGATTTTGTTCTTCTTCTGACAAATTATCAATCATACTATTTATATTACTATTTCCATTTTCGAATTCTTCATACAATTTTTCAGCAATCTTCTTATCTATCTCATATTTAAAGTCTTGAATAGTAATATTTTGTTTAATGATTTCATAAATATTTCTATCTCCGGAAAGTAAAATAGCTAAAATCGTATTTTCCCTTCGTTTTGTTGCTTCTGATACATTGCCAGTTTCTTTTTTTTCTCTATGTCTTGCAACTGGTCTTGTTTTACTTAATACTTTTTCATCTTTACTTTCTTTATACGTCAATTTGTTTACTTCTGCATAAATTGCTTCTTTTGAGACATCATATTCTTTTGCTATTTTTTCTATATAGACTTCCCTTTCCATACTGTTATCAATTTTAGCAATTAATTTTGCAATTTCATTTAAAAACTTAATTTTGTCATTTGTATTTTCTAAATTTAAAGATTGTCTTAATATTTTTACCTTAAATTCAATAACTGAAATCGCTTTGTCAACTAAATTTTGAAATCTTGCATTTCCATATTTAACAACATATTCATCAGGGTCTTTAGCTCCTTCCATCTGTAAGACTCGAATATCACACCCCATGTTTTGCAATATTTCCATTGCTCTTACTTTGGCAGTTTGTCCAGCTTCATCTGAATCATAACTTAGAATAATTTGTTCTGTATTATTTCGAAGTAAATATCCTTGTTGTTGAGTTAGTGCTGTTCCTAAAGAGGCAACCACATTATGAATATCTCTTTGATGTAGTGAGATAACATCCATATACCCTTCTACAATGAGTAGTCTTTTTTTGATATCATATTTTTTCGCAACATTTAATCCATATAAATGTCTTCCCTTACTATATACAACATTCTCAGGAGAGTTTATGTATTTCGGTTTTGAATCATCTAGCACTCTTCCCCCAAAGGCAATGACTCTTCCTCTGACATCACATATAGGAAACATTAATCTATTACGATATCGGTCAATAAATTGTCCTCTTTCATTTTTATTTACTAAGCCAGACTCTAAAATTTCCCTATCTTCAAATCCTTGTTTTTTTAATTCTTGATATAATTCATCAAATTTTCCTGAAAATCCGATTTGAAAAGATTTTAATGTTTCATTTGATAATTTTCTTTTTTTTATGTATTCTTGAGCCATTTTAGACTCTGGTCTATATAAATTTTCATGATAATATTTTGCCGTAAATTCATTTACTTTATATACCTTTGCTTTTAAAACCTCTTTTGCTGAATCTACATTATTTTCTAATGTTGGTAATTGTATATTGGCTCTTTCGGCTAACTGTTGAACAGCTTCTACAAAATTGATACCTTCAATCTTTGTCAAAAACGTAAATACATTTCCACCAACGCCACAACCAAAGCAATGAAATATTTGTTTTTCTGGAGATACTGAAAAGGAAGGTGATTTTTCATTGTGAAAAGGACATAATCCAAAATAATTTCTGCCGCTTCTCTTTAGTCTTACATATTGTGATATCACATCTACAATATCATTAGACTGTCTTACATCATCAATGATTTCATCACTATATCTTGCCATTATTTTCTCCTTTCCTAAAATATTTCATATAACTATACATAATTATATTATTCGACGTGTTTTACATAAATCCTTCTCTTTGTTTAAAAAAAATGTCCTTTTGAGGACATTGGGGACGGACTCATTTTTCCCTTTTTATTAATTAGAAATAAGAAAAAATATAGAATATAAAAAAATGAAACAATTTTGCGTATCTAAATTTGAATTTCTATGAAAATTTAGCTTATACAAAATTGTGTAATGACTTTATATTCTATATTTTTCATTTTAATCAAATTTGAAAAAGGGAAAAATGAGTCCGTCCCCAATTTCCCTTAATTGTTTCTAAAACATATTTTAATTGTGTTTTTTTGATGAACTTATAAAAGGGCAAAAGATAAAAGCCAAATTGGCTTTTATCTAGCATCATCTCCCCATTCTGCTCTTTTTACCTTAGGTATCTCTTCTTTTGGAGTGATTTTTATATTTTTTAGAGTTTCTGCATATTTTGAATTAACTTCTCCATCTTTTGCTACATGATTACCTTTTTGTAGTCTTTTTTCTAATGAATTTATAATTACTCTCAAGCTTTCTTCTCTTTCTTTTTCATCCATTTTTTCTAATAAATCTATTAGACCTGAATCTATACATTGTTCTAATACTTCAATATTAATTTCTTTTTCAGCATTTTCTTCTAGGAGTTCTTTTTTACTCTCTTTTTTAGGTTTATATACGAATTCTTCTTCCTCTCCTCTAGCAATTTTTAAACATCTTTCCAAATCACTTTGACTAATTTGTTCATTATATTTTCTGATGTATTTTTCTAATAGTCCTATTTCTCTTTTTACCGTACAACCTAGATTTTCTTTATCCTCTTCTTCTATTTCTACTTTTTCTTTACTAACTTCTCCTAAAAATTTCATAAATGTACTTTCAGGTTGTCCTTCTTTTTGCGCCTTTTCATGAACTTCTTTAGCCATTTGATCTACAAATCTTTCTTTTACTTCTTGTATATCAAATTTATTTTCTTCTCCATCTTTAAGCAATTTTATATATTCTTCTTCGATTTTTTCAGGCATATTTTCTCTTATCATTTCATGAATAGGAACCACTTGTTCCATCTGATACAGACTTAATCCTCCATTTGTTTTGTGATATGTAATCGCAAAATTTTTGGCAATTAGTTTATACAATTGTTCATTGATTTTATCTGTTCTTTTGGTAATTCCTATTACATGATTAATTTTGGATGCCAATTCATTTTGTACCTCTAAATCCTTTAATGTATGAGAAATCCCAGCTAACTCTTTGCAAATAGCCTCTTCTTTTAACTTATTATCTGCTAAAGTTTCTATAATTTTTAGCCTATTATCTCTGGACATTTCTGCATTTTCTAATATTCCTACGGCCGTTTTATCAGATGCTTGTCTTCCTAATTCGACTGCTAAAGCATCTGGTATTTCTTTAGAATCAACAGCCTTTACTGCTGCTCCCACCAACATAGCAGAAGAAACAGCATCTGATTTTCTTAATTCTTCTATGATTACTTTTCTTTTGTCTGCTGGATATTGATTCAATAATTCTATAATTTGTGTTGCAATTTGTTGACTTGTTAAGTCTCTATTTTCATCCTGAATTGGTTCAATAACCTCTTTTTTAACTACCTCTTCCGGTGTTTTTTCTTCTTTACTTCCTAGAAACTTTTCTTGGAATCTTTTACCTATATCTCTTAAACTCATTTACCTCTCTCCTATTTTACTTCTTTTCCATAATAACTATCTAATAAGATTTGTTTGATTTCTGATACTAGTGGTACTCTTGGGTTAGCTGTTGTACATTGATCTTCAAAAGCTCTATCTGCTAACATATCCACTTTTGATAGAAATTCTTGTTCATCAATTCCAGCCTCTTTAAATGATTTTGGAATATTCATATGCTCATTCATTTCTTTAATTTTTTCTATTAAGCTACTAATTCCCTCTTCCATCGTTTTTGCTTTTAATCCTGCTTTTTTTGCTATTTCAGAATATTTTTTATCAGCAATGAAATATTCATATTTAGGGAATGAAACAAATTTTGTTGGTTTTGTAGCGTTATATCTTACCACATATGGTAATAATATGGCATTAAGTCTTCCATGTGGTAAATGGAATTCTGCTCCCATTTTATGTGCCATTGAATGGTTAACTCCTAAAAAGGCATTTGTGAAAGCCATACCTGCAATGGTACTTGCATTATGCATTTTTTCACGAGCCACTTTATTCGTTCCATCATCATATGCTTGTTCTAAGTATTGGAATACCAATTCTACTGCTTTTTCAGCTAATCCATCTGTGTAGTCAGATGCCATATTAGAAACATATGCCTCTAATGCATGTGTTAACACATCCATACCTGTATCTGCTGTAATAGATTTTGGCAAGCTCATAACTAAATCTGGGTCTACAATTGCTACATCTGGGGTTAATTCATAATCTGCTAATGGATATTTTTTGTTTTTCTCTTTATCTGTGATAACGGCAAATGATGTTACTTCTGAACCTGTACCTGATGTTGTTGGAATAGCTACCATTTGACATTTTTCTCCTAATTTAGGGAATTTATATGTACGTTTTCTGATATCCATGAATTTTAATTTTAATCCTTCTGGATCTGCTTCTGGATGTTCATAGAATAACCACATTCCTTTTGCTGCATCAATTGGACTTCCTCCTCCTAGTGCAATAATCACATCTGGTTTGAAGTTTTTCATGGCTTCAACACCTTTCATGATAGTATCAAATGATGGGTCTGATTCTACTTCACTAAAAATTTCTGAATGTACATAATGTTGTCTGTTTCTTAAATGATATAAGATTTTGTCTACATATCCTAATTTTACCATTCCTGGATCTGTTACAATAAATGCTCTTTCTATATTTGGCATTTTCTCTAAATAAGCAATTGAACCTGCTTCAAAATATATCTTTTCTGGAACTTTAAACCATTGCATATTAACCCTCCTATTGGCAACTCTTTTTATATTAATTAAATTTACTGATGATACATTGGCTGTTGTTGAGTTTCCACCAAATGAACCACAACCTAATGTTAATGATGGCATATTGGTATTATATATATCACCAATTGCTCCATGTGTTGATGGAGAATTTACAATAATTCTTCCTGCTTTCATGGTTTCTGAAAATCTTAAAATCGTATCTTTATTTTCAGAATGAATAACAGCTGAATGTCCTAGTCCACCAAATTCTAGTAATTTTTCTGCTAATGGTATTCCTTCATTTTCATCTTTTACAACATAGTATGTTAATACTGGACTTAATTTTTCTTTTGAGAATGGATAATCTTTTCCAACACCTGTTTCTGGAACTACTAATACTTTTGTATCTTCTGGAACTTCAAATCCAGCTTCTTTTGCAATTGTATGAGGATATTGTCCTGGTACATGTGATTTTAATTTGTAATCTCCATTTTCTAATTTTTCAAACATACCCTTGACTAATTTTTCTTTTTCTTCTTTATTGACAAAATAACATCCTGCTTTTTTCATTAATTCTTCAAATCTTTTTTGGATTTCTTTATCAATAATAACAGCTTGTTCTGATGCACAAATCATTCCATTGTCAAATGATTTTGACATAACCAAATCATTTACTGATGTTTCTAATTTTGCTGTTTTATCAATATAACATGGTACATTTCCAGGTCCTACACCTAATGCTGGTTTTCCACAAGAATAAGCAGATTTTACCATGCCTGTTCCACCTGTTGCTAAAATCAAGTTAACATCTGGGTGGTTCATTAATAATCTTGTCGCTGTAATACTTGGTTTTTCAATCCATAAAATACAATTTTCTGGAGCACCTGCTTTGACAGCTGCTTCTCTTAAAATTTTGGCTGCTTCTACACTACATTTTTGTGCAGATGGGTGAAAACCAAATATGATAACATTTCTTGTTTTTGCTGATATGATAGATTTAAACATCGTTGTTGATGTTGGGTTTGTAACAGGTGTAACCCCTGCTATAATTCCAATTGGCTCTGCAATTTCTACATAATCATCTTCTACATTTTCATCTATAATACCAACTGTTTTTTCATATTTGATACTATGATATATATATTCTGTTGCAAACATATTCTTTGTAATTTTATCTTCATAAATACCTCTTCCAGTTTCTTCAACTGCCATTTTTGCTAATCTCATATGATTTTCAAGACCTGCCATTGCCATTGCTTTTGTGATGTTGTTTACAGTTTCTTGGTCTAATTTTAAATATTCTTGAGATGCTACTTTTGCCTTTTGTACTAAATCATCAATCATTTGTTTAATTTCTTGTTCTTCATTTACGTTATCACTCATAAATAACCTCCTCTTTGAGCAGTTCCTATTTGCTCTATGTTTTCTAAAACCTTCTATTACTTCATTATAAAAGATTTCAACAAATCCATTATATATGATTGGTATGAAATGTCAATAATATCCAAAAGATATTTTTCAGTTTTTTTGACAAAATGTCTTGCTCTCAACCCAATCTATATTGAAAAATTATGTAAAATATGATATAGTAAATACATCGTTTAAATTAGGAGAAGATTTGATATGTCAAGGATTGACCATATGCAATTCATAAAGACTTTGCAACCACAAATTCCTAGAAAAGGAAAAATCATTATTCTTTCAGGAATGTCTGGATCTGGAAAGACTTTTATTGCAAATTTATTAACAAAAAAATTCAATTGTGTAAATGTTCCAAAATATGTAACTCGTCCGTTTAGAAAAGAAGAAATACTAGCGAAAATGAATGGAGAAAATCCTGGTATAAGAGCTGTATTGGGGGAATTTAATGATGGAGAAAAAACAGAGACTCAACAAAAAAACTTATCTCTACAAAGAAAAAGAGCTTTTTTAAATAAAAAATGCCCTTTGGCTTATATAAATTATGGAGAATATTATGGTTTTTCAACAGACGAAATTAATGATTATATCAAAAATGGAAAAACAGTTGTCATTATTATTAATAATATTGACCTTATTAAAGATTTAAAAAATATATATGGTAATGAATGTATCTCTTGTTATATTCATAAAGAGTTGCCTAATGTTTCATATTTTGTTGAAATATCAAGACAAAGAAATTTAAATCCAGAAAGTGCTAAAAAAAGATATGATAAATCGAAAAAAGATTATATTGAATTTATCAATAATAAAAACATATTTGATTATACAATACTAAATATGGAAGATGGTACAGATACATTAGAACTTCAATTACATAAGATATTACAAACACCTCTCCCAAAAAAGAAATCATCCAATATATATTTTCCAAAAATTTTTGTGTTTTCAGGTTCGCCCGGATCAGGAAAAGATGATGCTTTAGAAATCCTCTCAGTTATCGGACCTCTTCATTCTGTTATTATGCCTAAAATGACAACACGAAAAAGAAGACCTGAAGATGGTACAGAATTAATATGTTCTAATGATGAAAAATACAATTTAGATTCATGTGATTTACAATATGAAAACTATGGAAACATCTATGGAATAGATACATCTATTTTAAAAAAAGGTTTAGAAGAAGGCATCTCATTTAGTATATCTATAAGTGATATACCAACAATTAAACTTCTACAAGAAAAATTTCCAAACAGCGTAGTCCCTATTTATATTCAAGGTCAGAAATTTGAAGATTTTGCTAAGGCAAATCAAGATGATCAAACAGAATATATGCAAGAACATCTGTCTGGTTATCATACATCTTATCAAAGTTATTGTGAACATATAACTGACTATGCTAACGTTGTTATAAATGATGGTGATATAACAGATTTATCAAAACAAATCACAGGAATTATCAGTTCTTATGAAATATCCAGAGACTTATCTGGAAATCTTTACAGAGAATATTTGCAAAGAGCCCAAAAATATGTAAATTATGCGCAAACACACTCTCTGGAATTAAATTAAAATAAAAAAATGCAAGTATAAAGTATATACCTGCATTTTTTTATTTATATAAATAATTTTGTGGATTCACAGTTTCTCCATTTATTCTAATTTCTAAATGTAAATGAGGTCCTGTTGAATTTCCTGTTGAACCAACTGCTGCTATGACATCTCCGGCTTTTACAGTATCTCCTTTTTTTACATACATTTTACTTGTATGTGCATACCAAGTTTCTACACCATTTCCATGGTCTACTTTTACTAAGTTTCCATATGAACCATTGTAGCTAGCAGCAGTTACTGTACCATCTGCTACTACTTTTATATCTGTTCCTTTCACTGCTGAAATGTCTAAGCCTGTATGTGTTGATTTTCTAATGTTACTACTTACTCCATATCTAGAAGTGATTCTTCCTTCGATTGGTGTTACTGCTAATTTAATACCATTAATACTTGGTAAAGCATTCCATCTTTCTTCCTCTTCTTTTTGTTGTTCGATTTCTTGTATAGCCGTTTGCACTGTTTCTTGAACATTTACTTTTGCTACTTCTAAATCTGATGTATTTACTTCTTCTTCATTTTGTGTATATTTTTCTACAATACTTAAATCAATTTCTTCACTATCATTTTCTTCTTTTATTTCTTTTACCAATTCTTCTGCTTCTTCACTGGTATCCACTTTTTCAATAACATTTTCTTGTACTGCTATTTCATAGTATTTATACGTAATTGTTGCTTCTTCTTTTAATTCTTCTACTACTTCTTTCTCCTCTGTATTTTCTGTTCTACTAACTAATTTTAACTCATATTCTGGTTCTTTATTTAAGCTAATATCTTCAATTGTTTTATCAGAACTTTCTGTAATTTCTTCTTTTAATGTTTCTTCTAAAGCTTGTTTATTTTCTACATATCCAAGTTCTTCACCAGAAATACTTACTTTATACATTGGTTTATATTTTACTAAAATAATCGCGATAATAATCCCCAAAGCTATAATCGTAATGTTAAAAATTTTTAGAAACGCTTTTGTGTAAAATTTTAGTTTTGTTTTTAAAATAAAATCCACTCTCCTTTATGTTTTTTTACGCGACTAATCTATATTATACTATATATTTTGCCTTTTTTCAAATTTTGTATACATAATCTTAGATAAAAAATCAAAATTATTCAGAATTTTCAAATTTCTTTTCCTTATATTAGCACTTTTTCTCTAAAAATCTCTTTTTTACTTGTTTTTTCTAACTTTTCCATAAATTGCTTATCAATATCTGTAAGTTCAGATTAAAACATTATAGTTCACAGTTTAATCATAGACCTAGAAGCTTATGTTCTTCTAGATTGAATAAAATTTCGAATGTGATTGGAGTACTTGTAGCCTTTCTTAATTTAAAGCAAATGAGGAAGCGGGAATAGCGAGAGGCTCGTTTGCTTTTGATTTAGAAAGGCTAGAGTACGCATTGAGCCGAGAAATTTATGAAATCTAGAAGAACATAAGCTTCTAGGTCTATGATTAAACTGTGAAATACAATACCAAAATAACTTCTATTTTTAGCTTTTATAATAAAATCCTTGACTTTTTCCATTTATTATTATATAGTATCATCGTAGACTATATGGTAAACATATACTTTGTATTTGTTTTTAATAAAGAATTAGGAAGGTGATATATATGGCATTAGATTATAATATTATTGGTCAAAGAATTAAACAAGCAAGACTTGCTAAAAACTATACACAAGAAGAATTGTCAGAAAAAATAGATGTTTCTGTTGCATTCTTGAGTAGAGTTGAAAGAGGAAATTCTCATATTAATTTAAAAAGATTAACACAAATTTGTAATTTATTAGATGTTTCTGAAGGCTATATTTTAAGTGGTACTTCTAGTGATTCAGAAAATTATCTATCTAAAGAATTTTCTGATTTACTAAAAAGTTGCCCTGCACATAAACAAAGATTAATTTATAAAATCGCCAAAATCATTGCAGAAGCTGAATAATTTTATATCAAAAACCAATATTGAAAAAATATTGGTTTTTTGTTGCTTTTGCAACAGATTTTTTAAAATTTTATTCGTATGATTAGTTTGTAAATGTAATTAATAATAGAAACTATCTATTATCTTTCATACAAAAGATATACTGTTTAAATTTTATACAAGTTACACCATACTATTTTCCTTATATCGACATTATTTTACAAGTTTATCAAATTATTTTCATTTTGGATTGATTATATTTTATGGATATGGTATTATATTATGTGGTCAAAATGATAATAATAATAAATAAGGAAAATCAAATGAATTGATTGATAAATCATTATTAATTATATTTCATTTTATTCTTAATTAAGGAGGGTTTTTAATATTATGAAATTTGAACAATGGAAAGGATTTGAAAATGGTGATTGGCAAAACGAAATCAATGTAAGAGATTTCATTCAAAGAAACTATACACCTTATGAAGGAGATGCAACATTTTTAGTTGGACCTACAAAAAAAACAAAAAAATTATGGGATGAAGTACTAGAACTTTATAAAAAAGAAAAAGCTTCTAAAGGTGGTGTACTAGATATAGATACAAAAACAGTTTCTAATGTTAATGCTTATGAAGCTGGATATATTGATAAAAATTTAGAAGAAATCGTAGGACTTCAAACAGATGCTCCTTTAAAAAGAGCCATTATGCCTTATGGTGGAATTCGTATTGTAGAAAAAGCTTGTGAAGCTTATGATAAAAAAGTAGATGATGAAGTAGAAAAAATTTTTCACAACTATAGAAAAACACATAATGATGGCGTATTTAGTGTTTATACACCAGATATTAGAGCTGCTAGAAGTGCTCACCTACTTACTGGATTACCAGATGGATATGGTAGAGGAAGAATTATTGGTGATTACAGAAGAGTTGCTTTATATGGTGTAGACATGTTAATTGAAGAGAAAAAGAAAAATTTAGAAATATTAGATGATGACTGCATGACAGAAGAAATTATTCGTGAAAGAGAAGAAATCAGTGAACAAATCAAAGCACTAAATGATTTAAAGGCAATGGCTTCAAAATATGGTTTTGATATTTCTAAACCTGCAAACAATAGTAAAGAAGCTGTTCAATGGTTATACTTTGGATATTTAGGTGCTGTAAAATCTCAAGATGGTGCAGCTATGAGTCTTGGTAGAACTTCTACTTTCTTAGATATCTATTTTGAAAGAGATTTAGAAAATGGAACTATTACAGAAGAAGAAGTTCAAGAAATTATGGATCATTTTGTTATGAAATTAAGATTAGTTCGTTTCTTAAGAACACCTGAATATAATGAACTATTTAGTGGTGACCCAGTATGGGTAACAGAAAGTATTGGTGGTATGGGAATTGATGGAAGAACTTTAGTTACAAAAAACTCTTTTAGAATTCTTCATACACTAGAAAATTTAGGACCAGCTCCAGAACCAAACCTAACTGTTTTATGGTCTGTAAATTTACCAGATGGATTTAAAAGATATACAACAGATTTATCTATCAAAACATCATCTATTCAATATGAAAGTGATGATCTAATGAGAATCACATTAGGAGATGATTATGGAATTGCTTGTTGTGTTTCTCCAATGAAAATTGGTAAACAAATGCAATTCTTTGGTGCAAGAGCAAACTTAGCAAAAACTTTATTATATGCTATCAATGGTGGTAGAGATGAAATGTCTGGAAAACAAGTTACTCCAAAATTTGCTCCAATTACTTCTGAATATTTAGATTATGATGAAGTTATGGAAAAATTCAATCAAATGATGGATTATGTAGCAAAAATCTACATCAAAGCATTAAATGCTATCCACTATATGCATGACAAATATTGTTACGAAGCAATTGAAATGGCGCTTCATGATAAAGATATTATCAGAACAATGGCTTGTGGTATTGCCGGTTTATCTGTTGTTGCTGATTCACTTTCTGCAATCAAATATGCAAAAGTAAAAGTTATTAGAGATGAAACTGGACTAGCTGTTGATTATGAAATTGAAGGAGATTATCCTAAATTCGGTAATGATGATGAAAGAGTAGACAATATTGCAGTTGACATCGTAAAAACATTTATGAATAAATTAAGAAGATATCCAACTTACAGAAATTCTAAACATACTTTATCTATTCTTACTATTACATCAAATGTCGTTTACGGAAAAGCTACTGGAAATACTCCAGATGGAAGAAGAATGGGAGCTCCATTCGGACCTGGTGCAAATCCATTACATGGAAGAGATACAAACGGTGCTTTAGCTGTTATGAATTCTATTGCAAAATTACCATTTGATTCTGCAGAAGATGGAATTTCATACACATTCTCAATCACACCTAAAACATTAGGAAAAGATGAAGATACAAGAATTACAAACTTAGTGAATATGTTAGATGGATATTTCAAACAAACAGGACATCATATCAATGTCAATGTTTTTGATAGAAGTTTATTAATTGATGCTATGGAACATCCAGAAAATTATCCTCAATTAACCATCAGAGTATCTGGATATGCTGTAAACTTTACAAAATTAACAAGAGAACAACAATTAGATGTTATTAATAGAACAATTCATGAAAAAATTTAGTTTTCAATCAAGGTTGCCAAAGGGGACGGGCCAATTTGGCAACCTTGATTATTTCACAACAATTGTGGTCTTTTTAACCTTTTTTCTATTTATAACATTTTGGATTTTAATAAAGGAGCTATTATAGAATATGGAAGATAATAAAGACATAAAAGTTAACGAAAAAGATTTAAGATATTATGCAAAAGTACATTCAATAGAAACCTTTGGTGCTGTTGATGGTCCAGGAATTCGTTTTGTTTTATTTCTTCAAGGCTGTCATTTACAATGTAAATATTGCCATAATCGTGACACTTGGGATATGAAAGAAGGAAAATATCAATCTGTTGATGATATTTATAAAATGATTTTAAAATATAAAAATTATATCACTCCAAATGGTGGTGTGACTGTTTCAGGTGGAGAACCTTTATTACAAGTAAAATTCTTAATTGAATTATTTACAAAATTAAAAAAGAAGAAAATCCATACTTGTATTGATACCTCTGGAATGGTGACTTTAACAGATGATATTAAACAATTATTAACTTTAACAGACTTAGTTTTACTAGATATTAAACACATTGATAGTGAAAAATGCAAAAATTTAGTTGGATTTGATAATAAACTTGAATTGGAATTTGCAAAATACTTAAATGACAATCATATTCCTATCTGGATTAGACAAGTATTAGTTCCAGGATTTACAGATGATGAAAAAGATTTACAAAAACTAAAAGAATTTATTTCTAGTTTAAGCACAGTTCAAAAAGTCGAAATTTTACCATATCACAGCATTGGTAAATATAAATGGACAAAATTAGGTTTACAATATGATTTAGAAAATATTAGAGATGCAACTAGTGATGATGTAAAACGTGCAAAAGCAATCTTAGGAATGTGAAACGTTAGGGACGTGCCAAATCGTTCCAAAATGATACCAAAAGGGACAGACCTGTCACCTGTTCGCTCAGGGGAGTTTGTGTTTAAGGGAATTTGGGGACGGACTCATTTTTCCCTTCTTTATTTATTTGGCAATATTGTAAAAAAAATATAGAATATAAAAAAATGAAACGATTTTGCGTATCTAAATTTGAATTTAGAAATTATTAAGGAAAAACATATATGAATTGCACGGTACTCTCGGTACGAGAGGGTCTGAGTGCATGAATACATGTTTTTCCTTTAGCATTTCTATGAAAATTTAGCTTATACAAAATCGTGTAATGACTTTTATATTCTATATTTTTAGATATTCAAATCAAAAAAGGGAAAAATGAGTCCGTCCCCAAATTCCCTTTTTTGTCACATTCCTAATAATTTTAATTCTACATTTTCCATTTTATATTTTCCATCTACTAATTTAAAATCTACTAATGTATCTTCTAAAGTTTCTTTATTTTGTCTTAAATCAGTTGTAAAATATAATTTAATTTGTGGAATTTCTAATTTATTTGTTACAATTTCTTTAAATGTTTCTGCCATATGTTTTTCATCTTCGCAGATTAATATCAATTGTGGCATTGCTGCAAATCCAGAATCACCTGGAACATAGTTTTCATAGAATTCTTTATATAATCTCATTCTTTCAACTAATTTTTTCTCCCAATCAGGTTCTCTTCTGATAACTTCAAAAACAAATTGGATTGATTTTCCATTTTTTGTAAGTTTAACTGCTCCACCACTTGCTTTAAATAGCTTTCCTGATACTTTTGCAGTAATGGCTGGTTTTACAATATAGCTATCAAATGCTTTTACTTTTCTTAAATAGGCAATTAATGTTTGATTTCCAGCTAATCTCTTTTTAATCATTGGTACTGGTTTTGTATTGTCAGATGGTTGCCATTTACAATCAATTTCTTTAGAATTTAATAAATATTTTCCCATCTTTTCCAAACAGTAAATTCTATAAATTCCTTTACCTTCATCAGAAGTAAAGTAATATCTTGTTAAAATTTTAGATTTTACTAATTGATCTAATTTGTTATTTAATTTGTCTTGTGACTTAGGATCAATTCCTTTGATTTCCAACATTTGATATAATTGTCTTGATGTAATAAATTCAAATTCATTTACTAAGTCTAAAATTGCAAAATGGATTTCATTAATATGTCCAATATTAATCTTATGTACGATTTGATTCATTGACACATACCCATCTTTTCCATCGAAAGTTTTTATTTCACCTTCTCTGATAGCAAATGGAGATACTTGTGCCTTGATTTCATTATCTTCTACCATTTTTTGTTTTCCCCCTTATAAATTTAGAATTATCTATAATTTTTAATTATAAACTACATTATTATTCAATCAACAATTTGACTTTTTTCTTTTCTTTATCTATCTTTTTGATATACACATTCACTTTTTGTCCATATTCATATCCTTCAGCATATTCTGCCATTCCCACTAAATTAGGCGTTAACTCTATGAAAATACCATTTCTGTTCTTCTCCGTTTCTCTAATAATGCCTCTTACTTTCATGCCAACAGAAAATTTTTCAGCATTTTCTTCCCATGTACCTAGTGATTCTTTATATGACAAATTGACTTTTCCTGTGCACCTATCTATATATTTTACCACAACTTTCACTTTTTGTCCAATCTCTAGTCTTTCGTATGGTGTTTTGATTCTTGCAACAGATAAATCTTCTATATGTGCTAAACCAACTATGCCTCCTCCTATTTCAATGAAAGCTCCGTATGGTCTGATGTTTTTTACAATTCCTGTCACACTTTGACCAATCTGCATAGTATCTTTTATATATTGTAAAGCTTCCTGTTGTACACTTTTTCTGGATAATAACACTGTATGATTATTTTCAATATTTCCAATTTTAAACTGAACATATTTAT
The DNA here is from genome assembly GCA_949289635.1 of uncultured Eubacteriales bacterium. Lineage (GTDB taxonomy): Bacteria > Bacillota > Clostridia > TANB77 > CAG-508 > CAG-269. Next base: position 16,873 of record CASEOS010000004.1, on the reverse strand, counting down.
GTACTTTTCCAGTACATAATCTTTCTTCTGGCAAACCTTCTTGAATATCTTCTACTTCGCTCCTTGGAATAATTCCTTCTATTTCATTTCCTAATTGAATATGTAAATTATATTGTTCATCACAGCTTTGTACAATTCCTTGTACGGTTCTATTCTCATCTTTATATTCTTGTATCTTTTGTAAACTTAAATTTTCTACCTCTTCATTCCAACCTTCTGGCACAAATCGAAATGTATTCATTTGTATTCTCCTTCATCTTATGTGTTTTAGCTTATTATATAGCGTATTAAAAATTTTTTCAATGCTTTTTTTAATTTTTATACTGCAACATATCATAGTTTTCGTAGCAGTTTGAAAAAATTTAATCAAAATAGCAACTAATTTCTTCTAATCCTTCAAAATCTTTTTGTCTGCAAATATCATATACCACAATAGCAACAGAATTGGATAAATTTAGTGACCTTAAATGTGGTCTCATAGGAATTCGAATTGTTTTATCTATATATTTTTGTAAAACATCTTCTGGTAATCCTTTTGTTTCTTTTCCAAATAATACAAAAATTTCTTCCATATTTTTAAAATCTGGTTCCGAATACACGTGTTTTCCCTTTGTTGTCACAAAAAACATGTTATGTGTTTCTGGTTGATATGTATTCAAAAATTCTTTAAAAGATATATGTTCTTCTATATCTAACTTATCCCAATAATCTAATCCTGCTCTTTTGACTGCTTTTTCTGAAATGCTAAATCCCAAAGGATGCACCAAATGCAATTTAGCACCAATCGCTGCACAAGTTCTTGCAATATTTCCTGTGTTTTGAGGTATTTCTGGTTCTACTAATACAACATGTAATTTCATTTTCATTACTCCTTTTATGTTGCCAAAGGGGACGGGTTAAAATGGCAACATTAATTTTTAGTATAATAAAAGATTTATTTTAGTAAAAGAAAATGTTGCCATTTTAGCCCGTCCCCTTTGGCAACATTTTGACACGTCCCTATCGTTCCATTTTTTGTCTGACATATTCATATAATATGATACCTGTTGCAACAGAAGCATTTAAACTTTCTGTTTTTCCTAGCATTGGTATTTTTACTTTTTTATCTGCTAGTTTTTGTATCTTTTCTTCTACTCCATTTGCTTCATTTCCAATGACAATGACTTTCTTCTTGTAATCGATATCATAAATACTATTTTCTGTTTGTAATGATGTAACAACAATTTCAAATTTATGTTTTTTGATTTCTTTAAGTGTTTTTTCTAAGTCCTCACATTCTATGATTTTTACTCTAAATATGGCTCCCATTGTTGAACGTACTACTTTTGGATTGTAGCTGTCAGCTGTTCCTTTTGATACTAGAATTTGATTAATTCCTATACTGTCTACTGTTCTTAAAATCGTTCCTAGGTTTCCTGGATCTTGAATATCATCTAAAGCTACTATAATATCTTGGTTATCATCAATTTCTTCACTACCAGCAACTGCTGATTTCATTGCATTTTTTTCTACAATAGCTAATATTCCTTGAGGATTTGTAACATCTGTTAAACTTTCAAATAATTTGCTTGTTACATATACACACTCTTGTTTTGCAATTTCATACATAAGGTCTTTTGGAATATTTGATGTCTTTTCACAGTCATCACAAATAACGACTTGTTTAATATTTGCTTTTTCATTGATGGCCTCTTCTATAATTTTAATCCCTTCAATGATATATTCATTGTTTAAGTCTCTATATTTTTTGTCTTTTAATTTTTTGATATGTTTAATAAATTCATTATCTTTACTTGATATTACTTGCATAAATGCCTCCAATTTTATAACAGATCCTATACGATAAAACCAAGGAAATGTATTTTTCGCTCTTTAATAAATATAGTTTCCATTTTTATAAATTTTATTATTATTTAAAAAATTTAACTTTTGTCTTAAATTATATAAAATTTTTCATATATAACACGGTTAAATTTCTTATTTCATTTCGATCAATTCATATTCAGAACTTCCCAAACCAATCTTTTCTCCATGTTCAATTTGACTTTCCCAATTGGTATCTGGATGATTGATGTGGAAATGGTCATGTCCTTCTACTTTTTTCTTCATATTTTCTCCTAATGCACTATTTTGAAATACTTCTTGTTTATTCACTAAATCTGCACAAGCTTTATCTAACGCAACCATGTCAAATGAAGCTAACATTCCAATATTAGGAACAATTGGTGCATCATTTTCTGCATGACAATCACAATTTGGTGAAACATCACAAATTAAACTAATATGAAATTGTGGTCTATCTTTTACAACTGCTAATGCATATTCTGCCATCTTTTTATTTAAAATGTCTGCTGATTCATCATTTGGTGATTTAATCGCATCAAAATTACAAATTCCAATACATCTACCACATCCCACACATTTATTATGGTCGATCACTGCTTTTCCTTCTTCATTATAGGAAATAGCTCCATGTGCACATATTTTGATACATTGTTTACATTTTTTACATTTTTCTAAAAGAACTTCTGGTTTTCCACTACTATGCATTTCCATTTTTCCAGCTCTTGAACCACAACCCATTCCAATATTTTTAATAGCTCCACCAAATCCTGTTCCTTCATGTCCTTTGAAATGGTTTAGAGAGATAACAATATCGGCATCCATAATGGCTCTTCCTATTTTTGCTGTTTTTACATATTCTTGATTAATATCTACATATGCCTCATCTGTTCCTTTTAGTCCATCTGCAATAATGACATGGCAATCTGTTGAAAATGGACTAAATCCATTCACATATGCTGCCTCTAAATGGTCAATAGCATTTTTTCTTCCACCAACATATAAGGTATTGCAATCTGTCAAAAATGGTTTTCCTCCTAATTCTTTTACAACATCTGCAACCACTTTTGCATAGTTTGGTCTTAAATATGCTAAATTTCCTGGTTCTCCAAAATGGATTTTAATGGCTACATATTTATTTTGAAAGTCAATATTTTCAATTCCTGCTTTTTTCATTAATTTTTCTAATTTTTGTAATAAGTTATATCCTGGTCTTGCTCTAAAGTCTGTAAAATATACTTTTGATTTTTCCATGTTTTTCCCTCTTTCTTTGTTTATTATGTTGATATTTTTGTATTATATAAATATGGTTGCATATATAGTACATATAAAATATAATTTATAAATTAAAATACAACCATACGTTTTTTGTATGATTGTATTTTATAACTTTTTTTCAGTTTTAGCAATATGCATACATATAATTTTCGAAAATATGCGAACTTTTGTTTACTTTTGATTTAAAATGTGTTATACTTTAAAAACGAGGTGATGTCCATGTATATTAAAATCAATCAACAGTTTGATGATACAAAAATCATATTGCAAAGCATCAATTCATATTTAGCTCTTGAATATGCTATATGGATAAAAGACAAAGCAAAAATCAAATTTACTAAAGAAATGCCACCTTTTTCTATTATAAATAACTTTATTTATTGGTGCAATTTAGGAATTAACATAGGTAGTGAACAAAATAAGATTAGACCAGTCTTAATTGCTAAAACAAAAAAAGAATCTTCTATTTGTACAGTATTACCTTTAACTTCTGAAAGGATAAATGATACGAGATGGTATCATATAGATTTAGAAAATCAATCTTCAACAGTCTTAATTGAACAATTAAGGAATGTTAGCAAACTAAGAATTCTCTCACCTTTTAGAATAAAAGGAAAATTAGTTAAAATCACTTTAAATGATTGGAATAAAATTAATTCTGCTATGCAAAAATATTATTGTATGACTAAATGGCAATAATTCACAAAAAACATTTGACTTTTATGTTAAATATGATATAATGAGTTTAGAAATACATTGTGATCCGTTGTGAAAGCAACGCAATCATTTTAATCCGATAGCTAAACGGCTATCGTTTTTTTGTTATAAAATATAACTAATTGTATATAATATTATTACATTGTGATCCAGTATCTTGGATACTGCATAGTAATGTGATTCAGCTAAAAGCATCAAACTTTTGGCTGAAAATTTAAAAATTCCAAATTATTAGTTTTTTAATCTAATAATTTGGAGTTTTAAATTTTATTCTTTATTATGATTGCTTATTATCAATCATTTCTTTATCCTCTTCTTTTCTGTATTTTGTTAAAGTCTTTAAAAACTCTGTCACATCATTTAAAATTTTCATTTCATTATCTGTACCAATCTCTAAAGTAATCATCGGTTTAATACCTGCTGAAAATTTTAATTTATTTCCATATTCCTTTACAAGTTTAGCGACATCATATGGAAATTCCGATTCTTCAAATGTAAATACAACTGCTGTTTTCTTACTTGCAATTTTGGATATATTTAATGCTTTTGCTAAATATTTAATTCTAGCAATATCAATTAAATTTTCTAATTCTGCTGGCATGTTACCAAATCTATCAATGATTTCATCAATGATGTTTTGAATGTCTTCTTCATTTTTACATAAAGCAATATCTTGATAAATTTCAATTTTTTGATTAGCATCTGAGATATAGTCATCTGGAATATAGCTGGTGACATTTAAGTCAATTTGAATATCTACCTCTGGTTTTACTTCAATACCTTTCATTTCTTTGATAACTTCATCTAACAAGTTACAATAGGTATCATATCCTACTTGTTCTAAATGTCCTGATTGGATTTCTCCTAGTAAGCTTCCTGCTCCTCTGATTTCTAAGTCACGCATGGCAATCTTAAATCCTGAGCCAAATTCTGTAAATTCTTTAATCGCTTTTAATCTCTTATCTGCTACTTCGGATAATAATTTATCTCGTTTGTATGTAATATATGCATAAGCTTGCCTATCACTTCTTCCTACTCTTCCTCGTATTTGATATAACTGTGCTAATCCCATTCTATCTGCATTTTCAACAATAATGGTATTTGCATTTGGTATATCAATTCCAGATTCCAAAATGGTTGTACATACTAATACATTGGATTTCTTTTGAATAAAATCATTCATGATTTCTTCAATTTGATTTCCTGACATCTGTCCATGTGCATAAGAAACTTCTGCCTCTGGTACAAGCCTTGATATTTCATCCGCTTTTCTTTGGATATTTTCCACATTGTTAAAGATGTAAAATACTTGCCCATCTCTTTCTAATTCTTTTGTAATTGCTTCTCTTACCACTTCTCTGTCATATTCTAATACATAAGTTTGTACAGGTCTTCTATTATGTGGTGGTTCATAGATAACAGACATATCTCTTACTCCTACAATAGACATATGTAAAGTTCTTGGAATTGGTGTTGCTGTCATGGTTAATACATCTACATTGGTTTTGTATTGTTTGATTTTCTCTTTATCTTTTACGCCAAATCGATGCTCTTCATCAATAATTAATAGTCCTAAATCTTTAAATTCTACATCTTTGCTAAGAATTCTATGGGTTCCAACTACAACATCGACTTCTCCTAATTTTAAGCCTTTGATAACTTCTTTTTGATATTTTGCAGATTTAAATCTGTTCAATATTTCTACTTTGATTGGATAATCCTTCATTCTTTCTTTAAATTCTTGATATTGTTGTTCTGCTAAAACAGTTGTAGGTGCTAAATAGGCTACTTGTTTTTGGTCCATCACAGCTTTAAATGCTGCTCTTATGGCTACTTCTGTTTTACCATATCCAACATCACCACATAATAATCTATCCATTGGTTTAGCGTTTTCCATATCTTTTTTCACTTCTTCAATACAACGTAATTGGTCATCTGTTTCTTGATATGGAAATTTTGCTTCAAATTCATTTTGCCATGGTGTATCTTTAGAAAAGCTAAAGCCTTGTGATTTTTCTCTTTTGGCATATAACTCAATTAATTCTGTTGCTACTTCTCTTAGATTTTTCTTAACCCTTGTTTTGGTATTTTCCCATTCTTTGCTTCCTAATCGATTGATTTTCGGATTAATCTTATCTCCACCAACATATTTTCGAATCATGTCCATTTGGTTTGTTGGTACATACAAAATATCATCATTTTTGTATTTAATTTTGATATAATCTTTAATCGTTCCATCTGCTTTAATAGTATTGACACCAATATAGATACCTATTCCATAGGTTTTATGAACCACATAATCTCCTATTTTTAAATCTGCAAATACAACTTTTTCTCCTTCTGTATAAGCAGAATGAACTGTCTTTCTTTTTCTCTTTTCTCCACTAACTAATTCATCTGCTGAAATCACTAATTGATGAATTTCATAATTTTCAAATCCTGCTGATAGTTTTCCAATTCCAATAGTAACAACCTTTTCTACTGTTTTTACAACAATCGTCTTATCTAATTTTTCTTCAATCTTACAAATGATTTCTTCTTTTTCTAATATTTCCTTTAGTTTTTTTGCCTTTTCCTTATTCTCAACTAAAACATAAATACTCTTTTTTTGTTTTAAAGCTTCTTTTAATTCTTGGAATAAGTTTTCAATTTCACTTTTATAGAAATTGACTTCTCTATATTCAAAAACATATTTTTCCGCTTGTTTATTGGTTACACTATCTTGTTTTTCTAAATAGATTACATTTCTTTTTCCGTTTTCTAAAATATCTTCGATTTCTTCATATTCAATCGTATCTTCTAAACTTTGTGGAATCATTTTTTCTTTTTCTACTAAAGCACTAATTAGATTTTTTCTATCTTGTTTGATATTTTCTGTTCTTTGTTTTATTTTTCTTTCTTCATCTAATGCAATAATATATTTATCTGATAAGTAGTCTAATAATGTAGAAGAATTTGTATAAAAACAATCAAAATATTTATCAATCTTACTGATGTAGTTTCCACCAACAATTTGCTCTATATCTTCTTCTACAATTTCTTTCTGTGCTTCTGTTACACTTAAATTTTTGATGTTTTTGCATACTTGTTCTATGGATTGTTCCAATATATATTCATGTGCTGGATAAATTTCTACTTTTTCCAATGTATTAATAGATCTTTGACTAACAATCGCAAAATTTCTGATAGAGTCTACTTCATCTCCCCAAAATTCAATTCTCACACCGATTTTATCAGAAACAGAAATATCTAAAATGCCACCTCTGATACTAAATTGACCTCTTCCTTCTATTAAATCACATCTTACATATCCTAAATTAACTAATGCTTTCTTAATATCCTCTAATGAATAGATATCTCCCACTTTGAAATGTAGTAAGTTTTTAAATAATACCTCTTTTGGTGGTAATTTTTGCGTAAGTGCTTCTATGGTTGTGACAATCATTGGATTTCTTTTTTCTTTGATTTTACTTAGAACTTCAATTCTTTCATAAGGTAAGTCTTTACTTTCTGCAATATAGTCATAAGTGACAATTTCCTTTTTGGGAAAGATATCACCCTTATCCATAAATGCTTTTATATTTTCTACAATTTCTTTTGCTTGAATTTCATTGTATGTAACAATTAAAATTGGTCTTTTGGCATATTCATTAATACTAGCTAATAATTCTACCATTCCCACGCCAGTTAAGCCCGATATCGTTATCGGACTTTTTTCTTTTTCAATTTGATTTACCAATGTTACAAACTTCCCGAGATTTTCCAAGCTCTCCTAGTATTGTATTCATTCTTAATCTCATTCCCTCCTAAGATACAAATCTGGTTTCTCCTTGTTTGTTTGATTTCTATATTATACTACTTTTTTTAGAAAATATAAATAGTTTTTGTATATATTTTTATAAGCATAAATATAAAAGTATCGCATATAATAAAAAAGTATATAAAAACATACAAAGATTACTATATATGATATAAAGGAGAATGTTGTTATGAATGATTACCCATTTATCCCCTATTACAATTTTGAAACAGTTTGCAATCAACAACCAATTACATTTCCACCTCAACACCAATCTGTACAGCCTGGAATAGAAAACGAAATGAATCCACTACCTATTTTCGATAATCAAAATGACGTACCAAGTGGAAAGCTTCAAGGAAAAGTGGCCATTATTTCTGGTGGCGATAGTGGTATCGGTAGAGCAGTTGCTGTTTTATTTGCAAAAGAAGGTTGTGATATTGTCATTGCTTATTTGAATGAACATGAAGATGCCAATTATACAAAAGAAGTCATTGAATATTATGGTAGAAAATGTTTATTAATTGCATGTGATTTACGAAAAGAAGAAAGTTCTACACAAGTCATTAATGAAACTTTAAAAACTTTTGGCAAAGTCGATATTTTAGTAAATAACTGTGGTGTACAATTTCCGCAAAATAGTATATTAGATATTACAGCAGAACAATTAAGAAATACATTCGAAACCAATATTTTTTCATTTTTCTATTTAACCAAAGCCGTTCTTCCTTATTTAGAAGCAAATGCTAGTATTATTAATACTTCTTCTATTACCGCTTTTGCTGGAAAGAAAAATTTAATTGATTACTCTTCTACCAAAGGCGCGATTACTGTTTTTACCAAGTCATTAGCTTTATCCTTAGCTGATAGTAAAATAAGGGTCAATGCTGTTGCTCCAGGTCCTATTTGGACACCTCTCATTCCTGCTTCTTTTACAGCAGAAGAAGTTTCTATTTTTGGTACAGAAACACCATTAAAAAGAGCAGGTCAGCCTTTTGAACTTGCCCCTGCTTATTTATATCTAGCTTCTGATGATTCTCGCTATGTTACTGGTCAAATTATTCATGTCAACGGTGGTACTATTGTTTAAGCAAATATAAATTAAAATATCACAATAGAACAACATTATTCAAACTTGCTTTTCAATGAGCAGCTATTCCTGGCATACACATATAAGATTTTGAATGTGATTGAAGATAATTTAGAATTTCTTAAATGATTTTTTGAGGGATGTTCACGGGCAATCAAGTTATATATTCATTTCTAATACTTTTTCAATCCTATTGGACATATTATGCGAAATGAATATATAACTTGATTGAGCCTGAGTGAAAGCGGCTCAAAAAATCATGTTAGAAATTCTTAATTATTGTATTGAACCGAAAAATCTTATATGTGTATGCCAGGAATAGCTGCTCATTGAAAAGCAAGTTTGAGTAATGTTGTATACATTCTAACACTTACATCTTTACCACTAATTTATTAAATTTACTATTAATATAATTTTCTAGTTTTGTCATAAACTCCTCTGGCTTAATTTCTTTTTTTGCTACCATATCTAAGCCCTTTTCCCAACTAGCTGTCAATTTTGGATTTAACATATCTGGCATAGATTGTAACACAATGTCATAGATATATTCTCCTTTTTGACTTGGTGTAATAATCTGGGTTTTATTATTAATTTCTATATAATTGATTTTTTCTAATTTTTTAATAATTTCTCCTCTTGTGGCACTTGTTCCAATTCCAGCACCTTTTATTTGTTCTCTTAATTCCTCTTCTTCTATTAATTTTCCTGCATTTTCCATAGCTAGAATAATAGAACCTGAATTATATCTATTTGGTGGTGAGGTTTCAGCTTCTTTAATTTCAAAATTCTTAATTAATACCTCTTGTCCTTTTTTTAGTTTCTTTAATATTTCTAAGTCTGCTGATTTATTTTCACCATTTTTGTTTTCTGTGTCTTTGTTTTCCACATCTTGCTCACCATTTGTGGACTTTTTCTTTTTATTTTCTTTATCTACTGGTTTTAAGATTTCTAAAAAACCTTGATTGATGCATACTCTTCCACTTGTAGTAAAGGTTTCTTTTTTCTCTTTATCCATTTCTACTTCAATCGTTAATTGAATCTTATTATATTCTGCTGGTGGATAAAAAATTGCTAAAAAACGTTTGACAATCACCAAATAAATATCTTTCTGCAATTGTGGTAACCCATTAAAATTTTCGTATCCTTGTCCTGTTGGAATAATGGCATAGTGGTCTGTGATTTTACTATCATTGACATATTTTGTTTTTGCTAAATTTGTAGAATATTTTTCTTCTACCATTTTTTTGATATATCCTTGTATTTCTTCATCTTTACAGCCTTTTGCGATTCCATTCAAATTTTTATTAATTTCTTTGCTAACTGCTGTTGATAATACTCTCGCATCTGTTCTAGGATAGGTAACTAATTTTTTCTCATATAGATTTTGAATAATCTCTAATGTTTCATCTGGTTTGATTTTAAATCGTTTGGTACATTCATTTTGAATTTCTGCTAAATTAAATAATAATGGTGCATTTTCTTTTTGTTTTGATTTTTTTAATTCTGTTATCACCGCTTTTTTATTGCTTAAGCTAGCAATGAATTCTTTCGCATCTTTTTCTTTTTTGAATCCTGTTTCATTATATAATTTCGGAGATTCCCATACAGTTGATTTTTCTGTTGCCTTCCAATCTGCTTTAAAAGAAGATTGTTCTTCTCCAAATTCTCCCATAATTTTATAATACTTTGTTTTCACAAAATTTCGTATTTCCCTTTCACGAGATACGACCATTCCTAATACACAAGTCATCACTCTTCCCACAGAAATCGATGCTCTATCTTCATGAATATTTTGTGCCAATCTTCTTCCAAATATGATAGATAATAGTCTAGAAAAATTAATTCCAATTAAATAATCTTCCTTTGCTCTTAAATAAGCACTATCTGATAAACTATCATATTCTGACATATCTTTTGCCTCTCGAATTCCTCTTAAAATTTCTTCTTCTGTCTGTGAATCTATCCATACTCTTTTCATTTTTGCTTTTGGGTTTGGCTTTGCCATCATAAACACAAGTCTTTGTATATATTCTCCTTCTCTTCCAGAGTCTCCTGCATTATATATTTCTTCTATATCTTCTCTTTGTAATAATTGTTGTACAATATGAAATTGATTTTGTACCTGTGGTATAATTTCATATTTCCATTCTTCTGGAATAAATGGCAAAGTATCTAATCTCCAAAATTTTAATTTTTCATCATATTTTTCTGGATAACTCATGGTCACTAAATGACCTACACACCATGTAATAATCCAATCACTGGATTCTAAATATCCGTTTTTTCTACTGGTAGTGATTTTTAATGCTTTTGCAAATTCCATTGCCACAGATGGCTTTTCTGTTATGATTAATTTTTTGCTCAATTTTGTTTTTCTTTCCTTTCTGAAAATAACCGTATTATTTTTATTACTATTTATTCTTAGGTTTTATATAAAATGCACAGTTTAGTGAAAATCTTTTAACTCTTTTTTGTCACTTCAAATGATTGTTTTCATATAATTTTGAACTTTATTATATATCTTTTGATATTGTTCCATTGTTTTTGAATCATGAAATACAAATCGTTTATATATTTTTTCCATATAATTTTGTTGTTTTACAAATTGAATACTTTCTGGAAAATTAAAATCAAAAATATATGCAAAATGTCCTACTAGACTATCTAGACTTGTTTTTTTCTTCTGATAATTAATTCTTCCATTTTCCATAAATTCGTTATAAATTTCCTCAGTAATCACATCATCTGATAAATCCGCTTTTTCCCAAGCAGTTTCCTTTTTTTCATAAGTCAATATATTTAAAATATCAATCTTATCACTATCTCTCACAATTTTAACATGTAATAATTCTCTAGTTGTTAGGTTATCTGGAATATCGAATTTGTCTTTATTATGATAGTAAATGGCATTTTTGATAATATGATCATATTGACTATCTTCAACAAATTTCCTGATAATTCCATCCTGTTTATTAAATAACACATGCACACCATATTCTCCATGGTTAACACTTTTTCTATCATTAAATGTATTAAATTTTTTGATTTGCTCAAATCTTCCTATATCATGTAGCAATCCTATTAATTCTGCCAATTTTATATCTTCTTCATTCAATTCCAATTTGGTTGCTAATTTTTTGGCAACTTGTGAAACTCTTTCTATATGTTCTATTTTCATCTTTATTTTATCATCTTCTGCATTATATCCTTTTACATATCCTGCAAATACTTTTTTTGCCTTTAGTATATCAATCATGATATTCACCTCGTTATGCATTCTATCATTTTATATATTTTTTTTCAAGCAATACACTCTGGTAAGAATTCAGACCCCATCGTAGGGAAGGTGGACTACATTATATTTTTTAAGAATTCGAATGCGACCGGAGTAATTTTAGAAATTCTTAAGCAAAAACTATAAAGGGTCCTGTTTCCGGGTATTGTTGTAGTTTTTGCTTTAGAATTTCTTAAATGGGAATCGAAGGGTAGCCGAGAATCTTAAAAAATATAATGTAGTCCACCTTCCCTACGATGGGGTCTGAATTCTTACCAGTAAATAATGTATAATTTCTTTTTTCTCTTGAAACTCATAGCTTTTTGTTATATAATACGGTTTATAAAACATTTGAAAGGACGGATTAGAAGCATGAGTTATAACTTTAAAGAAATTGAAAAAAAATGGCAAGATAAATGGTATTCTGAAGGAACATTTAATGCAAAAGATGACTTCACAATGAAAAAATGGTTTGGATTAATCGAATTCCCATACCCATCAGGTCAAGGTCTTCACGTAGGACACCCTAGAAGTTATACTGCATTAGATATCATTGCAAGAAAAAGAAGAATGCAAGGATATAATGTATTATTTCCAATTGGATTTGATGCTTTTGGATTACCTGCTGAAAATTATGCTATTAAAAATCATATTCATCCAAAGATAACGACTGAAAAAAATGTTAACCATTTTAGAGAACAATTAAAATCAATTGGTTTTTCTTTTGATTGGTCAAGAGAAATTAATACTACTGATCCAGAATATTATAAATGGACACAATGGATTTTTATTCAATTATATAAACATGGGTTGGCATATAAAGCAACAATGCCTATTAACTTCTGTACAGGTTGCAAAGTAGGACTTGCTAATGAAGAAGTTGTCAATGGTGTTTGTGAAAGATGTGGAAGTCCAGTTGTTCAAAAAGAAAAAAGTCAATGGATGTTAAGAATTACAAAATATGCACAAAGATTAATTGATGATTTAGATGATGTAGATTTTTTGGATAAAATTAAAGCTCAACAAAAAAATTGGATTGGCCGTTCTGAAGGTGCAGAAGTTACCTTTAAAATTGCTGATTCTGATGAAACTTTAACTGTTTATACCACAAGACCTGATACCTTATTTGGTGCTACCTATATGGTTGTTGCTCCAGAACACCATATCATTGACAAATTATCTGATAAAATCACTAATATGGATGAAATTGAAGAATATAAACATCAAGCTTCTTTAAAATCTGATTTTGAAAGATCAGAATTAAATAAAGAAAAAACTGGTTGTGAAATAAAAGGCATTAAAGCCATTAACCCATTAACAAATGAAGAAATTCCTATCTGGATTTCTGACTATGTTTTAATTACTTATGGTACTGGTAGCATTATGGCTGTGCCTGGACATGATACACGTGATCATGAATTTGCAAAAAAATTCCATTTACCAATTGTTCAAGTAATTAAGCCTGCCCGTGAAACAATGGAATGTGATATTGATAAAGAAGCTTTCACAGATGTGGAAACTGGTATATTAATCAATTCAGGATTTTTAAATGATTTACCAGTTGTAGAAGCCAAGAAAAAAGTAATTAGCTTTTTAGAAGAGCATCACATTGGTAAAAAACAAGTAAATTATAAATTACGTGATTGGGTATTTTCTAGACAACGTTATTGGGGAGAACCAATCCCTATGGTTTATTGTGAAAAATGTGGTTGGGTTCCTATCCCAGAAGAAGAACTACCTTTAAAACTACCTGAAGTTGAAGATTATGAGCCAAGTGAAAATGGTGAATCACCTCTTGCTAGACATGCAGAGTGGGTAAATACTACTTGTCCTCATTGTGGTGGAACAGCAAAAAGAGAAACAGATACAATGCCTCAATGGGCTGGTTCTTCTTGGTATTATCTAAGATATATGGATGCTCATAATAATAAAGCCTTAGCCTCAAAAGAAGCTTTAGAATATTGGTCACCTGTTGATTGGTATAATGGTGGTATGGAACATACAACACTTCACTTACTATATTCAAGATTTTGGCATAAATTCTTATATGATATAGGTGTTGTTCCAACAAAAGAACCATATCAAAAACGTACTTCTCATGGAATGATTTTGGGAAGCAATGGAGAAAAAATGTCTAAATCCAAAGGTAATGTTGTCAATCCAGATGACATTGTTAATGAATTTGGTGCAGATGCTTTTAGAGTTTATGAAATGTTTATGGGACCTTTTGATCAAACAGCTCCATGGTCAATGGAAAGTATTAGAGGTTGTGCAAAATTCTTAGATAGGGTTTGGAATCTCCAAAACTTATTAGTAGATGGTGAAGAATATTCTCCAAAATTCGAAAAAGAAATGCATAGAGCTATCAAAAAGGTATCTTCTGATATTGAAGAAATGAAATTTAATACAGCTGTTTCAACTTTTATGACTTTAGTAAATGATTTTTATAAAGAAAAGAAAATTAACAAAGCAGAATTTAAAACATTTTTACAATTGTTAAATCCTTTTGCCCCACATATGACAGAAGAACTTTGGCAAACTGTATTAGGTGGTACAGAGATGTTAGCTTATATGGAATGGCCTACATATGATGAAGAAAAAACAATTGCTAATGAAATCACTTTACCTATACAATTTAACGGTAAATTAAAAGCAACGATTACCATTTCTTTAGATGAAGCTGAAGAAAGTGTTAAAGAAAAAGTGCATGCAGCAATTAATGATAAATTAGAAGATAAAACGATTATAAAGGAAATTTATGTTAAGAATAAAATTTATAATATTGTTGTAAAATAATTGATTTCATAAAAGCCTGTTAGTTATATAAAAGCATACTAATAGGCTTTTATGCATTTTGAATTTCTTGATTTTGAATTTTTGAATTTAAAATATAAATTTGATGATTATGTTTTTCTAGTATTTTTTCGCATTTTGTAAGTCTTTTATTTTGTTCTTCAATTTTTTCTGTATTTACTTTAAATGCATCAAACAAAATTGCTAATTTTTCACCATGTTCAACTTCGATTCTAGCAACAGATCCACTAATATTGCGTAATTCTTGTTTGATTTCTGGTATTTCTTTTAAAATTTCTTTAATTTGCACTATATCTTGTTGCATTGTAGGTATTAATTCTTCTTTTATTTTTGGTATTTCTTCCAGTTGCTTTTTGATTTTTGGTATTTCTTCTAGTTGTTTTTTGATTTTTGGTATCTCTTCTAGTTGTTTTTTCATTTTTGGTATTTCTTCTAGTTGCTTTTTCATTTTTGGTATCTCTTCTAGTTGTTTTTTCATTTTTGGTATCTCTTCTAATTGTTTTTTTATTTCTGGTATATCTTTTACTTTGTCCTTGGTTTCTTGTAATTCTTTATATATATTTACAAGTAATTCTCGATTTGTAATACTCATTCTTTCCCTCCTTTCTTTTTTAGATATTATATATTCTAAACTCTATCATGTCAACAAAAACTTTTCGACAAAATTCTACATTTATATTATTTTTATCTTGTATTTCTTAGTTTTATTCCTTTTATCATCAACATTTGTCATTAAACTGTAAAAAATATTTAATCATATTGAAATATTCTTTATGATTTCTTATAGTATAATATGGTTAGGTAATTATATACTAAGGAGAATTAGAATGAGTATCAAATCTGATTTAAAAAAAGATGGGATTGAAGTAACACAAAAATTAGATACTTTAAAAATCAATTCTATTGCTAAAAATATTGCATCTAAATTATGCCAAACCTTTCCTTCTTATGGATTAAATGAAAATGACTTATTTATAAAATTGTCTAGACTAGATATGTATAAAGCTAAAATGCCTGAAGGAATGGCAGAAGCAAATTATTATTATAAAAATACATCTATTTATTTTAATGAGCATATTCCTGAAGAAGATATGGAAGAATTTGCTATTCATGAATGTATTCACTACCTTCAAGAAATAAAAGATAAAAGAAACTATTTATTAAAAATGGGATTATGTGATTATACAGAATTTAAAATCTATGGATTAGGATTAAATGAAGCAGCTGTTCAATTAATGTCTTCAAAAGTCATTGGTATTCCAAAAGATTACGTAAAATATTTTGGAATTAGCTTTGAAACAACAAGTCCTTCTTATTATCCTTTAGAATGTTGCTTAGTAAATCAATTAGCTTTTATTACAGGTGAAGATGTTTTATTTAAAAGTACATTAAATAGTGATGATAATTTTAAAATGAAATTTTCTGAATTAACATCACAAAAAGCGTTTATGGCTATACAAAATGCTCTTGATGATATTTTATTTGCAGAAGAAGATATTATTAAATTAAATAACAAAATCGCTTTAATTGATAACAGAAATAAAAAGGTTGATGATATGGTTAAAAAGATTGATGATTTAAAAGAAAAAATCAAAGTAACCTTTTTAAGAACTCAAAATTTAATCATCTCTAGTTATTTTGATAAAGCCTTTTTAAATATAACGAATTTAGAAGAATTAGAAAATTATAGAAAGAAATTATATGATGTAAAATCTTATTTAGGTTTTGCTGAAGGATATACTTTTTTTAATGACTATTATGTTGAAAAAATGTCTCAATTAGAACACAAGTATAATGTCTTAGAAAATGGAGGTATTGAAACAGCCATTCATATTCAACCTAAGCATGAAAGTAAGATTATGAGCTTATTTAAAACAATTAAACGTATTCTTTTAGGTAAATCATCTGAAACAGAAAAAAATGATATCTAAAAAACTGATAACCCGATAACAATCAAAAATGAGTATATAGAAAAAAGTGTGTAAAGTTTAAAAATAAACCTTCTTATGATAAAATAAAAATGTCATAAGGGGGTTTTAAATATGGCAAGAAAAGAAAA
>CASEOS010000003.1 GCA_949289635.1 uncultured Eubacteriales bacterium | reverse complement strand
ATAGAAACAGGACAAGAAAGAATCTACTATGTATTAGGATTTACCGTATTAGGAACATTAGCAGGAGGATTAATCTTAATTAAGAAGTTTGTTATATAAAAAATAAAAGGGGTAAAATAAAAAAATAGGACATGAAAAGATGTCCTATTTTATTGTTAAAATTTCTTTACAATTAGAATCGGTTATGGTATAATTTTCCATGAAATAGACTAGTGAGGTGAAGTGTATGAATCAGATTTTAGCCACAAGTAATCCATCAACAAAAAAGACTAAATCAAAAAGAAGTAGTGGACCAGCAGATATTAAAACAGTTGTTAGAGTATTTGCAATAGCTATGTTAGTATTTGGTGTGTTTATGATAGGAACAGGTTCTTATGCTATATATAGGGATAACGAGGCAAATAATTCAGAAATAACCAAACCAGTCATAACAGAAGCTTTAAATGAAGATAGTACAGCTGTTATTTTAACAGTTACGCATGATAAAGCAATTGATAGGATAGAATATAGTTGGAATAATGATGAAGTTCAAACGATAACAGGAAATGGAAGAAAATATATAGAACAAGAAATAGAAATTCCTGGAGGAACAAATACATTAAATGTAAAAGCAGTTGATATACAAGGACAAGAACTTTCTACACAAAGAGAATTTACAGCAGAAGAAATTATTCATTTAGCTGTTTCTGGAAGCAAATTAAAAATTACAGCAGAAAATGAAACAGAAATAGCATATATGACATATAGATGGGATGATGAAGAAGAACAAAGAATAGATATAAATGCAACAACAGCAGATCAAGAAATTGATATACCAATGGGAGAACATAATTTAACAGTTATCCTAGTAGATGTTAACAATGAGACAATCACAAAAGAACAAAAAGTAAAGGGTGTTACAAAACCATCAGTTACAGTGGAAAAAGATGATACAGGAGAATATTATTTAATCACGATTACAGATGAAACAGGATTAGATAGGGTAGAATTAAATATTAGAGGTGAGGAAAAAAATATCACTGTTGAAAATGGAGAAAAAGAATTAAAATATAAGATTAAAATAAATGATAATGATGAAAATAAATTAATTATTACAGCATATAATGTGGATGGAATCGCTTCTGATACTGTAAAAAAGATGGCAGATAAAACAAATAGTTAAAAAACAAGGATTTCCCTACATATAATTTTATATGTAGGGAAATAGATTAAGGGGAGAAAATGGATAATACGTTTTTTCATTTATTAACATATTTTGTAATTTATTCATTTTTAGGATGGATTTTCGAAAGTGTTGTAAGAACAATTTATGAAAGAAAAATAATCAATACAGGATTTTTAATAGGACCATTCTGTCCAATATATGGATTTGGTGCTATTATCATGCTACTATTTTTAGACCAATTTAAAAATAATATTTTTATTTTATTTTTTATTTCGGTTATTATATTAACTCTTTGGGAATATATGGTAGGTGTTCTTTTAGAAAAATTATTTCACACGAAATATTGGGATTATTCAGACCATAAATGTAATTACAAAGGCAGAATTTGTCTAACAAATTCTATAGCGTGGGGAGTTTTAGGAGTTTTATTTATCATTTATATACATCCGTTTATTATACAAATACTAGGATATATCGATTTTATGTATGTAGCTATCGTTGCTAGTATAATAGCATTGATATTACTAATAGATGCTATTATTAGTATTATTAAAGTTAAGAATATAAAAGCTACATTAGAAAAGATAGAAGAGATAAATGAACAAATTAAGCAGAAATTAGCAGACTTAAAAGATAAAGAAAAAATTTCTGCAAATGATAATCTTCAGCATTTAATTAATAATTTAAAAACACGAAGAGATAGGACAATTAAACATCTATATAGAAGAGCATATAGATTGAAAAAAGCCTTCCCAGCAATCGATACTAAGGAATTTACTGAAATATTAAATAAGAAAATTGAATTTAAGCATAAAAACATAAAAAAAACAAAAAAAGGGTGAATAGTATGGTACAAGAAATTTATATTATAGATGATGATGATTCATCTATTGTCATCTTTAGAGAATTATTCAAAGAAGATAAGGATTATAAGTTCATTAGTGTAAAATCAGAACAAATTGATATTGCATTAAAAAATATTCCATCATTGATTATTATTAATGAAGATGCAATTGATAGAGATGTAGTAGGACTTTGTAAACAAATTAGACGAGATGAAGATAACAAAATTACACCTGTTATTGTTGTTTCTTCTAACAATGATAAAGAACATAGAATGAGAGTATTGAGAGAGTCTATTGAATATTATATCAAAAAACCTGTTGATGAAGAATACTTATATTTTACAGTAAAAAATCTAAATAGATTACTAGCCAATAACAGAAGGGTAAGTCCATTAACAGGATTGCCAGGAAATGTTCAGATACATGCAGAATTGAAAAAGAGAATTTCTAACAATGAACCATTTTCTGTATTATATTTAGATTTAGACAATTTTAAAGCATATAATGATGTATATGGATTTGTCAAAGGAGATCAAATTATAGAATTTACAGCAGAAACCATACTAAAAGGTGTTCATAGTGACCTTACGGAAGAAGCATTTGTAGGACATATTGGTGGAGATGATTTTGTAGCAATTGTGCCATCAACAAATTGTGAAAAGATATGTCAAACAATATTGGCTATTTTTGATGGTAATGTAAAAAAATTTTTTACAGAAAAGGATTTAGAAAAAGGATATATAGAAGTTGAAAATAGAAAAGGAATTATTGAGCAATTCCCTTTAACATCACTTTCCATAGGTGTGGTAGTGGCAGACCCAGGAAGATTTCATAATATATTAGAAATTGGTGAAGTAGGTGCACAAGTAAAACATGCTGCGAAATCTGTTATGGGTAGTAGTTATGCAGTAGATAGAAGAAAATAAATAGGAATAAAAAACTTGAGTAAGAAAAATAGACTCAAGTTTTTTTGTGTTCTAAAAAAAGAAATATGAAATAAACTAAAATAGAGATAATAAATATTTTAGGAGTTTGCAAGTATGAATAGATTGAAAAGAATGGTACTGATATTTATGATGTTAACTATTAGTATAACATATGTAAGTGTAACGAAAAAAAGTAGAGAGATAGGGGATGCAGTTCAAGTTACAACATTACCTGTTTCAGAAAAAGTGGTAATATTAGATGCTGGACATGGCACACCGGATGAGCGGTGCAGAAGGTGATCATGGAGTAACAGAAGCACAAATTAACTTAGAAATCGTATTAAAAATACAACAGCTTTTAGAACAATCAGGATGTACAGTACTTCTTACAAGGTCAGATGAAAATGCCATTTATGATTTAGATGCCAAAACGTTAAAACAGAAAAAAATCTCAGACATACGTAATCGTGTAAAAATTGGAAATGAATCTTCAGCAGATATATTTGTATCTATCCATCTAAATAAAATAAATGAACAACAATATAATGGTTGGCAAACATTTTTCAATACCAATCATGAGCAAAGTAAAGTTTTAGCAGAAGAAATACAAAATAATTTGAATCAAAGTATTCAAAAAGAAAATCATAGAATTGCGATGAAATTAAATACAGTATATATTATGAAACATGTAGAAATCCCCATATCTATTGTAGAATGTGGATTCCTTTCTAATCCACAAGAAGAGCAACAATTACAAGAAGATGAATATCAAAATAGGTTAGCTTGGGGAATTTATAATGGAATCATTAGTTATTTTTCAAATTCGTAGTAACTATTCAATAAAAGATGAAAAACCATGTAATAAATAAAAAGAAAGGACATATATATTAATATTATCATAATGTGGGAGGAAATAGATGTTTATTGTATTTCATAAACAAAAAATATATACATATTGTATATCAGCCATTATGGTCATACTATTATTTTGTATAGCTGGAACACTCATGAACGAAAAAGAAACAGTAATGACATCTTCTACAAATGAAAAATTGTTACCAATATATAAAGTGCAAACAGAAGAAAATAAAGTAGCATTAACCATGAATTGTGCGTGGAATGCAGATGATATTGATAAAATATTAGAAATATTAGAAAAAAACAATGTAAAAATAACATTTTTCATGGTAGGAGATTGGATAGATAAATATCCAGAAGCAGTCAAAAAAATAAATGAAGCTGGTCATGAGATTGGAACACATAGTGATACACATCCACATGTTAATAATTTAAGTTATGAAGAAAATGTAAATCAATTAGAAAATAGTAATGACAAAATAGAGAAGATGACAGGAAGTAGAACAAATTTATATAGAACACCATATGGGGAATATAATCAAACTGTTATAAAAGCAGCACAGGATAATGGATATTATGCAATACAGTGGAGTCTAGATACACTAGACTATACAGGATTAACAGGAGAAGAAATGTGGAATCGAATAAAAGATAAAATTTCTTCAGGAGATATTATATTAATGCATAATGGAACAGAACATACAGCAGATAGTTTAGATAAAATTATCAAAAATATAAAAGAAAAAAATTTAGAAATTGTAAAAATTTCAGAATTCATATACAAAGACAATTATACAATTGATGTTAATGGAACACAAAAAAGTAAATAAGTATGTATAAAATTGGAAATAGAGGAAAAAATAAATGTAGTTATACAAGAACTAGATTTTTTACGACATTATCGTTTATAAAATCTGATACTTGTTTTTAGGAGAATTTTAAAATGCATTTTATTGGTATTTTTTCGAATGATTCAGAATATGAAAAGATAAAACAAAATATAATAAAATTAGTAAATAGAAAAGATTTAGAATTGGTTCATATATGTCCTAGTAACATAAAAAATATGAAAAATATTGTATTTGAAACAATTGTATTATGCTATCAACAAAACATGAATAATGAACAAACATCTATATTAAATAAACTTTGTAGTCATTGTATGTTTGTAATCATAAATGCAGATATATTTTGTTATACAAGAGTCATATCTAATAAAAAAACAAATTGTATAAGTTATGGTTTAAATCAAAAATCAACAATAACCATATCAAGCATTCAAGAAGATAAGGCAATTTTATTTATACAGAGAAACATAAATAATTTAGAGCAAAAAACAATTGAAATGGGAGAAATGGAAATAGATTTGAAACAATATAAAACAAATCAAATAGAAAATGTATTGGCAATTTTTGCAATTTATCTTATATATAATAAAGAAAACACCTAAAAATAAGGAATTTTTATAAAAAAATTACAAATTTAACCTTTTATGTAGACAAAACCGGGAAAATGTTGTATAATAGGTAATGTAGACTAAAAGAGGTAAAAAAATACAATTGATAAAATAAATTTTAAGGAGGAAAATAAATTGGATACAAATTATTTAGAAAACAACTATTTAACATTAGTTGGAAAAGTTACAGGAGAAAAGAAATTTAGTCATGAAATTTATGGAGAAAGATTTTACATTTTTAACTTAGAAATACCTCGTTTAAGTGGTGTAGAAGATATCATACCAATTACCATTTCAGAAAGACTAATTAATGAAGATACATTAAATGAAGGACAAAAATTGTTAGTAAAAGGACAATTTAGATCATATAATAGTTATGAAAGTGAAAAAAACAGATTAATCTTAACAGTGTTTGCTAAAGATGTAAGAGTGATATCTGAAGAAGAACAAAGTGAAGAAGAAAATGAAATGACAAAAAAAGATGTTATTACCAATGAAGTTGTTTTAATTGGTTATATTTGTAAAAAACCAATTTACAGACAAACACCATTTGGTAGAGAAATTGCAGATATCTTACTTGCAGTAAATAGAGCATATAATAAATCAGATTATATTCCATGTATAGCATGGGGAAGAAATGCAAGATTTTGTCAAAATCTTGAAGTAGGTTCTCAAATAAAATTGGTAGGTAGAGTTCAATCAAGAACTTACGAAAAGAAACATGAAGATGGAAGTGTTGAAACAAGAGTTGCTTATGAAGTTTCAGTAGGAAGCTTAGAAGTTATTGAGGAAAATGATAATGAAAATACAGCTGAAACAGAAAATCAAGAAGCTGTATAAGATATAAATACAAATGTAATAAAAAGTTTGAAAAGTCTAGTCTTTTCAAACTTTTTTTGATATAATGCAAAAGAAATCATTTTATTTGAACAAAATTTTTTCAAAGAGGAAAGATTATAAAAAGATTTGTGGAGGAGAAATATGTTTAAACACAAAGAAGAAAAAGAGAAAAAAGAAAAAAGTAAGAAAAGTGAGAAAATAAAAGGGATACTTCATTCTAAATGGTTTTTTGGAGTGATAGCCATTGTATTAATTGCTATATTTTGTATTGCTATGACGCCAGTTACATTACAAAATGATACATTCTATACGATAAAAATAGGAGAGCAAATAACTGAAACAGGAGTTGATATGCAAGATCATTTTTCTTGGCATGAAGGTCTAGCTTATACCTATCCACATTGGTTGTATGACTTAATAACCTATTATATATATACAGGATTTGGCATGACAGGAATTTATGTAACTACTTGTATATTAACAGTTATATTAGGAATTTCTTTGTATATAGTTAATACAAAAATTGCGAAAAATCAATTGGTTTCATTTATTCTAACCGCAATTGTTATCTATATGATAAGAGGATATATTGCAGCAAGAGCACAATTGGTAACATTTATCTTATTTGTATGGATTATCTATTGTATAGAAATGTTTTTGAAAAATAGGAAAATGCGATATGCTATTGGTCTAGTACTGATTGCAACACTAATTGCAAATTTACATTGTGCTGTTTGGCCATTTATATTTGTATTGTTTTTACCATATATAGCAGAATATATACTTGCATTAATAGCAGAAGTGACTATATATAGAAAATTAAATATAAAAATCTTAAAATTTAGAATTAAATTATTAACAAAATCAGGAAAATATGTTGATAAAAAGTTAGCACTAGAAGAAAAATTAAAAGAGATTGTTGCAAAAAATGAGAAAATAAAAATCAAAAGAGAAGAAGAACTAAAAAATCCATATAAAATTAGATTTACAAAAAATCCAAATGTAAAATGGTTAATATTGGTTATGATTATATGTGCATTTACAGGATTGCTAACACCACTAGGAAATACACCATATACATATTTAGTTAAAACTATGGAAGGAAATACAACACAAAATATTAATGAACATTTACCAATGACCATTATTGATGAAACAGAAGCATTGTCAGCAATTGTAGTTGTTTTAGCAATTCTAACCTTTACAAAGACTAAAATCAAATTGAGTGACTTATTTATGATAGGTGGTTTATGTCTTTTAATGTTAGCATCCAGAAGACAAATGACCATGTTTTGCCTGATAGGTGTATTAGTAGTTAACAAAATGATAGGTGGTTTATTTGAATTATATACAAAAAATGGATTAGAAAGATTAACACAAATGATAGCAAGTAAAGTAGGTTATATCCTTATGATTGTTATTATGCTAGCTTTAAGTTATCATTTCTATGAACCAAAACAAAATGATGAATATATTGATGAATCTTCTTATCCAGTTCAAGCATGTGATTATATATTAGAGAATATAGATTTGGGACAAGCTAAATTTTATAATGAATATAATTATGGTAGTTATATGATATATAGGGGAATTCCAGTATTTATTGACTCTAGAGCAGATTTGTATGCACCAGAATTTAGTGGAAAAGAAGAAGATATCTTCATGGATTTTATTAACACATCTAGTATAGGAGAATTTTATGAAGATACATTTGAAAAGTATGAGATTACCCATGTGATTACTTATAAAAATTCAAAAATGAATATGATTATAAAGGAAACAAAGGATCCAAACTATAAAGAGTTATATGAAGATGATTACTTTACAATATATGAGAGATTAAATGCATAAAAAAGAGAGGGATTTATGAAAAAAGAAGAAAAGAAAAAATTGAAAAAATTTTATCTTGTGCTAGCTGTTATTATATTTATGATTATATTTATGGATCAGTTCTCTAAAGCTCTTGTTGTCCATTACGGAGAAATGACATTGATAACTGACAAAATGGTATTAAAATCGGTAGAAATACAAAATGGCATATATGATGAAACAGCTAGAGGTGTCAACATATTAACCAATTTAGTTATTGTGGGAATCATTTTAGGAATTATAAAAAGTGATAATCAATTTATAACCAAAAGAATAAAAATATTGTTAAGCCTAGCTTTTGCAGGAGGGGTTAGTAATATTATCGATAGACTATGTAGAGGAAGTGTTGTAGAATTTATTCACATTGGAAATTTTCCGACATTTAATATGGCTGATGTTTGTATTTTAATTGGTTGGGTTTCCTTTGTGGCTATATTTGCATCTTTTTCTGCAAAAGAATTATCAAAAAAGAAATCGAAAACAGATGAAAAAGATGAAGATAATTCATCTAATGGATGAATAGTGAAAACTTGCAATAATTAAAATTGAAAAATTTTCATTTTTTCTAAAGGAATCTGTGACTTCATAAGGAATGAGATTATATGTAAAGCATATAGCATAGAAAAATCTAATCATATATAAAAATACAATTACCTAAAAATGAAAGGACAAATCATAGATGAAATATTTTGAAGTAGAAAATGAGAACAAAAGAATTGATGCCTATTTATCAGAAAAGCTTGAAGATACATCAAGAGTAGCTATCCAAAGATTAATTGCTAATGGAAAGGTATTAGTAAACGGTAAAACTGTAAAGTCATCATATAAAGTACAAGCGGGAGATAAAATTGAAGTAGAAGAAGAAATTCCAGTAGAAGTATCTTTAAAGGCACAAGAAATTCCTTTAGACATTATTTATGAAGATAATGATATTATTGTTGTAAATAAAACAAAAGGAATGGTTGTACATCCTGCAAATGGAAATCCAGATGGAACATTAGTAAATGCTATTATGGCCATTTGTAAAGACTCTTTATCAGGAATTGGAGGAGAAATTAGACCAGGAATAGTGCATAGATTAGATAAAGATACATCAGGAATTATTATTGTTGCCAAAAATGATAAAGCACATATAAATTTAAGTGAACAAATAAAAGATCATAAAGTCAAAAAGACATATATTGCTTTGGTAAGAGGAATCGTTAAAGAAAATGAAGCTACTATCAATATGCCGATTGGAAGAAGTGAAAAAGATAGAAAGAAAATGGCAGTTACCAAAAAAGGAAAAGAAGCAATTACTCATTTTAAAGTATTACAAAGATACGATAATTATACATTATTACAAGTAAACATAGAAACAGGAAGAACCCATCAAATTAGAGTACATTTATCTCAAATTGGATATCCGATTGTTGGAGATGAAGTATATTCAAATGGAAAAAATGAATGGAATGTGAAAGGGCAATGTTTGCATGCCAAAAGCTTAGAATTTACCCATCCAATCACTGGAGAAAAGATGTATTTAGAAGCAAAACTACCAGAATATTTTGAAAATATGCTAAAAGATTTAGAAAATAGAAAAAGACAGGATTAATATCAGAAGGGAGAATATTTATTGGAGGAAATACGATTACAAAAATATTTAGCAGAAGCAGGAATTGCTTCAAGAAGAAAAGCAGAAGAACTGATTTTACAAGGAAAAGTTCAAGTAAATGGAAAAGTGGTAACAGAATTAGGAATAAAAGTACAACCTGGAGAAGATGAAGTAAAATATGAAAACAAAATGGTGCAAATAGAAAATAAGAAAATATATATTTTACTAAACAAACCAATTGGATATGTAACTACCGTAAAAGACCAATTTAATCGTGATTCTGTTTTAGACTTAGTAAAAGTAAAAGAAAGATTAGTACCAGTAGGAAGATTGGATATGTATACATCAGGAGCTTTAATTCTTACAAATGATGGGGACTTTGTGTATAAAGTCACACACCCAAAACATGAAATCAATAAAACATATACAGTCACATTAAAAGGAATTATTAGTAAAGAAAATGTAGAAGCTTTAAGAATAGGTGTAGATATCGGAGGATATGTGACAAAGCCTGCTAAAGTAAAGATATTAAAAACAGATGAAGAAAAACAGATAACAAGATTAGAAATTATCATCCATGAAGGAAAAAATAGACAAGTGAGGAAAATGTGTGAAGCAATTGGACATAAAGTACTTGCTTTACATAGAAGTGCTATTGCAGGAATAGGTGTAAAAGATATAGAACTCGGAAAATGGAGATATTTGTCGAAAGAAGAAGTAAAAAAAATATTACAAGATTAAAACACAAGATTTGCTTGTGTTTTTCTACATTTTGTGATTTAATATACATAATTTAATTTATATATTTTTATTCTAAATTTTATCATATATTTTCAAGTCGAAAAATTTTCAAAAATAAATTTAAAAATGAATTTGTAAGGAGGCGACAGAGGTCATATATCAATTTACATATAAAAACTATATTCAGTGTATTCATAATGTAAAACAATATGATTATTTAAATTTACAAGAAGAAAACGAGAAATATCACGCATTAAGAGAAAATAATTTAAATATAAAATATAGCAAAATCATCGAATATCTATTTAAAGATAAAGAAAGAATTTGTTCCTTTCTTAAAGTTTTTTCAGACAGTCATGAAAAAATAGAAAAAGAAAAATTAATATATATGGATTTTCATAAAACTCAGAAAGGTATAAGAATCATATATAAGCATTTAGATAAACAAATTTTTTATATGATTATGTATCAACAAGAGATTTTGGTTGATTTACCATATGTTGTTTTACAAGAATGTATCAAAATCATTCAAAATTGTAAGCAAAAAGATATCAAAAACATCAGTATCATTCCTATTGTAATATATGTTAAGGATAATATATATCCTTATGGAAAAACAATGAAACAATGTTTTCAAATAACAACTTATGATAAGCATATATTAGAGTTAAAATATAATTTAATAAATGTATTAAAATTTTTAAAATATCCTAATATGAAAAATACCATATTAGAGGATTTAATATATATACAAAATTAATATATGGTATTAGAAAATTTAAATAGATTGACTAAAATAAAAATTTACATAAGATAAAACCCATAAAATGCTTGTTTTTTCCATAAATTATGGTAAAATGTATATAGTGAAAAGGAGATATTATGTTGTTACCATTAAAATCATTAGAAGCAGTGAAAGAAGAAATAAATGAAGAGTTAGGGATAGTAAAAAAATTAAATCCTCAAAATGGATATTATTTTTACACTCATGGAGCAAGGGAATATGAAATGCGTGACACGAAAGCAGAAACAACAATGTGTCACAAAGATGACAATGGATTAATATTGGCGCATTTTAAGTCTAAGAAGGGCTATAATACTAAATTAAAGAATAGTAAAGACTTTGCTAATCATTATGCAGAATATATAGCATATTTAATTTTGAAACAGTTAGGGAAAAAAGTTTGTAAAGTAGATTTAGGAGAAATCCAGATAAAAAATAAATATAGTAAAAAAGTCATCAATGTAGAAGGTGTTTTAAGTTACTACGAATTTACATTGGAAGAAAGTTTTAAACCATTAATGAGTATTGTAGAAAGTTATAAAAAAGAATATCCTAAAAAATATAAAGAAATGATAATACAAGGTACAACAAATTCAGAAAAAAATTATGTGAATATTGAAATTATATTAAGAACTTTAGAAGAATATTATAGAAAAAATGGGCAAAGCGATAAAATTTCACAAATGAGAAAAGAATTTTTTGATATGTGTATGTTTGATTTGTTATTTGCCAATAGAGATAGAAGTGATGACAATTTTGGTGTGAAAGTAAATCAGTCGACAAATGAAATTAATTTTTATCCATTATTTGATAATGAACAAATTTTAGGAATGCAAGAAGAGAAGAGTGATATTGTAAGATATTTATCAAGTGAAAAAGAATATCAAAAATATAAAAAGCAAAATTTAACATCATTTATTGGTATACCAGAAAAAACACAGAGAACAGAGCCAACAACTTTGTTACAATATTTATTAGAGCATTATTATGAGGAAACTATGGATTCATTATCAGATATTAGTAGATATAAATTTGAAAATTTAGAGGAAATCTTAGAAATATGTTCAGGCTTATCTCAAGAACATAAAACATTTGCCAAAAAAATATTCTTAGAGAGACAAGAAGAGATATCAGATACATTAAAAGATTTTAAACAAAGGAAGGCAAAAGAAAATCTAAGAGAAGATGATGATTCGCTAGAATTATAATAAAATGAGGTGTATAGATGGAGTATTTATATTTAAAATGGATAGATTATAAAACAAACAAAAAATATTTAATAGGTGCATTATTTAGGGATAAAGAAAAGGGAAAGTATTATTTTAAAATGAGTAGAAAGCATGTGGAAAAAGCAATCCAAGAAAAAGTAATATCAGAAGCTTTATTACCTTTTTATGATTTAGATAAGATTTATGAAAGTGATGAAATTTTTGCTATTTTTAAAGTGAGACTGCCTAAAATTGAAACATATTCTCAAGAGGAAATGAAAGAATTATTAGAAGATTTAGAGATGGATGAATATGATGAGTTTGAGTATTTAAGAAAGACAAAAGGAATGTTAGTAACAGATAAATATATATTAGAAGAGGAGAAATAATATGTTCGAATTTAGAAATATTGATGGATTTGTACCATATAAGTTCGAAAAAGTAGGAGAGTTAAAAGGAAAAAGATGGTATATAGATTCTAAAAAACGTGAAAAAGGATTATTTAAACCAAAAAGATCAGAATTTAAAGATAGAAAAGTTTTCTGTGCAAACCATTACGGAGAGTTTGTAGGAAGTGTTTTGGCAAAATCGACAGACATACCAGCTTGTAAAGCAGAATTAGCACATCTTAATCAATATTATGAAAATATACATAAAGAGATAAATCATGGAACACCAGAAGAAAAAGATGGTTGTATCATTTATAGTCAATTAGAAAGTGAAGATACACTAGAAGCTGGAAAAATTACAATTGAAAGATTTAAAGAAAAATATAGAGAAAAGTATGAAAGCATCATAAAAGATGACATACATAAAGCAAATGCTAATGATAATGTAGAATTAATCTTTGCCGCTATTGTTTCTCGAGTAGAAGATTTTTATAGAAATCAAGAGATATATTCAGAAGAATTTATACAGGACAAAATACAGCAAACTAAAAAAAGAATTATAGAAATGATTGTATATGATTGTTTATATGGGAACTATGATAGGCATGATGAGAACTGGTCTATGCAGATTAAAGGAAATGAAAATATTGACTTATATTCATTATATGATAATGAAAGAGTATTAGGTCTTTATGAAAATCAAAATTTTGTTGAAGATATATTAAAAAATCAAGAAGTGGAGAAGGAAATAGATGAAAAATTTTTCTCTAGAATGCATGTACCAGGAGAAACTAAGAAAAATTCAACATATAAAGAGATGTTAGAATATTTGATAAATACATATCCACAAGAAACAAGAGAAATTTTACAAAAACAATTAAGTATACATACAACTGAAAGTATAAGGAAACTTTTAGAAGAATGTGAAGGATTGCCTAGAGTGTATATTGAGCTTGCTACACAAATGTATACATATAGAAATATTTTTGCAAAAGAAGTATTAGAAAATGCTAAAAATTTTGACTCTTTAGAAGTAGATGAAGGAAGATAAAATGTATGCATTTAAGAGTATTGAAAATTAATTTTTACTATTATGTAAAAAAATGTATTGACAAATAAAACTCATAATGTTATATTTACCAATGAAGGAGAAGTGATAATATGAACATGGATTTTTCTAATATTGGTAAAAGGATACAAGTAACAAGAATAGAAAATAAAATTACGCAAAAACAAATGGCAGAGTTTCTAGGAATATCTATGAATTATATAAGCAAACTAGAAAATGGAGAAACAAAAATAGATTTAAAAACATTTATGAAAATATGTGATTTCTTGAATATATCTATTTATGATGTTCTAAATGAAAAAAATGATCATATAATACGATATATGGATAAAGAACTATATGAATTAATTATTAAATGTAATCTGGAAAAACAAAGATTAATCTGTAATATGGTAAAATTAATGATAAAAAATCAAGTAGTATGAGCATTATATAAAGTAGAATGGAAATACAAATTAACAAATTCTGGGAAAAAGTCAAAAATTTGACTTTTTTTTAGATTTATAGTATACTGTTTCGGTACTACTTTTTTTAAAATATAAAATATTTAAGGAGAAGGATTACAATGAAAAGTAAAATGAATATAAAAAGCATTTTTGTTATGGCAATTATATCATTAGCTAGTTTGCTTTTTATAAATATTAGCTTAGCAGCAAATACAGGAACAATCAATGTAGATGTTGCTAATTTAAGAGAGACAGCAGATGCTGAAAGTACAATCTTGGAACAAATTACTTTGAATCAAGAAGTTGAAATCGTTGGAGAAGAAGGTGACTGGTATCAAATTACATATAATCATATTACAGGATATGTAAAAAAAGAACTAGTTACAGTAACTTCAAATCCAGAACCTACAGAAGATAATCAACAAACAAGTGAAAATACAACAGAAGAAAGTACTGAAACAAACAGTATAGAAGAAATAACATTAGGTGAATATAAAGTTTCAGAAAATATAAGACTAAAATTAATACCATCTATTAATGCAACAGATGTGATAGAACTAAAAGCAGATGAAACTGTTACTGTTACAGAAATCATGAATGGATGGGCATGTGTAGAAACAGAAACAACAAAAGGTTGGTTGAGAAAAGATAAATTAAAGAAAGATGAGCCAGTAGAAGAAACTTCAGAAGAAGTACAAGAAGAACAACAGGAACCAGTTCAAGAAACACCAATCAAAACACAATATGTAAATTCTACAACTGTTAATGTAAGACAAGAGGCAAATACTTCTAGTACAATTGTGACAACTGTTGCATTAAATACAGAAGTGCAAGTTTATAGTGAAGAAAATGGTTGGAGTAAAGTAAAAGTAAATAATGTAGAAGGATATATTTCAACTTCATTATTATCAAATACAAAACAACAAACATCAAGAGGCCAAAGTACTTCTAGAAGAACAAGTAGTACAAAATCAACCACAAATAAAACCAGTCAAACAGCTACAACACAAGCAACAAATGTGCCATCATCTGGAAATGGTTCATCTATTGTAGCAACAGCAAAAAAATATTTAGGATATAAATATACTTATGGAGGAAGTTCACCAAGTACAGGATTTGACTGTTCAGGATTTACTTCATATGTATTTAGACAACATGGAAAATCTTTAAATAGAACTGCTGCTGGACAATATAGTAATGGTGTTGCTGTTAGTAGAGCAAACTTACAACCAGGTGACTTAGTTATGTTTGGTAAATCTGGAATTAATCATGTGGCAATCTATATTGGTGGAGGACAAATCATCCATGCATCAACTCCATCAACAGGAGTTAGAATTGACTCTTTAAACACAGGATATTATAATAATAATTATGTAGGTGCAAGGAGAGTATTATAATGATAATTATTTTCAACCAAGCTTATATCTTGGGAAAGGAATGATAACAAATTTGAAGAGACCAATTGTCATTATCATTATAGGATATATTATTGGAATTATATGGGGGCTATACTTAAATTTTAGTATAGTCCTTTTCTATATCCTCATAGCTTTTTTATGTTATACCAAAATAGTTCATTTTATTTGTAAAATGCTTTATTCTATTCCATCTTATTTTCAAGAAATTGACTTGCGAAAAAAGAAACAAAAAGATCAAAGGAAAAGAAAAACACCATTTCCATTATTTTCAATTCGTAGATATTTTCGATATATCAAATTCGTTTTTACAAAGCAAGTTATTTTTTTAATTGCTATCAGTTCTATTATTTCAAATACGATTGTCTTATTTCAAGAAAAACAATATGAAAATCTATATCCTGAAGAAAACATAACAGTAGAAGGAATCATAATTAGCAATCAAGAAGAAAAAGAATATAAAAATCGATATAAACTAAAGGTATTAGAAGTAAATCATTCTGATACATACAAATTAACAGAAATCTATATAGAAGTAAAAAAAGATATTTTATTTGAGTATGGTGATAAAGTACGATTACAAGGAGAGTTTCGAAAGGGAAGTGAACAAAGGAATACAGGTGGATTTGATTATCAACTATATTTAAAATCTATCCATATATATGGTACATTAAAAGTGGAAAAGTATCAGAAAATATCTTCAAATAATACAAATTGGATTGAAAAAGGTATCCATACAATTAAGGTAGCAATCACAAAGAATATTGAAACAGTTTTAGAAAAAGAAGAAGCACAAATTGTAAAAGGATTAATCTTAGGAGATACTACGGAGCTACAAGAAGAATTAAAAGAAAAATTTCAAGTAGCCAATATTTCTCATGTATTAGCAGTATCTGGTATGCATATTATTTATATTATTATTGGAATAGAAGTTGTTTTTAAGAAATGGTTAGGAAAAAGGCAAGTCAAATATGTGGTTATCTTTGGATTAGTATTTTACATGGCTCTAACAGGATTTACAAGTTCAATTGTAAGAGCAGGAATCATGGGAATAATGAATATGCTTGCTTTCTTAGTGTATAGAAAAAATGATATTTGGACATCTATTGCCATTTCTTTAGGTATCATCTTAATACAAAATCCATATGCCCTTACAGGTGTTGGACTGCAATTATCATATTTAGGTACAATAGGAATTATTTTATTCCATAAAAACATAAAGCAATATTTGGATAATATGAAATGGATAAACAATCATATCGAAATAAAAAGAAGCAAACGAATTTCTAAAATAGTAGAAAATCTAAAAGATATGGTATCTGTTACACTTTCTGCTCAAATGATGATTTTACCAATT
Organism: uncultured Eubacteriales bacterium; assembly: GCA_949289635.1. Taxonomy (GTDB): domain Bacteria; phylum Bacillota; class Clostridia; order TANB77; family CAG-508; genus CAG-269. Next base: position 75,848 of record CASEOS010000003.1, on the reverse strand, counting down.
ATGCTCTATCATTTTCATATAATAGGAATCTATTTTGTGATAACCAATATTTTAGTTAGTATCATCATTGGTCCTATTATGTTTTTATCCATCATTTTTATCTTTGGTACATTTATTCACTTAAAATTTTCACAGTTTATTTCTATTTTTTTATCATTCGGCATTAAAGGTTTAATACAAATTTCCAATTTATCAAATTTACCCTTTTCTAAAATATATGTACCTACACCAAGTATTTTAGGCATTATTATATATTATATAGTCATATTGGTGGGTAATCAAATATATGTCGTGTATACTGGAAAACATTTAAATAGTACACAAAAAAGAGTAAAAAATCTAATTGCATTGATGAAATATAAACTATATGAGAAAAAGAAGAAAACAAAGAAAATATATCAAAAAATTTTCCAAGAAAAAAATGGAAAAGCATTTATTGTAAGAACTTATAAAGTGATTTTACTAATGATTTTTTTAATAGGAATCTATCAATTTCCTAAAGATTTAGAAATTCATTTCTTGGATGTAGGACAAGGAGATGCTTGTTTTATCATTACACCAAATCATAAAACCATTTTAATTGATGGAGGGGGAAGTACATCAAGTTCGTTTGATGTAGGAAAAGATACATTAATACCATATTTATTAGACAGAGGATATACAAAACTAGATTATGTATTTATTTCCCATTTTGATCAAGACCATGTAGGTGGAATATTATCTCTATTAGAAGAATTGAAGGTAGGACAGATATTTGTTGGTAAACAGGAAAAAGAAAGTGAAAATTATGAGGAATTTTTAGGACGAGTAAAGGAGAAAAATTTACAAGTACGAGAAGTAAAGAAAGGGGACAAAATTATAATAGGAGATGTTACTTTCCACATATTATGGCCAATTGAAAAACAAATAGAAGAAAATCAATTAAATAATAATGCTATGGTAATGAAATTACAATATAAAGAGTTTAGTATGCTATTTACTGGAGATATAGAAGAAGTAGCAGAAAAAAAGATTTTAGATACTTATAACAATGATTTAGATATATTAAAAGCAACGGTATTAAAAGTAGCACATCATGGTTCTAAAAGTTCATCAACAGAAGAATTTTTAAAAGCGGTGAATAGTAAAGTAGCAATCATTGGTGTAGGAGAAAGTAATATGTTTGGACATCCAAGTGATGTTGTTCTTGAAAGATTACAATCATTTCGGTATGCAGATTTTTAGAACAGATAAAAATGGGGAAATCAGCATAACTGTTAATCATAAAGGAAGAGTTCGTGTGAAAAAGTTTATAGGAAACTGAAAGTTGCCAAAGGGGACGGGCCATTTTGGCAACTTTTTTATGTCTTTATTGCTAAAAATACAAGAAAAATGTATAAAGGAGAAAAAAAGGTAAATAATACTATAAAAGGTGAGAAAAGGTAAAGTTGGAAAGATAAGAACTTTAAGAATTAATTTTATCTTTGGAAAGGACTGTAAAAATATGAAAAAAAGTATCATCATTTCAGCCATTATTGTATTATTTATCTTAGGGACAGTCATTGGCACTATTTTAATAAAAAAATTTTCAGACCAGAAAAAAACAGAAACACAAATTGCAGAACAAAATCAAGAAGAAATTTATGATGAATGTACAGATGAATATGAAGAAATGGTAGAAAGTAATACACTAGTAGAGGAGACAAGCTCAGAAGGAGAAAAAATATCTCCCAACTGTTCTATTGTATTTAGAAGACATTACAATGATTGTGGACATACGATTGAACAATATTCTAGTGTACCAACTGAATTAGTAAATAAGACGGAAGAGGATTTACAACAACAATATGAAGGGTGGACAATTGAGGAGTTCTCACGAAATCAAATTATATTATATAGAGAATTTGATAGTGAATGTGGAGAACATTATATCTTAAGAGAAAAAGATGGAAAAGTGGTTGTATATCTAAAAACAGGAGATACAGAAGAACTAGTAGAAGAAACAGATATTGCAACAGAATTTTTAACAGAAACAGATAGAATTGAATTGCAAAATGGTATTGAAGCAAATGGAAGGGTAGAATTAAATCAATTAATTGAAGACTATGAATAAATTTTGAAAAAATTATGTAAATGTGGTATAATAAAGGTAGCGTTATGCTGTACCCAAAGGGAAAGAAATCTCGGAGGGTATGCCTCCGAGTAGTACAAGGAGGTAAAAATAAAATGAGAAACAAAAAAAATGAAGTTATTACTTTGGTTCTAGGCGGTATTATCGGAGGTACTGCTGCTCTTGGACAGGGGCAGGAAAATGTTTCTGTACACATAGTAATTATATTAGTGTGTGTAGTAGCAGCTATCATACATATACTGCGCATGAAGGAAAACGAATAATGCTTCTCATAAAAGAAGGAAGATTTCCAATTGTTGAGGAAATCTTCCTTCTTTTACAATTTATTTATGTTTTCTTTCTTTTTTATCAATGGTAACTTCTTTTTTTAAATCTTCTTTATCAATAAATCCTTTTTTATAAACATCTTTTACATACATAACTAAAGAAAATACAGTAGTAAATAAAGCTAAATAGAATAACCACAAATCCAAGTTAGACCATATAGATGGTAAATCAAATTGATTAATTAATAATGAACATACAATAGCAAAATAGAAAAGGACAGTTGCCAATTTTCCATACCATTTGCTATATACAACAACATCTTTACCATAAAGGAAAGAAGCACCTGCAATCATAATTAATTCTTTTAATAATACAACTGCTAATATCCAAATAGGAATAATATGGATTAAAGTTAAAGAAGCAAGTGTTGCAATTTGTGTTAATTTATCTGCCAAAGGATCCATTAATTTTCCGAAGTTAGATATTAAATTAAATTTTCTTGCAATACATCCATCTGCAATATCTGTGACACCAGATACTGTGAAGAATATGAAAGCTAATATATAATTTCCATTAAAAATATTTATTACAATAAATGGTATCAATAAAAATCGAATAATGGTTAGTGCATTTGGTACATGTTTTAACATAAAAATCTCCTATTTTACTTCAAATTTCAAATTTCCATCGACAAAATCAATATTGACAGTTTGGCCATCTAATAGTTGTTGTCTTAAAATCATTTCAGACAATTCATCTTCCACATATCTTTGGATAGCTCTTCTTAATGGTCTAGCACCAAATTTAATATCTGTTCCTTTTTCTAAGATATAGTTCTTAGCAGATTTTGTCATATTCATTTTGATATCTTTATCTGATAAGGCTTTTTTTGTATCATTTAACATTAGATCAACGATTTGTAATAACTGTTCATTTGTTAATGGATCAAAAGTTACAATTTCATCAACTCTATTTAAGAATTCAGGTCTAAACACATCTTTTAAACTGTCCATGATTTTGTTTTTATTTATCATAGAATTTCCAAAACCAATAGAATTATTATTTAAATTAGAACCTGCATTAGATGTCATAATGATAATGGTATTAGAGAAACTAACAGAATTTCCTTGGCTATCTGTTAAAATCCCATCATCTAATACTTGTAATAAAATATTAAATACATCTGGATGTGCTTTTTCAATTTCATCTAATAAAATAATAGAATATGGTTTTCTTTTTACCTTATCTGTTAATTGTCCTGCATCATCATAACCAACATATCCTGGAGGGGCACCAATTAATTTAGAAGTAGAATGACTCTCCATATATTCTGACATGTCAATTCTAATAATAGAATCTTCTGATCCAAACATTTCATAAGCTAAACTTTTCGCAAGTTCTGTTTTACCAACACCAGTAGGACCAACAAAGATAAATGAAGGTGGTCTTTTGGTTGATTTTAAACCTGCTCTATTTCTACGAATAGCTCTTGCAACAGCACTGACAGCTTCATCTTGGCCGATAATTCTTTTATGAAGATTGGTTTCTAAATTTAATAATTTTTGTGTTTCTGCTTCTGTAATTTTTTGAACAGGTATTTTTGTCCAGCTTTCAATGACATTAGCAATATCTTGAACGGTTAATTGTCTAGGTTTTAAGGTTTCATTTAATTTATCAATTTGTTCAATTAATTGACATTCACGTGTTTTTAAATCAGCTGCTTTTTGGTAATCTTCAGTAGAGTCAGCAGCAATCACTTCTTCTTTTTCAGCTTGTACTTGTTCTAATTCTTGTTTTAATTTTTCCAAAGTAAATAATTCTTTATTCTCTAGGTTAATTCTTGAACAGGCTTCATCTAAAATGTCGATAGCTTTATCTGGCAAAAATCTATCATGAATGTATTTTTCAGACATGATAACAGCTTGTTTAATGACATCTAGAGAAATTTTGACTTTATGATATTCTTCATAATATTTTTTGATACCTTCCAAAATACCGATAGAATCATCAATATTTGGCTCTTCTACTAAAACTTGTTGGAATCTTCTTTCTAAAGCAGAGTCTTTTTCAATATATTTTCTATATTCTTTTAAAGTAGTTGTACCAATTAATTGGATTTCACCATTTGAAAGGGCTGGTTTTAAGATGTTAGCAGCATTCATAGAATGTTCACCATCACCAGCACCAATGATATTATGGATTTCATCAATCACTAGAATGATATTTCCATATTCTTTACATTCATCAATGATTCCTTTCATTCTAGACTCAAATTGTCCTCTAAATTGTGTTCCTGCAATAACAGCTGTCATATCTAAAAGATATACTTCTTTATTTAATAATTTCGCAGGTACATTTTGATTTGCAATTCGAATGGCTAGTCCTTGAGCAATTGCTGTTTTACCAACACCTGGTTCACCAATTAAACAAGGATTGTTTTTTGAACGTCTATTTAAGATTTGAATGATTCTTTTAATTTCATTATCTCTTCCAATAACAATATCTAACTCATTGTTTTTTGCTTTTGCTGTTAGATTTGTACCATAAGTATCTAAAAATTTTTTTCTCTTATTTTGTTTTGTATTTTTCTTTTTTTCTACTTTTACTTTTTTTCTACCATTATTCAATTCTTGTTCACTATTATTGTTATTATTTGAATTTCCAAACATATTAGAAAATAACGAACTTAATGGGATAGCTGCACCTGATACTTTACCAGATCCATCGCTATTATCATCAACATTATTTTCAAAAGTGATAGCACCATCAATATTTTCAATGTCTTCTAAATTAATGTTTTCAGCTAAGTCTTTAAAAATGGTTTCAAATTGTTTTGTCATATCATTTAAGTTAACATTATCTTTTGATAAAATTTCATTTTGTTTATATAATACTTCGTTAGGATTAATACCTTTTGCTTTTGCACAATCATAGCAATATCCTTCCAAAGATTCTTTTCCATTTTCAATTTTTTTATAAAAAAGGATAGCTGGGTTTTTATTACATTCTGAACATAACATACTTTAAATTCCTCATTTCTATATAAATATACAATATATATCATACCCCAAATTACACGAATAGTCAATAAAAAGGATTAGAAATATTGAAGTATCTTGATAAAAGTGATATAATCATTCAAAATAATTATACGAGAGGTATACAGATGAATCTTAATTTACCAAAAAAACCAAAAACGAATGTAAAATCTGTTATCATATATACAATTTCAATAATTACTTGTATTATAGCAATTATTATTGTTGGTTTTTCTATATATTATGGAAGTGATGAATTAGATAGATTAATCACGATTGGTGGTTCAACTATAACACAGGAAGAAGAAGACTATCAGGCATTAATTTCTAATTTTGAAAATATATTTCAAAATCAATTGGAAGAATATGAAACAGATATTACAATAGAAAAAATAGATAAAGAACAAGAAATAGTATATACATATTATACAAAAAATGAAAATAAGAAAAATAGCTATGATATGAATTTAAATATACCATATATTAATATTGATAATGAAATGATAGCAAAATATAATGAAGAAATTAAAGAAACATATGAAAAAAAAGCAGAAAAGATATTACAAACAGAAAATAAAAATACAATTTATTCACTCCAATATGAAGCAACCATAGAAGATGATATATTATCTCTAGTAATCAGAACTAGTTTAAAAGAAGGTTCTAATGCACAGAGATTGATAATTCAAACATTTAATTATGATTTAAAAAATCACAAAGAAATCACTTTGGAAGAAATGATTTATCAAAAACAATTAAATTTAGATGAAATACAAAATAAGATAGATAAAGAAATAGAAACAGAATATAGAAGAGTAGAAGATTTAAAAAGTTTAGGATATGAAATTTTTGAAAGAAACCCAGAAGACGAAATGTACCAAATAAAGAATACACAAGAATTTTTTATAAAAGATGGGAATATTTATATTATATATGCTTATGGAAATGAGCATTTTACAAGTGAAATGGATTTAGTAATTGTATGAAACGTTAGGGACGTGTCAAATCGTTCCAAAATGATACCAAAAGGGACAGGTCTATCACCTACTCACTCAAGGGAGCTTGTGTTTGTATAAAGTCATTCACAATTTTGTATAAGCTAAATTTTCATAGAATTCTAAAAGAAAAAGATGTATTCATGCACTCATACCCTCTCGTAACGAGAGTACCGTGCAATTCATACATCTTTTTCTTTAAGAACTTCTATATTCAAATTTAGATACGCAAAATTGATTCATTTTTTTATACAAACACAAGCTCCCTTGAGTGAGTAGGTGATAGACCTGTCCTTTTTGGTATCATTTTGGAACGATTTGGCATGTCCCTAAAAAAAAGAGAAACCAAAAGGTTTCTCTCTTTTGAAAATAAAAGGGGATGTTTTTTTATTTCAATCAGTAATCTATTACTGATGATAATTGTATTATAAATTGTAAATTTGTCCATTTTGTGAACTGTAAGTGAAGAAGTAGTAATTATTTTCTTAAGGTTGTTCACCTAATGTAAGGGTTAAATCTTTTTCTTCACCATCTCTATTAATAGTAATTGTCATTTCATCACCAATGCTGTGTGAATTTTTAATTTCATTTAGTTCATCCATTGTTTTAATATTTTTTCCATCAGCTTTTATAATGACATCACCAATTTTTATACCACCTTTTTCAGCAGCAGAAAATGTTTCAACATCTTTTACATAAATACCTTCAACTAAATGGTTCTTTTTAGCAGTTTCAGCATCTAAATCCATTCCAGTAACACCAATATATGGTCTTCTAACTTTGCTATATTCAATTAATTGAGAAGTAATATCTGTTGTTGAATTAATTGGAATAGCAAATCCCATACCTTCAACATCATCACCTGTTAATTTTAAAGTATTAACACCAATTACTTTTCCTTCACTATTTACTAAAGCACCACCACTATTACCAGCATTAATAGCAGCATCTGTTTGAATTAATGTATAAGTTTTACCATCTGAATCCGTAACTTCTCTATTAACAGCACTAACAACACCACAAGTAATAGTACTTTGTAGCCCTAAAGGACTACCAACAGCCATAGCAAATTCCCCTACTTTAATAGAATCAGAATCGGCAAATTCTGCTTTAGTTAATCCAGTTGCATCAATTTTTATAACAGCTAAGTCTGTTTCTTCATCAGTACCAATAATTTTGGCATCATATTGTTTCTCATCATTAAATAGTGTAACTGTGATTTTGGTAGCCTCAGATACTTGATAATATGCTTCTGCTTCACTAGAAGAAACAACATGATTATTTGTTAAAATATATCCATCATCACTGATAATAATACCTGAGCCTGTGGCAGTAGCAGTTGAAGATTGATTACCCCCAAAAATTGAGAACATAGATGTGACATTATATTCAATTTGGATACCAACAATTGATGGCAAAATTTTATTAGCTGCATATACAGCCGTATCAGAATAATTTGATAAAGAAACTTGGTCAACATATCCTGATGCTTGTGTATTAGAAGTATTAGAACTATCAGAATTTGTAGTACCCATTATTTGATTTCTAATAGTTGGAACTCCAAAACAGGTACCTAGCACAACTGCACAACCAACTACTCCACTAAAAAATGGTAATACCACATTTCTTCCGAAGTTTGATTTCTTTTTAGGTTTATCTTCCAATTCATAAACAGCATTATAATTACCTGGATTGGAAACAGTTTTGAATTTTGAATGGTTTGTTTCATTTTCTTGATGATTATTTTCCATATATATTACCTCCTAAATTATATATATTAACCTATTCTGAACATATCATACAATATATTTGTGAATTTTATGTGAAGAAAATAGGATTTTTATAAGCCTATTATACAAAATCTATAAAAAATAAAAAAGATTTTCCATAAAATTTTATTGAAAAAAAGTAGATAAAAATATATAATATAAAAAAAACAAGCATAATGAAATCAAAGATTTCTATGTACAAATTTTAGAATAATAGGAGAAAAATCAAAATGAAGAAAAATAATCAAAATGGTATTACACTAGTTGTATTATCAATCACAATCATTGTTTTAATAATCTTAGCAGCGATAACCATTTATACAGGAAAAGAGTCTATTCAAAAAGCGAATTTAGAAGGGTTAAAAACCAATATGTTATTAATTGAGACAAAAGCAAGAGAATTTGTAGAAAAAGCAAGCTTTGATTTAGGAATAGACCCAGAAAATGCTACTGCTGAAATGAAAGCAAAAGCACAAAGTGAATTAAATGGTGAAGATAAAGGAACGTTAGTGACTTCTGGTGATAGTATTGTAGATGAATTATTAAATATTGGTATTAGCCAACAAGATATCGACAATGAAAATGTATATAAATTGACAACAGAAAATTTAGGGAAAATGGGAATTAATGATGTAGAATCTAATGATGAAGAAGGATGGTATGTTATTGTATATAATATAAATGATACAGCAGTAGAGATTTATCATACAATGGGATATCAAGGAAAACATTCTTTAACAGATATAGAACAAATAGAACTTTAAGTAAAGTATAGATGATAAAAAGAAATGGATAAGAAAACTAAGGAAAGAAGTGTGGAACCAATAAAAGAAAAAGAACTAGAAAGATTAACCAATTTGAAAAGTATGGAAAAAGAACTTTATGATAAGGGATTTGAATATATTTGCGGAATAGATGAAGCAGGAAGAGGACCACTAGCTGGTCCTGTTGTCGTTGCAGGTGTTATTATGCCAAAAGATTCTATGATAGAAGGCGTAAATGATTCTAAAAAAGTATCAGAGAAAAAGAGAGAAAAATTATATGATGTAATTTTAGAAGAGGCTATTAGTTATTCAGTTGCTATTATTGGACAAGATGTCATAGATGATATGAATATTTTAAATGCTACAAAACAAGGTGTTACAAAAGTTGTAGAAGAGTTAGATGTAAAACCAAATTTGATATTAGTAGATGCATTAACACATATCAATACAAAAGGAATTCCATATGATTCAATAATTAAAGGGGATGCTAAATGTTATAACATAGCAGCTGCATCTATCATTGCAAAAGTAACAAGGGATAGAATTATGCGAGAATGGGATGAAATTTATCCACAATATGGCTTTATCAATCATAAAGGATATGGAACAGCTAAACATATAGCAGCATTAAAGGAATATGGACCATGTCCAATACATAGGAAAACATTTATTAAACATTTTGTATCAGGAACTAACTAAAAAAAGAAAAGGTATTATATCAAGTATTCACATATAAAAGGAGTGAAAAAAGGTGAATATTCTAGAAATTATAGAAAAAAAGAGAGATAAAAAAGAATTAACAAAAGAAGAAATAACCTATTTTATAGAAGGATATACACATGATCAAATAGCAGATTATCAAGCTGCTGCATTAATTATGGCAGTTTATTTAAATGGAATGACAAAACAAGAGACAACAGATTTAACAATTGCAATGGCAAATTCAGGAGAAAAACTAGATTTGTCAAGATTGAATGAAGTGATTGTTGATAAGCATTCAACAGGAGGTGTAGGAGACAAAGTATCTTTAATCCTATTACCATTAGTAGCATCTTTAGGTGTACCAGTAGCTAAAATGTCTGGAAGAGGATTAGGGTTCACGGGGGGAACCGTTGACAAATTAGAATCTATACCAGGATATCAAACAGGTATCAATATTCACAATTTTGTACAAAATGTGGAAAAAATAGGAATCAGTATGATTTCACAGACATTAAATTTAGCACCAGCAGATAAAAAAATATATAGTTTAAGAGATAGTATTTCTTGCGTGGAAAGTATTCCATTAATTGCTTCTAGTATTATGAGCAAAAAAATTGCAAGTGGGGCACAAAAAATTGTACTAGACGTTACTTGCGGTTCAGGAGCTTTTATGAAATCAGAAGAGAAAGCAGAAGAATTGGCAGAAGAGATGATTGAAATTGGAAAATTAGCCAATAAAGAAACGATATGTGTACTGACAAATATGGATGAACCATTGGGATATGCAGTAGGAAATTCTTTGGAAGTTATAGAGGCTATTCAATCTTTAAAAGGTGATATGCCAGAAGATGTAAAAGAAGTCGTATTAGAATTAGGTGCTTATATGATAAAACTTGCAGGAAAGGGAGAAAATATAGAAGAAAACAAGAAAAAACTATTAGAAAATATAGAAAACGGAAAGGCCTATGAAAAATTCATACAATTAGTAGAAAATCAAGGGGGAGAAGTTTCATATATAAAAGATGTTAACCAATTCCCAAAGGCCAAGTATATAGAGCCAGTATATAGTCCAAAAAGTGGATATATACAAAGAATGGAAGCAAAAAAAATTGGGAAAATTGTATGTGACTTAGGAGCAGGAAGAATTAGAAAAGAAGATAATATTGATAATGCAGTGGGGATTATATTAAACAAAAAGGTTTCAGAAAGAGTAGAAAAAGAAGAACGATTAGTCACTATATATGCAAATTCAAAAGAAAAGCTAGAAGAAGCAAAAAATAGACTCTTAGCAGTAATAAAAATAGAAGAAAAAGAGATGGAAAAACCTAAAATGATATTAAACATCATGCAATAATATAGTTGAGTCATACTCGTAATATTTTTATGATTAGATTGATTGATATATTATGTAAAATGTGATATAATAAAATCTGAAATTTGGAATAATATTTTCAAAAATTAGAAAATGTTTATGCTAATATATATAATTTAGAAAGGAAGATGAACATGAAAAAAGAAAAAAAACAACAAGACAAAATAAAAAAAGTGAAGAAATATGATAAAGGACAAATCTTTGTAAAAGTAATGGCTGGTATTTTAGCATTATTAATGGTAATAGCAACAGCTTCAACATTAATGTATTCACTAATGATATAATAAAAGAGGTAAAAATATGATAATCGATTTTGGAATGAATTGGGAAAATTTTTATACAGATAATATAATTGGATATATCAAATCATTACAAGAAAATCCATTTGAATTAATTACACTAATGATTGATTTGGCAATTGTTATCTTTTTAATATATTGTTTTTTAAAAATTGTAAAAGGTTCTAGAGCATGGCAATTAATAAAGGGAATTGTACTATTAATTGTGATTACTTGGCTGAGTGGATTATTTAACTTACAAATTTTAAATTGGATTTTAACAGGTATCATGAACCTAGGAGTAATTGCGATAATTGTTATATTCCAACCAGAGTTAAGAAGAGGTTTAGAACAATTAGGAACTAATAAATTTACTAAATTTTTTGGAATTGATAAAGATTTAGCAACCAAAACAAAAGAAGATATTTATAAAATTGCTATTGCAACAGTAGAATTATCTAAAAATAAAATAGGTGCTTTAATTGTTATAGAAAGGGATATAAAAATACAAGATGTTATAGCTACTGGAATACCAATGAATGCAGATGTATCTCCTCAATTATTGGTTAATATCTTTGAACCAAAGACTCCATTACATGATGGTGCAGTTATTATTTCTGGAAATAAAATTGCAGCATCAGCTTGTGTATTACCACTTGCTGATGATAATGATATTGCCAAAGAATTAGGAACTAGACATAGAGCTGCAATAGGTATATCTAAAGAATCTGACAGTATTGTAGTGGTGGTATCTGAAGAAACAGGAAAAATTTCTATTGCAAAAGATGGAACATTAATCGCAGATGTTAGTGAAGATGCATTGAAAAAAATATTAATTACAAATGTAGTGACAAAAAGATTTGCAGTAGAGAAAAAAGAAAGAAGAATGAAATTAAGAGAAATCAGAGAAAAATTGCGTAAGGAAAAACAAGAAGAAAAAGCAAAACAAGAAGAAAAGAAAGAATAAAAGTCGCATATATAGCGACTTTTATTGGTTAGTGTTTAAACAAATATTATGGAATGTTTTTTAATTAATTTCAATAAAATCAAAAAAGTAAATATAATTAAAAGAGGAAATCAAATTATGAGAAATATTAAATTAGTTATTGAATATGATGGAAAAGATTTTAATGGATGGCAAAAACAGCCGACTAAATTAAATATTCAAGGAGAAATTGAAAAGGCAATTAAACAAATTACAGGAGAAGAAGTAGATTTAACGGCATCTGGTAGAACAGATGCTGGAGTTCATGCACTTGGACAAGTAGCGAACTTTAAGACGAATTCTAATATACCAATTGAAAAAATTCCAATAGCTTTGAATTCTAACTTGAAAAAGTCCATTCTTATAAAATCAGCAGAAGAAGTAGAAGAAAGATTTCATAGTCGATTAAATTGTAAAAGAAAAACATATCGATATATTATCAATAATTCAAAATATGGAACAGCAATTTATAGAAATTTAGAAACACATATACCAATGAAATTAGATATATGTAAGATGCAAAAAGCTATAAAATATTTTGAAGGAGAACATGATTTTAAAGCATTTAAAGCAAGTGGAACAAGTAGTAAAAGCAGTGTACGAACAATCTATAAAGCCGATGTAATAGATGCAGGAAATGAAAGAATTTACATAGAATTAACAGGCAATGGCTTTTTATATAACATGGTAAGAATTATTTCAGGAACCCTTGTAGAGGTAGGATTAGGGAAAATGGAACCAACTGCAATACAGACAATTATACAATCTAAAAAGAGAGAAAATGCAGGAAAAACATTACCACCACAAGGTTTATACTTAGTTGATGTGGAATATGAGAAATAAAGGATGTTCATAATATGAACAAAGTCATTAGATTATGCATAAAATATAGTAAAAAAAGAAAAAAGGAGAAGGAATATGAATATAATTTTACTTATATTTTTTGCAATACCATTGGCTGTTATTATATTTTCTATAGCGTTACAAAAGATACTCAAATGTCCAGCATTAGTTGCAGGTATTATATTTGCAATAGGACTTATCATTACATTTATTATAGGCAATTTAATGATTTTGGCAGCAACATTAGTATATACATTTATAAGTTATATGACAGCATTGATTGGTTGTTTAATATGTAGATTTTTTAAGAATAAACATTGTGATGAAAACAACAGTAGAAGAAATCAACGTTATAATTATAATGGAAATGATTTATTAACGATAAGCAGTTGTTGTCAAAATAACGAAAATGGTGATTTACTGACAATCAATAGCAGTTGTGCAAATGGAAATACCAATAATTTACTTACGATTAGTAGTAATAATGGAAGAGAGTATTGTTGCAATAATGATAATAATGATGAAATTATGACTAGAATAAGAGTAGTTCCTAATACTACAAACAATGGAAGAACAGGATGTATTTGTGGGAGATATAGAAGAAGATAGGGACAATTGTCCCTTTTTTCAGTTGAAATTCTGGCAAATTTATGGTAATATATATCATACAAAAAGGAGGAGAAAATGTTAGAAATATTAGAACATACAATTGAAGATAGTGTAAGATTAATTCCTTTTTTATTTCTTACATATTTATTGATGGAATACATAGAACATAAAACAAAAGAAAAAACAAAGGAAACGATAAAAAAATCAGGAAAATTTGGACCATTTTTTGGAGCATTACTTGGTATTGTTCCTCAATGTGGATTTTCTGTTTCTGCAACTAATTTATATGCTGCAAGGGTAATCACATTAGGCACATTAATTGCTGTTTATTTATCTACTTCTGATGAAATGTTACCAATATTCTTATCAGAAGGAGTGGCTATTGATGTTATTATAAAAATATTAGGAATTAAATTAGTTATAGGTATGATAGCAGGCTTTTTAATTGATACTGTTATACGATTAAAAAATAAAGGGAAAGATGGACAAGAAAAAATCATTGATTTATGTGAAAAAGAACATTGCCATTGTGAACATGGAATATGGAAATCTGCATTAAAACACACAGTTAACATATTTTTATTTATCCTTATTATAACATTTGTTATTAATTTAGCAATTCATTTTATAGGAGAAGAAACAATAGCAGGATTTATGTTAGATAGACCAATATTAGGACCAGTTATATCTGGAATTATTGGTTTAATTCCAAATTGTGCTTCTTCAGTTATTATTACACAGATGTATTTAGAAAATATTATATCTGTTGGTACAATGATAGCAGGTTTATTAGTTGGTGCAGGTGTAGGACTAGCAGTACTGTTTAGAATGAATAAAGGTATCAAAGAAAATATTAAAATTACTGTTTTATTATATGCAATAGGTGTTATATCTGGAATCATATTGGAATTGATTGGTTTGACAATATAAGAAACTTATCCTTTATTGTATATTCTACCAATTTTATAAAAGTCAGGAAAAGAAGATGGCTTTTATACAATACAACAATAAAGACTTACGAAATGGATTTAATCGTAAGTCTTTTTAATATTTGTTTTTTTATTTCTTTTCATTTCTTTTGAAATTAATAACGACAGCATCATCATTATCAAAGAAATATTTGGAATCTGTGGTATCTGTTTGCACTGGGTTGATTTCATCTCTTTCATCTTTGAAATCTAGATTTTTTAAATCAAATTTCTTTTTAGTAGATGTATCATCTTCTGTTGCAGTTGTAACACCATCAGAATATTTACCAAAATCAAAAGTTTTTATTTTTTGCTTTTCTTTATATTTTGACTCTAAGTATTTAAATCTACCTGGTCCAACTATTGGCTTTCCGTTAAGACCTTTTACTTTAAATGCAGCCATTGTATTGGTTAGCATTGATTGTAATTTACCAGGTGTGAAATAATAAACATATGCCCATTTTGCATCACCATATTTAGGCGCATATTGTGTCTTTTCAGTGTCAAAATCAACTTTGTAAGTCCATTCTCTATGTTGACCAAATTCTTCACACCACCATTGTAATTCACTTATTTCCGCATTTCCTGTAAATACTTTGTTTGCACAGTTTGATAAAATCGTATTTCTATAATTTTCTCTAGATTTTGGAGTTTCTAATTGTGCTAAGTTTTGTGCAGAGATGATTGTTCCTACACGATATTTTCTATACATAGTAAACATAGCTTCTGTTGCTTTACAAATAAAGTCTGGGAACTCATCAATATATAGAAAATTAGGAATCCTTGAATTTTCTCCGCCAGGTCTTCTTAAAACAGCATTTTGCATTGAAATTAAGAAGAATAATCCAAAAGCTTGATGTGTTGAAGAACCTAAATCACCACGTCTTGTACATACAAAGGTAATTTCTCCATTTGCGAGTGCTTTATCAAAATCAATATTATTAAATCGATTACATAAGATAGATTTAACACCTGGCAATCTTAAAAGATTATCTAATTGTGTAACAGCTGCATAAATGTCTTTTTCAGTTTGTGCTTTAGCAGGCCCATCTTTATAGAAGCATTTTCTAAAATATGCAAGCTGTACAGAGTATTTTTCTTTTAATTCTTCATCATGTGCTAATATTTCACACATTTTTTCAATCAACTCAAAATTGGTGAACATTTTTAGCATATCTTCCATATTAGGAAGAGCACCTTCATTCATTCTAGGATACATTTCTTTTAGTAAAATAGCTAAATTTTCGATTGCTTGAATGATGAAGTCTTCTCTATAGGCATCTTCTATTTCTTCATGTGCATTGTTATACATAGATTTTAAAGCAGAAGAGATTGTAACTGCTATTTTTGAAGGTTCATCATATACAAAAGGATTTAATCCCATTGAATTAGGATTTGATGGATCAATCATATTGTATTTAAATCCATAGTTTTCACAAACTTGTGTCATGTGTTCAATGATTTCATAATCTGGTGACATGATTTCTAATCCTAAATTTCTATATACATTTTCTCCATCTAATGGTCCTAAAATCATTTTTTTCATATAGCCGTTAAAAACAGCTTCTTTTCCTTCATTAGGTGCTAGCATTTCTAATTTAAAGTTTTGATTTAAATAGTCATTATCATATGGTCTTTTTAAATGAGCAATACCTGTCTTTAAAGCGGTAAATCCCATTTCCTTTGAAACTTCTCTAAAAAAGAATTTTTTCTCAATATCTCTAGCAATCATTGGTTCGAAAACTAAAGATGTTTTTCCTGTTCCAGAGCCACCGCATACAAATAAAGATGAATATCTAGAAACTTCTGGAATCGTAATAACTGTTCCGTAATCATGGTCTGTACATAAAAATACTTCACAAGTGTAAATACCTCTATCTTTTTTAGGATCTGACAAATCAATACCAGGATAGTCCCAAATAGAACGAATTTGATCTAAGTTATCATTAATGCCCATATATAACCATTTAAATACTGGGAATATGGTAACAAGTGGTAAATAAAGTGAAATACTAATAAAAGCAGGTTTTACAATATCAGAAAAATTTGTAATCAATTCTACATAATCAGGTACAGATAATAATAATAACCAAGCTCCCATATTTAACCATTGGGTGAACATAGAAACAGCTATAATATATAGACCAACAGCATATACATAAAATATAACAACTTTTTTCATGTTAGAAGTAGCAAATTCGGATTTCCCTGAAAATAGAAACGCAAAAATTGGACATGCCAAAGCTAATGTATATTGTATAGGTCCCCAATAAGAATAGGATACGCCTGTAAATATCATGAAAAGCATTTCTACGAGCCTATCTACTGCTAAATATACAGTTACTAACGTTAAAATATAAGTTGCAAATGTATTTCTATTGATATTTAATTTCTTTAAAAATTTATCGATCAGCTTCATCTAAAAAATCCTTTCAAAATTTATAATCATACATATATATTATCCTACAAAATAGCGAAAAAAACAAGACTTTTAGCTAAATTTATTTAATTTTTGAGATGACCAATTGGGTGTGCCAAAGGGGACGGGTTAAAATGGCACACTTTTATTTATACTATATATCATATTAAATAATTTACTTTAAAATTTAAAAAGTGTGCCATTTTAACCCGTCCCCTTTGGCACACCTAATTAGAGAAAATGATAGTATAAAAAGCAAGATAATGGAATATACTATTATGGCAAAAGGCAAGGAGGAATATTATGGAAGATGGATATATGAAAGAAAGCGAAATAAAAAACATAGAGGAAAAGGAAAGAGAAATTGAACTGATTAAAAATATTATAAATACAAGAAGAGAGCTAAAAAATGTAGATAAAAATTTTGAATATGCACAAGATGATTTAGTGGATTATTATATCTACGAAATGAAAGCAAACCAGGCAAAATTAAATTACTTAATCAAAATAGCAAAAATGAAGGGAATTACGGTTGATATGATTAATGATATCAAATATAGACTTTCTAGTGATGAAGAAGTCGGATAGGTCTATTTGTCCAATGGATAGCATAATAATGAGTAAGAGATAATATGTTATCAATTGGAGGTAGAAAATGAATTTAAATATAGTTACATATTTAGCTTGTATCTGTTTTATATTTATCATTGGAAGAATTTTTATTGTCCCACTTAAAAAAATATTAAAACTTATTATCAATTCAATATTTGGTGGACTTGTTATATATGTGATTAATTTAATAGGTGCTAATTTTGGATTTCATATAGGTTTAAATATTGTCAATAGCATTATCATAGGATTACTAGGATTACCAGGCGCAGTTTGCTTAATTATTGTAAAATTATTAATAGGATAATGTAAGATAAAAATATTACTAATATTGAATTATGTCAAAAATTCTGATAGAATGAGGATATATGAGAAACAATAAGGAGAACAAAATAATGAAATATATAAATCATAAAGATAAATTAAATGATATAAAATTAAATAGAGATAATTTTTATGTAGTCATTGATTTTGACAGAACTATAACAGAAGCTAAAAGTTTTAGTGCATGGAGAGTATTATACTATTCAGAATTATTGGGAAAAGAATTTAAACAAAAATATGCAGAAATACATGATGAAACAGAATTAAGTGAAAATGAGAGCAATGAAGCAAAACAAAAGGCTTTTGAACAAAGATTTATGGCATATATGGATTTATTAAGAGAATGTCAATTTAATAAAGATATATTAGAAAAAGCGGTAGAAAAAACAGAATTAACATTGCGTGGTAGTGCAAAAGAATTTTTTAGAAAGATGCATGAAAACAATATTCCAGTTATCATTATATCTAGTAGTATAAAAAATGTAATAGAAGAATATTTAAAACAAAATCATGCATATTACGATAATATTTACATATATGCTAATTATTTAGATATGAATGGCAAAAAAGAAAACGATGTTACAAATGTGACTCCATATAATAAAAACAAAATAGAGTTTTCCAAAGAGTTAAACGAATTTATAAACGATAAAAGGTATACTATATTACTAGGAGATATAACAGATGATATTAACATGGTATCAAAAGAAAAGTTAAATCATACTGTAACAATAGGATTTCTAGATAAAGATATAGAAAAGAATCTGGAAAAATATAACAAAACTTTTGACATTGTATTAACAAATGGAGAAAGTTTTAAAGAAGTTTTGAAAATAATAGATCTTTAAGTCGGAAAAAATAAAAAGACAAAACCAATTTTTTGATTTTGTCTTTTTAGCTATTTAAAAATATACTTTTCTTAATTTATTCAACTGTAACAGATTTTGCTAAGTTTCTTGGTTTATCAACATCTAATCCTTTTTCCTTTGAAATATAGTATGATAATAACTGTAAAGGAATAATTGATAAGATTGGTGAAATATATGGACTAGTCTCAGGAATTTCTAGTACAGTATCAAACATAGATTCATCAATTTTTTGGCTGGTGATAATCAATGTTTTTGCTCCACGAGTGATGACTTCTTGAAGATTGCTAACCGTTTTTTCAACCAAAGTAGGTTCTGTCATAATGCCTACAACGGTTACATCTTTTTCGATTAAAGCAATTGGTCCATGTTTTAATTCACCTGCTGCATAACTTTCTGAATGAATATAGGAAATTTCTTTTAGCTTTAAAGAACCTTCTTTAGCAACCGTTTCATCGATACCTCTACCAATAAAGAAAATATCTTTTTCTTGATAAATTCTTTTTGAAAATTGTTTAACAACATCTTCTAATTTTAAACATTCTTCAATTTTTCTTGGTAAGTCTAAAATCTCTTTTTTTAATTCATATAACATTTCAGAATTTTTTTCTAGTATTTCTGCAAAGTAAATAGCTAATATAACAATCAAAACAACTTGTGAAGTATATGCTTTTGTAGAAGCAACTGCAATTTCTGGTCCAGCATGTGTATAAATAGAATAATCTGCTTCTCTTGTAATAGAACTTCCAATAACATTAGAAATAGCAAGTGTTTTTGCGCCTTTTTGTTTTGATAATTTTAATGCAGCAATGGTATCTGCTGTTTCTCCTGATTGAGAAATAAAGATACATAATGTTTTATCATCGATTAATGGATCTCTATATCTAAATTCAGAAGCAATATCTACTTCAGTTGGAATTCTACAAAGTTTTTCAATAATATTTTTTCCTGCCAATCCAGCATGCATTGCTGTACCACAAGCAACAATGTAAATTTTATTTAAACTTGATAAATATTCTTTTGTAAATTTCAATTCATCAAATTCACATTTTGAATTTTGGCTAAACTTAGCACCAATCGTTTCACGAATTGCTGTTGGTTGCTCATGAATTTCTTTTAGCATAAAATCTTCATAACCATTTTTTTCACTACTAGCAGCATCCCATTCAATACTTTGTGTCTTTTTATCTATTTTATTTAAATCTTTATCATAAAATTCAGCAGAATCTCTTGATAAAAATACATATTCTAAATCATTTAAAAGATAGAAGTTTCTAGTAAATGATAAGATAGCTGGAATATCTGAAGAAATATAATTTTCTTCAATTCCTTTTCCAATAACTAAAGGACTATCTTTTCTAACAACAATCATGTTATCAGGGAAGTCTTTACAAATAATTTCCAAAGCAAAACTTCCTTTTAAATCATTACAAGCATTTTTTACTGCTGTTAAAAATTTCATTTTTCCTGTTTCTTTTGTCTCTTTTGCATAATAGTAATGAATTAAATTTGGAACAATTTCTGTATCTGTATCAGAATAAAATGTATATCCATTATCCATTAAAAATTTTCTTAATTCATTATAATTTTCAATAATACCATTATGAACGACACTAAATGATTTTGCATTATCTTGATGAGGGTGTGCATTTTCCTTAGATGGTTTTCCATGTGTTGCCCATCTGGTATGTGCAATACCAATCGTACCTTTTAAATCATCAATTCCTTTTATATCATATAAATTTTTTACTCTTCCTTTATCTTTCATAACAACCAAACCTTCTGGCTCAATTGTTGAAATACCTGCAGAGTCATACCCTCTGTATTCTAATCTTAAAAGTCCATTAATTAAAATTGGACTTG
This sequence comes from uncultured Eubacteriales bacterium, assembly GCA_949289635.1. GTDB lineage: Bacteria > Bacillota > Clostridia > TANB77 > CAG-508 > CAG-269. The sequence continues at coordinate 55,067 of CASEOS010000003.1, read as the reverse complement.
CTTTTTGTTTTCCTATATAACCTACAATTCCACACATAATATAATCCTCCATTCATGCAATATCTAAATTGCTTAATATTTATTTTTGTAAAATAATCTCTCATTAAAAAGAGATTGTTGGAATTAAAGGTATGCAAATAAAACCTATATGTAGTGACCTTTGTTACAGTATTGCTACTGCTCTTTAATCAATACTCATGACCATAAGTGAAAGCCATCAGAGCATCCGCCGAATCTTTCGATAACTCTGAACCTCGTCAACACTATTTCATAGTGTCCAGGCGCTAAATATAAATTTAAATAATATCCTCCTTTCTAAAAATTTTCTTGCATACATTTAATTTACTTTTATTATATTATACTAAAATGAAAAAATACGCAAGTCCTAAGGAAAAAATTTATTTTCTCCAAAAAAAGATGACATAAAATTTGAAAAACTATTTAGGAGGTGATATAATATTAAGCGTGCAACCAAAAGAGGTTGTGGTACATTGAAAAATAGGTGCGAATAGCATCTCATATAAATTGAGGCATTCTTTAGCCTATTTTTCTTTGTGCAAAATAAAATAGCCTAAAAAAATTAAGGAGGAAAGAAATCATGGCTGAAGATGTAAAACAGACGTTGGAAGAACTTATCGGAAAAGGGGGAACATTAGGACAAGAATCAAGCGAAGATCCTGCAGATTGTGAAGAATTCCTGAGCGAAGGAAATTGGGGAATGGAATCAAGCCAATAAATCCAATCTTCCCACTTTTAGCTGGTAAAGTGTCTCAATTTGTATGAAGCAAAGGCAAGTTATCCTCATTTGGATAACTTGCCTTTAGCGTATATAATAAAAAATAGTAAAAGGATTGAAAAGATAAATCAAGTTATATATAATGCAATTAATTGATGAAAATGATAAATATAATGAAAGGTAAAAAATATGGATATAGAATTTCAAGAATTTTTAAATAAAGATATAGGGTATGGAAATACGCTAAAAAGTAAGAAAATAAAATTGTTAGATGACATAAAAGAAAGTATCACAAAAGATAAAGAATTTTTTGAACAAGCAACAGAAATAGATTTCAAAAAGTGGAAAAAGAAACTAGACTTAGATATATTTTTCCAAATAATTGATGAGTACATAGAGATGGAGAAAAATAACCATACTGCCATAATAGAAGAAGAAAATACACAAATAGAAAAAATAGTGGTAAGCTATTATGGCAATCCATATGTAACATGGATTTTATGCATCCAAGCCATTATCTATCAAAAACAATTATTACTAGAAACAGGAGAATTCATGCTATCTACTAATACTTTTATAGTAAATATGGTAAATCAAATATTAAAAGAAAATCATCTTCCCAAATTATTGATACATTGTATAGAAATTGTAGATAAAAAAGAAATTATTGAAAGAGGAATAAAAACGATTATTATTGGTGCTACACAGAATAAAGCAGAATATCTTGGAAAATATATTTACATACCATACAACAATTATATAATCTATTGTGCAGATGATGAATTAGAAGAACTAAGTAAAAATATTTATGATTACGCTTTTCATAATTTTTTTGAAACGGAAGTCTTATTTGAAGAAGATATTGAAGAAGCGATTGCGATAATCAACCTTCATAAAGATAATATTGCCATGATATTAACTAAAGATACAGATTTACAAGAGCTATTCAGGGAAAAAATAAAAAACAAATTGTATATCAATGAAAATCCATTTTCAAAAGAAGAAATCAATATCCCTGTGGATTGTTTAGAAATAAAACAAGAGAAATAAAAAAGTGAATTTTAGCAAAAAATACAACAAAAAACGTCAAAAGGATTGAAAATATAAGTAATTTCATATATAATACAAGTATTCAAAGGCAATAAATATAAATAAAATAGGTAATGAAAAAACTAAATATGAAATAAGGGGAATCAATATGAATGTACTAATTAATGAAACAAGAATTGAAAAAAGATTAGATGAAATGGCAAAAGAAATAGACAAAGCATATGAAGGAAAAGAAATTATCTTAATTGGGATTTTAAAAGGTTCAGTTGTATTTATGGTAGAATTAGCCAAAAGACTAAAAACAAAAGTACAATTTGAATTTATAGAAGTATCTAGTTATGAGGGAACAGAAACGACCGGAAAAGTAAAGATTGTAAAAGATATAAAAAATAGTATTGAAGGAAAAGATGTATTAATTGTAGAAGACATTATTGATACAGGAACAACTTTAGCATTTTTGAAAGAGTATTTTAAATTAAAAAGACCAAATAGTCTAAAGATTGCAACTTTACTTAGTAAACCATCAAGAAGAACTAAAGAATTAGAGGTAGAATATATAGGATTTAGAATAGAAGATAAATTTGTTGTAGGATATGGTTTAGATTATAATCAAAATTACAGAAATTTACCATATATTGGTTATGTAGAAAGCGAAGATGAATTTTAAAAAGGGAGAGATTTTAAACTCTTCCTTTTTATTGTATAGTAAGAAATCATTTGTAAACAAGGAATGATTGACTTTATGTAAAGCTAAATGATATAATAGATAACGAGGTGAAAAGATGAAACAGTTAGATGAAGTATCAATTGCAGAAATGGAGAAAAATTGTAGATTACAAATTCTGAAAGAAGACTTGACTTTTGTAATAAAACCAGAAAAAAAAGAAGAAGTTTTTTCAAAATATAAAGAATTTGAAAAACGTGAAAAACGTAAAAATCAAAGTGATTATTCAAATGACACCATGGTAAGATTTTTACTCAGAAATAAAAAGAGAAATGTTGATGAACGTAGTATTGTGACGCGATTTTTAATAGAAAATGAAGAAGATATCGATAAAGGAAAGGTACTTTTAATTACTTTAAAAAAATATTTAGATGGAAAAGATGCATTAAATGATAGAAATCATCCATTACATAATGAATATATGAAAAATAAGAAAGCAATTGAAGAAGCTTTAGAAAGAACGGAAACGATGGCAGAAGATATTTTGAAAGGTAAAAATATTATCGTTTCTCGAGTCATGAGATATCCAGGGCAAGAAGACTATTTTGTACAAGTTATTGAGAGTAAAGAATTGGTTGACAAAATTTCTTTTCCGAGTGAAAGAAAAAGGGAAAGAGAAGCAAAAAAAGTAATTAATGCATTACCAAATAAAGCATTATTAATTGCGGTATTAATAGGAAATGAAAGCGTGTCAGACGAAGATATATATATGGTTCCAAAATTAGGAAGAGATATTCTTAATGCGGCTTTAGAAAATGCTGAAATACAAGGAATTGTATCACATGATTTAATGAAAGATTTTAAGAGCAATCAAAATAAATATTCGACGAATTATATAACTGATAAAATTCAGCCTGTTGCAAAAAAATCTTTTGAAGGCGTTGAAAAATATATTGACATGGATAAAATGTGTTTAACAGCATGTATAGAAATCATTAAAGCTTCAGAAAGTGGACAATTTATTTTTACAGATGGGATTTGGGAAGAAAAGGATGAAATTCGTGAAAAAGATGCGTATTTAGGTGCAGAAAAATATTTAGCAGATTATTATGAAATAATAAAAAATAAAGAAGTAGAAGTGACTTTTGATGGAGAAACCTATACGACAGAAGACGTAAAAAAAGTAATGGTAAATTACATAGATGGAAGATATATGTCACGTCCTTTTATTGCTAATCAGATTGAATTAATTATGTTTGGAAATAAACAAATATCAGATGTTACCAAAAAACAATTGCAACGTATCAGACAAGTTTTAGTAGAAGGTAATGGAAACATGATAATAGAAGACCTAAAAAGAATGATACAAGTAGGATTATTAGATGAAACAACAATTTTACAATTATATGAAAATAGAAAACTTAGTTTACATGCTATTCATGAAGTAAAAGAAATGTTGCATTTAGAGGATAAAATAACACCTGAATTCATCTTACAGCAGTTTAATAAATTAATGACAGTTGATGAAAAAGATGAACAATATGAAAAAGAAACGATTAAGAAATATATGGATTTATATAAAGAATTATATTTAACTGGAAAATCAGAAGAAGAACTAGAAACAGCAGGAAAAGCATTATTGGAAGCATTAAAAGAAGATAAACAAGAAGGCGAAGAAAAAACAGAAGAGCAAAAACAAGAAGGACTATTAAGATATAAATTATTATCTGAAAGAATTTATGCAGTTCTGGCTTCTAAAGGAGTAGTAAAACCAGAAAATCTTATGCATATGTATCAAAAAGATGTTGTCGATTTAGAAACATTACAACAATTAAAACAACAAAATATTTCTTTTGATAATTTAGATATAGAACAACAAATCATAGATAGTTACATGAAAATAAGAGAAGAAGAAAATCCAGATAATCAAGAACTAAAAAAATATATTATTTTATATAAAACTTTACAGTTAAAAGGACTATCAGAAAATGATAGAGTAGAAAGAGCAGATGAATTTATTATTAGACTTGGAGAGAGAATAGAAACAGATATTCAAAAAGGACAACCCAAAAGAGAATTTTGTGCAAAAGACAGGAGAGAACTGTATGAATTAGGGGTAATTCCAATTGATACAGTAGTACTTTGGGGAGAAAAAGAGGAAATTATTGATTTATTAAAAAGCAAAACATTACTCCCAAAAGATATCAAAAAATTGTATCAAGATAGAAGAATTATATTACATGATTTTCAAGAGATAATGGAAGCACCAGATATAGAAGTAGGACAAAAGTTGCACTTAGTAAATACAGTATTTTCTAGTCATGAAGTTGCTAACATAAGGCAAGATTTAATGGCAAGGATAAAAGGATTAAAAAATACAGCCAGCTCAGAAAAGACAAAGAGAAAACAAAAAAATACAGACAACAAAGAAGAGAATACAATTAAATCTACTGATAGAAATCGATATATATTTGATACAGCAGAAAGATATAATGCTTGGATAGAATCAGACGAAGATGTTAAGATGTCACTTTTTGATGATGGACATGTAGCATTCCAATTGCCAAATGTAAGAGATGGTATTGTTGTGATAGAGCAATTATGGAAAACAAAAACAGTTGAAGAAAACGGAATAAAAGAAAAACAATTAATAGACAAGTATGGAGCAAATGGATATGTATTCACAATAGAGGAATATGAAAAATATAAAGACAGATTTATAACAAAAGATAATAGAATAAAAAGATCACAATTAACTGAACTTATGCAAGAACTTCCTAATTTAGAAGAAAAAGGAATTTTAAGAGAATTGCTTCATACAAAAAATAAATATACCAGAGATGTTCAAACATTATTAGGAATTCCAAAGCGTTTGGCTGGTGCAAGAACAGATATACAAAAAGAAAAAGCTCTAAAAACATTAGACGAGAGTACAGAATATACTCCAGAGGAAAAGGAAAGAATAAGAAAAATACATATTATGTGGGAGCAAGTAAGAAAAAGTAGAGATTATTATAAAGAGCAATAGGAATCAAAATAAATTTCTATCAAGTATTTGGAAATTACAGCATTATATGATATACTATAACTAGATAAAAAAGAAAGACTTATAAGATATAAGCCTTTCTTTTCATAATAAAGGAATGGAATGAAATGTTTGATATAGAAGAAGAATTAAAAAAATTACCAGGAAAACCTGGTGTATATATTATGCATGACAAAGATGATAACATTATCTATGTAGGAAAAGCCATTTCTCTAAAAAACAGAGTTAGACAATATTTTCGAAAGACAAATAAAACGGCAAGAATAGAGAAAATGGTTTCTTTAATTGACCATTTTGAATATATTGTGGTAGATAATGAGGCAGAAGCTTTAATATTAGAATGTAATTTGATTAAAAAGAATAGACCCAAATTTAATGTGTTATTAAAAGATGATAAAACCTATCCCTATATAAAAATTGATATAAAATCACAGTATCCAGGAGTCTATTATACAAGAAGAATCATCAATGATGGTTCAAAATATTTTGGACCATATGCTAATCCAGGTGCAGCTAAAGAAATGTTGGATTTTATTAAAGAAAGATATAAAATCCATCAATGCAGAACCTTAAAAGAAAGAACAAGACCATGCTTAAATTATCATATAGGTAGATGTTTGGCACCATGTATGGGAAATGTAGATAAAGAAGAATACCGAAAACAAGTAAATGAAATCATCGATTTATTAGAGGGAAAAACAGATAAGGTTTTAAAAGATTTAGATTTACAAATGCAAGAAGCATCTCAAAACATGGAATATGAAAAAGCAGCGTATTTAAGGGATAGAAAACAAGCAATAGAAAGGGCGTCAAGCAAACAAAAAGTATCTAATATATCAGAAAATAGCATTGATGTTATCGGAATTGCAAAATCAGATTTAGAAGTTTGTGTAGAAATCTTTTTCGTAAGAGGAAGTAAAATGATAGGAAGAGAGCAATACTTCTATAAAGACTTAAAAGACATGGAAGATAAAGAAATTCTTTCAGGATTTATCAAACAATATTATTTTGACAATCCAAACATTCCTAGTAAAATTATGATAAGAGAAGAAATTGAAGATAAAGAAGCAATTGAAGGGTTGTTATCCACAGAATTAGGAAAAAAAGTGGAAATCAAAACACCTAAAAAAGGCGAAAAATTGAGATTTGTGGAAATGGCAGAAAATAATGCAAAAGTAACACTAGATAATAAAGAAAAAGATAAAAGTGAAATTTTATTAGAATTAAAAGAAGTATTAAAAATGGATATATTACCAAGAAAAATAGAAACTTTTGATATATCGAATATATCAGGAGAATACATGGTAGCTGGAATGTGTGTGATGCAAGATGGTGTGATTAAAAAGAATTTATCTAGAAGATTTAAAATCAAAACCGTTTATGGACAAGATGATCCAAAATGTATGGAAGAGGTTATCACTAGAAGATTAAGACATTCTATCGAAAATCCAAATGGTGGATTTGGAAAACTTCCTGATGTTATATTTGCAGATGGTGGTATTACACAAATACGAGCAACGAAACAAGCCATTGAAAATGTTTTAAAAGAAGAAAAAGAAAAAATCATGCAAGAAGATACCAGAGAGCAAGACAAAAAAGAAAAAATAGAAATTCTAGAAAAAGAGTTAGACATAAAAGTATTTGGTATGGTTAAAAATGACAAACACCAAACAAGAGCTTTAATGGATGAAAATAGAAATGAATTAACCATTTCAGAAAACTTAATGAAATTAATTACTAGATTTCAAGATACGGTTCATGACACAGCTATTACCTATCATAGAAAATTAAGAGATAAAGAAATTACAAAATCAAAATTAGATGATATTCAAGGAATTGGAAAAGTCAAAAAACAAGCTTTACTAAAACAATTTGGAAGTGTAGAAAAGATAAAACAAGCTACAATAGAAGAATTGATGCAAGTAAAAGGTATTACAAAAGAATTAGCAGAAAGATTAAAACAATAATAAGATAATAAAATAGTAAAACCAAATAAGAAAAAATAAATAAGAAAGGGAGTTACCTCCCTGTGTGGACGTATCTAGTACGTCCTTTTTTCATCTGTCCAAAAATGGACATTGCTGGGTAGCGACCGGCCAACTCAGCGGTGACCCTGTGGGACTGAACAATCTGGTAGAGAATTCCTCCAGCCAAAACTCCCATAGGAATTAAAATAAGTGCTTTTTTCATAAAACGTAATCCTCCTTTAGTATAAAAGCAATTCACAGAGAGTTTTCTCTGCATAGATACGAAAATACTATATCATAAAATCTTGTATATATCAATATAAATATAAGATTGAGGTATATAGAAAAATCTATATAAGGTCAAGATAAAAACAGATTTTTTCTAACACAATAAAAAACGACGGCCAACTTAGATTGCTCTAAATTGGTCGTCTTAAGTTCATTGCTCTTCTTCTGTTTCAGCTTCGGCAGCGGCTTGTGCCTTTGCTTTGGCGGCTAATGCTGCTTTTCTTCTAGCTTTTTCAGCTTTTCTCGCTCTGATTCTTCTTGACCTCATGAGTCTCAAAATCTGAGAGATTTTTAAAGCAATAGCCCCGGAGATGAAAATAGCAATGGCCTCAACTGGAGTGTCTGCAAATTCACCAAGGATTGCAGGCAAATTTCTGAGAAAAAGAACAGTCCCCAGAATTCCAATACCAATCAATACAAAAATAACCCCTGTTGTAAATGCTGCCTTCAATTTGTTCATCATGAATACTCCCTCCTAATATAGCATTTATTGTATCGATGTCGAAGGATTTTTCCCTCAACTATATATATTATAGCATAAAATGGCTAAAAATACAAATCTATGTGTGGTTTTGGAAAGTTATACAGAAAAAAGAAGAACATTCTGAAAAGTTATAAAAAATCAAGTAATAAATGAAGTAGGATATGAATATCATATTATGAAAATAATATGAGGAGGAATGAATATGGAACATACAGAAGAAGGTTTATTAAATTTGCAATTAAGAAGGACAAGCAGTAAAGGAAAAGAAAAAAAATTTATCAAAAAAATTTATGAACATAAATGGATTAGCGTGATAATAGTATCATTAATTATATTATCTAGCATAAATGCAACTATGATATATAATTTCTTTAAAATTTTACAAAATGTTTGAATTTATGAAAAAAAAGAAGTATAATATGGAATAACAAAGGAGCTAAAAATATGAGTATAAAATACAATGTTATGATACAAAAAGAAGAAGAATGGTATGTAGCAAAATGTTTAGACAATAATGTTGCATCGCAAGGAAAAACAATAGAAGAAGCATTGAAAAACTTAAGAGAAGCTTTAGAATTATATTTATAGATATAGAAATAGAAGAATTTTTAAAATATTTAAAATCGTAAAATTTTTAAATCGTCAAATCCCCTTGGAAAAATCAAAAAAATATGGTAGAATATAGCTATTCTAATAATAGGAAGTAATTGAAAAATAATTACAATTTTTGCTACGTCAAATTCAATTTAAAACGCGGTTACATACAAATAGTATGCGCCCTTGCCTTTTAAATTAAATTTTCCTTGCAAAAATTTAATTCTTTTCCAATTAGATTTTGAGTAGTAAAAAGGAATGTGTAAGAATTATGAAAATAGCAAATGAATGGAAAGATTATAAAATATTAGACATGGCAGATGGACAAAAATTAGAAAAATGGGGAAATGTTATTTTATCTAGACCAGACCCACAAATTATTTGGAAAAATAAAAGTTTTCCAAACAAGTGGAAAGAAATGAATGCTGTATATAATAGAAGTAAAACAGGAGGAGGTTCATGGGAATTTAAGAAAAAAGTACCTTCTCAATGGCAAATCAAATATAAAAATTTAACATTTAACATTAAGCCAATGGGATTTAAACACACAGGTTTATTTCCTGAGCAAGCAGTAAATTGGGATTGGATGATACAAAAAATTAAAAGTGAAAAAAGACCAATAAAAGTATTAAATTTATTTGCTTATACTGGAGGAGCAACGGTTGCTTGTTTATCAGCAGGAGCTTCTGTATGTCATGTAGATAGTTCAAAAGGAATGACTACTTGGGCAAAAGAAAATGTAACATCTTCAAAATTACAAGATAAGCCAGTTCGATTTATTGTGGATGATGTTGTAAAATTTGTCAATCGAGAAATTAGAAGAGGAAATACGTATGATGCCATTATTATGGATCCACCATCTTATGGTAGAGGAGCTAAAGGAGAAGTATGGCAATTTGAAAATAATATCTATGATTTAGTGGAATTATGTACAAAAGTATTATCAGATAATCCTTTATTCTTTTTAATTAATTCTTATACAACAGGAATATCAAGTAAAGTCTTAGAAGATATTTTATATTTAACTGTATCAAAGAAATATAAAGGGAAAGTAGAATCTGGAGAAATTGGACTTCCTATGGAAAATTCTAAGTTGGTTTTGCCTTGTGGAATTTATGGAAGATGGGAGAATTTGAAAAATAATTAGCATTTGGCGTTGTTACATTTCATTTGAAATTTAATCAACGTGCAAAAAGCACGTCTCATAAATTTCAAATTCATGTGCCTAGCCAAATATCTAATTCTTTTTCAAATTATAGAAATAAAAGAAAAATAAAAGTGGAAAAGGATTGAAATGGAAAAGTTAAAAGTAATATATGAAGATAACCATATTATTGTTGTTGAAAAAATACCCAATATTCCTTCACAGTCTGACAAAACAGGGGATATGGATATGCTAACACTTGTAAAAGAGTACATAAAGGAAAAATACAATAAACCAGGAAATGTGTATCTAGGATTAGTGCATAGATTAGATAGACCTGTTGGTGGCGTCATGGTATTTGCAAAAACATCAAAAGCAGCTTCAAGATTAAGTAATCAAGTAAGGGAAAAAGTATTTAAAAAGGAATATTTAGCAGTTGTTGATGGAAAATTTGAAAATACAAAAGGAACTTTAATTGATTATTTATATAAAGATGAAAGAAACAATATGAGTAGGGTGGTTAATAAAGAAAAGAAAAACGCGAAAGAAGCAAAATTGGATTATGAAGTGTTAAAATATAATGAAGTAAAAGATTTATCTTTGGTGAAAATAAATTTACATACGGGGAGACATCATCAAATCCGTGTACAATTGTCTCATTTTGGACATAGTATATTTGGAGACCAAAAGTATGGAACCAGAGGAAAAGGAAAACAAATTGCCTTATGGGCATATAAATTAGTAATTGAACATCCAGTAACAAAAGAAACATTAGAATTTAAAGACTTACCAGAACCAATGGGAACATGGTGTATACTAAAAAATGAAAATAGCATGATAGAAAATATATAGTCGAAATGAAAGAAAATATAATAAAATTTGTAATTAAAAAATGTAGTTGAAAGTGATAATTTCAGCTATATTTTTTATATTATATAGAATTATTTTATAAAATAAATAGAAATATATTTTTGTAAAAGAAAAAGAACTTTTTGCAAAATAAAAGAGATTAAGAAAACATAAGAGTGTTACAATCAAATTAGCAAGAAGAGGTGAAGAAAATGATAGATATAATCTGCACGTTCTTGACTAATAGAATAAGAAAAGAAATGCCAGAGATAGATGATGAAAGGGCAGAAGTAATCAATTACGGATTGCAAAATATAGTAGGTGAAATACCTAAAATAATTCTAGTGTTTATTATTGCATTTATCTTGGGAATATTAAAAGAAGTATTACTTATGTTTATTGTGTTAATACCATATAAAGGAGCGTCTGGGGGATTTCATTTAAAAACACATTTAGGATGCATCATTGGAACAACTGCTTTTTATTGCGGAATTGTACTTCTTTCACAATATGTTGTATTAGAAGAAATAGTGAAATATATTTTAGTAGGAATAAGTTGGATATTTGGAATGTTTATGATTAAACTTTATGCGCCAGCAGATACAGAAAATGTTCCTATATTATCGAAAAAAGATAGAAAAAAGAAACAAATAATAGCATATATTACATATTCACTAGGTCTTGTTAGTGCTTTATTGATACAAGATAATGTGATTTCTAATATATTATTATTTGGAAATCTTTTACAAACATTAACAATAACAAAATTGGCATATAGATTAACAAAAAATAAATATGGATATGAAGTGTATGGTAATGCTTCAGTTTAAAAAGTTTGAAAAACATATACCGGTGTGTTTTTGAAAAAAATATATAATAAGGGGGAATCTATTATGTTCAAATTTTTATCTAAAGTAGCAGAAAAATATGCGAAAGTAACCAACACATCTTGCTTTTTTATGTGGGCTTTTCATCAACCAAAAATGCCAGCAAGCATGATAAAAAAAGATTAAACAATTGGCAAAAATAGGACGAAACATTATTTTTGCCAACCTTATATAACCTTAAAAAGTTATATATTTACAATCCAATACAAGACAGCTTTTGAAAGCTGTTTTTCTTTTTGAATAAAAATAGATATGAATAACTTAATTCATACCTATTTTTTGTTATAAAAGCCTAATTAATAATATATTTCGATTTGTTGAGAAAAATATTTTTCATTCTTAGTAGTATGCAAATTTAAATTTTTACTGTTATTCAAAATTTTTCTAACTTCCCATAAACCTAATCCAGTATGATTTTCCTTCCCAGAAAAGCCTTTATTAAAAATTTTTTCAGTATTCACATTTTTATCTTTGTATGTATTTTCAATAATAATAAGTTGTCTATGATTTTTATTGTCATCTCTAAAGATAATATTTATTACTTTTTCTTCACACTCATCACTTGCATCTATGGCATTATCTAAAAGAATACCTAAAATTCTAGTAAAATCATATATTTTCATATTCAATTTACTTAAGTCAAGTAAAAGTGACATATTAACTTTGATTCCTTTTTCTTCAGCTTCATTATATTTTGTAGTTAATAAACTATATACACCAGGATTATTAATTAATTTAGGGTTTAAAACATATAAATTATTTACTTTTTGACAATCATCTTCAAGTTGTATATAGTATTTCTTTAATCCTTCCATATCATTTGTTTTAACATACCCACCAATAGTTGTAACAATATTATCAAAATCATGTTTAAAACCTCTGACATTATCATGTAAAATGCTTAAAGTTTTATTATATTCTTCTGCATTTTGTAATTTTTGTGTTGTGAAAGCAAGTTTCATTATTCTAGTTAAACTATATATACTAATTGAAAAATATACAAGCATAGTTATAAAACTTAAAAAGGTAATAATTAGAGGTAGATTATCTATATAATAAACGGTCAATAATGCTTGTGTCAAAATTGTAAATATTCCAAAACATAGGTTGGCGTATATAATTTGTTTTTGTTTCTTATCAATATCATTAAAAATATTTAAAACAATTTCTTTATGTTTAAAAATAAATAAAATAATAAGAACAATTATATATTGCGATAACACATAAATTATTCTATAAATAGGTATATTTAACAAATGATAAGAATTAATTTTAAAAATAAATAAATAAGGATTTGTTAATAACATTCCAATTAAAGCGAAAGTAAGAGATGATAGTAATATAGCAAGAAATGTTTTTAATAAATTAGTTTTGAAGAATATAGGTATTAATATAAGCATTAATAAATAATTTATAAGCAAATTGAAGGGACTAGGAATAACAAATGTAGCCAATATACCAATAAAACTAATTAATAAAACATAAATTAATCTTTGATATTTTGGTGTTGAAATATTCAATAAAGAAGTAAAAAGAAGAGTAGATAAATATACTTCTATCAAGGTAAAAGGTATAGAAAGTATATTTATTAATATTTCATTAGGCGTCGTTAACGCATTCCATATATTATTCAATAATTCCATGATTTTTTATAACCTCCATAAATTCCTTTTTATATTTTGGACCAATATTACAAAATGTATCATTACTAAAATACACAGTTAAAGCAACAGGATCTACATTTTTAATGTTATCTAAATTTACAATATAAGATTTGTGACATCTTACAAAATTATTAGGTAACTTATCTTGAATCTTATTAAAAGAACTATAAGACTCATAATCACGAGAAGAGGTATGAAAATTTAATTTCATACCATCTCTTTTAATATATTGAATTTGCGTTTCATCTACAAGTGTATTTTTATTATCAATCTTAATATATTTCTTTGGTAATCCATAAACATCATCGAAAAGCCTTTTTACTGTTTCTTCTAATCTTTCATAGGTAATTGGCTTAGCTAAATAATCAAAAGTTTTATATTTATAAGCTATCATAGCATATTCTAAATGACCAGTAGTAAATATAAGGTAAACATTTTTATTTTTCTTTCTAATTTCTTCAGCTAAATCTAAACCTGTTTTTTGTGATTTCAAATTAATGTCTAAAAGTAAAACATCAATTTGGTTTTCGTTGTCAAAACAAGATAATAAATCTTCAAAATTGTTAAATTTGAAAGTGACCTTACCTTCGAAATTATTTTTTGTAAATATATTTTCTAACAATTTTTCTAATCTATCTAAAATATTTACATTATCATCACAAATCACGAAATTTAACATATTATATACTCCTTTTTTGATAAAATCATATCTTTCGACATTAAAAAAATAATTACCTTATTTTTCCAGTAGCAACAACAATATATTCTAAAAAAATTATATTGTCAATACTCTTATATTAAATTTATATTACAGATAAAAGCATTAATACCAGTAAAAAATAGAAGTAAAATGAAAAAGATGATAAAAATAAATTTACAATAATTGGAAAAATGCAGAGTAAAACTATAGTGTAAAAAGGAAATTATTTATCACTGGCATTTATAGTAAAGGAATAATTTAAAATATGATTCATAAAATGAAATAAAAGAAAACAAGAGGAGGAACATCATGTGTAATAGGATAAGAAAACAATCAGTTAGAAATATAGGAATAATGGTATTGCTTATAGTAACGATATCCTTAACAATTATACAAAGTCAACAAGAAAAAATGATAAATACAAATGTAGAATCAGTAAGTACTAAAAAAATAGAATGGGGAATTAAAAGAAATGATAACCACGAACAACCAGATGTCGGAAGTGAAAATAGGAAAGTATTAGAAAAAAATAATGGAATTACTTTAGGAAGTAAAGAGTCAAAAGCAATCTATTTGACATTTGATGAAGGATATGAAGCAGGGTATACAACTCAGATTTTAAAAATATTAAAAGAAAATGATGTAAAGGCAACTTTTTTTCTAACAGCACATTATATCAATACACAAGAAGAATTAGTAAAACAGATGATAGAAGAAGGACATATTATAGGAAATCATACAGTCAATCATAAAAGTATGCCAAGTTTAACAGCAGAAGAAATAAAAAAAGAAGTCATGGATTTACATCAAAGTGTATATGAAAAATTTGGATATGAAATGAAATATATAAGACCACCAAAAGGAGAATTTAGTGAAAAGTCAATACAAGTGACAAATTCACTAGGATATAAAACCGTTATGTGGTCATTTGCTTATGAAGATTGGGATGAAGAAAAACAACCAAATGAAAATAAAGCAAAAGAAAAAATTTTGAACAATCTTCACAATGGAGAAATTATGTTGTTACATGGAAATTCAAAAACAAATACCCATGTTTTGGATAGTGTGATAAAAGAAGCAAAAAATATGGGATATGAATTTAAGTCCCTTGATGATTTTAAATGATGATTTGGGGACGGAGAAAAAGGGATTTTGGGGACGGACTCATTTTTCCCTTTTTACTTAAATAACCAAAAAATATATATTAAACTTTGTAAAAAGGGAAAAATGAGTCCGTCCCCAAAATCCCTTTTTTAGAAAGGATAGATAATAAACATGAAAAAAAATAAAATGCGTAAATTAAATAAGATATTGGAAATTCCGGAAGAAGTATATTCTGATGTCCCTAAAATTTCCTTGATTGGATTTGATGAAATGATTATAGAAAACTATAAAGGAATTTTGGAGTATGAAGAGTTTTTTATCAGAATTAGTACATATAAAGGTCTTATTAGTATTAACGGATATAATTTAAATTTAGAAACGATGACAAATGATGATATCCGTGTAACAGGAAAAATTGAAAGCTTTGATTTTGAAAGAATAACTGATTAGATATTAAAAAAGAAAAATGAGGAGATATACATGATTATAAAGAAAATCATCAATTACATATATGGCTATTTAAGAATTGTAGTAGAAGGTTATTATATTGAAAGATTTATTAATATTTGTAGAAATCACAACTATATGATGTGGAATATAAAAAAAGTAAATGATATCAACATAGCATTAAATATAGAAATAAAACATTTTAAAGAAATCTGTAAAATCGCAAAGAAAACACAATGTAAAATATCTATTAAAGCTAAGAGAGGGTTACCATTTTTTCTTAATAAATATAAGAAGAGAAAACTGTTTGCACTATTTTTAATATTTGTTCTCGCAACTATCTTTTTTAGTTCACGCTTTGTATGGAATATAGAAATTGTAGAAGAAAGTGGATTAACAATTGAAAATATTATGGAAGATATTCAAGAAGCAGGTCTAAAAACGGGAATATTAAAAAATGATGTAGATACAAAAGAAATTATTAATAAAGTAAGATTAGAAAGAGATGATATTGCATGGATGGGAATTGAATTAAAAGGAACCAATGCAATTGTTAAATTAGTAAAAGCTGATAAAAAACCAGAGATAGTTGATGAAGATGAGTATTGTCATATTGTTTCCGATAAAAATGGAGTGATTACTAAAATAAATGCACAAGACGGAACGGCAAATGTAAAAGTGGGAGATACTGTTAAGGTAGGAGATATACTGATTAATGGATGGATGGAAGGGAAATATACAGGGATTCGATATGTTCATGCCAAAGGAGAAATTGAGGCAAGAGTGTGGTATACCATGAATAAGACAATTCCGTATACAACTACGGAAAAGCAGTATACAGGAAATAAAGAGACAAATTATGGAATAAAAATAAATAATTTTAGAATAAATTTTCCGAAAGGGGTTTCAAAATTTAAATTTTATGATACAATAGAAACTGAAAATAAAATAAAGTTATTTTCTGACTTCTATTTACCAATTTCCGTAGTAAAAATGACTTATCAACAATATGAAGAAATAGAAAAGACATATTCTGTTGAGCAAGCAAAAAACTTAGGGATACAAGAAATAGAAAAGGAATTGGAAAATCAAATAGAAAATAAAGAAAATATTGTCAATAAACATATAAATACTTATGAACATGAAGATAGTATTGATATTTATATTACATATGAAGTACAAGAGACAATAGGGACAAATGAAAAAATTGTATTTTGAAGGGATGATATAAATGGAAGAAAAAAGTTTAAGAATCACAGGAACAGATAAAACATTTTTTAATAAAATCACAAAAACATTAACTAAAATGTTAATTCCAACGAAAATAGGGATTAATGGGATGTTAATTTCCATAAAAAGAAATAACTTATTAAAGGCTTTTGAGGGATATAAAAATAGTGGAGAAAACTATAATCAAAAAGAAGCAGAAGCAAAATATGATACAGCCTATGAAAGCTATTTAGAAGCATTAGATAAATATGTTATGGATTCTATTTATAAAAAAGTAAAAAATGATACCGCATCAGAGTTTGAAAAAGAGGCATTATCAAAATATTACGAAGTAACCAGTTTAAAAGAAAATGAATTTGTAGAATATAAGCATAGAAAACAAAAATATTTATTAGAATTAGATAATGATGGAGTTCAGTTATCTGCAAAAGAAAAATTAATAGAGAGATATAACCAGTTTTATGTCTCAAAAATGGATGTATTGTATAAAGGCATATTAAAGAATTATTCAATAAAATTAGCAGATACGATGAATACTTATGAGACTTCAAAAGAATGGATATATACAAAAATATTTCATACATTAGAAGAATATATACAAAATATTTTAGCATTAAAAATAAGAATTGGAAATGATAATGTTGCAAAAGATGTAAAAAAAGAATATGAAAACTATGAAACTTACACAGTAGGAAAATTAGATACAAAAGACAATATAGAGAAAAATGTTTTATTATTAAGTATTAGCAGAAAATTATTCACACATAGTTTGCCATTAATTGTGGCAATACAATGTTATGAAAAAGTTTTAAAAGATGCAAGAGTTCTAGTTCAAGATACAAAGATTGCTACAAAGAGAGAAAGAGCATATAGTATGTTAATTAATTTATTTGAAGATTATCATGTAAAATTATTGTCTACAAAAGTATATTGGGAAAATCCAAAAGATAGAGAAGAATTTAAAACTTTTTGGAATCAATATAAAGAAATATGCAAATTAAAAGAAACAAACTTTATTGAATATGTAAGGCAAAAAGAAGTTTTATTTATTAAAAATGATATAAAAAAAATACAAGAAGGAAATACGAAAACAGATTACAGCAAATTAATTACCTATTATAAAAGAAAATTAATTGATTATGGTGCATTAAGAGAATTAAAAAATGCATATATATCAGAAGGAAAATATACAAAGAAATTAAAGGAAGTTGCATAAATGAGAAACTATGAAATTGTATATAAAGAGATAGAAGAAGATAAAACTTGGGAAGATATTGTAAAAAAAGTCTTTGAACAATGTTTTAAAGAAGAAGGGTTGCAGGATTCAAAATTATATATTACAGTAACATTTACGAATCCTGAAAATATCCAAAATATCAATAAGGAATATAGAAATATCGATAAACCTACAGATGTACTTTCATTTCCCATGTTTGAAAAGGAAGAATTAGATCAAAAGATACAAAAAAAAGACTTTTCATATCAAGATATATTAGGAGACATTATTATCTCTATATCAAAAGTAGAAGAACAGGCCAAAGAATATGGACACAGTTTTGAGAGAGAATTAAGCTATATGCTAGTTCATGGATTTTATCACTTAATGGGATATGACCATATAGAGGAAAAAGATAAAAAAGAAATGAGAAAAAAAGAAGAAAACATATTAAAAACGTTAGATATATTGCGATAAAGAAAAGTAAGAAGGGAATGAGAGTAACAAATGGAAAAGGGTGGAATAAAAGTTTTAATTACTATATTAAGTGTGTTAATTATTGCGGCAGGTGTGATACTAGCATATAAAATTATACAGAATAAAAATAATACAGAAACAATATCAGGTGAAGAAAATAAAGGAACAATAGTAGTAGAGAAAGAAAAAACGATACAAATATTTAATGGAAATGATAGACCATTTGCAGTTATGATTGATAATCATAGTGATGCTTGGCCACAAGCTGGATTAAATCAAGCATATATGGTATATGAAATTATTGTTGAAGGTGGAGAAACTAGATTAATGGCTTTATTTAAAGGTGCTGATTTAGACAAAATAGGACCAGTAAGAAGCGCAAGACATTATTTCATAGATTATGCAATGGAAAATGATGCTATTTATGTACATTTTGGACAAAGTCCACAAGCACAAAGTGATATTAAGAAATTTAGCATTAATGATATTAATGGTATAGCAGAAGACGGAACTACTTTCTGGAGAGTAAAAGATAAATATGCACCACATAATGCAGTAACAAGTACAGAAAAATTGCTAGAATCAGCAAAAAATAAAAATTATAGGACAACATCAAAAGAAGAAAGTGTATTAAATTATGTAACAGATGAAGTGAATTTAGAAGATGGACAATCAGCAGAAACCATTATAATACCACATTCAGATTTACAAACAGTAACATATGAATATGATGCAGAAAATAAAGTATATGTAAGATATGCAAGAGGAGAAGAACAAACAGATTGGGATACAGACGAACCTGTAACAACAAAAAATATCATCATTACATTCTGTAATAACTATACTTTATCAGATTCAGAGAATAAAGGTAGACAAGGGTTAAAAAATATAGGAACATTTGATGGATACTATATTACAAACGGAAGAGCTATCAAAATTCAATGTATCAAAAATGCAAGGGATGAAAAAACAGTTTACCAAGATATGAATGGAAATGAAATTCAAGTAAATGATGGAAATACATTTGTTAATATATGTCCAACAAATGCAGATGTGGAAATTGAAGGAACAGAAGAAGTCACTGGAACAACGAATACAGTAAATGAATAGAGAGGATGTGTAAATCATGAATGTATATGATACAGCAAATAGATTGGCAACAGAAATCAAACAGTCAGAAGAATATGTAAATTATAAAATGGCAAGAGAAGCATTAGCTTTAAATCCTGATTTAAAAAAGAAGATTGGTGAATTTGAAGTTGCAAGATATGATGCACAATTAACACAAATGCAAACAGGAAAAGAAGATGTAGAAAAAGCAAATAAAATGAAAGAATTATATGCAGAATTAATACAAATAGAAGAAGCCAAAAAATATTTTGATGCAGAAATGAAATTTAATATTTTATTGACAGATGTGAATAAAATTATTGGTGAGGCTGTGAGAGATTTTATGTAATAATAGTAGCCTCATGTATAAGAAGAACATATTTTAAAGCAAAGCTAATACATGTAGGATGATGGAAATCTTATAAGTATTAGCTTTATTTAAAATTAGGATTTTTAATAGTATAGGATTTTTTAAAAGAAAATTAATCTAAATGTGTAGAGAGAAAGGAATAGAAAAAATGGAGTTTGCAATCATTATTACTTTTTTAGTTTGTATCATAATCATTTTAAGAATTTTATTTGGAAGTAGCAAAAAACAAATTGAAACAATAGCTAAACAAGAAACACTAGATGAATTGGCAAAAAAGTATCCAGATAATATAGATATTTGTAAGGAATATTTAAACATGTTACATAATAAAAATGTTAAAGTAGAAGAAGATAAAAATGCAACAAATTCATTATATATTGCATTATCAAATAAAATTATTATTGCAGATGTAAAAGAAAGTTATACAAGAATACAAACAATCGCACATGAATGTTTACATTCAATTCAAGATAGAAAGATATTAGTATTTAATTTTATATATTCAAATCTATATATACTATATTTTCTGATAATATCTATTTTAAAACTATTCAATATACTGCCATATGAAATGATGTTTTTGACAATTTTAATTGTGGGTGGTTTTATTTATTATTTTGTAAGAAGTTATTTAGAAAATGATGCCATGATAAAAGCAAGATTTTTAGCAAAGGATTACATGGAATACAAAAAAATATCTTCACAAGAAGAAATTGATGAAATAGTAGGTCAATTTGATAAACTTAATGATGTGGGAATTAGAACTGTTAATTACATGTTATTGTTAACGGTGATGATACAAATCATTATTTTTTGTGGTATATGCATAATAAGATAACATTAGTCACTGTTCAGACCTAGGTAATCTTCCAGGGATGATACGTTATATTTTTGAACAAATGGTATAAAACCTTAAAAAAATATTGCAATATTCAATGTTTGCATATATAATATAAACATTGATATATCATGTTGAAAGGATGTTTAGAAAATGAACAAAACCAAAAGAAAAATTTTTGAAACATCAATGAAATTATTCGCCGAAAAAGGATATGATGCGACTAGTATTGAAGAAATTACTGCAACAGTGGGTGTAGCAAAAGGAACTTTGTATTATCATTTTTCGAGTAAAGAAGAAATTTTCAATTTTTTAATTGAAGAAGGAATGAAATTACTCCAAAATAGTATTGATATTAAGACAGCGAAATATGATAATTACATAGATAAGTTAAAAGCAGTAGTATTAATCCAAATTAAAATTGTTATGAAATATGAAGATTTGATAACCATTTTATTAAGTCAATTTTGGGGAAATGAAGCAAGAAACCAAAAGTGTAAACAACATATTTATGAATATATTAAAAAAATTGAAGAAATCGTTAAAGAAGGTATTGAAAAAAAACAAATCAAACAAGGAAATCCAAAAGTGATTGCATCCGAAATTTATGGATTGATTTGTTCAACATTGGTATACAAATTAAGAAATGAAAAAGAAATTGATATTATGAATTTATATAAAGAATTTGAAAATACGGTAATAGAAGGACTAAAAATTAAATAGATGGGAGAAAGAAAATGAGAGAGCCAATACATGAATTTATGAAATTTACAGATTTAAGAGATATGTTAGAAAAGTCTGAAAAACTTTATGGAGATAGACCAGCTTATGTATTTAAAACAGAGGAAGAAGGAAAATTTAGAGAAATTACACATAAAGAATTTAGAGATGATGTAAAAGCATTAGGAACAAAATTAGTCAATATGGGACTAAAAGACAAAAGAGTTGCAGTTATATCAGAAAATAGATATGAATGGGGAATCGTTTATTTAGCTGTTGTAAATGGGACTGGTATTATTGTTCCATTAGACAAATCTTTACCAGAAAATGAAATAGAAAGTTTAATGATTCGTTCAGAAGTAGAAGCCATTGTATATTCTGAAAAATATAATGATGTTATGAACAAAATTAGAAAAGAAAATACAACAAAAGTAAAATATTTTATTTCCATGGATTTAGAAAAAGAAGAAGATGATGTATACTCTGAATCTGAATTAATAAAACAAGGAAAAGAATTATTAGAAACAGGAAATAGAGAATTTTTAGATGCCAAAATTGATGCAGAAAAGATGTCTATTATGCTATTTACATCAGGAACAACAGCTATGTCAAAAGCAGTTATGTTATCACATAAAAATATATGTGCCAATTTAATGGATATTACATCTGTTTTAAGAATTTATGATACAGATAGATTTTTATCTTTCTTACCATTGCATCATACATTTGAATGTACAACTGGATTTTTATACCCATTATCAAGAGGTTCTTCAATTGCATTTTGTGAAGGAATTAGACATATAGCAGATAATTTAAAAGAATATAAAGCAAGTGTCATGGTTTCCGTTCCTATATTATTTGAAGCCATGTATAAAAAAGTAATGAAAACAATTGAGAAAAAAGGTAAACTAAAAACTGTACAAAAAGGAATTAAAATTAGTCAATTCCTATTAAAATTTGGAATAGATATTAGAAAAAAATTATTTAAAGAAATTCACGATACACTAGGTGGAAATATAAGAGTATTTGTAGCAGGAGGAGCTGCACTTGATCCAGAAACAGAAAAAGGATTTAATGAACTAGGATTTACATTATACCAAGGATATGGTCTAACAGAAAGCTCACCAGTTATTTCAGTAGAAGATGATAAATATCAAAGATTAGGTTCTATCGGAAAAGCTTTCCCAAGCTTAGATGTTAAGATAGATGATCCTAACGAAGAAGGGATTGGGGAACTATTAGTCAAAGGTCCATCTGTTATGCTTGGATATTATAATAATGAAGAAGCGACAAAAGAAACTATCACAGAAGATGGATGGTTACATACAGGAGATTTAGCCAAAATAGATAAAGACGATTTTATCTTTATTTCAGGAAGAAAGAAATTTGTGATTGTCTTAAAAAATGGAAAAAACATTTATCCAGAAGAAATAGAGGCATTGATAAACAAAATTGAAGGTGTAAAAGAATCTTTTGTTTATGGAAAACCAGAAGATGATGGAGATTATAAAATATGTGCAAAAATTGTATATGATGAAGAACTAGTTGAAGAAATATATGGAACAAAAGATCCAGAACAATTAAAAGAAAAAATCTGGCAAGAAGTGAAGAAAATGAATAAATCAATGCCAGCATATAAATATGTAAGAGAAATTAGTGTGACAAATAAAGAACTAATCAAAACAACAACACAAAAAGTAAAAAGATTTGAAGAAATTAAAACAGTATTAGCAGAATAAAATAAACAAAGCAGAATTTTTATTCTGCTTTAAACATTATATATAGAATACTACGGAATCAACGAATTTGACCAAAAAGCAAAGAAACAAGAAAATGTTACAAAATTGTAATATTTTTGTAACAAAAACTTAAAGAAAAAATCTTCCGTTAGTATTGTAGTTTTTTGTAGGTTAATGTATAATTATAATTGTATAAAAACATATGCTTAAGATAAAAAAGGAGGTAATTTACATGTCTAAATCTGGCATAGTAAATGTGAGAATGGTTATCACTGAGGAGAAAATATTATCAAATATAGATAAAGTACATAAGCTTATCAATCCAAACAGTAAAAAACAAATTGTACAATTAGAAGATGATTCTTATTTCAAAGATTTAATAGAATCTATCAAAACATATTTAATTGAATATCCAAAAAAGAAAAATTTTCCGATAAGTGTTTACAAAGCTGCTTATGGGTTGGTTGAATATGCTACAAATCAATTTGAAGAAAACACAAAAAAGATTGAAGAATTAATTAGACAAAGAGAACAAAATATAGCACTATCAGGAAGACTAAAAGAATTAATTGATGTTGTAGACAATAAAGAAAAAGATTGGAAAGACCAAGTAAGAAAAGCAGAAAATGAACTTCCAGAAGATATTATTGATACATTAAATATTGTTGGAAAATCTAAAGGAAAGAAATCTCAAAACTATCAAGATGCTATGAAACTATTAAATGCTAGAGTAACAAATCTTGAATCTAATTTGCATATAGAAATAGATATGGAAAGAATAGAAGATAGATCAAAGGCATTAAGTTATATAGGAATTGAAGTAGCAGATGCATTGAAATCAATTCCAACACCATTGGAAGAAACAGCACCAGTGATAGAACAAGTACAAGCAGAGCAAAGTGTACAACAAGTAAATGTAGAAGAAGAACAATATCAACAAGCTGTAACATTTGAAGCAAAACCAAGTTTATGGCAAAGGTTTAAAAATACGAAACTTGTAAGAGCTATTAGATATATTACAAAAATTAGAATTGTTGTACAATATCCAGCATTACCAGAAGGTAAAGGTTCTGATAATTAATAAAAGAAATTGATAAAAGGAGTTAGAGTGAAAACTAACTCCTTTAATGAGTAAAAAAGAAAAATAAAATTATCTTTCAAAATATATTTTAAATAAAAAATAAGGAATAATTAGTAAGAAATTACAGGAATTTGAAAAAATGTATTGACAACCATAGCAAAATAGTTTATACTTTAACTTGCGTTAGGAAAACGCTCCCTTAGCTCAGTTGGTCAGAGCAACCGGCTCATAACCGGTGGGTCCAAGGTTCGAATCCTTGAGGGAGCACCATCATTTATATTTGGGTAGGTGGCCGAGTGGCTAAAGGCGGCAGACTGTGGTCTTTGGTTAATCAAAACCTAAACTTGCAGCTCATATAAGTGATTATATGATGAACACCGGGCTAATTCGGGGAACTCTTAACAGTTAGGCTGATGACAATCCCGAGCTAGGAAAGAAATTTCCGAGTGTAGAGACTTTATACCTGGTATCTTGAAAAAGATAAAGAGAAAGTCCAGACTACAAACATAATCTATTGGTTATGGTAGTGAAAACTATGGTAGTAAGAAATCTGTTCTCATTTGAGTACGAAGGTTCGAATCCTTCCCTGCCCACCATAAAATACAAGTTTCCTTGTATTTTATTTTTTATACATAGTACAAACAAATGTTTTAAGAGGAGGAGCTATGAAATTTGATACCAACAAAGAAAAAGGAAATTCAGGTTTAGGAATGGCAATAGCGTATTTTACGACAAATGGATATACAGTATCAATACCATTAAATGATACACAGGATTATGACTTGGTGATAGAAAAATATGGAGATTTAAAAACAGTTCAAGTAAAATCAACAGGTTGTAAAACTAGCAATGGTACATTTCAAGTAGCTTTAAAAAGTTCTGGTGGTACTAATGGGAAAACATATAAAACTTTAATTGATACTAAAATTGATTTTTTATTTGTATTAAATGAAAGGTTAGAAATGTATTTGATTCCTAAAAATAAAATTTCTAATAAAAGTACATTAAATTTATGTAATAAATATAAAGAGTACAAAGTTAAGATTTGAAATTTATGAAAATGTCATATTATCGAGAAAAATATGTATACATGAGCGGAGATGAGAAAAATGACAACTACTATGCAAAAATTAGGAAATAGTCAAGAATTTAGAATACCTAAAATGGTATTGGATAGTGGCAATCGGTCTAAAAATGAACAAACAATAATTATTGTAGATAATGGAAAATTAGTTATAGAAAAAGTAAAATTATCTATTGTTTGCCTTATTACAAATAATTATTTTCCTTTGTATATACCGTTAGATGATAGAACTAAAACAACAGGTGTAATATTGTGTGAACATATAAAAGCATTAGATTTAAATAGTAGAACATATCAAGTAATAGAAGATTTACTAAAAGATATATTAGAAAATGTTATGGATGTTGTTTATTATGAAATAGAGAAAATAGAAGATTAGAGACTTTTAAAAGAACAATTACAAAATGATTTTAATATAATGGCGAATAGCGTTGCAAATCATGGGGGTTTTTATGTTAGTAGATATGAAATTGGCGAAAATGTATCAAGCAAGAAAAATCAAAAAGTTTTAGTTTCTTCTTCGACTAATGGCGAAAATTATATTGGTGTAAATACATGGTATGGTTTATATTCTACTTTAAGGAGTACTAATACAATCAATTTAAATAAACACATGATATGGCGGATGTCAATATGATCAAATTATTAAATTTATTGGAAATGAAGCACAAACTAGTCATTCTGATAGACAAACTACTACACAGCAAAGGACAAGTTATGATGGAGATACAGATATATTGAAAAATATTTATGATTTAGAAGGCAATAATTCAGAATTTACAGCAATGGCTTCATATCAGTCAAATAGAACTGTTAGAGGTAATCAATACTCATCTGCACAAAATGGTGATTTTTTCCAGCATCTAATATATATGGTCTTGTGCCAGAAACTGCTTCTATTATGAGAACTTCACGTCAAACTATATATGTATTAGAATAGAGGGTGTCCTGAAATAGGAACCCTCTATGATTATATTATAGAAAAGTTCTCAGAACTTCCTATAATATAAAAACATTGCATAGAAAAATTCCAATTTTATAATAATATAGATTTTCTTAGAATATTAGCATAAGCTTGATATTTGTAAAAAATTATAGTAGTTTCAAAGATTATAGTTGTTTGATTTTTGATACCTCAAAATGAAGCTTTTGATGTTGCCAACAAGTTACCTAAATCCAAAACACTAGTATACAAAATAATTGACAATAAAATAAAGTTTATAAAAAATTTGGACTTGGCATACATGGACAGGAAGATGTAGATGGAATTTATGATTTAATAGAATATTGAAAGGAATAGAAAAATGAATAAAGAAATATATAACAAAGCATATAAAAAAATTAGAAAAATATTAGGAAATGAATTTTGCATGAAATATGAGGAGATAGAAAATGACCTTAAACAAATAATGGAAAATTACTACATAAATGAAAAAGAATATAAAGGAGCAGAAGAATTAGCAAAAATATATTCTTTAAGATGGGGAGCATTATTTTATGCATTTGATTTAAATGAGAAAGATGAGAATGATATATTAAAATGTAAAGTAGTGTATAGATCTTTATTATCCAGTATAGTAAGCAATATAATGGCTATTATAAAACTATCAGAAAGTGGATTAGAATTTCAAACAAAATAATAGACTACTGGAATAAATATTGCGAAAAGAATAAGAATGTAATATAATGAAACACATAAGAAATATAAAATGTAGAATAAAAAAGGACACAAAAAATGTGCCTTAATAAGAATATAAAACATCTTCAATAATATCTGCAATTTCAGAAACAGAATGATCTGATTGAATTAAAAAGTTTGGATGTCCTTTAAATTCTCCATTGTAAATAGAAATAGTTATTTGACCAGTCATATTTCCAATCACTCTACTATCTTTATCATGTAGTTTCACAACATTCATGGATTTACCCCCTTTTTCTTTGGTTAACAAAGCTAATTATAGCAAAGAGAAAATTAGAATTATGTCGAAATCTGTCATAAAGATAAAAAAAGATGCAAAATTATGATATACTGTGTTAAAATAGAAATGAAATATCATAAAACAGAAAAATGAGAGAAGGGTGCTAATGAAAAAACTGATTGTAATCATTATTATATTATTATTGATATTTGTAGGAATGTATATGTATAAGCATAATAAGATAATAGGAAATCAAAGTACAGAAGTTTCAATAGATGAAATTAACAAAATTGAAACATATTTACAAAAAATATATATGTGGAGAGAAATTACAGGAGATGCATTACCAGTATTTGATGAGATTAATGATGCACCAGATGTCTGGCTATGGGAAGTAGTTAAGAAAAATTTAGAAGAATATACATTAACTTATGAGCAATTACAAGATAAAGCAAAAGAGATTTTTGGAGAGGATTTGCAGAAAGAGTTTCCAAAAGAAGGGTATGAGTATATGGAATATGATGAGGAGACAAATACCTATTATGCAATTGGAAGTGGATTAGATAATCAAGAAGATGTATTTTTATTAGACAAAATACAAAAACAAGATAATGAATATAAAGTGCAAATTGTAGAGTATTTAGAAGATTATTCAGAAGGTTATGAAACAAGTGATGGTGCATATAATATTCAAATTAAAAATTTAAAAGATGAGATTATTGGAGAAGTAAATAGTGAGGAATCTGAAACAAATATACAACAAGTTGTGAAAGACAATATAAATAGATTTACCAAAAAAGAAGTCAATTTGAAAACAGATGAAAATGGAAGTATATATGTAACAAGTGTACGAAATATTTAGAAAAGAGATAGAAAGTTGTTACAAATTTGGGTGTTTAAAATATAGCAATAGAGGGAGTAAAATGAATTTAACAAAATGTGAAATATGTCCACATAGATGTGGTGTTAATCGAACGAAAGGTGAAATTGGTAGATGCAAAAGTACAGATAAAATAAAAATAGGATTATATTCTATTCATCATTTTGAAGAACCTTGCATAAGTGGAAAACACGGTTCAGGAACTGTGTTTTTTTCGAATTGTAATTTGAATTGTGTATATTGTCAAAATTATGAAATTAGTCAAGAAGGAAAAGGAAAAGAGATTTCCATAGAAAAATTGGCAGATATATTTATGGAGCAACAAAATCGACAAGCAGAAAATATCAATTTAGTCACACCAACTAGCTATGCACTTCAGATTATAGAGGCAATCAAAATAGCAAAGAGAAAAGGACTACATATTCCCATTATATATAACACAAATGGATATGAAAATATAGAAACATTACAATTATTAGAAGGATATATTGATGTGTATTTACCAGATTTAAAATATTATGATAATGAAATTGGTAAAAAATATTCGAAAGTAGACAATTATTTTGAAATTGCGACAAAGGCAATACAAGAAATGTATAGACAAGTGGGAAGCCCTAAATTTAATGCTCAAGGTATGATAGAAAAAGGGGTTATGATAAGGCATTTGGTATTGCCCAATAACATAGAAGATAGTAAGAAAATTCTAAAATGGTTGAAAGAAAATATGGATGAACAAGTATATATTGATATCATGGCACAATATTTTCCTACATATAAAGCAAAAGAAATGAAAGACTTAAATAGAAAATTGACAAAAGAAGAATATCAAGAAATTGAAAACTATGTGTATGATTTAGATATTCAAAATGGATATATGCAAGAATTAGGAGAACATGAAGAAGAATATGTTCCTAAATGGGATGATTAAAAAGTTTGAAATATCATTATGTTTTGGATAGATAGGCAAATTTGTGGTTTGAGAAAGGAATGAGAAGAAAATGAATGTACAAACATATATACAAAATTTGTTAGCAGGAAAATCACAAGTAAAAAACGAAAACCAATCTGTCGAAAAGATGAAAATTGTAATGGAAAAACTAGGAAATCCACAAAACAAATTAAAATACATACATGTAACAGGAACCAATGGAAAAGGAAGTGTAATTGAAATGTTAAATAACATTTTGATAAATGCAAACTTAAAAGTTGGAAAATTTATTTCACCACATTTGGTTTCTTATCATGAAAGAATTAGTATAAATGGTGAGTATATTAAGGACGAAGAGATACAAGAAATTTTTGAAGAAGTACAACCAATCATTGAAAAAGAAAATATACAACTAAATTTTTTTGAATTTTTTACAATGATTGCATTTCTATATTTTTGTAAACAAAAAGTGGATATTGTATTAATGGAAGTGGGATTTGGAGGATTATATGATAGTACCAATGTCATTTATCCAATGATTTCAGTGATTAGTTCTATTGGTTATGACCATATGAAAGTTTTAGGAAATACATTAAAAGAAATTGCTAAACAAAAAGCAGGTATTATTAAAGAAAACTCTGAAACAGTATATATGGGACAAGGAACAGATATAGATAATATTATCGTAGAAACTTGTAAAGAAAAACGAAATACATTACATATGGTTAAACAATCAGAAATAAAAAATCAGAAATTTGAAAATGAAATGGAGATATTTGATTATAAACCATATCATAATATAGAAGTGAATTTAAGAGGAAAAAGGCAAACACAAAATGCAGCATTAGTATTAGAATGTTGTGATATATTAAATAAAAATGGATATCTTCTTTCAGAAGAAGTGATAAGAAATGGACTAAAAACAGTTATCCATAAAGCAAGATTTGAAGTAATTCATCAAAATCCAACGATAATATTTGATGGAGGACATAATGAACAAGCCATAGAAAATTTGAAAGAAACAATAGAGTTGTATTATAAAACAACTAAGAAAATATTTGTGATTTCTGTGTTGAAATCTAAAGACTATCACAAAATTATAAAAGATATTTTAGACAAAGAGAATGTATACATTTTTACGAATGGAAATGATGAGGAACTATTTACAGATAAACATCTTATGTATGAATATGTTAAAAAACTGAATGATAAGGCAGAAATATATGAAATGGATTTAGAAGAAGCAGTACAATTTTGCAAGGAAAAAACAGAATATGTTTCTTTTATCATTGGTTCATTTTATATTTATGATGATGTAAAAAAGTTTTTAGAAACTATATAAGATAAAATACATAATTATAAGCAAAAGAACTTGTAAAAAAATATAAAGTTTGATATATTGAAAAAAATAAAGTAAGAGGAGGAATCTAAAATGACACAAGCAGATGAACAATTTATAAAAACTTGCAAAGAAATCATAAAAAATGGGTATTCATCAAAAGGAACCAATGTTAGAACAAGATGGGATGATGGAGAAGAAGCTAACTATCTTTCTATTGTAGGTGTACAAAATAAATATGATGTTGGAAAAGAATTTCCAATGATTACTTTAAGAAATAATACAAAAACAATAAAAAATGCGATAGATGAAATTTTATGGATTTGGCAAAAAAAATCTAATAAAATTAGTGAATTAAACTCTCACATCTGGGATCAATGGGCAAATGAAGAAGGAACGATTGGAAAAGCATATGGATATCAATTAGGGAAAAAATATGAATTCAAAACAAAAGATGGAATAAAAGTCATGGATCAAGTAGATTATGTTTTATACTTATTAAAACATGATCAATCAAGTAGAAGAATTATGACAAATTTATTTAACCATGAAGAATTAAAAGATATGGAATTAGAGCCATGTGCTTATGGAACACAATGGCTAGTCAAAGAAGGAAAATTACATTTAATATTAAACCAACGTTCACAAGATATGTTAACAGCAAATGGTTGGAACTTAATGCAATATGCAGCTTTACAATATATGTTTGCACAAGTATCTGGATTAGAAGTAGGAACATTAACACATAATATAGGAGATTGTCATATTTATGATAGACATATACCACTTGTTGAAAAATTATTAGAAGCAAAGCCAATGGATGTAACACCAAAATTAATTATCAAGAATCCAACAAAAGATTTCTATGAGTTTAAAGTAGAAGATTTTGAAGTGGAAGGATATGATTATAATAAAGATGTGAAAATTGGTAGAATACCAGTTGCTATTTAAAGAAAGAGAAAAAATAGAAAAGATTTAAGCGAAAGGAAAATAACATGTTAAGTATTATCGTAGCAAAAGCAAAAAATAATGCCATTGGAAAAGATAATCAACTATTATGGCATTTATCAGATGATTTAAAAAGATTTAAAACACTAACAACAGGACATACCATTATTATGGGAAGAAAGACATTTGAATCTTTAGGAAGGGTACTTCCTAATAGAAAACATATTGTATTTACACAAAATCCAGACTTTAAAGTGGATAACGAAAATGTAGAAGTCGTACATTCTATGTTACAAATACAAGAATATATAGAAAATGAAGAAGAAGCATTTGTCATAGGTGGAGCGATTATTTATAATTTATTAATGCCATATGTAAAAAAGATGTATATAACAGAAATTGATAAAGAATTTGATGGAGATGCATTCTTTCCAAGAATAGATGAAACAAAATGGAAAGAAAGCAGTAGAGAAGAAGGACCAGAAGATGAAGAAAATGATTTTACATATGCATATGTAACTTATGTGGAACGTTAGGGACGTGTCAAATCGTTTCAAAATGGAACAAAAGGGACAGACCTACAAGCTTGGTGCAAGAAGGACCTCTATTATATAAAGTCAATCACAATTTTGTATAAGCTAAATTTTCATAGAAATAAGAACCTGACCCGACATAGCAATCAAAGATTGCAGTCGGGTACCCCAGAACCTTGTTGTCTAAGACAATAACACAATAAAAATGTGAGCCTCTTTCATTAAAAATGAACATTCCTCACATTTTTATTGGTTCTTTCTAATTTCAAATTTAGATACGCAAAATCGATTCTTTCCTTTATATAATAGAGGTTCTTCTTGCACCAAGCTTGTAGGTCTGTCCCTTTTGTTCCATTTTGAAACGATTTGACACGTCCCTAACGCTCATAAAAAAAGAGTTTTTGGTTACACTAAGTCACGAAAGGATGATTTATATGTTTAAGCCAAAGGCGATTTATTTTGAAAAAGATATCATGAATTATACATTAGGAAAAGAATTAATGGAGAAATATAGAGAGGTTCCAAAAATAGAAATAGAAAATCATAATCATATAGAGGAAATGAGAAAAAAATCTAATAAAGAATTTATGGATATGAAACGAAATTTGATTATTGGTATTAGAAAGACACATAAATTTGTTCCGAATCATAAAACTTCAGATTTTTTAGTTCCATATACTTCTTCTGGTTGTACAGCTGCTTGTATGTATTGTTATTTGGTATGTAATTATAATAAATGTGCTTATTTACGTTTATTTGTGAATAGAGAAAAGATGTTAGAAAAAATTATTAAGACAAGTGAAATTTCAGAAAAAGAATTAACTTTTGAAATTGGTAGTAATAGTGATTTGATATTAGAAAATACGATTACCAATAATCTAGTGTGGACCATTGAAAACTTTAAAGACACGAAAAAAGGATTTTTAACATTACCAACGAAATTCTCCATGGTAGATGATATATTGGATTTAGACCATAGAGGAAAAGTGATTATTAGAATGAGTGTAAATCCAAAAGAAATTATTAATCGTGTAGAATTTGGAACTTCAAGATTAGAGGAAAGAATTGAAGCAATTAATAAATTGAGTGAGGCAGGATACAAAGTAGGAATTTTAATTGCACCTGTGATTATGGTTGAAAATTGGAAAACATTATATAAAGAGTTAATCATAGAGTTAGATAGTAAATTATCTAAAAAAGCAAAGAAACAAGTATTTTTTGAAATTATTTTTATGACATATAGTTTTGTCCATACCAAAATTAATGAAGAAGCATTTCCCAATGCCATTCCAATTTATGATAAAGAGAAAATGCAGGGAAGAGGAAAAGGAAAATATATGTATAAATCAGATTTAAGAGAAGAGGGAAAACAGTTTCTATTAAAAGAAATGTACAAATATTTTAAGGATAATATAATAGAATATATAGTGTGAATTTATATTGATATAACAAATACAAAGTGAACTGAAAGAGGAATCTTAAAGTTCACTCAAAATTTACATATAAAATGGAAAAAATTTCTTCTACTTTTTATTTCCATATGATATAATGTCATTAGAAAAAATATATAGTCATTTTTCTGTAAAAATATTGTTATTAAATATTAAATTTTTATGGAATAACCAAATCTCTTAATGAAAGGAGAGGCTGTATGGCATACATAGAATTTAAAAATGTTTGTAAAGATTACAAAATGGGAGAAATTATCATAAAAGCCTTAAATCATACAAATTTTTCAATAGAAAAAGGAGAATTAGTTGTTGTTGTGGGACCATCAGGAGCAGGAAAAACAACAGCCTTAAATATATTAGGTGGTATGGACACAGTTACATCAGGAGATGTCATCGTAGATGGGAAAAATATAGCAAAATTAAAAAATAAACAATTAATTAAATATAGGAGAGAAGATATTGGATTTGTATTTCAATTCTATAATTTGGTGCAAAATTTAACAGCTATTGAAAATGTAGAATTGGCAACCCAAATTTGTAAAGATTCATTAAGTCCAGATGAGGTTATGGAAAAAGTAGGATTAGCAGATAGAAAAAAGAATTTTCCATCTCAATTATCAGGGGGAGAGCAACAAAGAGTAGCCATTGCAAGAGCCATTGCTAAAAATCCAAAATTATTATTATGTGATGAGCCAACAGGTGCATTAGATTACAAAACAGGTAAACAAATTTTAAAATTGTTGCAAGATACAGCAAGAAAAGAAAACATGACAGTTATTATTATTACCCACAATGCAGCAATTGCTCCAATGGCAGATAAAATTATTCGATTCAAAAATGGAACAGCAGAAAGTATCGAAAGTAATCAAAATCCAATTCCAGTAGAAAATATAGAATGGTAGAATCTAATTGGGGACGAGGGATTTTGGGGACGGACTCATTTTTCCCTTTTTATATTATTATATAATGAATTGTAGGTATAAACTAATTTTTAAAAAATAATTCTATGGACTCTATATGATTTTTTAAATCTTTTAAATTTTAAAAAGGGAAAAATGAGTCCGTCCCCAAAATCCCTCGTCCCCAATTGGACAAAAATGAAGTTTGGAGGTGATGCGAGTGAAAATAAAAAAAGCATTACTAAAAGATACTTTTAAAGAAATTAAAAAATCATATAAACGATTTATTTCTATTTTATTGATGGCTTTACTGGGAGTAGGGTTCTTTGCAGGGTTAAGAGCTTCTTCACCAGATATGGTAGATTCTATTGATACATATTATAAAAATCAAAATGTGTATGATATTGAAGTAATGTCGACATTAGGATTAACAGACGATGATATAGAAGCATTGTTTAATATAGAAAATGTTGAAAGTGTATATGGTACATATAGTAGAGATGGATTGATTCAAACAAATGATAAAGAAATTGTTTCAAAAATTCTATGTGTAGATGATGTTAATCAACCTGTTTTGGTAGAAGGAAATATGCCTGAAAATATAGATGAATGTGTAGTAGAGAAAAGTTTTTTAGAGGGAACAGGTAAAAAGATTGGTGATACGATTGACATCGAACCAGAGAAAACAAATGAAACGACTACAAATGAAATAAGTACATCTGAAACAAGTGAAGGAGAAAATGAAACCAGTGTAGCAGAAGGCGAAGAAACAGAATATTTAAAACATAAAACACTAAAAATTGTTGGTGTGGTAGATAGCCCTTTATACATATCCAGAGAAAGAGGGAGTACAAAATTAGGAACAGGTGTCATTAATTACTATATCTATGTGAATAGAGAAAATGTGAATTCAGAAGTCTATACAGAAGTCTATATAACATTGGAAAATGGCGATAAATATCAAACAGAAAGTCGTAAATATGAAGATTATGTAGAAGAAACAAAGAATAAAATTGAAGAAATAAAAGAAGAAAGAGAAAATGCAAGATATCAAGAATTAATTGATGAAGCAAATGCAGAAATTACAAAAGCAGAGGAAGAGTTTAATACGGAAAAACAAAATGGGGAAAATGAGCTTCAAGATGCAGAAAATAAAATTAATAAAGGAAAAGCACAAATCGAATCTGGAGAGGCAGAAATTAATCGTAATGAACGTAAAGCAAATCAACAATTTGAAAATGCGGAAGCACAAATAGAATCAGCGAAAACAGAAGTAGCAAAAAATGCACTTCGATTAAATAATGAGAAAATAGAAGCAGAAAAAGGATTTGAAGAAGCTGAAAATCAAAAAGCAAATTTACAAAGTACATTAGACAACATTCATAATGCGATTAAAATTACAGATAATTCAATTGCTGAAAAACAAGCCAAATTAGAAACAGCTGAAACGGAAGAAGAAATAGCAACTATCAATCAAGAAATAGCAAAATTACAAGCAACAAGACAAGTGTATGAAACCAATAAGCAATCTGTTGAAGCAGGAATGACAGAGATTGACAATCAAATTGCTAGTGGAAGACAAGAATTACAAAATGCAGAAGCACAAATTGATAGTGCAAGAAAACAAATTCAAAGTCAAGAAGCAAGTTTTCAACAAACAAAAAATAAGACATATACACAAATTGCAAATGCTAGAAAAGAATTAGAAGCATCAAAACAAGAAATTGCAGATGCGGAAGCAGAATTAGAAACAGCAAGGGAAGAATTTAATACAAAGATACAAGAAGCAGAAGGAAAATTAATTGATGCAAGAGAAAAAGTATCAGAAATAGAAAAAGCAGAATGGTATATATTAGATAGACAACAAAATGCGGGGTATAGTAGTTATATCCAAGATACAGAAAGTATAGAAAATTTGAGTATGGTATTCCCAATTGTCTTTTTTGCAATAGCAGCATTAGTTTCTTTAACTTCTATGACAAGAATGGTAGAAGAAGAAAGACAAGAAATTGGAACATTGAAAGCATTAGGGTATAATAAATTTCATATTATGTTTAAATATTTAATTTATTCTAGTTTAGCCTGTATCATTGGTGGCGTCATTGGAATGAATATAGGATTCCAACTATTACCTAGAATTATATGGGATATGTATGAAATGATGTATACATTACCAGAATTTATTATATCATTTAATCATCAATATTCTTCAATGGGATTAGGGTTAATCTATATTTGTATTGTTGGAGCAACTTTATACACCATCTTAAAAGAGGTCAAAGAAACACCGGCAACCTTATTAAGACCAAAAGCACCGAAATATGGAAAAAGAGTATTGCTAGAAAGAGTTGGATTCATTTGGAAACGATTAAAATTTTCACATAAAGTAACGGTTAGAAATATTTTTAGATATAAAAAAAGATTTTTAATGACCATTATCGGCATTATGGGATGTACTTCTTTAATATTGGCAGGATTTGGATTAAAAGATTCGATATCTTCTATTTTACCAAATCAGTATGAAGATATATTTCATTATGATATGTTAGTGAGTTTAAAAACAGCCTTAACAGAAGAACAAAGAAATAGTTATATAGAGAATTTAAAACAGAAAGAAGATATACAAGAAGTAGTAGAAACCTATATGGAATCTGGAACAGTTAAAAAAGGAGAAAATAGTGAAAATGTTCAAATAGTGATTCCAAGTGACAATCAAGAAATTGATAAAGTGATAACATTAAGAGATGTGAAAACAGAAGAAGCATTTACATTATCAGAAGAAGGAATTATCATAACAGATAAATTAGCAGAATTAATTCATACAAATGTAGGAGATACTATAACTGTGACAACTGCTGATGATATAGAAAAAGAAATAAAAGTAGTGGGAATAACAGAAAATTATATTAGTCATTATGTGTATATGTCAAAAACATTATATCAACAAGTATTTGGTGAAACCTATCATACAAACGTATTGTTAGTACAAGATAATCAATTGAATGAAGAGCAAGAACAAGCCGTTATGCAAGAAATGGTAGCACAAAATGAGGTTCAAACAGTTACTTTGACAACAAATACAATGAAAACATTAGATGATACCATGAGCTCACTAAATTATGTTGTCGTTATTTTGATTGTATCAGCAGGACTATTAGCATTTGTTGTATTATATAATTTATCAAATATTAATATAGGAGAAAGAATTAGAGAACTAGCAACTATAAAAGTATTAGGATTTTATGATAGAGAAGTATATGATTATGTCACAAGAGAAACCATACTTTTAACGATTATTGGAATTGCATTAGGAGTAGTAGCAGGATATTTTTTAAATTTTTATATTTTAGGAACTTGTGAAATTAACATTTTACGATTTGAGAAAGTAATACAACCAATTAGTTATCTATATGCAACAGCCATTACACTTGTATTTTCAATGATTGTTAATATTGTTACCTATTTTGCATTAAAGAAAATTGATATGATAGGAAGTTTAAAGAGTGTAGAATAATAAGAAATATATATAAAGAAAGAAGATGGTAAATGTGAGTAAAAAACGAAAAGATTATTTGCAATGGGAAGAATATTTTATGGCGATAGCAAAACTTTCTGCTATGAGAAGTAAAGATCCGTCAACGCAAGTAGGTGCATGTATTGTAAGTAATGATAATAGAATTCTGTCAATTGGATATAATGGTACACCAAACCGGATATAATGATGATGAATTTCCATGGGATAGAGAGGGTGTTACATTAAACACAAAATATCCCTATGTATGCCATGCAGAGATGAATGCAATATTAAATTACAGAGGAAGTAAGAAGGATTTGGAAAATGCAAAATTATATGTTGATTTATTTCCATGTAATGAATGTGCAAA
Organism: uncultured Eubacteriales bacterium; assembly: GCA_949289635.1. Classification (GTDB taxonomy): domain Bacteria; phylum Bacillota; class Clostridia; order TANB77; family CAG-508; genus CAG-269. The sequence continues at coordinate 16,797 of CASEOS010000003.1, read as the reverse complement.
AATCATTATACAATCTGGAATAAAAGAGGTGATATATTTGTCTGATAAATATGCAAATTCAGAAAATAATATTGCATCAAGAAGATTATTTGACAAATGTGGAATTACCTATAAAAAGATAGATTTAGAAACAGAGAAAAAAATCGAAATTGAATTAAAATAAATTTTCAAAAATGTGAAACAAAATGTAAAAAGTGTTTCACATTTTTTGTGTTTTATGATATGATATGCACAAAGTTATACATTTTGATGAAAGGGATGAAAAAACAAATGGGAAATATCGTTTTATTAGATGAACTAACAATCAATCAAATTGCGGCTGGTGAAGTTATTGAAAGACCAGCATCTGTTATAAAAGAGATGGTAGAAAATTCAATTGATGCAGGAGCAACAAATATAACCGTAGAAATAAAAAATGGAGGAATTTCTTACATAAAGGTAAGCGACAACGGAAAAGGAATTGCTCGGAGATGATTTAGAAATTGCCTTTGAAAGACATGCAACTAGTAAAATAAGAAGTGCTGATGACTTAGATACCGTTACTTCTATGGGGTTTAGAGGAGAGGCGTTAGCAAGTATTGCAGCAATTGCTAATGTAGAAATGGTGTCAAAAACACAAGAACAAGAAATTGGTTATCGAATAGTTGTGGAAGCAGGAGATGTTTTAGAAAAAGAAGAGGCAGGTTGTAAAACAGGAACAACCATTACTGTTAGAAATTTATTTTTTAATACGCCTGTTAGATATAAATTCTTAAAAAAAGATTATACAGAATCAGGATATATTGAAGATGTCATTACAAGAATTGCATTAGTGAATCCGAATATTGCAATTAAATTGATAAATACAGGAAAAACAGTCATTCAAACAAATGGTAGTGGAGATATCAAAAGTGTAATATATAGTATTTATGGAAAAGATATTGCCAATGGTGTTATGGAAGTTTCATACAAATATGAAGATATTAACATTGTAGGTGTTATAGGAAAGCCAGAAATTGCACGTTCTAATCGTTCCAATCAATTATTTTTTGTAAATAAACGATATATAAAGGACAAAACATTAACAGCAGCAACAGAGCAAGCATATAAAGGATTAATTCCCATTGGAAAATTTGGATTTGTGGTACTAAATATTGAAATGAATCCAGCAAAAGTAGATGTTAATGTACATCCAGCAAAATTAGAGGTAAGATTTGAAGAAGAAAACAAAGTGTTTCAAGCAATCTATCATGCCATAAAAGATACCTTACTAAAAACAGAATTAGTGGCTAATTCAGAAAAAGCACTACATGAAGATAAAGTGGAAACAGCAAGAGAATTGACATTTGAAGAGAGATTAAAAAAACTAAAAGAGGAAAAACAACAAAGAAAAGAAATAGGAGGATTATTTTCTTTTAGAAAACAAAATGAAAAACAAATTGAAAGTTATACAGACGAAGAAAGTAAAATCAAGACAAATGTAATAGAGGATGTAGATAACAATTCTAATCAGACAAGTGGCAATGTGCTAGAAGATGTTTATCGCGCTAGAAATGATGTACAAAACAAAATGAATGTTGGAGAACCAATGGACACTTCTGATATATTAGCAAAATTAAAACAGATGAAGGAAAATTTAGAAAAAGAGCTAAAAGAGAAAAATGTAAATACACCGATTGCACAAACAGAAGGAAATACAAATAATCAAGCAGAAGAAAATTATCAAACAGGAGAAACATTAGAGGAATCAAAAGAAGAATATAGTGTACAGGAAGAACAATTAGGAAATAATAATGAAATACATACAAATTCAGAGGAAGCAAAAGTAGAAAATACAGAAGATACAAATACAACAGAAGGTATAGAAAATAGTCATAAAAATGAAGAAAATGATATAGAAACTGTAAATACTGAAAAGACACAAGAATCCACAGATGGTGAACAAGTAGTGGATAATACAAATGAAATAATTGAAAATATAGAAAATCCAGAAATCAAACAAGAATTCAAAGAAATTAAAGAAAAAATGGAACAATTAAATGACAATCCTCAAGTGGTAACAGATGATTTTAATGAAATGTATGCTAAATTATTTGGAAGATTACCAATACAAGATGAAGAAGAATCCCTTGAAGAGAAAAAAGAAGAAAAAAGTGTTGATTTATTAAAGGATAATGTATCTGTATTTGAGGGAATAGAAGAATATCAAAAGCCAACATATAAATTTATTGGCATTGTTTTTAAAACATATATTATTTTAGAAATTGGACAAGAAATGTATATTTTAGATCAACATGCAGCACATGAAAGAATTATGTATGAGAAAGTAAAACAAAATTATTACAGTGATTCAAGTAAAGATTCTCAAATGTTGTTATTACCAGATGTGATTACATTAACACATAAAGAGATGGATATTGCAAAAGAAAATATGGAAATGTTTAGAAAAGCAGGATTTACCTTAGAAGAATTCGGAGAAAATACAATTAAATTAACAGGTGTGCCAACTGTTTGCATTGATTTAGACACAAAAGAATTATTTCTAGAAACATTGGACGAAATTAATACAGTAGCAAGAACGGCAAAACAAGAAAAAGAAGAGAAATTTATAGCAACAGTAGCATGCAAAGCAGCAGTCAAAGCAAATATGGCTTTAGATGAAAAAGAGGTAGAAAGCTTAATGGACAAACTGCTAGCTTTACCAAACCCATTTACTTGTCCACATGGTAGACCAACAGCAATTAAAATGACAAAATATGATATTGAAAGAAAATTTGCTAGAAAGTAAGGAGAAACAAAATGACAGTAATTATAATAGGAGCAATTTTGATATTTGTAGTAAGCATGATATGGGTGTGGCATAATTTGGGAAATATAGAAAAACCGAGAAAGATTGCCTTTATCATTATAGGATTACTAATCATGTATGGTTTTACGGTTGTTTTATATAATATGACGAATTCCCATATAGCTTATCCAAGTGAAGAAATCCAAAAAACAGTATCAAATACATTAATTTTAGTTTTTACAGGATTAAATGCATTAATATTTCTTCCATTTACAGCCAATTTAGTGGATAAAATATTAGAAGAGGAAATAGAAAAGCAACAAGCCAAAAGAAGAATAATTATTCTACTAATTATACTTGTAGTATGTATATTTATGGAAAAAGGATATTTAGAAAATACACAAGAGGGAATTATCAATATATATAATGAGGTGCAAAATGCAGAAAAATAAAGTAATTGTTATATGCGGACCAACCGCATCGGGGAAAACAGCATTATCTATTGAATTGGCAAAACAAATCAATGGTGAAATTGTATCTTGTGATTCTATGCAAATTTATAAAGATATGGATATTGGAACGGCAAAGCCAACCCCTGAAGAGATGCAAGGAATTAAACATTATTTAATCGGATATGTATCACCTGAGGTGAGATATAGCGTAGCGGATTATAAATCAGATGCTAAAAAAGTAATAAAAGAAATCATTGGAAAAGGAAAAATGCCAATTGTGGTTGGCGGTACAGGACTATATTTAGATAGTTTGATTTATGAAATTGAATATCAAGATATCAAGCTAGATGAGGCATATAGAAAAGAATTAGAAAAAGAAGTGGAAGAAAAAGGACTGGAAGAATTATATGAAAGAGCAAAGCAGATAGATGCAAAGGCAATAGAAAAAATCAGTTCAAATGATAAGAAACGAATATTAAGAATATTAGAAATTTATCATGCAACTGGAAAGACAAAAACAGAGCAAGAAATAGAATCTAGAAAAAAAGAAGTGGAATATGATTATAAAGTATATGCATTAGATTGGGATAGACAAAAGTTATATGATAGAATCAATAGAAGAGTAGATATAATGATAGAGCAAGGACTGATTGAAGAAGTAAAACAGATTTTAGCGAAATATGATACATTTCCAACAGCTATGCAAGGATTGGGATATAAAGAAGTGGTAGAATACTTAGAAGGCATTTTAACAAAAGAGGAAATGATTGAAAAAATAAAAATGGAAACTAGAAGATATGCAAAAAGACAGTTAACATGGTTTAGAAAAAATAAACAAACAATATGGTTAGATGCAGAAGATACCATGCAGAACCATATAGATGTTATTTTGAAAGATATATATGCTTAAGAAGACACCTTGATGAAAGGAATGAGAAGAAAATTGAAACAATATGAAAAAGAAATGTTAGAAGAAAAAACACTAAAAGCTAAAGGACAAAAGAAAACAATAAAATTGAATAGAAAAATAATTATTTATATTGCTATTTTTCTAGTAGTTATATATGTTATTTATACAATATATTTATTAATTAAGCAACCAACAGATATTTTTACTTTAGAGGAAGGAACATTATATTCAGAAGAAACAGACATTGGATATGTGATTAGAGATGAAATTGTTGTACAAGGTGAAAACTACAAAAATGGAATGGAAAAAATAAAATCAGAAGGTGAAAAGGTTGCAGTTAATGAAGCTGTATTTAGATATTATACAAAGAATGAAGAATCTCTGAAAGAAAAAATTGCAGAATTAGATACGAAAATCCAAGAAGCAATGCAGAATAAAACAGAGACAGAAAATGGCTTATTACAAGGAGATATGCTTTCTTTGGAAACACAAATCGATCAGAAATTATTAGAAATTAGTAGTATTCATGATACAACGAAATTAGAAGAATATAAAAAGGAAATTAGCGAATTAGTTACAAAGAAAGCAAACATTGCAGGAGATTCCAGTCCTCAAGGTTCTTACTTAAAAGAATTAATTGAAGAAAGAAAAAATTATGAGAATGAATTGAATTCAGGAGCTGAATATGTAAATTCAAGTAAAAGTGGCGTAGTATCTTACAAAGTAGATGGACTAGAAGATGTGTTAAAACCAACTGAAGAATGTTTTTCTACATTAACAAAAGCATACTTAGAAAATTTAGATTTAAAAACAGGTAAGATTGTACCAACCAGTGAAGAAAGCGGAAAAATTATTGATAATACATATTGTTATATAGCAACTATTAGTAGTTCAGAAGAAGCAAAAAATGCAATAGTCGGGGATAAAATAAGGGTAAGATTACCAAGTGGTTCAGAAGTTTCAGCAGAAATTACCTATATTTTAGAAGAAAATGACAATGATAGATTGTTTATATTAAAAATTGAAAAAGGTGTAGAAGAGTTAATTAGTTATCGAAAAATTTCATTTGATTTAATCTGGTGGAGTGAAACTGGATTAAAAGTACCAAATCAAGCTATTGTAAAAGAAAATGATTTAGCATATGTTGTTAGAAATAGAGCAGGATATCTCAATAAATTATTAGTAAAAGTAAAAAGAGAAGGAGAAAAATATTCTATTGTAGAACCTTATGATACTGATGAACTAAAGAAATTAGGATTTTCAAATGAAGACATTATTTCATACAGAAAAATCACTTTATATGATGAAGTCATCATTAATCCAGATTTAACAAAAGTAGAAGAATAATGTTACAGAATTATTACAAAAACATTAAAAAAATATTACATTTTAAAAAACTATTGACAACCTTAAAAAAAAAGTAGATACTTAGTACAAATGAATACAAATGAAGTAAATTAGGAGGTTTTTTTATGTCAGGAGCATTAATGGATAAAGTATGGGGACTATTTGGAATGGACTCAGCTGAACCAGAAGAATATGAAGATGAAGATATCTATGATTATGAAGATGAGCAAGAGGAAGAAGATAAAAAAATATTTGGAAGAAGAAACAATAATAAAGTTGTAAATATGCAACAAAGTCAACCAAATGCTATAAAAATGGTTATTTCTCAACCAACAACATTTGAACAATCAGATGAAATTTGTAGTTTTCTTAAAGAAAGAAAATCTGTTATTGTTAATCTAGAATATGTTAATAAAGATGTAGCTAGAAGAATAGTAGATTTTATTAGTGGTGGTGTATATGCATTAGATGGATATATCCAAAAAGTGTCAAATTCTATTTTCTTAGTAGCACCATCAAATTATGAAATTACAAATGAAATGGCTAGAGAAGAAATCAAGAGCAAATTATCTGTTTCATGGTTAAAAAATAATGGAATTAATTAGCATAAAGCATAGTAATGGGGGCTTTGCGCCTTTTTATAAGGAGGAAATATGATTACACCATTAGATATTGAAAATAAAAAATTCTCTAAACAAGTAATGAATGGTTACAATGTAGAAGAGGTGGATGACTTCTTAGATGATTTAACAGTTGACTATGAGAAAAATTATAAAGAATTAACCGAACTAAAAAGAAAAGTAGAAGAATTAAATAAAAGTTTAGAGCATTATAAAACAATTGAAGCAACATTGCAAAATACATTAGTTATGGCACAGACAACAGCAGAAGATATTAAAAATGTGGCTAAGCAACAAGCTGATCAAATTATTAATGATGCAAAAAGTTCAGCTAAACAACAAGCTGATGAATTGGAAAATCAAATCGTATTAAAAACAAAAGAATTAGATGATATAAAAAAACAATTTGATATATATAAAGCGAAAATGGAATCACTTTTGATTTCACAACTAGAATTATTAAAAGATGTTAATAAAGAAGATTAATTATTTTACAAAAGACTATCTCGACTAGATAGTCTTTTTGTATTATAAAACAAATACAAAAAATTAAAGAAAAAAGAGGGAAATAAGAGAAAAATATTACAATCAGGGAAATATATTACAGAACTGTTAAATGTATGTTACATTTGTATGAATAGTATTGACTTTAAAGGAAAAAGGTTTAAAATGTTAAGTAGTATAGAAAGGTTTAGATATGAGGATTATAGCAGGAAAAGCAAGAGGAACAAAATTATATACATTAGAAGGAGAACATACAAGACCTACTTTAGATAGAGCAAAAGAATCTCTCTTTAATATTATTCAAAATGAATTGCCAAATGCTGTTTTTTTAGATTTGTTTTCTGGAAGTGGGGCAATAGGGATAGAAGCAGTCAGTAGAGGAGCTAAAAAAGCAATTTTGTGTGATAATTCAAGAGAAGCATGTATAATTATTAAAAAGAATATAGAAAAGACACATACTTTAGAAAATATAGAATTATATCAAGCTGATTTTAAAGAGGTCTTAAGGAATAAAATACATGAAAAGTTAGATATTGTTTTTTTGGATCCGCCATATAAAACAGATTTTGCAGTTGATGCAGTTAAAATTATAATTGAAAGAAATTTATTAAATCAAAATGCTATAATGATTATAGAAACAGATGATAATAATAAAATACTAGAAAATTTGAAATACACAGATTGTGAAATAAAGGATATACGAAAATATGGACGAGCATATTTTATATTCTTAAAAAGAATATAATGATAGAAAGGGGCAAAACCATGGAGATTTTTACATTATTAGAAACATTAGAGGATTTATTAGAAAGAAGTAGGAATTTACCTTTTTCTTCAAAAAGTGTTGTAGATAAAGAAGAAATATTAGATTTAATTAAGGAGATTCGTTTAAAATTACCAGATGAATTAAAACAAGCAAAATGGATAAAAGAAGAAAGACAAAGAATATTGGCAGAAGCACAAAAAGAAGCAGATGGAATTGTAAAAGAAGCAGAAAATAGAATTATTGCTATGATTGATGAACATGAAATCACAAGAAAAGCATATGACCAAAAAACAGAAATTATTGAAACAGCCAATGAAATGTCAAGAGAGATATCAAAAGGAACAAAAGAATATGCAGATAGTTTATTAGGAAATACAGAAGATATAATGAAAGAGACATTAGAAAAACTAGAAACCAATATGTCAGAAGCATTAAAATTAATGGAAATTTCATTACAAGATACGATAAAAACAATACAAAATAGTAGAAAAGAATTAAAATAACAGTCAGAAGTCAGATTCAGAAGTCAAAGAGAAATTAAGACTTTTGATTTCTGGCTTTCATTGTATTAAAGAAAAACAAGTTTTCTTTAATACAATGAAAGCGACATTGCACAGAAAAATTGCAAAGCAATTTTTCGCGTCGACAAATCTTTACGCTTTTTCAAGAACTAAATTAAGTTTTGCTAAATATAAAAATATAAGATAAAGTTCTTTCAAAGCGAGATTTGTCCCAAATACAAAACAAATTTCTTTAATACAATGAAAGCGACATTGCACAGAAAAATTGCATAATGAGAAAGGATGATAAAAATGGCAAAGAAAAGAAGATATAAAAAGAGTAAAAAAACAGCTTCTAAACTGGATTTGGCAGTTGTTACCATTATCATGTTAAGTATTTTATTAGCTGTTTTAATATATACAAAATCTGGGGTAGTAGGTGTAAAATTAAATGAAATATTAGGAGGTATGTTTGGAATTATGCAATATATACTTCCTATTGGTGGTTTTGCAATTGGAATTAAATTAGCAACAGACGGAAGAGATACTTTGACATCAAAATTGATACAATATGCAATTTTTGTTGTGAGTTTATCAGTATTATTTAGTGTTATTCAGATTTCTGGTGGGGAATTACAGTCAAGTAAAGAATTATCAGATGTAGTAAAAGATGCCTATTATTTAGGAGAACAAAGCAAAGGCGGAGGAGCGATAGGTGCTGTTGCAGCTGTACCACTTGCTAAATTATTAGGAGATGTTGGAGCAGTTATCCTTTGTGTAGGTGTAGCAGTGGTATTCTTAGTGTTTACATTTGGAATTAATATGTCTGATTTAATCAGTATGTTTGTGGAAAAAATGGAAGATAAGCGAGCAGAAAGATTAGAAGAAAAAGAAGAAAGAAATAAAGAAGAAGTTAGAGAAACTGCACAAGAAAGAAGAAAAAGAGAACGTGAAGAAAGAATGGCTGAAAGAGCTAGAATAAAAGCAGAAAAAATTGCTAAAGCACAAAAAGATAAAGAAATGATGGACAACCAGATAAAAATTAATTTTGGTGGTAGAATATTAGATGAAGCAGAAAATACAAGAGGATTAAAAAAATATGATCATTCAAATGATGATTTAGAACCATTAACAAGAGATAGTAAAAAAGAAATGCAACCAGATGTGATTGAGAATAATTTATTTAAACAAGAAGAAGAAAAGAAAGAAGATAAAAAAAGAGAAGTTCTTCAATTAGAACATGCAATGATAGTTGAAGATGAGCATTATGAATATCCTCCAATCGAATTATTAAGTAAAGGAAAGACAAAAGCATTAAAAGGTGGAGCAAAAGCTTTAACAGATACGGCAACAAAATTGCAAAAAACATTATATAGTTTTGGTGTATCAGCAAAAGTAGAAAATGTTTCTGTTGGTCCAGCGATTACAAGATATGAATTAAAACCGGCAGAAGGAGTACGTGTTAGTAAAATTGCTAATTTAGCAGATGATATTGCATTAAATTTAGCAGCAGAAACAATTAGAATTGAAGCACCAATACCAGGAAAGCAAGCCGTTGGCATAGAGGTACCAAATAAAGAAAAAGAAACCGTTCATTTAAGAGAAGTACTAGAAAGTAAAGAATTCCAAGAAAACAAATCAAAACTAACAATTGCATTAGGAAAAGATGTGGCAGGAAATACACAATTAGCAGATATTGCAAAAATGCCTCATGTTTTAATTGCTGGTTCAACAGGGTCTGGTAAAAGTGTATGTGTTAACACTATTATTACTAGTATCATCTATAATGCAAAACCAAGTGAAGTAAAATTAGTAATGGTGGATCCAAAGGTTGTAGAATTATCTGTATATAATGGAATACCACATCTATTAATACCAGTTGTAACAGATCCCAAAAAGGCAGCAGGAGCATTAGCTTGGGCTGTACAAGAAATGGATGACAGATATAATAAATTTGCTACAAAAGGTGTAAGAGATTTAAAAGGATATAATAAAGTTATTGAAAAAGAAGGAGGGATTGGAAAACTTCCTCAAATAGTGATTATTGTAGATGAGTTAGCAGATTTAATGATGGTTGCAGCAAAAGATGTGGAAGAAGCAATTTGTAGGTTAGCACAAAAAGCAAGAGCTGCAGGAATGCATTTAGTCATTGCAACACAAAGACCATCTGTTGATGTTATTACAGGATTAATCAAAGCCAATATTCCATCAAGAATAGCTTTTGCTGTATCTTCACAAGTGGATTCAAGAACAATATTAGATACAATTGGAGCAGAAAAGTTGCTAGGAAAAGGTGATATGTTATTCTTCCCATCAGGAGCACCAAAACCATCAAGAGTACAAGGGGCTTTTGTATCAGATGAGGAAGTAGAAAAAATTGTAGACTTTGTTAAATCAAATGGAACTGCTACATATAGTGAAGATATATTAGAGAGTATTGAAAATAATAATAAAACAGATAAAGAATTAGCACAAGAACAAACAGCAGATGATGATACAGATCCATTTTTAATGGATGCTATTCAAACAGTTGTAGAAACAGGACAAGCATCAACATCCTTTATTCAAAGAAGATTTAAGGTAGGATATGCAAGAGCAGGAAGGATTATTGACCAAATGGAAGAAAGAGGTGTTATCTCTGGATATCAAGGAAGTAAGCCTAGAGAAGTTTTAATGACTTTGGATAAATTAAATGAATTAAAGATGGGAACAAACGAAAATGATGTAGTTACACAATAAACAAAAGAAAGGAGAAGATTATGCAAAAGAAAAAAGAAAAGCTCTTAAATAAAATTGTAAAAAAAGATTATAACAATGAACTTGAAATGATACTAGAAAAAAAGACTTTTGATGAAACTGCTAAAAATCTTCTTCTTAGTATATTGTATAAAATAGAAGCATCCTATAAAGATTATGAAAAAATAAAGCGAAATGTTATGACAAAAGAAGAATATATTAAACAATTTATTGATATGATACAAGAAAATTGTGACAATATTACTATATGTAAAATGAATTCTAAAGAAGCAGATATTTTAGGAGACAAAACGTTTTTAGTGGATAAAGAAAGCAAAAGAATTATTTGTTATCCAATCGAAAGAAAATTATTATATTGTATTGCAAAGATTAGCAAACATGATGAAATTATAAAAAAAGACTATCCAATTATATGGGAAACATTATCAAATCTAATTAATATAGGAAATAATATAGAAATGGTTGAACCATTAAGAGATTTTAATGGCTATTCATGGACAACAATTTATAGTGAAATCGAAAGTATTAGTCATAACATGATTTATCAAAATTTGAGAATCTTATTAGGTCAAGAATTTTTAGAAAAATGGATAAAAAATAAAGAATTTATTATTGATTATATGGAAAATCTTAAAAATAGATTAGAAGAACAGTATGGAGCTAAAAATCAAAAAGATATCATTAAAATAATAGAAAAATTGTCTGTTTTATTAGAACTGAAATATAATCCAAATAAAAAAGATGAGTTTACGAAAGAAAAAGAACAAATTGAAGAACATTTAGATAGAATCAACAATAAAGAAAACTATATTGAAATGATTACAAAACAAAAAAGAGAATTAGCACAAGAAATCAAAAAGATTGATGAAACTGTTAATGATAAAATTTTATTACAAGAAGAATATATAAAACGAAATGAAAATTTACCACTAAAGAAAAAAATATTTAGTGTAAGAATTTTATCTAAGTTAATGCAAGATGAACGAAATGAAAAGCTAGATGAACTTGAAAAATTAAATGCATTATTAAATCCCAAAAAGTTTATTTCTTATAAAAAAGAAATGGAGCAAAAATATGCATTTTTAAAATTGGTAGAAATAAAAGATTTGGATAAAGAAATAGAAAATATACTTATAAAATTGCAAAAGATTTTCTTAAAGTGTTATCAATTAAAAATTAAAGAAATTAATGGAAAATCAGAAATTCTAGATTGTATTTATGAATTTAGATATTATCATGTATTACCATTTACACATGAAATCAATTTGAGTGAAATGAAAGAAATACAGAAAGAATTACGAGAAACTAGAAGAATGTTATTAGATAAAGCACAAGAATTAAAAGTGATGATGATTACATCAAAAAATAAAGAACTAGATGATGAAATATTAAAAAATATATTTACCATTAGAATGCTTACATTAGAAGATGTATATATAAAGCTAATAAAAGAAAAAGATAAAATGTATCTGCAATTATTTGATGAAGAAGTTTTTGAAGAAAAAATAGAACTAAAAGATTTTGGAAATATCAATAAAAAAGATTTGGAAATAAAAATAAATAAAAAAATAAAAGTATTTAATTAAAGTTTATTAGGGCATAAATTTGCTCGAATGGAGGTTTTTATGAAGATTACATTTTTAGGAGCAACTAGAACAGTAACAGGTTCAAACTTTTTAGTAGAAGGGGCCGGAAAAAAGTTTTTAGTAGATTGTGGAATGTGGCAAGGAAAAGCAGAACAAGAAATGGAAAATAGTCAAGAGTTTGAATTTAATCCTTCAGAAATTGACTTTATGCTTTTGACACACGCACATATAGACCATTCAGGAAGAATTCCAAAATTATATAATGAAGGTTTTAGAAATAAAGTATATGCACATAAAGCAACTTGTGATTTATGTACATTAATGTTACCAGACAGTGGACATATACAAGAAACAGAAGTAGAATGGAAAAATAAAAAGAGAAAAAGAAAAGGCGAAAAACCAATAGAACCAATCTATACAGCCGAAGATGCAGTGAGGTGTTTAGAAATATTTGAACCAGTTCAATATGACCAAATTATTGAAATTACACCAGAAATTCATGTGAGGTTCAATGATGCAGGACATATGTTAGGCTCTAGTATTATAGAAGTATGGGTTAAGGAAGGAGAAAAAGAAACAAAAGCAGTCTTTACAGGTGATATTGGAAATAATGATATTCCTTTATTAAGTCCACCAACAATGATAGAAGATACAGATTTTCTTATTATGGAATCTACTTATGGAAGTAGACTACATATGAAAAATGATGAAAAAGCAGAAATTTTCTTAGATGTTGTATCAGAAACATTAGATAATGGGGGAACAGTTGTTATTCCTTCTTTTGCAGTTGGCAGAACACAAGAAATTTTATATGAAATTAACAAATTAAAAGATGAATATGGTGATGATGAGGAATTTAGAAGAAAATATAAAACGATTATGAAAGCACCTGTATATGTAGATAGCCCATTAGCAATATCTGCAACAGAAGTATTTAGAGAAAATATGGAATTATTTGATGAAGAAACAAAAGAAGAAATTATGAGAGGTGATAATCCTCTAGAATTTCCAGGACTAAAATTTACAAAAACAGCAGATGAATCTAAAGCGTTAAATGAAGATCCAACACCAAGCATTATTATATCAGCAAGTGGTATGTGTGAAGTAGGAAGAATTAAACATCATTTAAAACATAATTTATGGAATCCAAAGAGTACGATTCTTTTTGTTGGATATCAAGCACCAGGAACACTAGGATATAATATTGTTAATGGAGCAAAGACAGTCAAAATATTTGGAGAAGAAATTGCAGTCAATGCAAGAATAGAATATATAGAAGGTTATTCTGGACATGCTGACCAAGAATTATTAATGAATTGTATTTATTCTTATATAAAGAAACCAAAACATATCTTTTTAGTACATGGAGAACCACAATCACAAGATGTATTGGCAGATAAAATAGAAGAAGAAACAAAAATAGGTGTTACAATTCCTGAATTTGGAGAAACATATGAATTAAATGATGAAATTGTTATGACACATAAGATAGAAAGAAGAGTTAATAAAACAATGAAGTCAGAGATTCTACAAAGATTAGGAAAATTAAAAGAAGAATTGAAGGATATGGAAGTGTATGTTAACCAAGATTTGCAAGATGAAAACTTAAGAGATGAAGATATATTTAGAATTAATGAAAAAATCAAAGATTTGGAAAAACAAATATTAAATGTTATAGAAGGATAAATGATTAACAAAATAGTTTTATCATTATAATTGTGCTGTTTATTAGGATGAACATTAAAAATAAGTAATAAAAGGAGAAAATAACAATGGATAATAAGTATTTTAATGAAGCGATTGTAGGAAATAAAAAGATGCTTGTAACATATACTTCAAAGGGAGAATTGCAAAGACTTTATTTTCCATCAAAAGAAAATAGGCAATATATCAATTTTTTTCATACAGGTGTAAAGGTAAATCATTCTGATTTGATTTATTTACATGATGATGTTAATAATATATACAAACAATATTATGATACAGATACCAATGTTTTAAATACAGAAGTTACAAATACATATTTTAATTTAACAATTCTTCAAACAGATTGTGCATTTATAAAAGAAGATAATGTACTATTGAGAAAATATACATTTATTAATGATAGTAAAATAGATCTAAATATCGAATTTTTTATACATGCAGAATTATTATCTGATGAAAACAATCATGTTAGTTGTAAAGTAATCAATAATGGAATGTTTCAATATGCACATGACTTTGTTGTTTCTACATTTGCTAAAGAGCATAAAGTCAATAAACATCAAATTCATGGAAGCAAAGAAACTATTAAACGAACAGAAATATATGATAAAGATTATATCGGTATGTCTAAAGATTCAAGTGTTAGTTATGAAATAGGTGTTATCCATCCTAATGAAAAGAAAACAATTGAAATTTGTGTTATGGTAGATGAAAATAAAAATATATCTGACATAGAAGATGAAATAGATAGAATTACTAGAAAAGATTTGAATAAAGAATGTATTGCAACGAGAAGCTATTGGAGAAAATATTTGAAGACACATAATGGGCTAAATTTAAAAGAACCACAAAACAGTTATGAAGAAAAAATATTTGAAATCTATAAACGTACCATTTTGTTATTTCCATTATTAACAAATCAAGAAACAGGAGGAATTATTGCATCACCAGAAGTAGATGAATATTTTAATCATTGTGGAAGATATGCATATTGTTGGCCAAGAGACGCTGTATTTATTACAAAAGCCATGGATATTTTAAATATGCACAAAGAAACAGAAAAGTTTTATAAGAATTTCTGCAAAATGACACAAAGCAAAAATGGCATGTGGGAGCAAAGATTTTACACAGATGGGAAATTAGCACCTTGTTGGGGATATCAAATAGATGAAACGGCAAGTGTTGTATATGGAGTGTATGAGCATTATCAATATACAAAATCTGAAAAGTTCTTAAAAGATAATTTAAAAATGTGTGAAAAAGCGATAGAATTTTTAAAGAAGTATGTAAAACAATGGCTTGAAATAAAAGACTTAAGTGGAGATGTTGTAAAAGAAGAAATCGAAAATAGTTTTTATTCTAATAAAGATAAGATACATGTTAGTTATGATATATGGGAAATGCATGAAGGAATTCATTTATATTCTTTAGCAAGTATTTA
Organism: uncultured Eubacteriales bacterium; assembly: GCA_949289635.1. GTDB lineage: Bacteria > Bacillota > Clostridia > TANB77 > CAG-508 > CAG-269. Next base: position 1,440 of record CASEOS010000003.1, on the reverse strand, counting down.
TGCGGCTTTTGATTGTATTATGAAAATGTATAGAGTATTAGATAAAAATGTTTCTGATTTTGATAATAATCGTTTAAAAGAAGAAAAAATATTAAAGTCAGAAAAGGAACTACAATATTTACAAACAGAAATTAAAAACTTTATCAATGAAAAGATGTATGATAAAGAAACAAATTCTTATTTAAGAAATACTGAAGATAAGAAAATGGACATTAGCATGTTAGGTGCAGTAGAACCATTCCACGTATTTAAACCAAAAGAAAGAAAGATTCTAAACACAATTGAAAAAATGAATTTAAGTATTCGAACCTATACAGGAGGATATCAAAGATTTGAACAAGATCATTATATGAATGGAAACCCTTGGCCAATATCAAATTTATGGATGACATTATATTATTTAGATGCAGGAGAAGAACAAAAGGCTAAAGAAACATTTGATTTTGTTGTAAAGACAGTTGGCAAACATTATTTTATAGGAGAACAAGTTGATAATAACACCTTAAAACCAAATTGGGTAATTGGTTTAGGATGGAGCCATGCAATGTTTATTATTGTATTAGAAAGATTATATGGAAATAAATAATGAAATAAAAGTGCCAGTAGTATTTATTGCTGTTGGCATTTTTTTCTACTATTATATAAGGAAGATTGTTTAAGAGTTTATTACTATTCAGAATTAAAAAAACTAAAAAATTTAAAAATATTAAAAAATGTATTGACACGAAAGCAGAAAGATGTTAATATAATTTTACTACAAATCAGGTTGTAGATTTTATGTCAAAACTTTCCACAAAAAAACATAAAAAAATCGAAAAAAAGTATTGACATAAAAAAATAAAAATGCTATTATAAATAAGTACCTTGCAACAGACAAAATAATAAAAAAATTAACAAGAGAATTAGTAATAATATCACATAATAAAATAGGAGCAAAAATAAGCATTACTAGTTTTTTATTTTGCCTAAATAAAAAAATAAAAAAATGTCAAAAAAAGTCTTGACAAACAAAACAAGGTATAGTATAATGCAACTCGTTCCGCAAGAGGAACAGAGAAAAGTACATTGAAAAGTAAACAATAAAATCCTTTAGAGAATAAACCGAAGCGGAAAATATTTAAAAGTTTTTTAGCCAAAAAAGAAAGAAGTTTAAAGAGCTTGAAAAAACACTTTAGTTTGATTTATAAAAATCAGAAATGATTTGAGATAAATTATAAGTAAGGTTCGGAAGAAACGAGTAGTGCAAGGAAGATGAGGAAAAATTTATGAGATAGTACTTAAATGTACATCGAATAAATTTTGACGAAATCTGACACAGCAATACGAAGTTTATTGCGGACCGAAAAACAAGAGAGTTTGATCCTGGCTCAGGATAAACGCTGGCGGCGCACATAAGACATGCAAGTCGAACGGACTTAACCATTAGTTTACTATTGGAGC
>CASEOS010000002.1 GCA_949289635.1 uncultured Eubacteriales bacterium | reverse complement strand
CCACCCCAATTGTCCCAAATTATCTTCATTTCACACAAATCAAGTCTTTTATATTTTCATATTTTGCATCACCAATACCACTAACCTCTTTAATCTCTTCTATTGTTTCAAATTTACCATTTTCTTCTCTGTAATTTATAATTTTTAATGAAGTAGCTGGTCCGATTCCTGGTAATGTTTCTAATTCCGTTTGTGTTGCTGTATTTATATTAATTTTTTCATTCTTTTTTTGTTCACTTTGCTGTCCATTTGTTTGCTCTTCTTGCACCACGCCACTTGATGATGTTACATATTTTGAGGTTTCATCTATCCTATTTTGGTTTTGTATTTGTGTATTTTGTTCTTTTGTTTCTTCTATCGTAGGTATATATATTTTCATTCCATCTTCTAATTTAAATGCTAAATTAATATGTTTCGTATCTGCATTTTCTTTTAATCCTCCGGCTACATTTATTGCATCTGATATTCTACTGTTTTCTTGTAGTTCTATAATTCCTTCTTGATTTACTGCTCCTGATACATGTACAACAATTTTATTCGTTTCTTCGTTTGTAGTTTTTTCACTTTTTTCTGATTTTTCAACTACATTTTCTGTTATATTTTCTTCTGTGGAAATAATACTATCATCTTCTTTTGCATAGATATAGTATAAAAAGGCCATGATAATTATTGCCCCAATAATTCCTATTACTATTTTTTGTTTTTTATTAAATTCATACATAATCGTTATTTGATATATACTTAAAAAAATATATATCTTTCTTCCCTCCTTATATATTTAGTTTTTTAATTGGTTTTACCTATAAACTTGTAACTCATCAGATTTTCAATATTATATAAATTTAACAGAATACTCCCTCATACAAATTCTTGAAAAACTATATTTATATCCTTTACGATTCTTCCTTAAAACTTTGATTTTTATAAAATATTTTTTTATTCCTTCAAAATATGATTGCAAATTTCGACAAAATGCTATATAGTATTACTATTAATATGATTAAATAAATTCATGATTAGGAGTTTATACAATGAAAATATATGTTAAAAAAATCTTTATACTGTCTTTTTTATTAATAACAGTATTATTTACAAATTTGAATATTGTTTATGCAGTAGATAGTCCAGCAGATTCACCTCAAATTACTGCAAGAGCTGCGATTTTAATTGATAATAAAACAAATAAAATATTATATGATAAAAGTGCGAATGAAAAAATGTTCCCAGCAAGTACCACAAAAATTATGACAGCTATACTGGTATTAGAAAACTGTGATTTAAATGAAACTGTAACAGCAAGTTATGATTCACTGATATCTATTCCTGAAGGTTATGTAACTGCTGAAATTCAAGGTGAAGAACAATTTACCATAGAACAACTTTTAGAAATGTTATTAGTACATTCTGCAAATGATGCAGCAAATGTATTAGCAGAATATGTTGGTGGTTCTATCGAGAGCTTTATTTCTATGATGAATACAAAAGTGAATGAATTAGGATTAACTAATACCCATTTTACAAATACTTATGGATTACAAGAAGATAATCATTATACAACAGCTTATGATTTGGCTAAAATGATGCAGTATTGTATCCAAAATGATGATTTTAGAAGAATTGCTGGTAGTGTATCTTGTTCCATTCCTGCAACCAATAAATCAGGCGTAAGATCTTATACATCTACTAATCAATTAATTGTTCCTGGTAACTCTAATTATTATAGTTACGTTACTGTTGGAAAAACTGGTTTTACCACAGAAGCCGGAAGTTGCTTGGTTTCTTGTGCATATAGAAATGATATGGAATTAACTTGTGTCATACTAGGTGGAACACTTTCAGATGATAATGTTTCTTCAAGATTTACAGATAGTATCTCTTTATATGAATATGGATTTAATCATTTTTCCTTAAAAAATATTGCAAACCCAGGAGATATTATTACTTCTATCGAAGTATCTAATGCTACTCCTGCTACTAAATCATTAGATTTAGCATTTGTTGATAGTATTCATGCTTTAGTTAACAATTCTAATCTTGAAACAAATTATTTACCAGAAATACAACTAAATTCTGACATTTCTGCTCCTATTGCAGAAGGTGATGTGCTTGGGAAAGCTGTTTATATAATTGATGGCATTTCTTATGAAGCAGATATTGTTGCAACACACAATGTCGAAAACTCTCAATTGCTTCAATTTGTGTTACAAATTGGTGGTATATTTATTGCTTTGTTGATTACTTTTGAAATCTTCTTTTCCAATAAAAAAAAGAAAAATATTTAAAAGTATAAGTATCCTAACCTTAATAATTGTCAAAGGCAGACAAATTAAATTTGTCTGCCCCTATTTTTTATATATACTTTCATTTCTTTATAATTGATAGTCTTTTCCAATAATAATGGTTACATCTACTTTACTAGAACTTCCTTCTCCGTTACTATAAGTAACACTTCCCACTCCTATAGTTTCTTTTATATTACTCATGATTGTTGTTGCAATATCATTTTTATTAGCTATGATTGTTTTACTTGTGGAAGTTGTTGTTCCTGTTCTAGAAACATTATATCCTTCTTCTTTTAATTTGTTTACAACATCTTGAAGTACTTTACCATTACTTGTTCCATTTAATACTTCTATTTTTACACTTGCTTTAGAATTTGTTGAATGACTAGAAGTTGTATTTGTATTATTTGCTGTATTAGTTGTATTTCCATCTGTTGTTTCTTCTTCAGTTAGTTCTTCTGGATAAAATAATTCTTTTACTAATTGTTCTGTTTCTTCTTCATCAACTACAAATATACTAACACCATTTGTTTGATTTAAATTAGGAACGCTTCCTGGTAATGATGCTGTTTGTAAATTTTGTGTATTAAATTCCACCGCATATGGCAAATAATCTTTTAATACATCAAAATTCAAATTCGTAATTAAATTTCTACTAGCAATATCTAATATAGAACCTAATTTAGTAATATTTTCTAATTTTACTGTTTGTTCAACAACTGCTGTAATAAATTCTCTTTGATTTCTCATTCTTCCTATATCATTATCACCATATTCTGAAGGGAAACTTGTTCCATCATTATTTTTTCTAAATCTTAATAATTCTTCTGCTGCTTGACCATCTATTTCTTGTAGTCCTTCTTCAAAATGAATATGTAAATCCTGTGATGTATCATCATAATTCATATCTGTTGGAACATAATATTCTACTGGCCCAATCGCGTCTACTAATTCGATTAATGCTTCTGTTTGAACAATTGCATAATATTGTAAATCTAATCCTGTTAACTCATTTACAGCTTCTACTGTTTCCTTAGGCTCTCTTGTTAAATTATAAATCGCATTTATTTTATCAGACGCTACTGCTCTTTTGGTATTTTCACCTGTAAAAGAATCTCTAGGAATTGACAATAATACCGCTTTTTGTGTGTTCGGATTATATGAAGCCACAATAATTGTGTCTGTTAAGGCAACTCCTTCTTGATCTGTACTAACCCCCATTAATAGTACTTGAAGCTCTCCTAAATTCTTTCTGGTTTCTTCATCATGTCCTACTACTGTTGCTAACATACCAGATAAGCCTCCTCCATTTTTGTAAACTCTATATGCAAATACGCCTCCTGCTACTAATAGAATTAACAATATAACTAAAAATATTTTTTTCCATGTTTTCATTTTCTTTTTTGGTCTTTGCTTTATGTTTGGGTTTTTCTTTTTATTATTTTTACTATTTGGTTTTTGTCTTTTGTTTGTTCTATTATTATTCACTTATAATCCACTCCTAAAAAATCATGTAATCAGTATAGCAAATATCTTATTAAAAATCAACAAATAAAGACAAATTTTAAGAATTGTCTTTATTTATTTTACAAATTCATTTTTAATATGAAACTATAAAAATATCTTTATGCCTAGACCTATGCCTATATATTTTTTATTCATTCTCGCTTACTTTTGTAAATAATATATCTAAAATATTATTTTCATTCATCATTTTTCCTATATAAGATTCTCCAACAGCTGTATAAACTTGATTTTCAGGTTCTATTTCTCCTGTTAAATTAATAAGTAATAGTACGATATATACAATTAATATTCCTCTTAAAATTCCATAAACAATACCACCTAATTGATTTAATTGATTTAAGATTGGTAATTTTGAAACTAGATTTGCTAATGCCGTAACAAATTTTAAAGCAATTCTTATTAAAATATATAAAATTAATATGACAGCACCTTCTATAATATTAATAGAAATAGTTCTTGCCGTTTCAGGTAACATATCATTTTGTATAGTTTCTATCACTAGATTTGCATTTTCTTCTTCATTTGTCATAATATCATTAGCTTCTTCTAAAATTGCATTTTGTATTGCTTCATCAATTCCTGTTACATTGATAATCACATTTGAAACTGGTTTATATAATAATAATGTTAATGCGATAGCAATGACAAAAGCTACTAACTGTATTGCTAAACTTATTAATCCCTTTCTATATGCTAAAAACGTTGATAATAAAATGATAGCTACAATAATAATATCTACTACTATACTCATATTTTATTTCATTCCCTTCTCATTATAAATTGATAATTTCTACTTTATCTCTATAAATAATTCCTGCTATGTTGTCTGACACGGTAACATTTGATACTTCTTGCTTTGCTATATATCTTTTTACCAGCCACCCACCTGTATTGATAAATTCAACTTCTGTTCCTAAATTTAATGCAATCATATCTCCTTTTGTATATATTTCTTTCACAGATGTTTCTACTGTATATTGTTGCGTATTTTTACTTTCCACATTGACAATGTTAATTACTGAGTTTGCAGAAAAAATTCCTGAAGATTCTTCTTGTATAGTTGCAAAATGATTTTTCAAATTAATAGATTGTGCTATTATTTTTTTATCTTGATTATCAAAAGCAACCGATTCTTGACCATTTTCTATTATATTGATTGTATCTGTATACATACATACAATCTTATTTTTATTTTGATAATCTATGTTAACAATTAATTTGTTTTGTTCACTTTTATAATTATTTTCATCGGAATTCCTTGGGTCTGTTCTTGCTTTTTCAATAGAAGTAATTCTCACATTGGATTGAATAATCGTTCCTGATGTATCTACTTCTGCAATGGCTAAATATTTATTATCATTAGAAATGGCTACATCCACAGCCATCGTATATGATAAAAATGAAATAAATAAAGAATTTCCCTGTGGGTCAAATACTTGAACTTCACTTTTATAACTGGTTCCAGTCATAATAACTGCTACATATCCATTTTTATTCACATACACCTTTGAAATATTTCCTTCTACTTCGCTTTCCCATGCTATTTCTTTATCTTCAATAACATAAATTTTTTTTCCATTAGATTCCCCAATAATCAAAAATCGGTCTGCTGAATCAAATAATGGATTAGTAATTTGCATTTCTAACTTGGTTTTTTGTTCTCCATTTGATTCATATAAAGCTAATGTATTTTTGTTCAATATTCCTATATATTTGTTAAATGCATATATATTTGATGTTTCTCCATCATCTAATTCAATGGTTGTAACTCCATCTTGTAAAATTTCTTTTCGGAATATCTCAACATCAATCCAATTTCTAAATTCATTATTTGTAATATATAAAGATACAATAACAATGGTTGCAATCACAAAAATAGAAATAATAACAGATAAAACAATTTTTTTCGTATTTATTTGTTTATGATTTATTTCTGGTTCTTCCCAATAATCTCTCATTCTATTTCTCCTTATCTTTCGTTAATGTTATTCTACTATACTACATTCAAAAAAGCAAGCTAGCGCCTGCTTTTTCTACTATTTTCTTCTAATTTATTCTCTACTAAAGTGCTAACTAATAACACTTTACTTATGATTTACTTTTTTGTGTACTGATTTTTATAATTTGAACCAATCCTATATATCCAAATATAGGATACAATAAATTCACTAAATTAGAAAAACCTATATTAGAAACTAGAATAGAACTGATACATATTAAAATTGCATATTGTTTATATTTTTCCTTTGTGTTGGCTATATTTTCTAATAAACTGGTTCCTAAAGAAATACTGGTTGTTAGGATAGAACTTAAAATAATAAATCCATATAAATATTCAAATATTGGTGAAATTTTGGAAGCAACATATACTGCTGGCATTTCTAAATTTTGTATATTACCATTTATTTTTCCTAACATAAAGAATACAATAAATGATAGAAAAATTATGAAGATAGCAGTTAATACAGAAATCATACCTTGTTCTTTTCTATTACTAATCAAATTTCGTAAAGCAATTAGTACAGGGATTAGCAATATCGTATTATAACTGCCATATAATACACTATCTAAAATCCATTTCCAACTGGTATTTTCTGGTACATAATGAATCATTTCAAATATATTTCTAAAATCTATTACATTCATACCAATTAGTAATAAACTTCCAATTAATAATGGAACTATATATTGACTCACCTTAATCAAACCTGATACATCTCTTAAAAATACAAAATAACAAATAAATGCCAATAAAGTACTTCCTATTAAAGCATGTATTCCCCATTGTTGCTCAAAATATGCTCCAAATCCTGCTATCATGATATAAAATGTAATTAAAATAAATATGTTCATAATGGAATTAAAAATTTCTAGATATCTTTCTTGTTTTATAAATTTGTTTAAAAAGCTTTTATAATTTGTCACTTCCTTTTCTTTGCTAATATTTAACACTTTATATGTAACAAATGATAATAGCATGCTGGAAATTATAATTCCTAAAATCCCCCTTATACCATATTGATAAAAAAATATATAGATTTCTTGACCAGATGCAAATCCTGCACCAATCAATGTCCCTATTATCACAAATACCGCTTTTAAGATTTTTTTCATCTCAAAAATTCCTCTTACTCTGATATTTTTAGTATGAAATATACCATAATATTTTATGAGAATCTTCCCATTTTATTCCATTTATTAGGAGCAGTTTTCCATGTTTAAGGGAATCATATATATATCATATAAAGTCATTACATGATTTTGTATAAGCTAAATTTTCATAGAAATTCTAAAATAAAAAAGTGAGCCTCTTTCATTGTTGCCAAAAATCATAGGCAAAATGAACATCCCTCACTTTTTTATTAAAGAATTTCTATATTCAAATTTAGATACGCAAAATCATTTCATTTTTTATATGATATATATATGATTCCCTTAAACATGGAAAACTGCTCCTAAATAATTTTTATTTTTTTCTTCTTCTCTTTTGCCATACAATTAAACCTACTAAAATAATAACAGATGGCACTGCAAATATAATAATTCTAACAATTGTATCTTGTTGTTCTGTTGCTGTATAGGTTACTGTTCCTGTACTCTTTCTTGCTGTAATATCTTCTTCTCTATCTGACAAATATGCTAAAGAATTTAACACTAAATCTTTATTATAAGTTGAAATTTGTATTGCTGGATATTGTGAATCTTGTGTTAGTGAATAGTCTGAAATGAAGTAATTTTCTCCATAAATAATCAATGTTGATGTTAATGCTGATTCCCCTGTTTCTTCATTTGCTTCTGTTATTGTTTTTTCTAATTCCGCACCTACTACAAAAGATCCAGTTTCTTCTCCTTCTACTGCTGTTGTTGAACTATTATTAAAGTTTGTTCTGAAATATGCACCTTCACTAGTTGTTGCTAAATCTGTTTCTACAACATTTAAATCATCTAACTTATCTTCATCAATATTGATTTTTGTTGCATTTGCAAAAATGACTCCATCACTATATATATCTTCTGTTATTTTTGAATATCCTAAATTTGGAATAATTAAATTTGGTGAACCTGATACCATCCTTGCTGAATTTGTTTCCATGATAACGCCCACTTCAAAAGGATTTACTCCATATAAAGCTAATACTTCATTTACATTTGGTAAATCTACGGATATTGCCATAGCTGCATTTAGCCATAAAATATTCCCACCTTGATTAATATAATTGATAATGGCTGTCTTTGCTTCTTCACTAAAGTCTTGTGTTGGTGAAGGAATTACTAATGTATCACAATCATCTGGTACACTTCCAGTTGATAAAATATTTAATCTTTCTACTTCTGTTATTTCATTTTGTAAATATACATTTAAATAACTCATACCATAATCTAAACTGAAATAATCACTATATCCCTCTAGGAAATATACTTTTGGAATATCATCTGTTGTAACAGATATGACAGCACTTGTTAATTTTTCTTCAGCAATACTAATGGTTTCATAGGTTGTTATATCATAAGTTACTAAATCACTGGATGTTAATACTTTTGAGCGATCTCCACATTCTACAATAATTCCTGTTGAACCACTTTCAATACCATATTTTTCTGCTAAATCTGGTCTACTATCTGCATCAACTGCTTCTGCTACAATTTTTTCATTGGCACTTTTATATTGTTTTGCAAGTGATAAATCTGCATCATCATCTGTATATCCCACAAAATATATATGAACATCTTTATCTATGTTTTTTACTCTTTCTTTACTTTCCTCTGTTAATGTATATAATTTTTCTTGTGTGAAATCCAATGGTGTTAAATCTAAACTTTGCATACCTACATTAATTGCTAAAAATACCATCACAATTAATACCACTAATACAATTGTTTTTGTTCCATCAATTAACCATTTTTTCTTTATTCTTTGTACAAATTTACTTGTTTCTTTATCTTTTTTATCCTTTTTTTCTTTTTTTATTATTTCAGTTTTTGCCTTTTCCTCTTTTGGTAGTTTCTTTTCTTTTTTCTCTTTCGGCATTTTTTCTTTTTTTATCTTTTCTTCTTTTTCTTTCAACTTTACTAACCTCCTTACCTTACACTTTTTCTTCTTTGCATAACAATAATCGTTAACAGCATACACATAATGGTAAATGTTATAAAGGTTACTGTATCTGCAATATCAATTTGTCCTGATGGAAAATTAGCAAATATATTGATTAATGAAAAATTGGTAAATATATCACTAAAATTTGGTAAAAACCATGTTAAGATGAAAAATCCAATAGTAATAACGCCTGCTACAATTTGATTTTCAGTGATACTTGAAGCTAATAATCCAAAAGATATATAACTCATGGCAAGTAATAAGAATCCTAACAAAGTAACTAGTGCTGTTGTTAAATGTGGTGTTCCGAAAAAAGATAATATGCCAAAATACATAAATGTACAAAGTTCTGTAATTACCACAATTAAAGTCGCTGATATAAACTTTCCTAATACAATTTTTGTAATACTAATTGGTGATGTTAATAATAATTGTTCTGTACCAGACTTTCTCTCCTCTGCTAATGTTCTCATTGTAAGAATTGGTGTAATAAATGTTAAAATAGTTGCTCCTGAATAAAATATGTATTCAAAATTTACACTTTGATAATCAAATACATCTGTGTAGAAAAATATACTGAACATAATTAGGAATAATCCTATAAATACATATCCTACTGGTGAAAAGAAATAAGATTTAAATTCTTTTTTGACAATTGCCCACATTATTTGTTTCCTCCTTCGATTAATTTCATAAATGCATCTTCTAATGTTGTATCTGCTTTTTTCATTTCAAATATTGTAATATTTTCTTTTGCAAATTCAGAGAAAATCTTTTTCCTTAAATCAACATCTTTATCTGCTTCAATTAAATATTGTTTTGTTTTATCTTCATTTTCTTGAACTAGCTCTATATTTTTGATTTCTTTTATTTTATCTTTCATTGTTTTTATCTTATTTTCTGTATCCTCAACTGTAACATAAATACAATTATTTTTACTTACTTTATTCTCTAGCTTTTCTGGTGTATCAATCGCTACAATTTTACCTTTATTAATAATAATTACTTTATTACAAATTTGGCTAACTTCTGATAAAATATGAGAACTCAATATAATTGTATGTGTTTTTCCAAGTTCTTTAATTAAATTTCTAATTTCTGTGATTTGCTTTGGATCTAACCCAACAGTTGGTTCATCTAATATTAATATTTTAGGTTCTCCTACTAAAGCTCCTGCCATACTAACTCTTTGTTTATATCCTCTAGATAAATTTTTCGTTAATTTATTTTCTACTTCTTTTAATCCTGTTTGCTCAATGACTTTTTCAACTTTTTCTTTTCTTACTTTTCTATCAACTTGTTTTAATTCTGCCATATATGTTACAAATTCTTTGACTGTTAAATCTGTATAAAGTGGTACACCTTCTGGCATATACCCTATTTGCATTTTCGCTTTTTTTGGTTTCTTTAATGTGTTATATCCCTCGATTGTTACTTCTCCTGATGTTTGTTCTATATAACCAGTTAGGATATTCATTGTTGTACTTTTTCCAGCACCATTTGGACCAAGTAAACCAACAATTTCCCCATCATTAATGGAAAAGCTAATATCTTCTACGGCTACTGCTTTTCCATACTTTTTTGTAACATTTTTTACTTCTATCACAAAAATTCCTCCTTTGATTTTATTTATATTATGACCATATTATCATTTATCTTTGTTGATGTAAAGAAATTCACAAAAAATTCACATTACATGCCTAGGGATACTTATATTTGCAAAATTCGACAAAATTTATTTTTTATTATTTTTTCATAAAATTTGATTTGCACACATATGAATTAGTTAAGAAATGAGGTTAAATTATGAATGTTTTATATCCCCTATTGTTATCTTTTACCATCATATTTTTTGCTGAGCTAGGAGATAAAACACAAATTATGGTTTTATCTTTTTCTACCAAAAGTAGAATGAAACATATTTTATTAGGTATTGCTTTAGGAACATTTTTGAGTCATGGATTAGCGATTCTTTTTGGTAGTCAACTAGGCTCTATCCATAACGAAAATGTTTCCTATTATTTAAACATATTTACCTATATTTCTTTTATTTTATTTGGAATATTAGGGTTTATCTCTATGAAAAATCCATCTTTAGATAATATAGAAAATCATAAGACTGGTCTTATTTCTAAATTATGTAATTTAAAAATAAATTATATATTTATTATTGCTTTTTGCATACTTATTGGAGAATTAGGAGATAAAACTTTTCTTTCTTCTATTGGTCTTGGAATTCAATATCCAGAATATAAATTTTCTTTAATTATCGGCTCTATTTTAGGTATGGTTTGTAGTAATCTACTTGCTATTGTTTTTGGAAAACTTTTAAGTATGAAATTTCGTCAAAATATAATTGAAATGATTTCCAATAGTTTGTTTATTGCTTTTGGTGTCATTGGTTTAATTTTTAATGTTTAAATCTATTTTTTCATCTTTCAAACAGAATTTTTGATTTTTTGTTCTAAAATTATTGACACAAGTCTACATTTGTGCTATTATATTTATTGTTATTCAGCCATGGGTCAGTAGCTCAGTTGGATAGAGCATTGGCCTTCTAAGATTGTGACTACATTCACAAGTACATTGATATAACTGGATTTTGAGAGTTGATTCAAAAAACTCTAACAAAATCTCTAACAAATATCCCTTGAGTTTTTTAAATGGGTCAGTAGCTCAGTTGGATAGAGCATTGGCCTTCTAAGCCAAGGGTCGGGGGTTCGAATCCCTCCTGGCTCACCATTTTTAAAAAAACTCTAACAAATTTTAGAAAAACTCTAACAAGATTTTTAAGATATTTGTTTTAGTTTGGAACATTCATAGCGCTAATATGAATGTTCTTTTTTTTGACTATAAATTTTTTTCCATTCGCATTCTTTTTATTTTCAGTAGTATTATCTTTTTTCTCAAATATCTGCAAAACCGTTCCCCCTGTTTCAACTTGTTTCTTATAGTCGCTCCTTGTATATCTATTTGTTGATGTTACACTTTCGTGTCCTAACCAATCTTGTAAATCTCTAATATCGACACCTTTTAAGTGTAATAATGTTGCAATACTATGTCTTAATCCATGAGGAGTTATTTTTCTTAATTTATTTCTTTTTATTATTTTAGCAAATCTTTTTGTAAAGAAACCTGGTTGTATCAAATCTCCATTGTCTTGAACACATATATAACCATCGTATTTATGATTATATGAATCACCAAATATTTTTTTGTTTTCTTCTATTCTTGCTAGTTTTTTCAATACTTTTTCTTTTATTATTGGTAATAATGGTAAAACTCTACAACCTTTTTTAGATTTTGTTTTATCCCTAAAATACACTTTTTCTTTGTGTTTTTTTCCATCATTTTGTATTGCTACATGATTTACAATAAAACAATTATTTTCAAAATCAAATATCTCTTTTCTTAAACCAATAATTTCGCTCCTTCTTAATCCATAATACCCACCAAATAGAGTTGGTAATTCAATAACATCATCTTTTAAAATATCAAATAATTCATTGATTTCTGCCTCTGTATATGTAGGAACTTCAACGACTTCGACAACAATAGGATTTATCATATCTGTTGGATTATATCTTACTAACTTTTTCTTTAATAAAACTTTAAATGCTGCACTTATATTATCATTATAATGTTCGATTGAAGAATTTTTTAGCCCTTGTTCTCTTAAATACTCATAAAAATCATCTAAATCATCTGCTGTTAATTCTTTTACTTTTCTTCTATTCTTTTTTTGTGTAAAATAGTCTTTCATTCTTTTAGTAACATTTCTTTCATATCCATTAAAAGTATCTTGTTCAACAGATTTTTTAATGATTTTATATAACCAATATTCCATATATTCATAGAAATCCCAATCAGCCTTTGTTGTTTTTTTAGTATTATAATTGGTAGTGTTTAATTCTGCCAAAACTTGAAAATTGCTAATACTTATTTCTTTTTCTTCATTATTAGATATTTTGTCCTTTACAGTTGCTTTAAATATATCTGCAATTTCTTCCGCCTCTTTTTTAGCTTGTCTAATATTTCCTCTTTCCTTTTTTAATCCTGTTGATGCCCATAAACTGTCCCATACACCATCTTTTTGATATTTTATTACACACTGATAGATACCATCTTTTTCTTGCAAACTATAAGTAATATCTTTCGAAATTGTGTACTTTTGTAAAAGTTTATTTATCCTTGTTATTAGTTTTTGATTTCTTGCTTCCTTTAACATGTTTCTCCTTTCATCAAAAAGCAAGTTGAATTTATCTAATCACTATCTTGTGATTATAACATAAACCCAACTCACCCAACAATGTTGAAGTCAATTTTTTATTAGATATTCAATTACACTTATTTTAGGAATATAATATTCTTTACCTATTCTTTTTGAATATATTTCTTTATCTTTTAATAGTTTATATAACTTATTTTTCCCTATTTTAGGTAACATTTCTTTTAATGTTTTTACTTTTACAACATCAGGATATTCTTTAAACAAAATATTATAATATTCAAATATATTATTTTTTTCAAGTATTTGCATCATTATCACTTCCAGTTTTTATTTCATCTATCTTTTTTTCTGCAAATACCTTACTTTCTGCAATATTTAAAACAATGTCTTTTGGATATAGTTTAAATGCTTGTTTCATCTCAATAGCAAAATTTCGTAAATTGATTTCTTGTTTATATGTAGAATGTAACATTGATTCTAATGCTATTTGACCATAAGCAACAGCCTCTTTTTTATTCATTACAAGCACCTCCAACATATGATCTAAAAAGTTCAATCATATTGTCCCATTTAATGAGAGGGTTATTTGCAAGTTCAATCTCACATCTTTCTATGTATTTAAAAGTCTTTTTACTTCTAATAGATATTATTAATTTTTTTCTTTTGTCAGCAGTATATTCAATTTCTGCATACACTAGATTTTGTTTCTTATCCAACTCATCAGCCAATTTAAAAATCTCTAACAATTTTTGCTCCATAATTTTTTACCTTATACAAGTAAAAACTTGCTACCTTTCTTTTATATATTTTGGTATGTCTGATGCACGACCAAGTTTCTCATCAAATTCATACCTTTTCTTTAAAGGGTTATATTTATAGGCACTACTATTCCATTTACGATATGTTTCATTAGTTATATGTCTTGATTTAGATAATTCTCTTGTTGCTTGATAATGTTGTGCTTGAACAAAAGAATAATTATCATCAATTCGTTTTTGCTCTCTTTTATTTTTCATAAAATTATTTTTATCTTGTTTTCTCTTTTCTTTCGATTTCTCTTTTCTATATTGTTTTTCCATTACATATCTTTCATCAGTCTTTATTATTTTAGTTATATATGCAGAACTTGTACCAATAGAATCTGCAATTTCTTTTACTGATAAATGACTTATAAAAAACAATTCAATAATTTTATCTTTTTTGTTTTCCATTTTCTTCACCTGTGTTGGTTAATTTTTTGTCCACAGAATTTTTGTATAGAAATACTATTAGAGAAAATTACTTAATCTCTAATTCTTTCATTTTATTTTTAAATGCTTTTTGCTTTTTCTTCTTTTCCTGTAATTCTTTATGTAGTCGATATTTTAATTTTATTTTTGGAACTAAGATGTCAAATATAAATAATATAACTACAAAAGAAATTCCCAGTAATACAAATCTTAAAAACATTTTTTGCTCTCCTTTCACTTTAAATTGCTCAAAAGCAGATAAGAGCATGTCCTACCTGCTTTTGATTAAATATAGTGTGTCCTTTAAAATTTGCCCTTCACTTATATAACTTTACTTATCTTCAAAAAATTCTACCGTGATTTTTAAATTTTTTTAAAATTTTTTAAAATCATAATTTTTTATTGCTTCAATTAGTTTTAAAATTATGTATTGGTATCTATCTTCGTCTCCATAAGAAAGCCTTTTTATAAACTTCTTTTTTCTGTTTATAATCTCTAACATTGCAACTTCATCTCCTGCTTGTGCCAATTTTCCTAATTCATAAATTGATACATTTTTATTCATATTAGTTATCTCCCTTCATATATTTTCTTAATTTATTTATTGCCCTTACTTTTATTCTGCTAACAGATTTACTACATATTTCTAATATTTTACTTGCTTCATCTTGTGAAAGTTCTTTGTTATAAAGCAAAAAAATAACTGTCTGTTCAATATCAGACAGTTTACTCAAAGCAGTATTTAATTCAAGGCAGTTTTCAACAAAGTCAAAATTATTTGTTGCTGAATTAGCAACAGAATTCAAGACAGATGTATGAGAGTTGTCATCTACAAGCATTTGTTCTTTGTTTGAAATATTTACTTCTCTTTTAAAATATCTTTTGGAAGATAGAATAATTGTCTTATTTAGAAAGTTATTAAATCTTTTTTCTTTTTCATCTTCTGTAAGATTTGAATTATTTTTATACACACTCATTTTGTGTTCCCCCTAAATTTCAAAATTTAGGCTCATATTCCTATCTAAGAGGAACACTAAATTTGAAGTATAAAAATAAAACCTCCTTTCCCGCATATTTTACATATAAAAAAACAAGTCTATATTCCTATTCAGTTATTATTTTAAATATCATTCGTACCTTTTTCATTTTAATTCTTTGGCATCTTCAAAATAATATTCTTCCTAAATAGGTCTATAAACCTGGAAGAATTATATAGAAATAAAAGTGCAAAATTTGTCGAAAACTGGTGCTGTATGTCGTACAAATTCATCTTTTGAAAATTGTATAAATTGTCGAATAGTGTATTTTACTGACTTTTTATGTCTAAAATGTTCCTATTAAAGTATTTATTTTGGCATTGCTAGGGTATGTAATATTCTTAAAAAGCAATATAAAATAGTAGCGATAGGAACAGGAGGATGCAAAATGATATTAGATAATATAAAAATAGGTACTAGAATAAGAAAAATAAGAGAAGAAAAATATAAAGAATCAAGGCAAGTGTTTGCTGAAAGGTGTGGACTTTCTGAAAATCATTTAGGAAAATTAGAAAGAGGAGCATTGCTAATCAGCATAACTGCTTTAAATAAAATATGCTCTGCAACAGGTACAACAGCAGACTATATTTTATATGGAGAAAGTGAAACAAAGAATTTAAAAATAAGAAAAGCAATAGATAATTTTTTAGATAGATGTACGAAAAGAGAATTAAAAATATTTTTTCAATTTATATCTACTCTTAAAAGTTATTTTCGTGATGATGACTAGCAGAAAGTTTTTTATCTGCTAGTTTTTTGTTGAAAAAAGTATTTCCTTGTGATATATTTTTCATGTATAAAACAATAAAAGGAGATGCAAAAAAATGAACTTAGGAACAGATTTATCAAGAAAAAATCAAGAAGCATTACAAGAAATAGGAATAAAGAGTGAAAACAGAGAATATTCAAAAGAAGAAATTAAATCATTTAGTAATATCATAGGAGAACATATTTATAGTCAAAGTTCAAAAAATGGAGATATGGCAAAAGCACTTGCTATATATGGTGATGTATTAAATATTTTTGTAAGAAATGAAAAATAATAATTTTTAATGACAATAAGAGGTTAGGAAACTAATCTCTATTTTTTTTTGAAAAAAATGTAACCTTTTTGTATTTTTTACCACTATAAAGGTGTAAGATATCTTATAAAGGAGTTTTAGAAGTGAAAGATAAAAAACTAGAAGATTATATCATCAATAAAAATCTTAATTTAGATAAAATTGTAGACGATTATACCCCATATGTAAGGACAATAGTACAAAATATGGTTAGTAATAACTTATCTGAAGAAGATAAAGAAGAAATCATAATAGATACATTTTTTGTATTATGGAAAAGATATGAGGAAAATTACACAATAAAGTCTTTGAGTTCTTATATGGCAGGAATTACTAGAAATTTAATAAAGGAAAAATTTAAATCATTGAAATATACTATTGATATAGAACAGTGCGACAATTTAATTGAATATAGTTATGTTGATATTTATTCACAAGAAAGAGAAGAAGTAAATCAATTATATAAAAAAATAAAAGATTTAAAAGAAGATGATATAAAAATAATAACTATGTTCTATTATTCAAACAAATCAATTAAAGATATAGCTAAGGAATTGAATATTTCAGAAGTAAATACAAAGACAAGATTACATAGAATACGAAAGAAAATAAAACAAGAATTAAAACAAGGAGGTTTTTTAGATGAATGATGAAATAAAAAATAAATTAAAAATAAAAATGGCTATATCTAAAATGAAAAATGAGGAGGAAAAAAATATGAATAGAACAGGAAAAGTTATATTTAAAAATATAGGTATAGCAGCATGTACGCTTATGGTATTAACAGGAGGGGTATTTGCAGCAAGTAAGGTAATAGAAAATATATGGAAAACACCTGAAAAAATTGAAAGTGTAACGGACCAAATTACAGAAGAAAGTAAAAAAGAAAATATAACAGAAGATCAAGCCAAAGAAATAGCAATAAATAAACTAGAGCAAATCGGATTTAATACCAATATAGTTGGTACAAATCATTACAAAGAAATGGATTCTGATACAATAATATATAGATTTAATACAGAAGATAATTATGAAATGAGCATTAACGGAAAAACAGGAGAATTTGAAACTATATGGAATCTTAATGAAAACCAACAAGACCGTAATATCGAGATAACAGAAGATGAAGCAATACAAATAGCAAATGAATACTATAAATTATTTGGTTTTAAAGAAGGAGAATATGAGATTACAAAAATATACTGCAATAATAATAGAGGAAGTGGTACAGATAGCGGATATAAAATTGATATAACTTATAATAAAAAATATGGAGAAATATACAATCCTTATGAAATGATAAGTATAAGTGTTGAATCTAAAAACAAGAATTTTGACAGTTTTACAGTTGAAAATATGCCATTTGATAACAATGAAATTATAATAACAAAAGATGAGGCTATTCAAATTGCATTAGAAGAAGATAAGAAAATCGAAACAAACAAAGTAGTAGAGACCAAAGCAGAGAGAAGAATAGTAAAAATGAATGCAGATGCTTATGAAAGAATAAATAATAAAGAAGAATATTATGATGCAATGCAAACAGTTGATTATCCAAATGAGGATAAAAACTATTATAATGTTGAAGATAAAATCAGAAATGCATGGGTAGTAGTTATAACTTATGAAGATAATTTTGACAGTGTAACAGAAAGATACACAGAAGGCAAATATAGTTATTTTGTTGATTGCACAACAGGAGAAATAATTGGTGGATACACAATGGATTATACTCTTTCAAATTAAAGTAAATTTTATAATAAGTATAGAGGCAGATAATTGTTTGAAAATTATCTGTCTTTCATGTTATAATGATTTTGAAAAATACTAATTTATTGGAGAAATTAAAATATATGTGGGTATTATTTTTTCTAATGATAATTATTCCAATTGTTGGAGAATTACATCTAAATATAAAATTAAAAAAAATACTATTATTGATAATTTCCTTTTTATATAATACTTTATTAGGTTTAGCCATGTGGTTTTCAATACTTGTTATAGCATCTTTAACAGTTTTTTTAAATTTATATGCTGTATCAATGATAATTATTGGAATTTCATTTTTAATGTTTTTAATTCCTATAAATATGTATGTAAAAAGGAAAGTAAAAATTAATATCGTAGTATATATAATATTAAATGTAATAGGATTTTTGATAGGATTCTGTTTATTATGGAGAGGATAAACTAGTAATCATATTATTATATAAGGAGGATTTACTAATGGATAATAATATAATGAATGAAAATGATGAGAAATTGAAAAGAACATTGTTTTTAATTAGTGCATTAGTATATAACTTTGTAATAGGATTTTTTAGTTTTTTAACTTTTTTAGGTGTATCTTGGTTGATGATAAATTATAAGAATTATATTGAAATTGCAGTAATTTTAATATTTATAATTTTATTAGTTCCATTAAACATTTTCTTAAAGAAAAAATCAAAAATAAATATTATATTATATATTCTTGCATGTGTTTTATCATATATATTAGGTTATGGATTTTATATATTTATAACTTAAAATCCATAATAAAATCTACAATTATAATTTATTGAAAGTTATAGATTAGTTTAGAAATACTAATCTTTTTTTTATTTTAATGTTACCTTTATTAAAAAAATGGTAATATGTAGTTGGATATCTAAAAAAGGAGCTCTAAACAAAATGAGTAATAAGAAAATAAGGGAATATATTTTTGACGGAAAACTTAATATAGCAAGTATCATAAAAGACTTTGCTGGATATGTTTTTGTTATTATAAAAAATAGTAAATATAATTTTAATGATGAAGATATTGAAGAAATTGCTTCAGATGTCTTTTTAGTAATATGGCAAAACCGTGATAAATTAGATATAAACAAAGAAATAAAGCCATATATTGCAGGAATAACAAAAAATTTAATTATGAAAAAGCAAAGGACTATTACCAATCAAAACTTAGATATTGAACTTATAGAAAGAACTATACATGATAATTTAGATGTCTACTATACGGCAGAAGAAAAAGAAAAAACAGCAATTATCATGGAAGAATTAGAAAAAATGAAAGAGGAAGATAAAAGAATATTTATGAGTTATTACTATCTTTCAAAGAAAATAAAGGATATATCTAAGGAACTTAATATATCAGAAATTAAAGTAAAATCAAGGTTGTCAAGAATACGAAAAAAATTAAAGAAAGAATTAGAAAAAAGGGGGTATGGTTATGAACGAAAATAAAATAATAGAAAATATAATAGAAAAATCACAAATGAAAATAGCTGTATCCGAATTTAAAGAGGAGGAAAATACTATGCCAAAAATGAATAAAATAACAAAATCAGTTGCAACAATTTTAGTTGTATTGGGATTAGGAACAGGGGTTGTATTTGCTACAACAAACCTATATGAAAAAATATGGAAAGAGCCTAAAAGTTATACAGAGGAAGAAATGATAAATGAATTACCACCAGCAGAAGTTACAGAAGAAGAAAAGAAAGAATTAATTAGTGAAGATGAGGCAAAAGCAAAAGGACTTGAAATATTAGAAAAATTAGGTTATGAAAATCAAACAATAAATAGAATAGAATTAAAAAGAGGTTATGACGAAGGTGTTGACAGTTATTATATGGTAAAAACAAAATGGGGATATGAAGAAGGACTTATGGTTCAATTAAATGCAAAAGGTGGAGATTTTATCGGTTTTAATGATATGGACTTAAAATATAAACATCTTGATTCACAAGAATTAAATGATGAAGAAATTGCCAAAGTAGCCACATATATATATAACAAGTTAGGTATAGAAGAAGGTAAATATACTTTATCTAAAACCAGTGCCGAAAACAATGCTTTCCAAAATCAAACAAATATATTATTAGTTGCAAATTTCTATAAATATTATGATGGAATACCAAATAAGAATGAATCTTTTAATGTTTCTTTTTTGAATTATAATGGAGAAGTATATCTAAATTCAGTTTCAGTAAATAATGATAATACTTTTCAAAATAACCCAGTAGTAATCACTGAGGAAGAAGCCATAAATATTGCAAAAAGTAAAGAGCAAGAGTTAAGTCCTCATGAAATTACTAATATAACCAGCAGTTTATCAATAGAAAAAATGAATGCATTTATTTACCAACTTGAAAATGATAAATATGATGTTACAGGTACTATGGAAAATGAAACATATTATAAAACAGAAAATATAACAAGGAAAGTATGGAAAGTAAAGGTTGAGCATAATGTAGATGATAAAGATTATATGGATTATAACAAATATATAAAGGAAGGCATGAACAAATACTATTATGTTGATGCTACCACAGGAGAGATAATAGGTGGCGATCAAGCATATTTTGAAAGATAATATAAAAAAATATAAGAATAGAAAGATAGATTAATTTCTATCTTTTTATTATAATAAAAAAAATTAAATTTTATGCAACAAAAATGTACCTTAAATAAATCTAATAAGTATCAAATATGTGCATATATGATAAATTTGGAGGAATAAAAGTGGAAAAACTGGTGAAAAAAGCAAAAAATAAAGATGAAAAAGCATTTGATGAACTTATCCTAGCAATAAAAGAAGAAATGTATTTAATAGCAAAAACAAGATTATATAATGATGATGATATAGCAGATGCAATGCAAGAAACTATCCTACAATGTTTTAAGAACTTACATAGATTAAAAGATAATAATTTTTTTAAAACATGGGTAATAAGGATTTTAATTAATGAATGTAATAAAATACATAAGAAAAAAAGAAAATATAGCATTTCTTTTGAAGATAAAGAATTTGAAAAATACATAAAGGTTGAAGAAAATTATGATGAAACGATTGGATTTGATGTACTAATAAGAAATTTGGATTCAGAAGAAAAATTAATATTAACATTATATTATTGCTCAGGATATACAACAAAAGAAATTAGTAAAATATTGAAAAAAAGTGAGGGCACAATAAGAAGTAAAATTTCAAGAAGTAAAGACAAATTGAAAAAACAATATGAAGGAGATTAAATAAATATGAAAAATATTGAAAAAATGTTAGAAACAGCAAGTAAGAAACACATAGTTATTCCTCCAAAGGTCGATCACAGAATACAATATACATTACAACACAAAACCAAAAACGATTGGAGGTTTTATATGAGAAAAATAGTTACAGTAATGGCTTCTATGATAATTGTTCTTATAGGAAGTGTATCTGTATATGCTGCTTTTGGTGGTACCGTAGAAGGAAAACCTATATTTGAATGGATAGGTATTAAATTTTCAGACGAATATGAAGATTATAAAGTAAATGTTGAAGGTCAAGAGATTACTTATGATGAAACTAAAATTGATTTAGTTTCATCAGTTGGTGATGAAGGATTTACTATATTAGAATTTGATGTGAAATTGAGTAAAGAAGATAAAGAATATCTTAGATTAGGAGAAAGTATTGTTACAGAAGAAGACTTACAAAGGGCAAAAGAAATGGATGAAAAAGAATATAACGGTACAGGAGAAACACCAAATTATAATCATATGTTAAAAGCAAAAGATACTTTAAATACAATAGAATTAATATTTTTTGGTCAAGAACGAGAAGAATATGGTAGAACTTATTATGCTAGTGAACCTACATATAATGTAATTATAGATAATGAAGAATTTTGGACAAAAACAACTCAAACAGTAACTAAAATTTCAGATTATGAATATAAGGTATATCAATTATTTTTATTAACTGATGATGAATTAGATGATAAAGAAAATTTTAAGATTTCCTTAAATAATATTGTACTAGCAAATACAGGAGAAAAAAGGCAAACAGAAAATGGTATGCAGATTGTCAATACACCAAATAATGAAAGGTATATAAATATAGGTGGTAATTTTGAAGTAGAAGTGTCTAAGGAAAAAGCAATTCAAAATACAAAAGTAATAAATCCAGAAAATGCATCAGTAAGTTATAAGAAAATGACTAAAAAAGTAGAAGAAGTCAAAGTGACCCCATTGCAGATTATTGCAAAAATAACAACTAAAATAGATGATGTGAGTCTACAAAGTTTATCTAGTACTAGAAATGAAAATTATATTGGTTTAATAGATTTTAATGTTTATGATAATAACAATAATGAACTTAGTTCTTGTCAATATGAAATTAAAAGAACCATTACTTATCAAGATGGAAAAACAGAAGAATGGGCAACTGGCGATATAGGAACTACCAAAGATTTTAAAGGTGCAACTATGTATTTAACAGAATATATAATTATTGAAAAGAAAGAGAATTTGGACAGTATAAAAATTGTGCCAGTTGAAAGAAAAGTTACACCTTATGGAGAAGAAGAAAAAAATGTATTAGGAGAAATGAACGTTAAATTAGATTAAAATTATATTTTTTATATAAATCTTGTAACAAATTACAAAATTAAAAGTATTACTATTGAACGAATATGAAAGGATAAAGTGAAAGTGGATTTTGAACAAGTTTATAGTAAATATTATGGTAGTATTTATAGATATGTTTTCAGTATGGCAAAAGATGAGAATATTGCGGAAGAAATTACCCAAGAAACATTTTATAAAGCATTAAAAAATATAAATAAATACAATTCTAAATTTAAAATGCTTACATGGCTATGTCAAATAGCAAAAAACACATATTATACATATTGCAAAAAAAACAAAAATCTTTATGAGTTAGATGAGAAGATTGCTGATAGTGAAGAAATGATAATAGAAAAAATCATAAAAAGTGAGCAAAATATAGAAATTTTAAAAGCACTACATTTAATAGAAGAACCATATAAAGAAGTATTTACTTTAAGAGTTTATAGTGAGCTTTCATTTAAACAAATTGGAGAAATATTTGACAAAAGTGAAAATTGGGCAAGAGTAACATATTATCGTTCAAAATTAAAGGTAAAGGAGAATTTGAAATGAGTAAAAATTGTAAAATTGTGCAAGATTTATTACCTCTCTATATTGAAAAAATATCTTCAAATGAATCAAATCAATTTATAGAAAAACATTTAAAAGATTGTAATTCATGCAATGAGGTATTAAATATATTAAAAAAAGATGAAAAGGTATCAAAAGTAGATGAAAAAGAGGCAATAAAAAAATTTAATCTCAAATTAAAACATAAAAATATAAAAATAGTTCTAATTAGTATATTTTCAATTATATTAATTGCTTTTATAGGTTGGTATTCTTTATATGTTAATGAATATACAATAAAATATACAGATAATCTCGTAAATGTTAAAATTCCGGAAGATGAGGGTATCGACATAAAAATCAATGAAAGAAATTATAAAAATGGAAATGCGATATTGGTAAAGACAAATGAAAATAATTATGATATATATATAAATGTAACACAAAATATACTTACTAAATTATTTAAAGATTCAGATCAATCAAACAATTTAATTAGAATAGGAAATAATATTTGTATTGATTTTCAAAGTGAGAAAACAAGATTTTATTTGCCTGATAATGCTAAAATAAATAATATATATTATATTGAAGATAATTATAAAAATATAAAAGATTTAACAGATGAGGAATTAATGAAAATTGAAAATAAAGTTCTTATATGGAATAAAGAACAATAAATTTGAGTTATTGATAGGTGAAAATAGAGGTTAAAGTTATCAAAATTCAGATGAGTTATGGAGGAATTTATGAAAAAAATAATTATATTTATAATTGCAGTTATTATAATAATATTTTTAGCAATAGTTATATTCTTTATGTATAATCTTTTTGGAGATGATATTACTAAAATAGATAATATAAACGAGAACGAGAAAAGAGAAATTGTTTCATTAATGAATTTAGATGACTATTATGATGAAATCAATTTAGAGAAAATAGCAGTACCTCTTACTTATAGAGATATTTATTATAAAATTTATTTTAATTGTACTACCGACATTGATATAGATAATATAAAATCAAATTCAAATTCAGACATAGATTTATATTTTGATAAAACAAAAGATGGCCAATATACTTGTACGGTTTCAAATATGGAAAAAGAAGTTGACATATTAGAAGAGATAAGAACTAATTATTCAAACTAATTAAAATATAATAAAAACTTGATAATAACAGGATTCCAAAGTCCTGTTATTTTTTTAGGCTTTTATTATTAGTATTTTCTATATAATTTTGGATTATACTTATAGATTTTTTATGAATTTTTTGAATATTTTTTATATTAATATCTTTTGAAATACCACCTAACAAACGCATTTTACTTATATCAGTTACACCAAAATATGAGATAAAAGCAACTGTGAATACAGTATCAATATAACTTGCATCACAGTTACCGTTATACTCTACCCTTATTTGATTACATATATCTTGAAAAACCTGTTTACCATGTTTTTTAAAAAATAGTTTACTAAAATCAAGACCTAGACTTTCCATACAACCACACCCTATATATCAAACTATTACTGTACCATCATTTGTAATAATATTATTACAACTTATTTGACAAAGTCAATAAATCTTCATCTTCTGTATGTAAATATACTCTTGTAGTATTTAAACTGCTATGCCCTGCTTGATTAGCAACTTGTTCTATTGTATAACCAGCATTATGCAGAGCATTTGAACAAAAGTAATCTCGTAATATATGGGGATATAATTTACCATCTATTTTGCAAATTTCTTTATATTTATTTAATTGTCTATTACAAAAGTTTCTATTTAATGGTTTTAATGTATTTTTATTTTTCTGACCTATAAATAAATATGGATTTTTGATATTCATTTCCTTTCTTTCTTTAAGATAATCATCTAATGCTCCATACATTAAATCATTGATTATTACTTGTCTAAATTTATTTCCTTTTCCTATTACATTTATAAATCTATCTTCTAATCGAATATCTGTTACTTTGAGTTTTGTTAGTTCACTTTCTCTAAAACCTCCATATGTAAATAAAACTATAAAACAGAAATCTCTTTTTGGATTTTTTTCATCTTTACTTGTAAAATGTTTTAATCTATTTATATCTTTTTCACTTGGTAATTTCTTCTTTACCATAGGTTTTTGAATTTTAATAAAATCTTTTTCTTTAATTACAATATCTTCTTGTATATTTTGCTCTATTAAAAATTGATTATACTTTTTTAAAGATGATAATTTTCTATTTATTGTGTCTGCTACCATATTTTTGTTTAATAAATAACTTTTATACATAGATATATCTGAATGGGTAAGTGTTTCTAATTCTTCACCATAAGAATCTTCATAGTATTTTTGAAATAATTTTACATCTCTTGCATAAGATTCATAAGTATTTTGTGCCATACCTTCATTTTTCATATATTCTATAAATTTGTCAAGCATTAAAAATCCCCCTTTCAATTATGTTACATTTTCTTATTACTATTTTACTCAATTATGTTACATTTTTCGCGTGAAATTTGTCGAATTTATCTAAAAAATGTATCATAAGTGTAGTTATGTTACATTTTTTTAGTTTTTATTTATTGCCCTATATATAATATATAGGACAGTTACAAATTACATAGTTAGTGCAAATAGTAAAATTTGGATACCATCTGCTATTCCGTTTTTGTAAAATAATTGGTTTTCACGATGAAGATATGTGAATAAAAGATTAGAATATTCTCTTAAATGCTCTCTTGCACTATCTCTTGTTTGAGGTGGTATTTCTTCACTTATGAATTTATCCATTTTATCGTTCATTTCTCCTAGTTTTTCATCCAATCTTCTTAGTTCCTTATCTTCTAAATTAAATAAATCATCATCTTCCTTCTTGTCGAATAAATTATCAAGCACATCATCTTTTTCTTCCATTTCTTCACCTCCTAAATAAATTGTATAAAATTTTTTAAAATATTGGAACGTTCAAGTAAAGAAAATTTTTTATGACATAAAAAATACTTTAAATTACCTAAATATAAAGAAAAAAATTTTTTATAAACTCATTATTGAAAATTGAAAATAAACAAAGTACAATATAAGTGTGTATAAAAGATTATGTTATAGATTTTTCTATAACTACCTATAAAGATTTTATCTTTATAGCATAACTACTAAAATAAAGTTAGTAGTGATATTTCTGTATTTTATATACAGCATAAAACTTGGGTTAAAACATATACAAATATATAGATTATTTGTTGTGTCTAAAATAATAAGAAAGTATAAAGTTAAATGTCCCCCACATTTAGCATATACTTTCTATTTTTTTGCCCAAATAAAAAGGAAAGGAGGATTTGAAAGAAAATCTTTTTACACAGGAAAGCAAATAAAATGGAAGGAGATTTTTGTTATGGAAAGTGGTTTTGATTTTTACTTGTATGAAACATTATTTAAAAATTGCTTTATTCAATGTTCATCATACACAAATGGAAATCTACAACTAAGCCTATATGGACTTGATCCTAATGTAAATCAAATATCACACTTTGCAGATATTACATTAGAACAAGATACCGTTAAATTGAAAGAATATGAAATTGTTGTAGATAATCGCTTTAAACCTACATTTATACCACAACTTAAAAATTTAGGTATTTTAAAAGAACAAACAGGTATGTGCATTGTAAATGATGCCTTCTACCCTATTTATTCTATTGATTTATCTAAAATTAAAGAAAATTGCTATTACTTAGAAGAATTAATTGCAGCATAAATTAAACGAAAGGAAGGAATTGAAAAATGGAACAAAAAAGAATTTTATTACCACTTGCAGGAAAAATTCAACATGGAAAACAAGAACAAAGCCAAAAAGGAAGAAAAATCATTGAACTTGGATATTTTATAGCGAAAGCAGAAAATGAAACATTAACATTTTTAGAAAATCGTTTTAATGAAAAATATCCTCAAAAGCAACTAATTCATATAAGATTTTTTGATGAGAACCCTTATACAGTTAGAAGAATTAGGTATAACCAAAGTGGAGCAGTTTGTTATTGTCCTTACGAAGAAACAAAAGGAAAACAAAAAGTATCAGGTGTATGGAAAAATATAAACTGTACCGAAGATTGCAAATATAGAATTACAGAAGAAGGAAAAAACAAACCGGCCTGTCTTTTTGAAGGAAATTTAAGATTTTTACTACCTGAAATAAGCCAGGACAGAATTTGGAGAATGCAAATTAAAGGTTATCAGTCAATATTTGCATTATATGAATATCTTAGTTTTCAAAAATATTTAGGAAAATCACTAATTGGCGATTATTATTTATTCTTAAAGAAGAAAAAACAAACAAGTAAAGATGGCAAATCTTATGAAAATTATATTCTTGATATTATTAGAAAAGAAGATTTTATTTCAAGCAATAACAGTTTAAATAATACAGAACAATCCACAATTCAAGCACAAAATGTTGATAACTCTATTGAAATTCCATCAAAAATTGAAAGCAAAAATGATTCAAATAGTAAAGAACCTATAACAGAAGTTAAAAACAAAGAACAGACAAAAGTCAAAGCAACAAAAACAAAAAAGACAGAAAACAAAACTACCTCTAAAAAAGAAAATGAAGCACCAGTAGTAGAAAGTAATGTAACTAATTTAGAAAATAATGAAAATTCAAATCCTGATGATAAATTTAAAAACTATTATCTACTTTTGGATATGCAATCAAAAACCTTAATGAATGCAGGAAAACCAACTGATTATTTAGTGGCAAATTTTGTAGACCAATATGACAACATAAAAGAAGTTATTATTGCACCACAATTTATTGATGAAATATCAAATTGTGGAACTGGTACAAATGTTATCCTAGATTTAGCAATAGCAGGAGATAAAACTTTTACTAAGGATATTAAATTTGTTAAGAAAATGCCAAAAGATGTAGCAGCATAATGTCAGGAATATACACTACTACACCACATTGAAAGAGTTATATAAATAACTCATATACATTATAAAAAATGATACAAAAAAATGTCAATATTCAAGTAAAAAAAATAGGAGGAAATTTAATTATGAAAACTTTTACATATAAAAATTATAAAGATTGCTTTTTTAGAGTTGGAAGTTATGCAGCAGATAAAAAAGCAATGGCAATATCTATTGAAAATAAAACTGATGGACCAATTAGTACATGTACTGTATATGATATATACACTTGTTATAGTGAACATATTACAGCAATAAAAAATTATTCTGAAAATTCGCATATGACAGATTTTTTAACTAAATTAAAAGTCATTGATTCAATAATTTGGAGAGAACCTTGCAATAGTTTTGTGGCTGATACTTTAAACACAAGTAATCCTCAAACAATAGATACTTGTGTAATAAACACAGAAGAGTTAAGAAAATACACAAAGGAATGGACTTATAATGTATAACAAATTTAAAGATGGAGATAGTGTAATTGTGAACGGAATTGGCAAATGTAATGATAAAAGGTATAAAGACAAAATTGGAAAAGTTATTTGCCGTGATCCGTTCTTTTTTGATTACAATATTAAATTCGAAGATGGAACAGAAGATTGGATTGATGACATATACATAGAAAAATATGAAAGCGAGGAAAAGCAATGAAAATCACATATTTAAAAACAAATGGATTTAGAAAATTTGAAGATACTTTTGAAACACAAATCTATGACATTACTGAAATAACCGGTGGCAATGCAAAAGGAAAAACAACTATTCTTTATGCTATCATTTGGGCTTTTCTAGGTACTAATTTAACTGGTGATGATAAAGTTTGGCTAGGAAATAAAAAATGTGAAGGTTGCTATGTTGAACTACATTTTATAGACAATGCAGGAAATAATCATATACTTATACGATATAGAAATAGATATGATAGTAAAATGAATTTCATTATGTTAGACAATAAAAAAATAGAGCAAAAATATTTACAAACATTTTATAAAGATAAAAAATTATTTTTATCTATTTTAAACTTAAATTATTTCTTACACAAAAAGCCAACAGAACAAAAAGAACTAATTGACAACTATTTGCCTGAAATAGATATAAAAGCAGTTTATAATAAACTAAGTGATTATGAAAAATCTCTATTAGAAGGTTGTCCTACTAATATGGCTCAGTATATACAAGAATTAAACGATAACAAAAAAATGTATGAAAATCAAATAAAAACAGTTAAAGGTAAAATTGATTATGCTCAAAGTATCATAGATTCGACTACTATTGATAAAATATTAACTTTTGAAAAAGATGAAGAACTTAGTTTAGATAGGCAACAACTATCATACCTAACTACTGATAAGAACTCTGCTATAAGGACAAAACAAGAGAAAATAGTAAATGAATTGGAAAAACAAAAATCAACATTAGAAAAGCAAATAGACGACCTATTTTCTAAAATGCAAGAAGGAAAGAAAAAATATTTGTCTATTAAAAATACGACTGATGTATGTTGTCCTCTATGTGGGCAAAAATTAGAAGAAAAAGGTAGACTTACAACAATTATCAATATGAAAAAGGATTTAGAAGCAAGTTATGACAAAAAGGTAAAATTAGATAAAGAGTTTCTAATTATAAAAGGAAAATTAGCAGTTGAGAAGGCTAAATTATATTCTGCTCAAAATGTATCAAACAATGAGGAATATCCAGGACAAATAACTACTTTAAAAGAAAAAATAAGTCATTTAGAACAAGAAAAAATGGATATAGAAAAGCACAATAACATCGTTACTATAAATCAAAAAAATGTAATGACTTCAAAGGAAGATATTACAAAATTCAATATTAAAATTCAAGAATTACATGGACTTATAGAAAATATTAAAAAGGTAAAAGATATTGCACAAAAGTTATATATTAACTATCTTGAAGAAAAAATGAAATATGCAACTAAGCACTTAAAGAATGTTAAAATACAGTATTACAAAGTATCAAAAGAAGATGAAATTTTAAAAGAAGATTTTATCATTCTTTATAAAAATAATGAACTTAAAAATCTGTCACGTTCTGAAACTATTGCAACAATGCTTGAAATTGGTAATATGTTAAATAAAGTTGCAAATACTAATTTTCCACTCTTTATAGATGATAGTGAAAGTTGTGCTGATTTTAACTTTATAGAAGATTATGCAAAAGATACACAAATCTTAATTTCAAGAGTTCAAAAAGGTCAAGAATTAACAATATCAAATTACAATGATAAGGCTATGCAAATCGCTGCATAGTCTTAAATAATAAATTATATTAAATTGGAGGAATACATATGAAAATCAAATGTTTATTAGTTATGCCTGGTAAAGAAGTTCAAAGAGTAAGAATACCAGCAAATATAAAATTTATAAAAGCACTTATAGGAGAACATCTATTAAATATAAGGGCAAATCAAAATAATATTATTATTGCAAATCAAAATGCTAGAAATGATGAATTTAACAGATTTTTTCAAGGAAATATCTTATATGGGACATTTATTGTAGTGTCTTTAAAGAAAAATAAAAGGACATCTATGAAAAAGAAAGATATAAGAAAATTTAGCAATATGTTTAAACTTTCTAAACATCAAAAAAAGATAGAAAGATTTAAAGAAGAATTTTTGGAAGAATATTACTATCAACAACGAAAAAATAAACAAAAAAATAGAAAGCATAATAAAGAATTAATCTTTAAAAATGCAGCATAAAAAATTGAAAGGAAGGTAAAAAATATGAACAAAGTAATTTTATTAGGAAGACTTACAAAAGATGTAGAACTAAGATATACAAAGAATACAAATAATGCAGTAGCATCATTTAGCATAGCAGTAAATCGTGCTTTTGTAAAACAAGGAGAAGAAAGACAAGCAGATTTTTTTAATGTTGTTGCTTGGAATAAGTTAGCAGAAAGTATTTCAAAATATGTTTCAAAAGGCCAACAAATTGCTATATTAGGAAGATTAGAAACAAGAACTTGGGAAGATGAACAAGGTATAAAACATTATGTAACAGAAGTCATTGCTGAAGAAGTAGATTTTTTAGAAAGAAGAAAGAAGCAAGAACCTAGTGATGCTATATTAAATGGAACTAGCACACCTATACAGGACTTTACAAATAATAGTGAAGATGAAGAAATAATGGGTAGTGATGATTTACCATTTTAAAAGAAGGAGGAAAAATCAAATGAAAACAAAGAGTAATGCAATGGTATTTACCAGAGATGAATTACAATATATTGCTAATGGTTTATCTATTTCAATAAATAGTTATGGAGAAAATATAGAGGCATTTGCAGATATTATGAATCTATTAGATAGATTCAATGCTGAATTAGATGAATTTACTTTTCAAGATATGGAAAATTCAAAGGAGGAATAAACATGGAAACAAATATAATCGCAGTTAAATATGAAGATGATTTTTTTCCAAGAACTTTTAACGGACGAGATTATTCATACTTTACAGAAAAAAAAGTTTCTGTTGGTGATTTAGTTATAGCACCTACAAAATATGGAACAAAAATCGCAAAAGTGACAAGGATAAATATTGCAGAAGAAGAAATAGAAAAAATTAGACCATTTATGAGAAAAATTACCAAAAGGCTAAATAAAGATAGATATATAAATTTTAATGAGATTTTAGAGGAAGTTGCATAATTTTATGAATGAAAAAGAAATGGCTAAAATTCTAATAAATGAATTATCTAAATTAGGATTTGTTATTCATAGATATAATGCAATTACAACGAACTCTATCTATTTAAAATTAGATTTTGGTGTTTGTTGTGGTATTAGAATCTCTAACCACAGTGGAAAAAAGAAATATCATTATAGATTCAATATTGTAAAAGGATATAGTGGAGATAAGGTTACATATTCAAAAAATCTTATCTCCTATTTTTATACTTTTGAAGAAATATCACAACTAATTAAAGATGTCCTAGAAGAAAGAAAAAAGAAAATTCAAAAATATGGTCTTAATAATTATCAAAAATATATGGAAATAGAAAAAGGAAGCAATCCACTTTTCCAAAGATTTAAACAAGTAATTTGAAAGGAGAACAAGTATGGAAGGTATAGAAAGATTGGAACTAGAAGTGTTGGAAATGAATAATTTTAGCATTTCCAATATGTTTAATAATATAAAAAATAAACCTGAATTACAAGAAAAATTTAATAATAAAGAAAAAACAATTAAAGGAATGTATGAATATGTATATGAAAAAGCAAGAGCATTACAACAAGGAAATGTAGCAATGGTAAATGACCAAGTTGTATATTTATGGGCTACTAACTATTTTAAATATACAAATGAAGAACTTGGTATAACAAAGAAAGGGTTAAAACCTGAAACTAATAAAAAGGAATCAAAAAAAGAAGATAAAAAAGAGGAAAAAAAGGCTGAAAAGAAAGAAGATAATCCTCAAATTTCAATGTTTGGGGAGGTGCAAAAATAATGGGATATGTAAAAAAAGCATATAGAGAAATATTTTATTTGTTAGACAATTATTCTGAACTTCCAAAAGGTTGGGATAAATTTGTCAAAGAACAAGAAAAATATCATAATGTAATTATAAAATCCAGCAAAAATAAATGTCATTGTACTAATTGCAATTCTAACTTTTTTAGTAAGAAAAAAGTAAATGAAGAAGTAAGATGCCCTAACTGTCATAATAAATATTTAATTAAAAGGAGCAATTTAAGATATTATGAATTTAAAGATTATTTATCTATTTTAGATATAGTTAATGATACTTTTGTTATTAGATATTTTGAATTAAAAAGTTGCATAGATGCAAAGCATAAACATCATTCTTCTGTTGTGGAATTTGCAAGAGAAATACCTACAAATACTTATTATAGAAAGGTATATGTAAATGATAGAGTATCAAGATGTCAATCTCATATATACATATATCATGGTGATAATGGCTATTTTAATCCTAAAAAATGGAGAGAATATACTAGAAATTACTCAATTATCGATTATTCAATAGTATTTCCTAATAATATAAAGAAATTACTTAAAAATACTGAATTTAAGTATTCTTGTATATGGGATATTGTAAAGCACTCTACTTATATTGATTTACTAGAATTAGTTAAAAATAAAGAAGATTATGCTATAAATAGAATTGAAAGACTTGCCAAAATGAAATTATATAATTTAGCATTATGTGCAGAAAAATTTAGTTACAGAGGTTCTTTTCAAACAATTTTTGGGGTTTCAAAAGATTATTACTCATTTATGAAAAAATATAATATAACATACACTCAACTAGAAATACTAAGATTATTACAAGAAAAAGATATTAAAAAAATAAGATATTTAGAGAATTTTACTGGTTATGGAGGCAGTACAACAGATTTAGAGGAAATTTCAAAACATATTAGTTTAAATCGTTTCATAAAATATTCTAAAATGCACCATAGAAAAGTAAAAACATATCTATACAAAGATTATTTAAGATTTGCTAAACTTTTGGGGTTTGATTTAAAAAACAACAGATATGCTTTTCCTAAAAATTTAAAAGATGAACATGATAAATTAGAACGTCAATATGAAGTTAAATGTAATGAAATTATGCGAAAAGCAATCAGAAAAAGAGGTAAAGAATTATCTACTAATACATTTCAAGATAATAAATTTATTATTTTACCTGCATTTACTTTAAAAGCACTACAAGATGAAAGTAAACAACAAAATAATTGTGTTAGAACTTATGCTGAAAGATATGCCGAAGGTAAATGTGATATTTATTTTTTAAGAAATGTTAAAAATATTAAAAAATCATTAGTTACAGTAGAAGTAAAAAACAATAAGGTAGTACAAAGTAGAATAAAAAATAATGATGATCCAAACAAAACACAATTAGCATTTTTAAATAAATGGGAACAAAAAGTATTGAAAGGAGCAGCATAAATTATGAAAAAGAAAACAGATAAAATAGATAAAACAAAAGAATTATTTAATAAAATAGTTGATGGCGTAACAAATATTATAGCTTCAGGTGAATATGAACAATTTTTGAAATTTAGTAAAAATTTTCATCAATATAGTTTTAATAATATAGTTCTTATATATTCTCAAATGAAGGAAGCAACACAAGTAGCAGGATTCAAGAAATGGCAGTCAATGGGAAGAAAATTAAAAAAAGGTGTTCATGGAATACAAATAATATATCCAATAAAAAGAAAATACACTAAAATAATTGAGGGACAAGATAGTTTATTAAATGATGACAAAAAGGAACAGGAAGTAGAATATCTAACTTATAGATATACTTATGTATATGATATTTCGCAGACGGTTGGAAAACCTTTACCATTAGAAAATAGAGCTTTAAATAGTGATGATAAAAAAGAGTTTTATGATTTTTTAAAATTATTTTCTCCATATAAAATAGAAGAAGAAGATATTTTTGGCAGAGCAGAAGGCTATTGGATAGAAGAAGAACAGAAAATTATAATAAAAAAAGCATTATCTATGAATGATAAGGCATCTGTATTATTACATGAATTAACCCATGCTTTTTATGATGATTTTGACTACAAAAAAGAAAGAGATTTATCAGAAACATTCGTTGAATCAGTTGCATATATTGTAGCTGATTATTTTGATTTAGATACTTCACATTGTAGTTTTGAATACATTGCATCATGGGTAGGTAAAGATACTAAAATAATACTTGAATTAGGAGATAAGATACAAAAATGTGCTAATAGTTTCATAAAAAAATTAGAAGATTTTTATAATAATGGTAATTTACAAATTGCGATTTAGAAAGGATTTGATAAAATGCAAAAGCAAGATTTTATTGAAGTACAAAGGCATATAAATATACTAAATGTTGCATATCATCTAAATTTAGAAATTACTGATACAAGAGGAACAGAAGTAAAAGCAATATGTCCGTTTTGTCGGCTACAATAAAAATTCCAAGATTGCTACTTTAAGTTTAAATCCTACCAATAACAAATATTGTTGTAGTAGGTGTGGCAAGGGTGGTTATAGTATAGGTTTGTATGCTACACTAAGGAATATTGATAATAAAAAAGCATATAGAGAACTACTAGATAGAGAATGTTTTTCAATGAATAAATCACATATTGAAATAAGCCCTATAAATGAATTAGCAGATATTGAAACAAGAGATAAAGTATATAGAGATTTCTTAAACATGTTAAAATTAAAAGTAGGTCATAGAAAAGAATTAGAAAAGATGGGATTTTTAATCAGTGATATAGAAGAAAAAATGTACCGTACTATTCCAAAAGATAATATTTTAAGAAGATTAACAGCAAATAAATTAAAAAGAAAATATGATTTATCTGGGATACCTGGTTTTTATCAAAATGAAGATTGGGTATGGAATTTTACTGCTCCAAGAGGATTTTTTATACCTGTATTTGATGAAGAAAAAAGAATACAGGCACTCTCTATACATTTAGATAATGAATTTAATGGTAGCAAGGATATATGGTTTTCAAGTAAGAGCAAGATTAATGGTACAGCAATTAAAAATATTGTCGTTAAAAGAAATATAACAAAAGACACAGATACAGTAGTTTTAACGGATAATTTTTTACTAGGAAATTATATTGAAGAAGCATTAGAAGTACCAATAATTGCTTTTTCTAATATTAGCAATTCAAAACAAATACTAAAAATACTTGATAATACAAACATTCAGAATATTCTATTTACCTTTAAAATAAATAAAAATGATAATTTAGATTATATAATAAATAGAGTGTTTAGAGACTTAATACCTTTAGGATATGAATTACAAGTAAAAGCAATAACTAATTTTAAAGAAGTATTAAAAGATGATTTTTTAACATTTTATAGAATGCAAAAAGTTGCATAAAAGGAGGAACAATCAATGAAGATTATTGATAATATTTTAGAAAAAGAACAAACAAAACTAACTTTCAAAGAAAGACAAGTTGTAGTTGATTATTTTAGACATTTAGTAAATAGAGAATTTGAACAATTTAAGAAAAATTATCTAAAAAAAGATAAAGAAGAAATATTTGAAAAGGCATATATAATTGATTGCTATGAGAATATACGAATGAATCTAAATAGTTTAAGTTACTTTACTATTGCTAAATTACTAAAATATTTAAAAGGAGATTATATTTCATATATGTATGATGCTGATGTCAACGATGGCATAATTGATTACTATGAAGATATTGAAAATCGTATTTTAAATGAAATAACAAAGTTACGAATCCATAATGAACAAAAAGCAGCATAGAAAGTGTAAAAAGAATAAAATTATATAACCTACTCTATATCTTTATAGGGTAGGCTATTTTTTTATGTTTTATATATCATAAAATTTTTAAATCAAGTAAATTTTAATCTACAAACTGTATCATAAATTAACGAAAATACTTAATTATATTTTATATGTTTAATAATGTGATAATCATTTTATCTATTACAGTATTGTAGTAATAATTTAGATTATATAATAAATCTAATAATTCAAGATTTATTGTCATCAGGCTATAATTTAGATACTAAATACATTTATAATTATAATGACGTCTTTAAAATAAATTTTTTTAATAAGAATTTTAATTATAATTATGTATTGAAAAAAATAGCTTAAATTAATATAGTATATTCTAATTAGAACATACTATATTTTTTAGGATTTTTGTATTAAGCTTCTAACATATTTTTATTGTACTAAATATTAAAATAATTATATATTATTTTTGCTTTAAATGTATAGTTACAGGATTGTCATTGTACATTAATCTTACTGTGATATACTTAGTTGTTTCATGTTTTGTTAATCCAAATGTTTCATAAAAATCCAATACTTTATCACTTATAAAATTCTGATTACTTCTTCTTGATGGACTCATTGTGCATAAATATTTATTTCCATTTTCATTTTCTACATATGAAGTATCATTTATTGTTTTTCCTTGTTTTTCATAATCATTATCAATTTTTATAGGTATTCTACTAAGTAGGTATTCAGAATATTGTTCTGAAACATTTTCTGCATCTTCTCTTTCTTTATATAAACGGTTTAATTCATCCAAACTTATTTCACCATTTTCATACTTTTCATTCAATTCTTCCTTAAAAGTTTCTAATTTATCTAATGGATTTTCTAATGTTTTAACATTATTTATGGTGATTCCTATTTCAAATCCAGTATTTGTTACTTTAGCCGTATAGACATTAAAATCTTTATTATCGCAATCTACTACTTCATATTCAATTGATGTTCTTTGTACCATTTCTTCTGGTATAGATAACGAAAATTTCCATTTTCCATCTAAATAAATACTTTTTTGTTTATCTTTGATAGTTAAATTCTTAATTTCATAATATAATTTTTTACTATTTGGGAACTTGTTATTAGTATATAAGTTATAAGTATAACTTATTGTATCATAATCTTTATTTTTTTCTTCTATAAAATAGTTAATACCACAACCAACTTCATTAATTTTATTATTTTTTTCATCTAAAATTGTTATATTATTTATTTCTATTTGAGTTATTTCATTTATATCTATAATATTTTGTATTTTTTCATCTAATTTTATGTCGAAATGAGTGCTTAAATTAGTGTCATCTATTAAAAAATCAACTACTTTTATGCCTATATTTGAATTATCTAATATATATGCACCTTCATCATTACTAATAATAACATTAGAGTTTTCATATTCCATATTTACTGTTTCTATATATCCATTATCTATTGCATTATCTATTCCACTACCCATCATAAAAGAATTTATTAAATTTTTATAGTTTTTTGCAAATACTATTCCTGAAGTAACAAATATAAGTAAAATAAAAAAAGCAATTTGAGTTCTTCCATACCTTTCGAATAATCCCTTTTGGGGTTTAAAGGTTTTGTTAGTTTTTTCGTTGCTAACGGCATTTTTAAAGTTATATAAGCTAGCAGTTATTTTAAATTTTTCTAATAATTTTTCATCTTGAAATTTACTCATAAAAATTTTCCTCCTTTTTTATTTTTTTTTGTAATTTTTTTCTGATTCTAAATAGCTTTGATTTTACTTTAGATTCTGAAATATTTAGCATTGATGAAATTTCTTTTATCTTTAGTCCTTGATAGTAATAAGATATAAATATATCTTTATCCTCTTTCTTCATATTTTCAATATACTCTATGATTTTTTGATTAGATTCTTTTTGAAAATATATAATATCTATATTTGACAAACTAATTATTTTGTCTTGGTAATCTTCTATATTATAAGTTATTTCTTTAATTCGTAATCTTTTTAAAATTAAGTTTCTAGTGATACCTGCTATATAAGGGCTGATTTTTTTATTTATATCTAATTTTTCTTGATTTTTCCATAGTGTCAAATAGACATCTAAAAGGATCTCTTCTTCATCTTCTTTAGAAATATTAATTTTATTAGTTCGAATAATTTTCTTGATATAGTTATTATAATCTTCCATAACTTTTTCTATTTTTAAATTTCCTTCAGATATATAGTTATATATTTTATTATTTCCTTCTAAATTCATAAATCTAACACCTTCTATCCCTTCTATATATATATTACCATTTTTTTAGATTTGGTTGCAATAAAAATAAAATAACACTTCAAAAAGAAGTGCTATCGGAAGTTAGAAATTATTTATTAAGTTATATATGAAAAATAATAAATTTCCACCTATATACAAACAAGAACTCTTAGTTATTTTATTCATTTTTGCAAATATAAGTAAAATGAGGAAACATTGAGATTAGAAATATTTAAAGAAATTTAAAAAACTAACAATATAAATGCTAGTTTTAAAAAATCTTTATTTTGTATTTAGTAAAATAATAATCATTTTATCTATTACAGTCTTGTCTCTGTCAGTTAATAAATCATATTGTTCATTAATATTGGGAAATTTAATTAAATCTTTAAATAATTTACCTGCAGAACATTCAGCAATATTACAAATATTTATAGCATTATCTATAGAAATTCCTGTTTTGCCATTTTCAATTTGTGATAAAAATTGTGCATTTATATTTAGTTTTTCTGCAAATTCTTCTTGTGTCAGATTAAGACTTTTTCTGATATTTCTTACATTACGACCTATAATTATACTATTATCTAAGTTTGCCATACGCTCACCTCATCAAATAGTATATTAAAATTTGATTTAAAATTGAAATAGTTGGTAACTATAATTTTGATATTTTAGTATAGTTGTTACCTATAAAGAAGTAAATATAAATATATAAAATTATAGGCATTAACTATAAAAGCATATTAAAAGTAAGTATAATAACTATAAATTAAAAAGATTTTTTCCATAATATATGATATAATGATATTGCTTACTATAAAAAATAAGAGATAACTGGTACTTATCTCTTACGTCTAGGTATTCGCCTTTTACTCACGGTCAAACTATTTGATAATAGTTCGTGTGGCTCAATTTTAAAAATATTAGCAAGATGGTCAATATAATCTATTGATATGTTTCTTTTAGCATTTTCCATTTCAGAAACATATCCAGAACTTGTGCCTAAAAGTTCTGCAAAGTATTCTTGCGACCAATTATTTTTGACTCTATAATATACAATATTATTTGCTAATATCTGTCTTGCTTTTGTTGAAATTTTTGCCACCCCCTTTGACCATAACTTTATACTATTGTATTATGTTTGAAAGTTTTATAACATACCACAGTAACAGAAGTTATAAGATGAATATAGACTTATAGTAAGCGTTTTATTTTATTAGATGGGAGGTGGAAGTAATGTATTATTTGATTTATTTATTACTTTTTATTATTGTAATTTTAATAGTTTTTATACTTAAACAAAATAAAAAATATGACACGGACATTTTAAGCAAAAATAAACAAATTTCACTTGCAACGGAACAATGTAATTACTACATGGAAGAATGTAAAAATTTAAAAGAAATTATTGAAGTAAATAAAAGTATTTTTGATGATTTAATGCCTGAACCTAAAATAGAATTAAAAAGTGAACCAATATATGCTAATAAAAAAGCTTTAATTGGTGATTATTATAAAGATTCATATACAAATACTAAGAGAGTATTGGAAAGTTTAGGGTTTGATGTTACTGTTGCTCTAAGTGGTAAAGAAGTAGTAAAAAGAAT
This sequence comes from uncultured Eubacteriales bacterium, assembly GCA_949289635.1. Classification (GTDB taxonomy): domain Bacteria; phylum Bacillota; class Clostridia; order TANB77; family CAG-508; genus CAG-269. The sequence goes on along the minus strand of CASEOS010000002.1, from coordinate 97,456 downwards.
TAAAGATGGAGAAAAATACGATATTATTTTTAGTAATAACATATATCGAAACGGAACAGGGCAAGAATGTTTAAAAGAATTAAAACAAATAGAAGATTTTAATACACCTGTTGTTATACATACACTTACAGAGAATAAAAGAGATTATTTTGTTAATGAAATACGGATTTGATGATTATATTGTAAAACCTGTTACAAAAGAAAATGTGAAGCCAGTTTTAAAAAGATTATTAGAGAAATAAATATATATAGATAAAAGCAGATACACTTTTGTACCTGCTTAAATTTAGTAAACAAAAATAATATAAATATATGAAATCATATTATTTTTAATTATAATATCACTGAAACCTTGAAAAATCAACAATTTTTCTTTTTTTGAATTATTTTAAGACTTGGATAAACACAGTAAGCAAATGGGGTAGAGCATATAATGTCATTAAAACAAGTTTCATCTTCAAATAGTAAAATAAATTTATCTGCTTCAGGTATAGTAGGAGCATTGTTTTTCAAGAGTTTTAATACACCTTGCTCATCACTTTTATTAGTAACTATTATATTATACAAGATATTGTCTTTGGTTAGAAATGTTATATAAACCGGATCATATCTTTTATAATATTCTTTTAATCTTTTTTTGTACTTACATAAAACATCCAAAGCATATATCATTTTCATATCAATATTTGCTTTATGATATACAAAAATATCACCTTTTCTATTAATAAAATTTCCTTGTAAAATATCCTTAAAATTGTCATTTGGTTTATTATATAATATTTGTAATTGTCTTAAAGTACAACAACCAAAGTCTTGAACAAAATTTATTATCTTTCTTTTTTCATCTTCTAACATAAAAATCCTCCTAAATTATTCTCATCAAATATCCATAAATATATTTCTTATCTTCTTTAATTTCAGTTACTTTTATCAACACTTTGTCAGCAAAATGTGGAAAACTATTGAACCTTGCAGGAACTCTTGTTAAAACTGTTACTTGTGAAATGTCTAATTGTACTAATATTCCAGAATTGTTTTTTGGAAATGCAATTACTGTACCTGTGTATTCACCATTTATTGATATATATTTTCGTATATTGGTAAATGGATTTTCTTCAAATTCTTTTGCTGATAATTCATATATATTATTTTGTAAATCTATTTTTTTGATTTTAACTTTTAAATATTCTCCAACTCTATATAAGTCTTTACAATTAACAATATATGTGTGTTTTAATTCTGATGCTTTTATAATAACTTCTTTACCATACATATCTACTACAATATGCTTAACACCAATTCCAACTATACGAACTCTTATTGTATCATTGACCTTTAAATTTGGTAATTCTATTTGTGAGCGTAGTTCCATTGCATCTTTTCTACTGCCTATCGCTATATTTGCCACTTCATCATACTCTAATATTATAAAGTCAATTTCTGCTCCTATCATTCCACGAATCACGGATTTATTTTGTATGTCAGTTCTTAAATGTGTTACAGGAATTAAAACCTTTACATCTCCATACCATAAGATAGAACATGGGATATATTTATTTTTTAATTTATAATATTCATCTTCAATACCTGTTATTGTTCCGAGTAAGTATTCTTTTTTCTTCTTTACTTCTCATTATTTCTTTTATATATAGACTTTCCAACATTTCACCACCTAACTAAAAAAGCACCTACCATTTAAGGTAAATGCTTAAATATTTTAATTCCAATTCATTCCGCCATCTGTTGTTTCGTAATAATAAATAGTAGTTCCATCTCTGCCTTTTTGTGAAATAGTTCCTTCATTTTTATTTTCAAAATGAATTTCTACTAATCCATCTGAATAAGGTCCTACACCTATGACTACATCATTCCATGTTTTTCCTTTATCATCAGAATATACTATATGAGTAGCATATTGTCCTTTTAAATCCATAATAAGTTCATTGCTAAGTCCAAGTTCTTCATAATTTGTATTATTAGTATCAAATTCATAATAAAAAACTATTTTTTTATTATCCATTTGGAATGTACCTTCTTTATATCTTCCATTATTTATTTCTTTTAGATGTTCTGCTGTATATGAAAAATCTCCTGGAACTTCAATCCAATCTTTTGCATTTAAAGTAATATATAACTTATCATCTTCAAATTTATAATCCATATTCTTTTCTTGATTATAATAATGAAATACTATACCTACGACTATTAGTAAAATAATGATTATTAATAATAAAATAATTCTTTTTTTCTTGTCCATATCATATCTCCACAATTTTTTTCTAATTATATCATACTATTAGAAATTATCAAAGGTAATTTCCTCAAATTCTTCATCATTCTTTGAAACATCTTTTTTAGGCTGCTCTGTAATTTGTTTTACTTCTACATGGTTATTATCATTCCAATTAGGCTTATAATTACTAACAGAAACATCTTTTAATTTTTTAGATAGGGGATGTTCTGTATATATCATTTTATCTAACAATAATGGCTTATTTCCACGAATATTAACAATTAACTTATCATGGGGAAGCCTTAAAATTTCATCTGCATTTAACAAATTTCTTTTTAGACTAGATATGTTTTTTTGCCCAAACTCTAAATCTCCTTCTATACCTGCATCTTTCTTTATACTTTGAGTTTCTGCTGTTGCAACACCTAGTAAGGAACTAAAATATTCAGCAGATAAAGTATCAGAAACACCGTAAACATAGTCTTAAATCACAATTTCCGGATTATTTCTTGCCAAACATCATTAGGATAACGGCTTTTAATTTGACCTATATTTTGAAATATTGGTATTAAATTTATTGACCTACTTCTAACAGTAGATATTTTCTTATTAAATTCAGTTATAACTTCACTTCCGTATTGTACCGAATATTTGCAAACTCATCTAAAAAGAAATAAACTTCATTTTCACATTTCCCATCTTCCTTTGAATCTGCATATTTTACAAGTTTTATAAATAGAAATGTGAAGAAAAGCGATACAATAAAGTCTTTGCTCGAATCTACATCACTACTTATTACATAGTATATACAAGGTTTCTTAGCAGGTAATACCAAGTCAATATCAGTAGCATTTGTTAATTCTTGCAAATCTTTATTTTGAAATGCTTGTAATCTTGTACCTAAACCAGTTAAAACTGATGCTTTTATGGTATCACTACCAGTTGCATAGATATTATATGACATACGAGCAGGACTATCATGGGGGAGACTTCTAAAAAGATTATCTAATGCTCCAACATCTCCACTTGCAATTATTTTATAGATATTTGTTAATGTATTTTGTTCAATCTTGTTTTCCAAAAAATAGAACTCAAAGGCTTTAAGCAAGTTCTCCTCTGCACGAGGCCAAAAGTCATCTTTTCCTCGTTTTTTCTGTGTTCCAGCAATAATAACATTTGAACTTGTTTGTATATCTGTTTCATCTTGGTTTTCTCCTAGTGGATTCCATCTGTCAGAATGTTTTAAATCTTTTAAATTTAATACTTTAACTACATATTTATTCTCCCTAAACAGTGTATTTGTTTTTCTATAAATTTCTCCTTTAACATCTGTAACAATAATCGATTTTTTATATTTTAACAGCTCCAACAGATTGGTAATAAGAAAACCGTATTGTTTTCATACTACCACTACTTCCAAAAACAGAAATGTTTTTATTAAAAAAACTGTCAAATGGTAGTTTTATAATATCTTTGTTTCTTTTTCCGAGTATTATTCCTGGTACATTATTTCTAGCAAGTATATTATCTATTTCACTATCATCTAACCAATCAGCAGTACCGATATGTTCCGGTCTTCTGATTTCAATTTAATTCCTTTTATTTCATCTTTTTTATAAAAGACAACTAACTTTATTGATAATATGATTAAAATTGAAATAATAGTAATTATGAAGCAAATAATGGCATAATGAAAATTAGTGACAACAATATTTTCTCCAAAGCATATATTTAAAATATTTATATAATTATCTATATTTATATCTAATATGATATTTAAAGCAAAAATTATAAAAATTGATACATAAAAGATAATTTTTTTAGTCATAAACTCTTATATCTTTTTCTATGAAATCAGATATATTGATAAGTTTATAATTTGCAAGAGGCAATTCCTTTCCTAAATATTTTACTATATTTTCACCACAAATAATATCTACTTGTTTTCCACTGTTACTTTTCAAAAACACATCTATTTTGTTTATTTTTTCTATATCTAATAAATAAAAAGTAGTAATATATTTATCTTTATTGTTTGTATAATCACAAAAATTATATTCTGATATATGAACTGTATCTTTATATAACTTATGTATCATTTTAGGCCAATTAACTTGATGAATATATTTTAAATTTTCTAATTCTTCATCTGTATCATTTGAGATAATAACAGAATTAAATCCAAAAGCAAAATCTCTTAAATTTAGCCTATTTATATCATTTATTAAAATTAAAATATTTTTATACATAGTTTCTTTTTGAAGATCAAAAATGACAGACCTTATATATTTTTCAGTATGTTCTTCCGATATATGATAAGTTAGATATTTTACACCAAATATATTTAAAATCCCAATAAATTTACGAGAACTCTCTGTAAATGCTGTTTTATCTTTGATTTCAAAAGATGGAATAAATGATATTCTAGTGTCTTTATTATATAATGCTGCTAAATGACTTATAAATTTTAGTCTATCTGTATATTTCTTGTCATATCTTAACTGTGTTGTTTTTTGACCTAATATTTTCATAAAGTATTGTCCGTTTTCTGCTAGAACTAAATATTTTTTATATCTTCTTAAAATATTATTTTTAATTAATTTTGCAATTCTTTTTGGATAGTATGTATCATTAAAAAAATATTTAACATCTTTACTTGATAGATATTGAAAACGACCAATAAATTTTACTAATTCTATTTCATTTTCATTCTTTGGAAAAATACTTTTAATAATTATCACCACCTTTACCAATCACTTTCCATATACTGTACTTTGGCTAGGAATGTGATAGCTCACGCTCTCACACACCTATCCAGCCGAGATTGAAATGTCGTTTTAAATGCTTTAAAGTATTGAAATATATGTGTTTTATAAAATAAAAAAATGTCCTAATTTTCAAGATTTAAAAATCAGAAAAAAAAGACATTTTCATCTAATACATTTTTAAAAAGATTTTCAGCATTTTTTATACTTGTTATATATACCTCTGTATGTGGTTCATTTGAAAAAACACCACTTGCAGTATAAAACATTTTTTCAATATTATCATCTTCTATAATTTTATTTGAAATTAAAGAATCAAATATTGGTTTTATATATTTATTATCTATATCCCAACCTTTTATATTGTCAAATATTTTAATATATACAAAAACTTTTTCATTAAACATATTTTTGTATGGCTTTGTTACTTCTGTAATATTTAGTAAAATGTTTTTATAAGCATGGGTTTTTAAATTTCTATATGATGGCATTGGTTCAGGTATATATATTTTTAGTGTATTATCTATAACCTCAGCCTTATATTCGTAACTAATATTTTTTATTTTATCTGTCTTATATTCTACTGTATTATTGTATAATTTTACTTCACTTAAAATATTATATCTTCTTTTTTCCAAATTTCTTAAAAATGTTTCCATTTGCATATCATTTGTGCTTTTTGATTTTGTGATTTTTTCTATATCTTTTCCTAAATTTAATAATTCATTATATAACTTATCTGATAAAATCATAAAAAAAGTCCTTTCTTATAAAGTAAGGGCAAATAAAGGACTTAACCACTATTCTTCATCTAATTTATCATAAGCATTAAATATTTCTTTTGTAATTAAATTTCTCACATCTTGATTTAATGGATGGCATAAATCTTTATATTCTCTTTTTTCTCCTGGTAATCTACGAGCAGGCATTGCAACAAATCTTCCTGTTCTTTGATTTTCCAATATTCGTATTCCTCTAATAATAAAGCAATCATTGATTACTATATTTGCATAACCTAATAATGCACCTCTTTGTTTAATTTTAAAAATTCTAACTTCTGTAATTTTAAATTCCATAAATAAATTCCTCCTATAAATTGTATTAAAGGGCAAATAATAAAGAATTTATATATTTTCTATTTTCCTGTCTTTGGTAGTGTTTCACAAGTAGGTTTTTCAGGAATATGTGTAATTGTTGTCCATTTACTGTCAGCTTCAGCAGTTACACCATAATATATACCTACTGTTTTTGTATGATTTGTAAAAGTATCTCCATCTTGTAATGTATCTAACGATTTACATTGCATTGTTGGAGATGTTACTTCTCTAAATCCTTTTTCTACTTTTCCAAAGTCAAAACAAGTTTCTGTGATATATTCATCTTCTGATAAATCTATTGTTGTGAAATCTAACTCATAATTTTCTTGTGTACTTAAATCTTCTTTAAATAATATATAATCTTCTGTTTTATTTGTTTTATAGTAAACATCATAAGTTAAATCTTGATTCCATGTGCCAGTTGTCATTTTTTCCAAACGGACATAATCCGTTGGAATGTAATCATACCATTTGAAGTTATCTAAATATACATTAGAATTATTTGCAACATTAGTAAATGTATAATCAACTTTTTCTCCTGGCTTAATTTCTGTTGTACCTTCTTTGTCAACGTCTACTGTAATATCTGTTGGCTCATTATCTATTTCTACTGGTACGGTTTCTCCATTATTCACGATTTCAAATTCATAAGTGTTTTCATTTAATAAATAGTAAACAGAACCGGTATCTAATTCTTTTAAATAGTATTTTCCTTTGTATAATTCTTTGCTAACAGCTTTTCCATTTTCATCTGTAATTAGAGTATCGATTAACTCATCCTTTTCATTATATAGACCAAATTCAGCACCTTCTAATTTTTTATCTTTATCTTTTGAGTCTACTTTTGTAATTTCAACAAATCCTTTTATTCGTTCATTGGTAAATTCAATATCTGTTATTTCATCTTCTGTTAATTCTATTGTCTGTGGTTCTTCATTTAATACATAATCTTCTTGTGTTTTTACTTCTCTTAAAGTTAATTCAGAAAAGTCTCTGATAGGGTATCTTTTTGTTAGTGCTTCACCATTTTCATCAGTGATGATTTTTTCTAAAACATTGCCGTCTTTATCTAATACTTCAAACTCAACACCTTCCAATCTAATCTCGTTGTTATCTAAATCAACTTTGATTACACGAATTTGACCTTTCTTTAATTCATTTTCGATAGTATTAGCAGTATCTTTATCCCATACCACTTCTGTTGTAGTATCTTCTGCTAAGTTGTACCATTTATTTGTCTCTTTCTCTATCCATTTGTAATTACCTGTCCTAAGGTTTTTTACATGGATTTCTCCGTTTTCATCTGTAACATAAGTTCCAATTACTTTTCCAAATTCTTCACTATATAAATCAAAAGTTACACCACCCAATGCGATACGATTATTATCTTTATCTACCTTATAGACAGTCAAATCTCCTTTTTTATGCTCATTTGTAATTGTTTGAGAAATTGTTTTATCAAATTCTACATTTACATTAAATTCAGCATCTGACAAGATATAATTGTCATTTGTAGCAATTTCTTTTAATATATAGTTTCCTTGATACAAATTAGGAAATGTAGCCTCACCATTTTCATTAGTAGTAGCATTTGCAATTATTGTTCCATCTTCTTTACTTAATTGGAATGTAACCCCTTGAATTGGCTCATTTGTATCTTCATCATTTTTAATTATTTTTATTTTTCCTGTATTTGTTTTTACATTTAAGTCAGCACGACCTGCAACATCTCCAAACGGATCATATGTCAATAAATAGTCTTGAGTTCCAGGAACAGTTGTCTTTCCGATAGAAAACTGGATAAACCTTGCATTTTGCTTGTAATACAATTACTACATTTATATCATTAGAAAGACTTGATTTAGGTATTCTTACCTTAAAATGTTCACTTCCACTAAATGTTGATTGAACATTATTTGACATATTTGTAATTTGGGCACCATTAGGTAATCCATTTGTAGCAGTAATTGTGTACTCAGATGTTTCCACTGGACTTGTTATAGAATACTCTTGTGAGTAGTAATCACCATCTTCAACAAAATTGCCTACTTTATTTGTTGTAACATCAGTATTCATAGGGGTTTGTGTTCCATTGCGACCAATATCTACTAATCTAATAATAGCATTTTTTATGGCTTGACCTCTGCTATCTCCACCATTATAGAAACTATTTGCATCTCTACCATCTAAAATTCTATAAATTGCTTGTTTAGTTGCAACAAATGCATCATATTGATTTTCTAATCCCATACTTTGAGGGCTTTGATATGGATAGCCATTGATTGCGACTCTCCATAAACGAACATCATTTACAATGTCATCTACACTAACATTGTATTCATCACTTTCTCCAACACCAGGAAGTGATGGTTGCATACAATATGCTGGATATTGCTTTCCACCTTCCTCATAATACACATATGTAGTTTTTACATAAGACCAAGCATTTTGGGAACTATCCCAAAATTGTAAATGGTATCCACAATCTCCACCATTTTTTATCAAGGCTGAACTTATTGGGGTTGCAGCAAATACATTTGAAAATACAGAGAATAAACTTAAAACTAATAGCAAAATTGCTATTCCTTTTTTTGCACATTTCTTTATCATATAAATTTCCTCCTATAATAAATTTGAAGGGTATAGAAGGAAACACTATATTTAAGTATTTAAAAAAGCACCTATAAAAGTGCTTTTACCTATAATATGTAACATTCCGTCATGATTAGTTGACCGTTATAATAATAATCCTCTGCATATATTCTTATTGTACCAAATTTTAATCTTATAGCATTTATTACTCTGCTTTCTGTGAATGTAAATTGATTTGTTTGATTTTTAATTGAAGAATCTACAACTATATTATATCCAAATGTTTTCATATCTTGTGTTTCATTATTTTGGATTACTTGTTTTATTCTACTAATCATACTATCATTTCTTACATATTTTTCTACATTTGTTTGAGATACTTGTGAAGAACTTTCTTCTTTTGTCTCTTCCTGTTTATTTTCTTGTGTTTCTTTTTTTTCAGCAACTTGTGTTTCAGTTACAGTTTCCTTTTTAGGAACAACTGCTATTTGACTCTTACTATTTTGAGCAACTTTTGGTGTGCTTTCCACTGTAACCTTTTTAGTATTATTTACATTATTATCTGTTGTAATATCTTGTGCTTCTGTAATAGTATTATTTTCAGTCACTTCATTTTGAGTTATAGCATTTTCATCTATTACATTATTTATAGAATTTTCAGTAGCAATATTTTCTTCTTGTAATTGACTTTCCTGATTTTCTGCTACTTTAATTTCTTTTTTGTTAAAGAATAGTAATAGACTACCTAAAATAATAAAAGTTAAAACAATAATTATACATATACAAATTTTCTTTTTCCTTTTCATAAGACATCACCCTTTCATTTATAAATTTGTTATATTTAAGGGTAACACCTTTTATATAGTTTTGACAATGGTCAAGTAAAGAAAATTTTATTTACATTCTATTGCTTGAATTATGAGTCTTAAATTTGGCTCATTTTTAACACAAGTTACTAATGTTAAAATATTATCATCAGTATCTTCTAATAATGTCCAATCAGTAGCATTTACTTGTACGACTTTATTTACTTCATATTCTTTTGTACCTAAAAAACTTGTATAAGTTATTTTATCTCCATTTTGTAAAGTATATAAATTTTTCCAAACACCAATATAATTATGTCCTGCTAAGCATACATTACCTTCAAAATAACTTGAATTTTCAAAATGTCCAATCCCTTTATCTAATGTTTCAAGATTAGTTCCTTCATATACTAAGCCTTCATAATTTATTTTTGAAATATTTATAACTCCCAAAACTGTTTCTCCATTAATTTTTAATGTCAAGTCTTCTTTGGTTACACTTTCATCATCATTAGTTAATCTTTCTTGAATTTTATCTTCTGTATAGTATTCAGTAGTAGTGTCTATTTCTTTTTTATTTATAAAATACTTTATAATAAAAAATGTTGAAACTACTGCTATTATAACTAATATGATGGTAGTAAATATTGCAATGGACTTTTTTAGTTTCTTACTCAAAATTTTACCTCCTTTCCAAAAAATAAAAAGAACTAGATATTATCTAATTCTAATATTTCTTTTATATATGATGAAATTTTAGAAAATGATGATGGATGTTCTAATTTATTACACACATCATCTAATGTAAATGGGTCAAAAACTATATCATAAATTCCTAAAACTAAAGCATCTTTTAACTCATTCACTTTTGAATTTTCCAAAATAAGAATAACTTGTATATCTTTTTGCCTAACTTTAAATAAAAATTCTTTAAAGTTAAATTTATTAGGTTGAACAGTAATAATTAATGTAGTTGCCTCTTTTTCCTCTAAAACATAGTCCGGATAATAAACTACACGGCTATTTGTAATTTTTTTATTTAAGTCTTTATCTAATTGTTCTTTTCCTGTGAAAATAAGAACCATTATTTAATCACCTCCTTCAAAATATGCCATAGGATCTACAAAACTTCCATTTATTCTAACTTCAAAATGTGCATGTGGTCCAGTTGAATATCCTGTTGAGCCAACTTTCAAAACTGCTTGGCCTTGTTTTACTGTTTGATTTGTAGCAACTAATATTTCAGAGCCATGTGCATATAAAGTTATAATTCCATTTCCGATGGTCTATCATAACCATATTACCATAAGCATTATTATAAATTGCCTTTGTTACTATACCATCTGCCATTGCTACAAAATCAGCACCAGTAGGAGCACTAATATCTATACCACTATGTAATTTATATATTCCGAGTTATTGGGTGTACTCTCATGCCAAATTTAGAAGTAATTTTTGTATATCCAGGTATAGGCCATGTAAACATACCTTTGGAGACTAATCCTATACCGTTTATTATACTTGTAGGAGAATTTCCTTTTTCTTGTAACCATTGTGCATATTGTTCTTCATAATTATCATTAGAAAGTTGTTCTGCAACTTGCATATCCTCCTCAGTAGTAAATAATGAATCCACAACAGTACATACTGCCAAAACAATTCCTACAATGACTATAATGAATGGTAGAAATGGTCTAATTACTGTGAATAGTAACTTTTTTATTTTCTTTTTTGCTATGTCTTTTGCTTTATCTTTAAGAGTCATTTTCATCACCTAAATTCTTTTGTATTTCTTGATTGTTAGCAATTTTACTTACATATTCTGTATGTTGCATTGTACTTTTGATTTTATTGTTATTTCTATTTTGATTAGAATTCCAGTTACCTTCTGCCATTTTTGCACCTATTGAAAGATAGCCTTTTGTTGCTTTTGCTCCTGTTTTTATAACATTTCCTGCTATATTTCTTTTAGAATTACTGTTTTCATTTGAAATACTTTTATTATCTGATTTAGGTAATGTAATTTGATTATTTTCTGTTGTTTTAGGTACTACATTTCTTATAGGGTTTATATTCCCGTTATAGTCTTTTTCTGCTGATAGATTACTTGTAGGATTTATTATATTTTTAGCTCTACTTACAATTCCACTAAATCCACTACCTGATGAATTACCACCATTTGATGTATTTTGATTATTCGAAGTTTTTGGAGTAGAAAATTGTTCTTTCAGCGTTCCTAAACTATATCCAATAGCTGTACCCATACCTAAACCTCTATTGGTTACCATTTCATTATCAACACCAGCAATACGACTTGTTAAATCTTGTAAACAATTTTGTAATGCATCTGCAAGTGGAAGTATCATCATAGCCCAAATTAATGAAACTGCCCAACCACCACCACTTGGAAGAAATGCAAGATATATCAAAAATAAAAAACAATATATAAACTGCATAAATATATTCATAATTATTTGTCCTGACCAAATCATAGCAGCAGTTACATTTCTATTTATTATCCATAGTCCTGCAGCAACAGGTGTAAATATAGTAAATATGATTATTGTAAATTGTCTAATAATAAATTTAATATTTAATTTCACAAATAGATATATAAACATTGCAATAACTAACGCTGTTGTAATCGCATTTCCAGTTTTTATGCTTGTAAGCATACTGTCGCCAAGTTTAGCATCTAATGTACCACTATTAGCAGCAGTAACAAGTAAATTTACTAAACTATTATTTAAAAATAGTAAGAATCTAATAAAAAGTGGAGCAAGTGCTATTGCAACACCACCAAAGCATAGTCTCATTAGATTATCTTTTGCTTCATTTCTTTTACTACTATTCATTCCAGCATTCATTATTTTGTAAGATAATATGAATACTGCAATTAAAATAAGACTTCCGGAAATTATTGCAAAAACATTATACCAATTCATTGTTTTATTCCACAATTCATTAGTAAAAGGTGATAAACTATCATTACTTTTGTTATTGTTAAATATTAATTCGTCATAACCTTTAAATCCGACACCCATCTCATCAGAGGTTGCAAAATCAAATATTGTTTGTGCAATTCCTCCAATACATTCTGCTATTATTTTTTCAAATAATGATCCTTCTTCTGATTTAATTTGTTCTTTAAAATCTATTTCATCAGCTCCAAAAGAAAAAGGAGATAATAAAAAAAGAATTGCAACTATAATTACAAAACTTTTTAAAACCTTATTCATTTAAGCCCTCCTAACAGAAGGGCAATAAATTATTTTAAGAACACATATATTTTTTAAGTAAATACAAAATTTCTTTCATATTCCATAACTTCAAATTTTATTGCAGTAACATTGTTGTTTATATTCATGACACATTGTCCCGGTTCAGCTGTTGTTAAAAATTGTTTTGTTCCATCTGCTAAATGAAAAAAATTAACTATTTCATCTACATTTCCACTATTTTGTTTAAAGATGAATTTAGTAGGACATATATTTATAATTGCCTTACCTTGTTCATTTCCGAATGAACTCATCAATAAATTGACTTCCTATATATAATGCCGTATGGTATTTTCTACCTCTACGACCAACATCTGCTAAAAAATTTGCAGCCTCTTTATATTTTAAAAAATACCACCCTTCATCACAATTTATAATTTTATTTTTTTCTTTATTTTTCAATACAAATTTCTGCCAAGCCCAATTTAGAACTACCACAGAAGAATAAAGTTTAGTAAATTCGTCTTTTATCTCACTTAAATCAAAACAAATAACATCAGTTGATGCTGTAATGGTACTCTCACAGTCAAAAAATCCCATAGAATTACCTCTTAAAAATAAAATTAGTAATTCTGCGAGTTCAGGACATTTATCTCTTTTATCTAATTTTTTTTGAAAATCGGTTAGTGTAGGCATTTTCTTTTTTACCTTACCTACGACATATTTATTATTTGCAATTTTTCCATCATTTTCTTGATATAATGAATTAACATTTTCAGAAATTCCTTTATCTTTATATATTTCATTTACTACAATTTCTATTTCGGTCATTTCATTTGAATTTAATGTTCTAAACATATAATTTCTAGTAATTGTTGAAAGTAATGCTCTTATATCAGATACTTTTTCATTTATATTTAGAAATTCGTATTTACCATTAAAATCCGGTTCCAATTCAAATGGATTTATTCCACTTGGTCTGCCTTGTGATATTTTTATAACTTTTCCACCTAACATTTGGCATAATTTAGAGTATTCACCTTCAACATCTATATAAAATGAATTACAATTATATGTCAAAATTGTTCGAGCAGTAAGAGTTTTTAAAGCTACACTTTTACCGACTTCCTGGAATACCACAAATAAAAACTGATGGATTAGGTAATTCCGGAGGTCCAATAAATCCATTAAAATATACTGGAGCATTTGTTGATAAATTTCTTCCTAAAAATGCACCTTGACTATGTGAAATATTAGGATTTGATATTGGAAACAATGTAGATATACCACCAGCAACCATATTTCTTTCATAATTATTCAAAGGAACTTCTCCTAATGGTAAAACCGTTTTAAAACCTTCTAATTGCCTAAAATTTAATGTTCTTATCATTGCATTTTTCTTATTTAATTCAGCTTCTAAAATTTTTGTTTTTTCATTTAATTCTAATAGCGTTTCAGAGTTTAAAGTAATAAATATAGTTGCAAAAAATAATTTATCTTGATTAGTCTGTATTAACATTCTCAAATCTTCCAAATCCATTATTTCTTTTTCTAATGCTGGTAAATGTAAAATATTCCCTTGTTTTGAATATGTAGCATATTCACTTTGTGCTTGTACTAATTTTTTTGTTAGTTGAGTAATAACACTTCCATTAGGTACAGGCTCAACCTTTACTGAAATAGTTATATTACCAATTCCAAATAATTCATCAAGCCATCCGATCCATGTATCTGTTGGAAATATTGTCATTACAAATATTCTTGAATATTTATCATAACCAAGATATAAATAATCTTTCTTTTCTTCTAATACTTCTGGAAGTAATACATCTGTTAAACTTGGAATATTTTTAAATATGTTTTTTTCTTCTTTCTTTTCTTGTCTTTGTCTCTTTCTTTCTTTTCTTTCCAACATATAGATTTTCACCTCCTTGCAAAAAATTATCTATTTTCAAAGTGGAATTTTTATTTAATTCACGATAAATTAAATTATATAATTCATTTTGTGATAGTATATTGCAAGTAATTTTAGCCCTTAATAGATTATTTTTTAATAAAAAATATTTTCTATCTAATTCATTTATGGCGTTTTTATAAAGTCCATCATAAGAAATAACTACATAATTTTTTATGATAGATACCTTATTACTTTCCATCAAATTATTTAGATATAACACCAAATTCCTTTGGTATTCTTTAATTGATTCATTATCAAATCTATTACTTTTGATTTTTTTGATAACATTTGTAGTGTCTATATATTCAGTTGTAGAAAAAAATTGAATTGCAGAATCTATTGAAAGAGCAGTTTGGATTAGCACATCTTCAACACTTTCCTGCTCATTAAAAGATAGCATGTTATAGTCAATACTACCCAAATTTGCGACAATAGAATATCTATTTCCTAGACAAATAATGTTATCTTTTATTTTTATCTGTAATATATTTGATAATTTTTTCTTATCCTTTTTTCTATCTGCTTTTTTCTCTTTTATTCCTGCATTAGGAAGTGGAGAAGCAGTAATATTTCTTTTATCTTTTCTTTTAACATAGATAACAGTTCCAATTATGAACAATACACTTAAAGCTAAAAATATAATCATAACTATCATTTGCCACACCTCTCATATAAGTAGATTTTTTTACGAAAGGCATATTTAAAAGCATAGAAAAATAGTTTATCAAAATATTGTTCATTTATTTTTAAAAAAGCACATAGTATAAAAAATAATCCTATTATGCTTATAAATAATATTTTAAATACCATAGGAATTTGTGTTGCTAAAATTGATAAACTTGATGCAGATAGCATTAAATATATTACTTGTCTTAAACTAAGATATCCTCCAAATATTTTTTCTTCTCTTTTAATATCAAAAGGAACTTTAAATATTCTCATACTTTCACCACCTAACTACCAAGTAGGTTTCCACTGTTATTTGTTGCAATATTTATTATAATTCCTGCAATAATTAAACTTGCACCAAGAATAACTCCACCTCCACAAATCCATGCAAGACTTCCTATGCTTTCACTTCTCTTTTGTGGATTATTTGAATTAGCAATCATTTTAATTGCTGCAATTACTACACTTGCAAAAATCAGTACACCACCGTAATGGCATTGCAATAGAAGTAATTACCCTTTTTATATTATCAGTTGCAGTTTGTACTTCAGCAGTTCCAATTCCAGAAGTTTCTGCTGCTAATACCATATTTGTCTTTATTGCAATTAGAGTAATTGTTGTTCCTATTGTAGACAATTTACTTAAAACATTCTTTTTCCTTTTACTTAAATTCATAATTTTATCATCTCCAATTAAAATATTAGGGTTTATTTTATAAGACAACACACTTTTAAATCATACTTTTAAATTTCAAGTATAAAATAGGCATTAAAAATATAAAAAAAATACCAATTATTAAAAATGGTACTGCTTTTAGGAATTTAGATTTTAATGTTTGTGATTTTATAAGGCATCCAAATATAAGTAATAATAGTGAAATTATTAGTAGGACTACTAACAATACAAGTATTGATATAAATGCCATATAAAAAAATGAAGATAAAATATTATTAAAATTATTCATATAATTTTCAAACATTAGAAATCACCTCTTATGTAGTATTTTTAGTATATTTATTTATTATAGCCATTTTATAATAGTTTAAAAAATCACTAGGATTATGTTCTTTTGAAATAATATAAATATTAATTAGTTCATCTCTATTTAAAATTGGTAATATATATTTGAAATCATTATTGTATATACAAAATAGTGTAAATATTATTTCTTTTATCATTTGTATTTTATCCTCTTGCATAATTGATAATATATCTGTTGTATAGTTAAATTCTAATTTATTTATAATTGTGTAAAATTCATTTGAAATTTTATCACTGTTATTTATAATAAATAAAAATAAATCATCTATTTTAATATTTATATTATTATCCTGTACTTTTTTGTATATAGGGTATGTATTTTTTGATACATAGGGGTATGTATCTTTTTGTATATAGGGGTTATCACAAATATATATTCTTCTTTCTTTAATTTCTTTTTTATTATCTCTTATTAGTTCAATTTTTACATATCCTAGTTTTTCTAAATGACTTATCCATTGAGAAACTGTATGAATAGTTACTTTATATAATTTTGCAAAGTATCTATTATTTGCAAAACAAAAACCTTTTGAATTGGCAAGTGCTGTTATTTCTCCATAAAGCAATTTCTCATTTGGTTTTAAATCTAAGTTATATCTAACCGTAGCCGGTATGATTGCATAATAATTATTTTTATTTTCCTCATTCACGATTAACCTCCTTTTCCATTAGTTTATCTTCTTTTGCTCCTGATAAAATTAGAGCATATAAAAAGAGGCCTATATTAGCCCCTAAAATAAAACCAATTATAAATTGAAACATTTTAACATCTCCATTCTTTATAATTTATATATAGTGATTAGATACTTACTTTTTAAAATTTCTCTAACAAAACTCTAACAAATTGTCAAAAGTTTTGTATTTTTTAGATTCCTTATTTTTCAATATTTTTACGTTTTTTTCTTTTAAATGCTTACAGCCACTTGTGATATATTAAACTCATCTAATCTTAATAAAGACTACTAGGAAAAAAGAGTAAAATCCTTCTAAGCCAAGGGTCGGGGGTTCGAATCCCTCCTGGCTCACCATAATGATAACTATAAAAAAATATTACTAGTAAAAAACTAGTAATATTTTTTTATTTATTTCTAGATATCTTTACACACGTCTATCCATTTTTTATAATTTGATGTATTTTCTAATTCTGCAATCGTTAATTTTATTGCACTATTAGAACTTCCACAAGCAGGATAAATCACAGAAAATCTTTTTAGTGAATCATCTAAATATACTTGTACACCATCCTTAATTCCAAAAGGACAAACACCTCCCACTTCATGTCCCACTAATCTTTCAACATCATCAAATGGTATCATTTTTGCCTTTGTGTGAAATTCTGCTTTATATTTCGGATTATCTATCTTTTTATCTCCTGCTACTACAATTAAAATTGGTTTATCTTCTACGATAAAAGATAATGTTTTGGCAATCTCCTCTTCTTTGCAATTTACTGCTTTTGCCGCTTCTTCTACTGTTGCTGAAGAAACTGAAAATTCCATAATTTTGTTTCCTAATCCATATGTTTCTAAATACTCTTTTGCTTTTATAAATGACATATTTATTCTCTCCCTCTAATTTTTTATTTTTCTATTTAATTTTCAATCCTAATAATTTTGATAATTCCAATGCTTGAAATTCATTCACAATAGCACCATTTAAATCTGATATGTTCACAGTAATCCCATTAAATTCACATGTAGAAAAATCAATTCCTTTTAATTTTGTTCTAACCAATTCAGATTTAGTGAGATTACATTCTGAAAATACAATATTTTTCCATGTCACTTCATTCATACTACTACTTTGTAAATTTGTAGCCTCTATTTTTACATCTCTAAAATTTGCCTCTGAAAAATTCACATAAGAAAAATTGGATTCTCTGACATATGTATTAAGTATATCTGCTTCTATCCATTCACATCCAGTTAACTTACAATTGATAAATTCTACTCGATTAAATCCTGCCTTACTAAAATTTGAATTTGAAAAATCACAATTTTGAAATATAACATCTGAAAAATAACCATTTTCAAAATTAGAGTGTATCATTTTGCAAGATTCAAAAATACAATTTCTAAATTCATATTTTTCTGCTTTTATATTTTCCTCTTCTATATCTTTAAATTGTTTTTCTCTTATTTCAAATTTTTCAGAGTTTTCTATCATTTCTTTTTCAAAATCTGCTATTTCTTCCATTTTGAATAATTTTGGTTTTTGCATTTCCAGTTTACTCACTTTCTAAAAAATAATGATGGTTGAAGAACTTATAAGCAATCTCTTCTTAATCTTCCCTATATTCCAAAATATCTCCAGGCGTACAATGTAATACTTTACAGATGGCCTCTAATGTTGAAAATCGAATGGCCTTGCCTTTATTTGTTTTTAATATGGAAAGATTTGCTTGTGTAATTCCTATTTTTTCTGCTAATTCTTGTGAACTCATTTTTCTTTTTGCTAACATAACATCTAAATTGACAACAATTGACATATCTTTCCCTCCTTTATATGGTTAAATCATTTTCATCTTTATATTCAATTGCTTTTCTATAAATCTCTTTTAAAACAACCAGACCTATTCCAAATATTAAGAATATAATAGATATATCTACATTTGCTAATGGATATATGATGAAAAATCTTTCTTGTACCATTCCAACACCTAAATAAATTAAAAGTACATTAATAGCATATATTCCCCCTATTATAATAGAAAATATGTAACTAATTCCTAATCTTTTTATATTTTTCTTTTCAAATGGATTTCCTTGTTTTAAGGTATGAAATATTTGTAAAAATGCAATAATCATAACCAATGCTGGTATGGCTGATACATAAATCAAAATATAAGTAATACTTAATAAATCTTTTATAAAAAATGCAAAATTACTTAATACAAATATACCTCCTGCTACAATTGCAATTATACAAAGTATTAACAATACACATAAAAATAGCATAACAACTGATGATAAACTGTTCTTTCCTAAAATTTTCATAACAAATTCCCCCTACCTAATATTCATAAGTTTCTCTTTTGCTTTTATTTCAGATAAGTTGGTTTCTTGCCAACTCATTTCTGTATTTTGTAATTCTTCCTTTTCACGAAGTAAATATTCTTTTGTCCTTATCACTACATTTTCATCTTTTGCATTTAATAATCGTTTAATCTGTCCAATTGCATCTGTTCCTGTATGATGGAATAAATATTCTAAATCAATTTCATTTTCTTCCTGGTTTTCAAAATATCTATCCACATTTCGTTTTGCAATTGTGGATTCTATATTTGAAAAATTTAATATTAGATACATAACCGTTACAATTCCTATTGTCCATTTTAATATATCTATCTTTTTATCTAATATCCATAACCCTATTGGTAAAATCAAAATGAATTCTGTTGCTAAAATATAATAAACAAATAATCTTAAATAAGTATATCCATATGCTTTTTCATATAAATTCATTCTGAAAAATGCAGATAGTAAAATAACAATTGTAAATAACAATGTTATTATGGTCATTCCTTTTGTATAATTACTTGTATCTCCTTTATTTACTTTTGCAAGTATTATCATCACAATATTAATCAAAGATATAATCATAAGTTGGAAAAAACCTTGTCTTGCATATGTTGCATAATCCAAATCATTTGTATTCATGTTAGAAAATAAACTGGTAAATTGTATAATACTAAAAATCAAATAAAATATATTTAAAATGGTTAATATCATGTTAATTGTCATTTTCTCTACATGAATTTCTATTATCTTTTCTTCACTTTCACTGTTAAACATAGTATCTTTTTCTAATAGATTGACAAAAAATCCTGAAAAAATAAAGAAAAATATTATCATAATACAGAATCTTAAACAAAACATCACAAAATTTTCTGCCATAAAAATATTTTGAAATTCTCCAAATATTCCTTCAAATATATTAGCAAATATACTATCTGCCGACATTAATAATATGAAAACTATGAAAATCACTGGAACGGCATATACAAATGATTTTATGCCTTGTTTTAGTTTAGCAGATTTCTCGTTTTCGATATCTTCTTTTTTCTTAAATTTATTTTTTAAACTGTCTATCACATCACTAATACTTTCAAAACTTCCTGCTAGCAATTCTATTACCTTGACTAAGAGTTCTTGTACTTTAACATGCCATCTAGTAGCATATATACACATAATCATCGTTAAAAACACAATCACAAGTACATTGATAGCTTGAAACAATGTATTATGATACATAAAATATGTAGCACTTAATAAAATAATGGGAATTGCCAATATGAATGCTTTTTTATTTTTTACTTTTTTATGTTTATACATTACATATATTAGCCCTATCATAAAAGAACTCACAAATAGTAATACTGAAATTCCTGGTTCTTTTTCCCAAAATAATATAGATTGCCATATACTAAAAATAATTCCACAAATAAAAATCGAATCCATAAACTTACCTCCTATGGATACTATTTTATTCAACTTTTTATTATTTGTCAATATTTTTTTATTGTTTTTCGATAATTTTTATATTTTTAAAATGACATATTTTGCTATATGTCATTTTATATCTATTGCATTTCTTGAATAAATTCTTCTATAGAAGCAATCTTTTGGGTTCCTTGACGTTCTTTTATTTCATTAAATAAATAATCTATATATAAATTAACAATATGAAAAACTTCTTGTTTATCAGAATTTTTTGTTTCTTTTTTGTCAGTATTTTTTCTAACGAATTTATGTAGATTTTTCTTCATTTCTTTAGTTTCTTCATTTAATGTATTTAACTTTAAAACAGATAATTCTTTTATTGAATAATAGTCCCCATTACTAACACAAGATATTACTTTTTTTAAATAATCTATATATTCTTCATTTTTTATCATTTCTAATTATTTCTCCACCTATTGATTTTTCTTGTATAACTTTTAGTTATACATTGTGTTTTAATTAATATTATCATTAGTAGTTATATTTTTCAAGTTTTTTAATATTTTTTAGAATATTTTTATTATTTTTTTCTTATATTATTACTGTGTTTTATGTTTGCTATCAGCTTGTTATACTTATAATAATACTTTTGAATTATGGAGGAATAAAATGAATTCTATCTCAAAAAGTGATATTGATAAAACATTTGGAAAAATATTAAAAGATTTTAGAGTGAAAAATGGCTATACTCAAGAAGTTATGGCAGAAAAGCTTGGAATTTCTTTAAAATATATATCTAGAATTGAAAACGGATATAGTGGAATTAAAACCCAGACTTTAATTAATTATATGAATATTTTAGGTATTACTCCTAATACTATTTTTAAAGAGCTTATGACAAACAGGGACATTGTCAAACAAGTTGAAATATCTGAAAAATTAAATCAACTATCAGAAGAAAAACTTAATTTTGTTGATAATATGATTGATTTATTGATTAAATTTAAATAAGTTCATCATATATTGTTTTTTCATAAATGCATAAAAGACTATAATTTTGTAATTGTGTTCAAAATTATAGCCTTTTTTAATTATAATTATTTTCTAATTTATGCATTCCAAAAAGCCTTATATGTCTTATAGGCAGAATAAACATCATATTTACTTGTTACTTCATAAGGTGCATGCATTGATAATACAGGGACACCGCAATCAATCACATCTGCTCCTTTATTAGCAATAATATATGCAATGGTACCACCACCACCAATATCGACTTTTCCTAATTCTGCAATTTGATATTGAATCTTATTCTTTTCTAATATATTTCTTACCCATGCTACATATTCTGCATTTGCATCAGAAGCACCTGATTTTCCTCTAGCTCCTGTATATTTATTTAAACTAATACCTTTTCCTAAAAATCCTGCGTTGGTTGTATCTGATACAGAAGCATAAATTGGATCAAAACCTGCATCTACATCTGAAGATAACATTTTAGAAAAACAAAATACTTTATCTAAAAGATTTGGTCTGTTTACTCCTAATTTATTTAACATTTCTGAAATAAAGAAATCAAACATATGTGATTCCATACCAGTATTCCCCATACTTCCAATTTCTTCTTTATCAGATAGTATACATACCGCTGTATTTTTTACATTTTCTAATTCCATCATGGCAGCAAGTGAGGTATAAGCACATACCTTATCATCTTGACCATATGCCGCTACCATACTTTCATCAAATCCTAAACTTCTAGCTTTAAATGCTGGTACTAATTCGATTTCTGAACTTTTTAAATCTGCTTCTGTAATACCATATTTTTGGTTTAATATATTTAAAATATTTAATTTTACTTGGTCTTTTCCCTTTTCTCCATAAGGAATACTTCCTATTAAAAGATTTAAATCTTCGCCATCAATTCCATTTTTTAATTTTTTCTCCATTTGATCTTGCGCTAGATGTGGTAATAAATCTGTAATGGTAAAAATCGGATCATGTTCATCTTCTCCAATACAAATATCAATTGTTTCTCCATTTGCTTTTACAATTGTTCCATGGATACTTAGTGGAATGGTTGTCCATTGATATTTTTTGATTCCGCCATAATAATGGGTATTAAAATATGCCATTTCAGTATCTTCATATAAAGGGTTTGGTTTTAAATCTAATCTTGGTGAATCTACATGTGAACCAATAATATGTAGTCCTTTTTCAATACTTTCTGTTCCAACAATTGCTAAATACATACTTTTATTTCTATTCACAAAATATATTTTGTCTCCTGGTTTTAAAGTATCAAATTCCATGATATCTCTAAATCCATTTTGATCAGCAAGTTTCCTTGCCATTTTTACAAATTCTCTTTCTGTCTTAGCTTGATTTAAGAAATTCATATACCCTTTTGAAAAATCGAAAATGTTTTGTTTTTCTTCTTCATTTAATGAAACCCAGCCATTTTCCTTTTTATCAAAAAGCTTTTTTTGTAATTCTTCACTCATACTTTATATCATTCCTTTCTTATGTATTCTTTTATCATTTCACAGTATATCATTATATTATTCATTTTTCCACTATTTTTATAATTTATTCCAAAAATTTGGATATACTATTGTTACAGATTAGAGCTTCCCATCTAGGAGGAACGATCTGAACTGTAAGACACTATATACGAAAGGTGGAGTTTTATGAATTCATTATGGATAGATTCTGTAAAAGGGTCTTCAAAATTTGAATCATTAGATAAAAATTTAGAAGCTGATATTTGTATTATCGGAGCTGGTATTTTTGGAATAACTTGTGGATATTATCTAAGTCACTTAGGTTTTAAAGTTATTTTAATTGATAAAAATAATTTGGCAGGTACAACTAGTTTTACAACTGGTAAAATCACCAGTCAACATGGTTTATTTTATTCTTATCTGAACACTTCTTATGATATGCATTTTGCAAAAGATTATTTAGAAGCAAATGAAAAAGCTATCAAAAATATAGAAAGTATTATCAATAAAGAACAAATTGATTGTGACTTTGAAATACAAGATAGTTATGTATATACAACTAAAAAAGAAGAAGTTGATTTATTAAAAAAAGAGCAAAAGGTGTTAGAAAGTTTAGATTATCATGCAGAGTTAACCAAAAATGTTTCTTTACCATTTGAAGTTGAAAGTGCTTTATGTTTTAAAAATCAAGCTAAATTTAATCCTTTAAAATATGTTTTAGGATTATCCAATACAATTATTGAAAAAAATGGACAAATTTATACAAATACAATTGCTGTTGATATCGAAAAAGATAAGAAAAATTATGTAGTTTATACAGATAATGGCAAAATGATAAAAGCAAAACATGTTATTATGGCAACATGTTATCCTTTTATGAATGTTCCTGGTTTTTATTTTTCTAAATTGTATCAATCTACTTCTTATATTGTTGCCTTAGATACCAAAAAAGAAGCATTAAATGATATGTATATTAATGTTTCTTCTCCTATTTACTCTTTTAGAACAGCCAAATTTAATGGAAAAGATATTCTATTATTAGCAAGTGGTAATAGTAAAACTGGTCATAATTATTCTCTTGAAAATCCTTATGATACCTTGAAAAATTTTGCTAAACAATACTACCCAGATTGTGATGTTTTATATGAGTGGAGTAGTGAAGATTGTATTTCTTTAGATAAACTTCCCTATATCGGCAAATATTCAAATTTATTACCAAATGTATATGTAGGAACAGGGTTTAAAAAATGGGGTATGACACTTTCTAATGTTGCTGCTAATTTAATTGTTGATGAAATTTGCGAAAGAAAAAATCCATATGCTTATTTGTTTGATTCTACAAGATTTGGTTTGTTTAAAAATTTTGACGAAGTGAAAAATATGATTGTTGATTCTACAAATTCTTTATTGCTAAATAAATTAAAATCTTCAGATGCTTCTTTAGAAAAAATTAAACCAAATTCAGGAGATATTATTGAGCTAGATGGAAAAAAGGTTGGAATTTACAGAGATAAAGAAAATCAAATTCATGCAATTAATCCCATTTGTACACATCTGGGATGTCTCCTTACCTGGAATGACATTGATAAAACTTGGGATTGTCCTTGCCATGGTTCTCGCTATGATGCCATGGGTAAAAATCTATATGGGCCAGCCTTTAAAGATTTAGAAATTTATCAATAAATTTATGTTTTTAGATAAATTTTTTCTAACAAATTTCTTTATCAATTTCTTTTGTAACATTTTATAGAAATTTGTTGTTTTTTGTGTTTTTTTATTGACTTGTTTTCTTTTATTTGCTAAAATACCAGTAATAAATCATATATTTATATATCGATTTATTAATTATTTTTTGTTTATGAACTAGATTTCTCCTATAATAGTAATCTAGTTCTTTTTTTTTTTTGTGGCAATGGAACAATTGGGGACGATTAGGTGTGTTTCTCTTTGGGACAATTGGGGACGTTTCTTTTTGGACATTTTTTATATAAAGTTATTTTTAAGCCAATATATAAAAATGTCCAAAAAGAAACGTCCCCAATTGTCCCATTGCCTCAAATTTCCTTATTTTTTCTCTAATTTATAAATAATAAAAGATAAAACAACTCCCAATGTAGCCGTAATCAATTGTGTTGTACTCATAGCTGTTTGCAAGTTTGAAACTAATTTCTCTGGAAAAACACCAAAAACATTTAAAATTCCAAAAAATGCAAATATGATGGCTACTTTTACAACAACACCTACCACTCCAGCTAAGAAATAATGTTTATTTTTCCCTAACATAATAAATTTATAGGCATATACTAATGCAAAATTTCCTACCCATATTGCTGGTATCATGTATACCATATATGTAGAAGCTGTTCCAAATACATATCCACTTAATATAGTAGAAATACTTGGCATTGTAACAACTCCAAGAATTTTAGCCCAACCTTTTAAATTAATAGCTGTTGTGACTAAAGCCATATTGACAATTGTTCCAACAATTAATTGAGAGTTAGTTGCTATCACACTTGTTGATCCAAATAGACTTGTAATAAGCTGTCCTAAGAATGTTGGAACTAATAGGGCAATTAAAAATATAATGATTGTTTGTGCTATATCAGCACCTTTTGAAAAATCGGTTATTCTTTTATTAATAACACTTTCATTCTCCATTTTAAACTCCTCCTTTTATAGAAATAGAGCTTTAAAATAAGAATATATCTTTACTATACATTGGAATAAATCACTTTACTTGTAATTCCAGAAAGTTTGCCTATTTTTCCTGATAAAGTGTTTATTTCATCTTGTGGTGCATCTACGATAATATTAATAATATTGATAGATTTTTTAGGATATGGCATACCCATTCTTCCTATAATCCATTTTGAATAGTCATGTAAAATAGAGTTTAGTTTATCCACTTCGTCCTTTTTTTCTAATATTATTCCTATTATTGCAACCCTTGTATCCATGATTTCCTCCTAAATATGATATTCATACTTCTACTTCAATAACATTTTAGTATTAGAAATTTGTAAATACTTTGCTATAAAGATATTCTTACTAGCTCAGTCTTTGTTATTATATCATATTCATGAATTTTTTCAATATTTTTATTTAATAGATTTTTTATTATTGAATTCCAATAGATTTATAAAAATCCAATAATATTTATGTTAAAATTAAATATTATTTCAATAGCTATATGGATTTTTTTTGACTCTTATAATATAATCTTAATATAAAATTACTGCGAGAAGTTAATATCTTTTTACCAAAAAATGATTCAATTATTGCATTGAATAAGAGAAGAGGAAAGTATATGAAACAATTTAAAATACAAGAAGTAATATCAATTATTTGTAGTATAATAGGATTAATTTTATCATCATATGGTTTATTAATGAGTTTACAAAGTATAGGTGCAGATGGTTGGGGACAATTAGGAGTTATCTTTATATTACCCTCAATTATTACTTTAATTGTAATAGTATTTGATTTTTTAATAACAGTTGGCAAAATTAAAAGAGGATTCATATATTCCTGTATGAATAGTGTAATTAAGATTTGTATTATAGGATGCATCATTCCAAGTATAATCTCTGATTATAAATACGAAATCAAATATGGAGTATCAAATTTAGATTTTGATTTAATTTTAATTGTTGCATTAATAATAATTACCATTCCATCTATTTTAAATATGGTTAAATTAATTAAGTCAAAGAATAAGTGAATATAATTTAAGGAGAATATAATAATGAATATAACTAATAGAACATTTTATGATGATAATGGTAATGTAATTAGTGAAGAAGAACATAAACAATTATTAAAAAAATTCCAAGATGATGTTGATGCTAAATATAACAGAATTGTAAATTATTTAGTTGAACAAATAAATCAAAGATGTAGTAATGATAACCAAAAATTATGGATACTTTTTGATTATCTGACGGGAGAAAATATGCAATATAATCTTATGGGTGTAACTCCTAGTGGAAGAATGGCACTAGATTATGGATACGAATTTCCTCCCTACAAGACTTTGAGAATACAACAAGGAACTAAATATCCCGTTATTTTAAATCATTCTGGTGTATGCATTTCTTATGCAAAAACATTTGAAGATATTTGTAATCGATTCGGAATTCCATGCAAAGTTGTAACTGGTTTTACTGGTATGGAACACGCTTGGAATGTTGTTTCTAATCAAGGAGAATTAAAACATATTGATATTGCATATGCTATTATGAATAGAAATAAAGTTGATAAATCAAATTATTTTTTAAAAACTTTTGATGAGTTAAAACAATTATGTGGAAATCGTTCTATTAATGAATCCTTAGATGATTTAAAAAAAGCATTATGTGGTAAAATTAGAATTATTAGTAGAACAGATCAACAACCAGAAAATAAAATAAAAATAATAAGTAGAAATGATGAAAATAGAATTGCTAATACTAGAGATAGTAAAATCAACATAATTGATCGTAGTGATATACAGCCAAAGAAATCTAGTCGGTCAAAATAGTAAAGATGATCTTGAAAAATAATTAATGAATATTGTATACAAAAAAACAACTTACGAACTCTTTATAAATCGTAAGTTGTTTTTTTATGGAGCAGGTAGTGGGAATCGAACCCACGTCATCAGCTTGGAAGGCTGAGGTTCTACCATTGAACTACACCTGCATTACTCTTGACATTTATAAATTATAATGGTTTTTATTCATTTTGTCAATACTTTTTCAAAATTTTTTAGATATATGCATGAGTTACTACTATGAAAAGTTAATATTAGCTCTCATAGCAGTAACTTATGTGATAAAATCTTATAATCCATATACTAATTTCATCACAAATCTTCCTTCAAATTATATTTATTTATCATTTCTTTTGTTGCAAATCCATTATGCATATTCACTCTTTCTAAGAATACAATTCCATCTAAATGATCACATTCGTGTTGAATATCTCTTGCTGTGAATCCGTGAACTTGTTTGGTTATTTTTTCTCCCTGCTCATTATAGTAGGTAACTTCTATGTCATGATATCTTTCCACTTTTCCTCTAATAGATGGCACACTTAAACAACCTTCATACTCTGTATAGGTTGCTTCTGATAGATTTCTCCAAATAGGATTTATCATAACTGTTGTTGGAATATCTTCACAATCTTGATAAGTACACTTGTCTTTTTCTACTTGTATAACAACAATTCTTTTATCTACACCTATTTGTGGGGCTGCTATTCCAAATCCACCTGCAAAATTCAAAGTTGCTTTCATATCTTCTATAATTTCTATTATGGATTTATCTATATGTTGTGTATCTACTTCTTCGCACTTTGTTATTAAAATAGGATCTCCTACTTCCCTTACTTTTAATACTTTTCCCATAGCATTCACCTCATATAATATAATAAAATTAAATTTATATTTATACGATTTCTTGTTAAATTATTTTTTACTTGAAGATTTTATAATTCTATAAAGAATTCTATATATTCATTATCATTTTTAACATAAATTTTGCCTTGATGCAACTCTATAATTTGTTTGGTTATGGCAAGTCCTAATCCTGCTCCACCTGTACTACTAGTTCTTGCATCATCTCCTCTATAAAACTTTTCAAATAGTTTATCCAATTTATATGGTGGAATTTTATCTCCTTTATTCCTGAACACAATCGATATTTTTCCTTCGTTTTCCTCTAACTGTATTTCTATTGTGGTATTTTCGTAACTATAATTAATAGCATTTTTTAACAAATTATCAAATGCTCTTGCTAGTTTATCTCCATCACCGACATACATTACTTTATCAACAGATTCTAAATGACATTTTAGGTTTCTTTTTTCAAGCATAGGATAACATTCATCAATAACTTGTTTTAGTAGATATACTAAATTCATTTCTTGTTTATTTATCGGCATTTTTTGTAAATTATATCTTGTAATATCAAAAAATTGATTGGTTAAATCTTCTACTCTTAAGGCTTTGTCTAATGCAATTTTGATATACTTTTCTTGCAATTCTTTCGATATTTGTTTTTCATCTTTTAATAATGTTAAATATCCAATAATGGAAGTTAATGGTGTTTTTAAATCATGTGCCATATATACAATTAAATCATTTTTCTTTTGTTCCGCTTCTCTTTCATTCTTTTTAGTTAATATGTAATCATATTTGATTTCATTGATTTTATCTGAAAATTGATTCATTTCACTCGGTAATTTAATTGTTTCGTTATCTTCTTTTAATATCAAATCTAATGCATTATATACTTCTTGCGTGCCATTTACATATTTTGATATAAATCGATAGATAACAACAACCATAACAATGCCAATGTATATGTATGTGACTATATTTCTGTTATTCACAATCCAATGATATAGCTCATAATTTAAACTCTCTACCATAACGGATATTCCACTTTCAAAAAATAAGGCAACTATGAAATATACAACCATAGAAATAATATATGCGACAATCATATTTGCTACTAAAGATATGCTTAATCTAATTTTTCTTTTTGTTAAATCATTCATTTTCAATTTTATATCCCACTCCCCATACTGTTTTTATAAATTTTGGATGTTTTGTATCTTCATTTAGTTTTTCTCTGATTCTTCTAATATGCACCATAACTGTATTATTACTGTCTAAATATTTTTCTTTCCATACCTTTTCAAATAACTCTTCTGAAGGAATCACTTTTCCTCTATTCTCTGCTAAGTATAACAATATTTCAAATTCCATTGGTGTGAAATCGATTTCTTTTTCATATAACAGACATTTGTGTTTATCTTTGTCTATTACTAATCCATTAATTTCTATTATGTTATTTGATGTATTTTCTCCATTGTATAATGTGTATCTTCTTAATGCTGATTTTACTCTTGCTACCAATTCTAACGGATTAAAGGGTTTGGTGATATAATCATCTGCTCCGAATAGTTAATCCTTTTATCTTATCATTGTCCTCTATTTTAGCAGTTAGCATGATGACAGGAAATTTAAATCCTTTTTCACGAATATATCTACAGATTTCAAATCCATCTTTTCCTTCGATCATTACATCTAAGACGGCAACATCTATTTTCTTTGTATCAATACAATTGATTGCCTCTTCGGATTTATAAAATTTATATATATGATAATTTTCATTTTGCAGATATAATTCTACTAAATCTGCAATTTCTTTTTCATCATCTAATACTAAAATGTTCATTTTTACAATTCCTTTCTCAAGGTTCAAATTATATAAAAAATTATAATTGGGTCAACTTCTGTTTTTTCTCTTTATCGCATTATACCATATAAATTCCCTATTTTTATTCTTTTTTCAGAAATGTAAGAAAATGTTAAGAATTTGTTAATCCTTTCTTAAAGCTCTTCTTGTATTTATCTTATAAAATTTATATGAAAACAAAACATTTTTATAGAAAGAAGGATTTAAAATGAAAAAAAGAACACACAAAAAACTAAATAAGAAAAGATTATTCCTGTCTTTACTCCTATTATGTATCATTTTTTATTTATATATAAATTCTCAAGATATTTCTGTTGAAAGTACCAATTTTATTTCTTCTTTAAAAAATGATTCTGAATATGATGTTATTAAACAAGATATCAATCGTCATTATGCTGGAATTGGTCAAGAAAAAGTAAATCATAGAGATGGCTATTTTACCACTTTTACAACAGAAGAAAAACATCAAAAAACATATCTGGAATATAAACAAAATGGAGATGCTTCTTGGAGTAATAACACCTACTGGGGAGATACTATGGCTGAAAATGGTTGTGGCATAACCGTTATGTCTATTATTTTAAGTGGTTATAATAAAAATTACACTCCTGAAGATTTACGACAAAAATATTATCCTGTTATGGATTATGAACAATTTCCAAGTGAATTGGCTTCTACCTTTGGGATTCAAAATTCTGGCTTTTACTATGATTCTAACCATTTATCTAATACAGCTATTGAAGAGCATCTACTTACCAATAGACCAATTATTGTTTGTGTTTGGAACCAACCACATAATAACCGATGGACAACTGCTTCTCATTATATGGCTCTTCTTGCTACTGATGGAAATGGAATGGTTTATGTTTCTAATCCTAATGGTTTAGAGAATGATAGTAAAAGCTCTGGTTGGTATGATATGAATGAAATTACTCCTTATCTTGCAAAGGCAATTTATATTGAAGAATATTGAATCCTTTTTTCCTTAATGATATAATTCTAATAAATATATGTTAAGTTGTAAGGGGATTTATTATTATGAAGAAATGGAAAATTATTAGAAATATTACTTTAGCTCTATTAGTATGTTTCATGATATTTGCAGGATATATCATAATAAACGGTTTTTTGGCTGGTAATTATTATAATGATATTTTTGGTGTTACCATATTTTACTGGTTTCAACATGTTTGGGTAAGTCTATACTTTTACCTATATGTTTTTGCAATTCCTTTACTGATAGATATTATCATTCTTATTGTTTCTATAATACGAATAAAAAAATTGTCTAAAAGTATCATGGAAAAATAATATCGTAAATTTTATAATGCAAATTATCTTTTGAATAGATGATTTACAATTCTACTATAAGTAAACTAATAGTCGAGAAAACTAAACTGATTATCGGTTTACTTTTTTTATGAGACATAGTAACATTGAATTATACGAAAATAAAGATATTATTAGGTTGAAACTTTATTATCGTTTTTATGATTTTTCAACCTAGCTTATTTATTGGAAAGGAATGTGATAAATTATGAAAAGTATAGGAGAAACCATTGCTTCTTTAAGAAAGCAAAAAGGTATGACACAAAATGAATTAGCTGAAAAAATGAATGTTACGGATAAAGCAGTTTCAAAGTGGGAGCGAGATTTATCTTGTCCAGATATTAATACTATTTCAAAATTAGCAGATATATTAGATGTATCTGTTGAAGAATTATTGAAAGCTAAAAAGAAAGAAAATTCCAATACAAAAATAAAAGATTTAATGAATCTAATATTTAAAGCTGTTGCTTTAGCAATGGGAATTGCTGTTGTGGTATTAAATATATTAAATCAAATAGATATAAAATCGTCTATCATTATGCTAGGAATTGGAATTACTTGTATTGCTATTTATTTGTTAGATAATAAGGAAAACACTAATAATTAGCTACTTATCGCTCCCCTAAAAATTGACATTTTACATAAAACAGAGTATGATAAAATAGGTATTATTGTTGACAAAATAAACCATTTAAAAAGGGGGAGGTAGCTTTATGAACGAAACCTTAGATAAACCAATTGATATTCAAGATAACTCTACATCAGATGGTATAAATTCACAAGGAGAAGATTTTCAAACAGAAACTGAATCGTTTACTTGTTCAATTCCACCTACACCATCAATTATACATCCTGAATATGACGAAAAAGCTAATACCAAAGAAATGAAAGAAAAAGAAAAATTCTTAAAAAAGAACTTAGCAAAATATGGTATTACAGACGAAGAATGGTCAGAATTAGAAAAATATACTGGATCCGAATATTTTATCCCAACAACATTATTACATAGAATTGATTTGTTTCAATATAATAATCCTAGATATGGAGGAACCAATTTATCTATTTTATCAGAACCAGAAGAATTAATAGAACTTTATTGTAGAATGTATTCTGCAATGTGTAAATTTGCTAAACGAAATAATAAAGAATTACATATTAATAGAGTAGATTCTGACATGTTTTCTGATGAAATGAAAAAATCTGGTAGAACAGAAAGTTTATTGTCATTTTCTCAAGGGGAATATAAGTTTGATTTTACTGAAGGAAAAGAAGATATACTTTTTATGAAAGGCGTTTTAGAAAAAGGTACGCCTTGTATAGATTTCTTTGCACTTAGAGGAGAAGATGGCGAAAAAGAAGTTTTATTACCACCATTTTTAACTATTCATTATGATAATAAATCTACAATATATGATTCCTATACAGAATATGATGTACATATTTCTCAAAGCAAATGCAGTAAATTATCTGATAAAGAAAAAGAAAAAATGCAAATACTAAAGCAGTCTATTATAAAATCAGATATACCATTTAATTATTATAACCATTGGCGTCAGACAATTAAGTATAATCCACATGCTCTTGGCAATGATGAAAAATCTATGATGTTAAAACAAGAATTTTTTAAATGGCAAGATGACTTTAAAGAATATCTGCAACTTAAATTTAGAGAAATTCAATATGCAATCGAGTATCCTCAACTAAAATCTACTGATTTTCTAACCTGGGGAATTGCAAGAGGACAAAAAGACATAGGAAGTTTTAGAAACAAAATACAACAAGCTGGTGACTTTATCCGCAGTATTTTCAGAAGAAATGAAAGGGATAGGTGATAGTAAATGATAAATGATATTTCCGCTAGACTTACAGAAGTTTATTCCATTTTAAAATGTCTGGATAAAAAGGATAGAGAAAAAATACCCTTAACCGTTTGGAACGAAATAGAAAGAAGAAAAAGTAATACATATAGTTATTCATATATTCCTGGTGATGAACAATATTTAGATGATGATACAATTGCTATACTTAATCAAATTTATTTTCATTATCTAAAAACAAATTAAGAGACTTGTAAAAAGTCTCTTTTTTTCTGGTCGAGGTGGTAGCTTTTTCAAACTACCACAAAGTTTTTATTTTTCAATGTTTTATGATACTATTTATATTTTAAAACATTTTTTTAAAACTCTGATTTTAGTATTAATCTAAAATTTATATTATTCAATTTTAAATGTACTTTATGCCCTTTCTCTTTTTAAATAATCAATTACTTTTTGTGTTTCTTTTTGTTTGTAATAATTGTAAATATCTCCATAAGTATTTATTGTAGTTTCTATATTAGCATGTCCCATTAATTTTTGTAATACTGGTAAATCCACACCTGCCTCAATGCATCTCGTTGCAAAGGTATGTCTTAACATATGTGTATTTACTGGTTTTGTAATTCCTGCATTTTTACATATTCTCTTAAATGCTGAATTAATTGTATTATCTACATATAATTGTCCATTTTCTTGGCAGTATAAAATTTTATTTTTATTCTCTATTTTATTATTAATGGAATCTTTTATAATATCTTCTGTTAATTCATTTATTTCAATATTTCTTTTTCCGCTTTTTGTTTTAGTTGGACCAATAACTGTTTTTTTATTTCTATCTTTTGTTAAGGTCTTTGTTATTTTTATCATTTTATTTTCTAAATCTATATCATCTGTATAATTTAATGCTAATACTTCGCCTATTCTCATTCCAGTATATAAACAGAGTAGTATAATGTTTTTATACCTTGATGAATGAGTTTCTAAATAATCTTCTAATTTGTTTTGTTCTGTAATTGTTAATGCAACTACATCTTTATCTTCTTTTATACTTTTTGGTCTTTCTATTGCATTTATTCCTTCAAAAAAGTTGTTTATAATATGCATTCTATGACTTGCATATTCATATACATATTTTAACATTCTGTAATCTTTCTTTATTGTAGAATTTGATTTTACTCTTTCTTCTTGTAAAAAATCTTCAATTTGTTTTCTTGTTACTCTATCTATTGGTATATTTGCAAACTTGTATTTTTTTATTCTTGTAAGTGTTGACATATTTGTATTATAAGCATTTGCTTTTGTTTTACCCATCCTATATTTTGAGTCTTCTATTTCTTGCGCTAAAATTGCTATTGTTTTTTCTGTTTTCTTAAATTCAATAACATTTCCTGATTTTTTCATTTCCAGTTTGTATTTATACATTTTATCTAATGCTTCTTCTTCCGTACTTCCTGTGAATGTTTTCCTTATTGATGCACCTGTGGTTGCATCTTTGGCTATTGTTAAAGTTGCTTTGTGTTGTTCGTTAATATAAAACTTATCGCATTTTTCGCTATCTTTACAACTTTTACATTTTTCACATTTATTCATTTCTTTTTTACTTTTTCTATTACTACAAATAGATCTATCTTTACACTTCTTACATATAGGACACATCGGCAAGTCAGAGTTCTTTTTCTCCGATTTTATAATATATGTGCCTACAGTATAACCTTTTGAACTCATACTATTTCCTCCATTTCATATTTTTTTGAGGAAATACCTTGCTCTATTTTTATTTTGGTAGTATAATAATTTTACAAACTATTTGAACAGGGCATTTCCTGTTTAGCTTAGAAGATTTAAATGTTGCAGATTTAAGTCTTCTTATTTTTTACTCTGCCATAATTCTTTTATGGCTTAAAAATTCATTCAAGCAGTCTGCTTTTACCCAAAATTTTCTACCTATTTTGATACTTGGAAATTCATCAGAATGAAATAATTGTAAACATTTCTGTTTTCCAATATGCAATAATTTGCATACATCATCAGTAGAATATAATTTAATCTCAAAATCTTCAATATTCTGCATATTTTTGACCTCCTTTCCTTGACAATCTTTAACTAATATAGTATAAATACATTGTGAAAGATTTATCAAAACTTTTTAAAATTGTAAATTGATTATATAATCTTATTTTATATTTGTCAACACATTTATAAAATAATTTTAAAATATTTCACATTTAGTTTTAGGGGGAACAAAAAATGCGAAAATTACCTCAATATCCTTTTAATGAAGGATTTTATATTTGGTTTGATGTAGACTCTAAAGAGGAATATTATTCAACACCTTTATATATGTATAAGACTGATTTTAATGATGATTTAGAAAATTTTAAAAGAAAAATAATACAAGAAAAAAATTTTTATAAGAAAAAACCGAGTCAAAAAGATACAGCACCAAAACATCCAGCTACTATTCTTTATCCTTTTGCAGAACAATTTGGAAGACTTTTAATTAATTTATTAAATGCAGATTTTTCAAACTTTAATAATGCTTATAATACATTTTTCTATTTATATGGATTTGAATTGTTAAAAGAATATATACCAGATAAAGAATTGATGAATACATATTCAAACGAAGAAGAACTACTAAAAATAATGAAAAGAGTATATGAAGATAGTTATGGGTATTTATCAGATATACAATATAATTTTAGAAAATGTGTGGATTTTGTATATAATTTAAATGGAAATGAAGAATTAAAAGAAAGCAAACCGAGTTCAAAATTCATTGCCTCTTTAGTTACTCATCATAATGATGTATATTCATATTCAAATGATATTGAGGTTATTTTAGATACATATTCAGATAAATACTTAAAATATGGTAACCAATCACTAGAAAATTTAACTAAAGAACTAGATAAAAATGATTCTTTTATACCAATGACAAATGTATATACAAGTGAAAAACTAAGCAATATTGTTTTTGTAGTATTAGAGCAGTTTGTCAAAAATTCTAACTTACCAATTAAGAGCTGTCAATATTGTGGTAGATACTTCGTTCCATCAGTTAGGCAAGATGAATTATATTGTGATTTACCAAGTGAAGATGGAAAAAGTTGTAGGGAAAAAGGAGCAAAGCAAACATATAAAAAGAATTTAGAAAAAATACCAGCTTTATTAGAATATAGAAAAGCATATCAGAAGAAATTTATGGAAGTTGCTAGAAGTGATAACAATAAAAAATTAAAGAAGGATTTTGATAGTTGGAAAAAACTTGCACAAAGTAAAATAAGAGATTATAAGCAAGGTAAAGCTACAGAAGATGAGTTGTATAAGTGGATGATGGAAAATAAATAATCGGAGGAATTATGGAAACATTTTTTAAAGATTTATTAATCGAATTGGGAGGAACTATTTCTATTATTATAGCTTGTCTATTATTTTTTAAAAATATTTTAAAAAAATATATTGATACTATAATAGAATCTTCTGCTGATAAAAGCATAGAAAAATTAAAAAATAAATATAGTAGAACATTATCTGCATATGACATTTTATTGAAAAAAGAATTTGAATATTATGAAAAAATAGATTGTATTTTTGCAGATTTAATTGTAGATATCCAAGATTTTAAATCTAGTACAATAAATGAATTTGGATTTGACATAAAAAAAAGATTCGACATAGCTAAAAGTACGGGACTAAAATTATTAGAAACTATTATTAATTTAAAGAAGTTTAGTTTATTATATCAATCATATATACCAGATAATATATTTGATTATAGCATGTCAATTATTGGAGAATTACAAGAAAATTGTGATTTAATATCTGATAGTTTAAAATTACTTGGAGATAAACAGGAAGATAAATTAAATTTAAATGCAATAAAAGATTTTACATCAAAAATATTATTATTAATTGCTAATACTGAAGTAAGTATTAAAACTAGATTGCAAGATCTATCCAATGTACCAGAAAAAAACAAAAAGTAGGTGATTATTATAAAGCGAAGACTAAATATATTCATTGACGAAAGTGGTGACTTTGGATTTGTAGACGGAAGTTCAGATTTATATGGAGTTTCTTTTACAATACATGAGAGTGATGATTCAATAGTTAATGATTTAGAATATTTAAATAATAGATTAAAAAAAGCCAATTATGACGGTATGATACATCTTGCTGATCTAGTCGCAAAAAGAGGAGATTATTCATACTTGAAGCTTGAACAAAGAAAAAATATTTTTTGGGCTATATTTTATTTTTCAAAAAGAGTTAAAGTAAAAATACATACTATCATAATTGATAAAAGATTTAAAAATAGTAAAACTCAATTAAACAGAGAATTAGCCATTGAGATAAATAAATTTTTTGAATCTATTAGTAATTATATGAATCAGTTTGAAAAAGTAGTTGTTTATTATGACAATGGACAAGAAGCACTAGGTGCAATTATTGATACATTATTAATTACTAAAAATAATGTTGAGCATAGAATTGAATTTGACCATAAGGAGAAAAGATTGTTTCAAGTTTCTGATATGCTAACTTTTATAGATAAAATAGTATATAAACATAATCATAATGTTCCACTTACTAGAGCTGAAAAATACTTTTTTAGTGTAAAAGATATTTTAGGAATTATAAGACAACTGAAAAATAAAAGACTATAATAAAAAGCCATTCGTTTGAATGGCTTTTTGCGACGCTCTGCGTCTACACGGGTTTGGTCCTTGTGAGACCAATATAAATAATACTATTTATAATATATATTATTCATTTATCTATTAAAATTATACACTAAATTTTGAAAAAAGTACAGTATTTTCGTAAAAAATTTCAAAAAATCAGAATTTTATTACTAATTTTCGGTATTAAATTCATCTGCAGACACCCCAAATATTTTAGAAAAAGCAAATAATTCAAAATCTTGAACTAATCTTTTATTAGTTTCAATCTTTGAAATTTCTTTTGAAGTTAAATCTATTCCTTGCAATTGCAATTTTTCAGCTAAATCTTGTTGTGAAAGTTTAGCTTGTTTCCTCAACTCTTTTAATTTTTTTCCAGATATATTTTTAAAATTATTATATTTTGTTATTTTCATTATTACCCCTCATTCGCTTTATTAACGATTAAATTGTAATATTTATGTCTATTTTATTATCTCTAATAAAGCGATTTTTTATAAAAATTATTGAAAAGTAAAATTAACTATGTTATTATATATATCGAAAATATAAATAAGGGGGATACTATTATGGGAAAAATATTACGTGGTATTTTTTTAGTAGTAATTATTTTTATTGTAATTGCAATTATTATAGCTGTATTAGATAATCCGATGCAAAAATGGGAAGACTTTGATAATGCAGAATTAAAAAGCAATATAGAAAAAGCATTTGAAGAAATTAACCTTAATTCTTCTGGAATAGAAAGAATCGCTCAAATTGATGATTGGGCTAATGGTCCAAGATATAAAATCACATATAATAATGATATTTATTATGTTTATGCTTATGATAATAATCAATTAGCATCTATAAACAAAGATTTAAAAGGTGAAGCAATTTATACTAATGAAAATGTTGATTTTGAAAACACTGATTCTAATTCTATTGTATTAAAATATGGTGAATTAGGAAAATATGGTAAAACTGTTACATATGATGGTCAAAATTATATAAAATACTTTTTACCAGAGGGAGAATATGAGGTTGAGGCATTAGTAAGAAATGCAATGTTTTTTATAGAGGATACTGAAATATATAAAAATTCTTCAGGTCATGATGAATCTAAAACCCTAGATACAATAGAATTATCAGATGTTGGCTCTAAACAAAATATAACATTAAAAGCAAATAATTGTATCAATTTAGTGATAAATTCTTCTATATCATTAAAGAAAATAAATTAATTTATAAAAAATTGCCACTCAATGTGGCATTTTTTATATTTGTTAATATTCTAACTCATCTTCTTGTTTTTCTATTTCAGAATTTTTTATATCCATTTGCCTTTCAACATCAAAGTCCATATATGTCTCTTTTTCAAAATCTCTTATCAAATCTTCTTCAGATGGAGCAGAAAACTTATGACAAATCCAAATAATAAACTTTTGAACTGTAATTTTAAATCTATCGATAACTTTCTTTAAATAGTTATTTTCTTTTTCTAA
The DNA here is from genome assembly GCA_949289635.1 of uncultured Eubacteriales bacterium. GTDB lineage: Bacteria > Bacillota > Clostridia > TANB77 > CAG-508 > CAG-269. Next base: position 57,567 of record CASEOS010000002.1, on the reverse strand, counting down.
TTTATTTATAATTTTCTGATATTGGTAATCTATTCTATAAGTTTCATCTTCGTATTTATTTTTTAATGCTTTTTCCTTTTGCTTAAAATCCAATTCAAGTTTTCTACATTTTGCTTTTAATTCAATATTGTCTGCTGTCAATGATTTTCTTTCTGTTTCAAATTTCTCTGATTTATCAATAATATTGGTTTGTTTTGATAATTCTTTATGCAATGAAACATTTTCTTGATGGAGTTTTTGTATTAATTCATCCTTTGGCTTAATAATCTCATTTTCTATTTTTTCATCTCTGTTTAGCATAATCTTTTTAATATCTTTTATATCAGGTGTTTCTGGCAGTTCTAATTTAATATCTTTTAATATTTGTTTAGTATTTTCATAATTTGTAATTTGTTTATACTCTTGTATTGAAAAATGTTCTCTATTTGTTATTTCTACTAATTCTCCTCTTTCTAATTTAAAACCCTTTTCAGAAATATGCTTAAAATAAGCATTTTGTAAATCTCTATAACTATTTTTGCCTTTCCAAAAATCTCTAGAACAAACTTTATCAATTTTATTTCCTTGCTTATCTTTTGTATGAACTACTGGAATAAATAACAAGTGCATATGTGGTGTATCTTCATCTATATGAACAACTGCTGATATAATATTTTCTTCTCCTAAATTTTTGTAGTTGCATATAAAATTATAACTTTCTTGAAAATATCGTTTACTTTCCTGATAACCTATTTCGTCAAAAAATTTTTGGTCAGAAGTAAATATCATTTCACACATTATAATGCTATTACTTCTTATTTGACCTTTTAAATTGTACTTTTCTTTTATTCTATCAAACTCTTTTATATAACTTAATTCATTTTTCTTTATATAATAATTTAATTCTGTTTTACTACTATCTATATTTTTGTTTGAATGATTTTTTGCTTTTCTTTCATTATGCCTATATGCTCCCATAGCTTTTGCCCTAGTTAATTTTTCATTTCTAATTATGGCATAACTCATATTTTCTTCCTTGCTCTCTCTCAAACTCACAAGATAAGATTTTCTTGTCTAACACACTAGACAAACAAGTTTGTCTGTGTGCCCTACGGGGTTTTCCTAAAAACTGCTAAAGCATTTTTTAGGCTATATTTTATAATGGCAATAGCCTTTATAAAATATAGTGAAGTTGCATTTTAAAGTATCTCTTGCAACTTCATATCAGAGCAAAATTCTACGAAGGTGCTACTGCATTTTCGCCAGCAAAGTTAGCATATAGGCTATCGAAAAATCCATCTGGATATTTTCTTTCATAATCACGATTATATATAGTAGTTTTATTATTTGCTATATTACTTGTCGCTATATTTATATTAGAATTACCCAAATTATTATATAAACAAATCACTAAATAATTTGTTATATTTTTAATACTATTATTGTTTCTAGCAATATCTAATAATTGAATTAAGTTATCTTTATTAATCAAAGAAATCTTTGATAATATTTTTGAATTAGTTATTATTACATTTCCTACTTTTAAATTATCTGCATAATATAATCTATCTATAACATCTTCTAATATTGACTTTTCTTCTGTTGTAAATTCATTTAATCTACATTTTTCTTTTACATCATTTAATGAAATACTTTCTTCATTACTTTGAGGATTGATAGATTCAGTATTGATTATATTAGTTTTGATATTATTAGGATTGATTGTAGGTAAATTTTCCATATCAAGAATTGTATTTTCTACTTCTCCAGAACCGTAATTTTTACTGATCAAGACTTGTAAATTTTCCATATCTACAAAATTCTTTATATTTTCGTGTTGGATTTTACCAACATAAATCAAATTGGGTTTCCCTAACCCTTGTCTTTTTTCTGCAATTAAATTTACTTCTGCTAATTGTTTAAATGCTTTTGTAACTGTCTTTTCAGATAAACAAAGTTTATTTTGTACTTCTTCTCTTGTAAATATTAAATAAACTCTACCTTCTTTATCAAACCAATGGTGTTTTTGTGATAAAGATAATCTATCAAGTAGAAAAGCATATAATATTTTACTATCTGAATTTAATTTTTGTTTATATAATCTATTAACAAATAATTCTTGTGGTATTTGATAATATTTATTATTCAATGTTTCATTTATTTTATAAAAATTTATTTTGTTCATCTTTCATCCCTTCTAAGACTTCCATTGTCTTTATTTTTGATGAAAGAGCATATTAAGTTCTATACAGTTTTTTAAAACTTTTTAAAACATTTTTTATACACCTAAAATTTTTTTAAAACATAAATTTTAGAACTATTTTAGAACTTTTTATAGAATTTTTGAGAACTGCATAGAAAAAGAGTATTAACCAAAATCCATTGATTAATACCCTTTCAGACTTTTGCAATTTCCTTGAGTTCTCTCAAAATTGCTATCGTATGGTCGAGGTGACAGGGATCGAACCTGCGACCTCATGGTCCCAAACCACGCGCGCTACCAACTGCGCTACACCTCGATTTATTTCATGCTTATATATAATAGCACATTTTTTTATGGTTTGCAAGGCTTTTTTTAAATTTTATTTTCCTTTAATGAAAATAATTTGAAAAATCCAATAAAAAGTATTGTAAAATTAACGATAAACCGTTATAATATTAGGTATGCACCAGTAGCTTAGTTGGATAGAGTGTTCGGCTACGAACCGGAAGGTCGGGGGTTCGAATCCCTCCTGGTGCACCATTTAAACCGTTGAATATATGTATATATCAACGGTTTATATTTTTTATTTTAATAAATAACTCCACCTATTTCTTTGTACTTTTTAAACACCTCTAAACATTCATCTCTATCCACCTTTTTTAAATCAATTAAATTAGAATTGTTTCCCTTCAAATATTCATAAATCATATCATCTCGAAATCCAATTTCTCCAGCATCTTCTTTTGTACAACCATAATACACTTCTTTTATATTTGCCCAAATAATGGATGATAAACACATCGGACATGGTTCACAAGATGTATATAATATATAATCTGATAAATCATATGTATGTAATTTCTCACAAGCTTCTCTAATTGCAACAATTTCTGCATGTGCCGTTGGATCATTGTTCTTTATTACTTGATTATTTCCGTTTGAAATAATATTTCCTTCTTTATCTATAATAACTGCACCGAATGGTCCTCCTTCTCCCCTATTGATTCCCTCTTCTGCATTTTGTTTTGCTATCTTCATGTATTTATTCATTTTTCCTCCCTCCTATTATTGAATATATATTTTATTAATATATCACCTATATTTTCATTTTAATATAATATTCAAATTTCGTAAATAGTTTTACCAAAAACATTTCACAACTCTGTATTTGATTTTTTCTCTCCACAAGTAGTCGTCATGATTTTCATTTTCTTTTCATATATTTTTATGAGGTGTTTAGATTGATTATAAAATCGATACATATAAAAAAGAATTGTATCATAAATATATGTATATCTATGCTAGCGTTAATTGTGTTTTTATTTTCTTCTTTCATTTTTTATTTCAGTCAAAAGCATTTACAATCTATTGAAGTAAATACTGATAGTGAAGAAGATTATATAAAATGGGTAGATTTTACTGTCCCTTGCCATGTTTTAAAATTAACTTCTGAATTAGACATCCATTCACATAATAGCAATGAAGAAACCACATATAATTGGATTGAATTATTAGCTTATTTAGCTTGTATCTATGGTGGAAATTTTAAAAATTTTAATGAAAATGATTTAAATAAAATCGTAGAAAATTTAAAAAATGGAAAATCAATGGAAGAACTTACATCTACACTAACCTTTTATGACTATTATTTAGAAGCTTATTCTGCTGTTTTAAGTGGTTTTATTGGCAATTATTCTATTGAAACATTAGACGAAAATAATCAAAAAGTTTTTAAAAATCAATATGGCTTAAAAGCCTTTTTACCAATTGCCAAAAATTATTATTTTACACATTATAAAGACTTTGGAAATTCTAGATCTTATGGATTTAAAAGAACTCATTTAGGAAATGATTTAATGGGAAGTATTGGAACACCTATCATAGCAGTAGAATCTGGCATAGTTGAACAACTCGGATGGAATCAATATGGTGGCTGGCGTATTGGCATTAGGAGTTTTGATGGAAAACGATATTACTATTATGCTCATCTACGAAAAGACCACCCTTATGTAGAAGGATTGGAACAAGGAGATACAGTAAAAGCTGGTGATGTTATTGGATATTTAGGAATGACAGGATATAGTATAAAAGAAAATGTAAATAATATAAATGTTGCTCACTTACATTTTGGTATGCAACTTATTTTTGATGAATCACAAGTAGATAGTCCAAATGAAATTTGGATAGATGTTTATGAAATCATTGAATTTTTAAAAACCAACACATCAGAAGTTTATCTTTCAAATGAAGAAACAAAAGATTATTCTAGAAAATATGATTTAATGGAAGAATTCTTAACAGAGTGAAACGTTAGGGACGTGCCAAATGTGCCAAAGGGGACGGGGTAAAATGGCACACTTTTATTTATATTATATAAATAATCCATTTTTAAATTATAAAGTGTGCCATTTTACCCCGTCCCCTTTGGCACATTTGGCACGTCCTTAACGTTTCACCTTCCTAATTTTACAACAATCTCTCTTTTTATTTTTCCTCTATTGATTTGTAATGTAACTTCCTCATTTGGTTTTTTTGTATAAATATATTCTCTTAGGTCATTCATTGTATTTAATTTTGTATCATCTATTTGTGTAATGATATCACCTTCTTTTATTCCTGCTGTATCTGCTGGTCCATTTTTTGTTACTTCTGTTACATAAATCCCTTCTTGAAAACTGCTAGTTGTTCCTTTTTCTAAATAGGGGATTACTTCTGCATCATAAGCATATATTCCAATTTTTGCTTCTTGAAAGTCTCCTGTATTTTGATAACTTTCTATAATTGGTTTTACAATATTAATAGGTATGGCAAATCCAATTCCTTCTGCTGAAGATATTTTAACTGTGTTAATTCCAATGACTTGTCCATTTGGATAAATTAATGGTCCTCCACTATTTCCTGGATTAATCGTTGCATCTGTTTGTATTAAATCTGTCATATATGATACAGTGTCCTCTTCTTCCAATTTAATGGTTCTATTTTTTGCACTAATAATTCCTGAAGTAACCGTTCTTCTAAATTCAAATCCAATTGGATTTCCGATAGCATACACGGTTTCTCCTATTTTGATATTATCTGAATCTCCCAATGTCACATATTTCAAATTACTTGCCTCTATTTTTACAATCGATAAATCAATATGAGAATCACTCCATACAACAGTTCCATTATAATTGTTTCCATTTTCTAATGTCACATAGCATTTACTATATTTACTACCTGTCACATGCTCATTACTTAAAATATACCCATTTTCTGTAAGAATAACGCCTGTTCCTAAACCTAATTGACTTTCTGTATTACTTGAAAAAATAGAATCTCCTGCATTTTTTAATTTTGATATTCCTACAACACTTTCTACTGTTTCTTCTATCACATCTGCCACATTTTTGCTTTCTTCTTCTACTTTTTCCACAGTTTGTTCCTCTATTGTGGATTGTGTTCTTTCTGCCGTATAATTAGAGTCATAAATTTCTATATGATTATATGTAACATATATATAAAATCCTAGTAACCACATGATTAATAAAACAATGGTAGTTATCACAATTTTTTTACCACTACTTTTTCTCTTAGCTCTTCTCAACAAAATCACCTCAAAAATAGTATTCACCATATTTTCAATTTTAGTCAAAATAAAAAGGGAAAAATGAGTCCGTCCCCAAAATCCCTTTTTTACTCTTAAACTCTTTTTAATTCTTCATAACGTTTTACTTTTTGTGTTGTTGTCTTTATTAATGGCTCTGTCGTTATGGTGATTTGTTTTATATGTTTAAATACTGGTAATTTTTTATTAATCTCTTTTATTTCTTCCCAAATGCTGTCTTTGTATTCTTTTTCTGTTTTTTCTCCTAATTTTTCTTCTATCATATCTTTATCATATACAATTTTAGCACATAACATAGTATCTGTTTTATCTTTTTCTCTTTGGTATACTAGAGATTCTGTTACATAAGGTAGTTTATTAATTAAAAATTCAATCTCTTGTGGATACACATTTTTTCCGTTTCTTAGAACTATGATATCTTTTTTTCTACCTGTTACATAGATAAATCCATCTTCTGTTATATATCCATAGTCTCCTGTTCTAAACCACCCATCTACAAATGCTTTTTGATTTTCTTCTTCATTGTGATAATATCCCATCATAACACTTGGACCTTTTACTAAAATCTCTCCTTCTCCCTTTTCATCTGGACAATCGATTTTGACATTTAAACTAGGTAAAGCTAATCCTACAGAACCTGGTCTTTTTTCTTTATCTGATTCTGCTGCAATAACTGGTGATGTTTCTGTTAAACCATATCCTTGTATTAATGCAATTCCAAAATTATTAAATCCTACAATGGTTTCTTTATCCATAGGCGCTGAGCCATATAATACTAAACGAATATTTCCACCTAAATTATCTAATATTTGTTTAAAAATGACTTTTCTTAAATCTATTTTACATTTTAAAAGTCCATTAGCTATTTTTATCATTCTATTAATTAATTTTTCTTTTCCTTGGTCATGAATTGCTTTTTGAATTTTTTTGTACATGGTCTCTAATACCAATGGAACCGCTACAAATACAGAAACTTTATATTCTGCCAAATTTTTTTGAATATATTTTAATCCATCACAAAAAGCTACTGTACAACCACTATAAAATCCATAAAGAAATGTTACTGTACATTCAAATGTATGGTGAATTGGTAGAAAAGAAAGTAATGTGTCTGTTGGATATAGCTTTACCCATGATGCAAAATCTGATAAGTTTGCACATATATTTTTTTGAGATAGCATTACTGCTTTTGGAAGATTAGTAGTTCCTGATGTAAACAACATAATTGACATTTCTTCAGGATGGATTTCCACTTTTTCATAATAATCATCCCCATTTTTTACTCGTTCTTCACCCTTTTTCAATAATTGTGAAAATTTTTCTATTTCGTTATCTTTGATATCATCCATGCAAATTAGCATTTTTAAATTTACATTTGTATCTTTCTTTAGTTTTTTCATAACTTCTACATATTTTTTATCAAATATAGCAACTTCTGCCTCACTTCTTGTTACTAAATTTTCAATCTCATTATCTGGAAGTGCTTTATCTAATGGGACAATAATCATATTTCCACTTGTAACAGCTAAATAAGTTACACACCATTCATATCGATTATTTCCAATAACAATAATTTTTTTCTTTTCTAGCCCCTTGTTTAATAACTCTGTTGCAAATGCTTTTATGTCTTTTCCTACTTGTTCATATGTTTTTTCTACATATTCTACATGTTTTAAATCTCCATTTTTCTTATATTTATAGGCTACTTTATCTGCATAGTTTTTTACCGAATATTCTATCATCTCCCTATAATTTTTTACAATTCTTGGTTCATATACCTTTCTATTTTCATTATCTCCCATATGCTCCCTCCTTTTTCTTCATTCTATATCTATTTTTTTTATTTTTCAATACTTCATATTCATTTACGGATATTTCTTTTTAAAGATTTTACTATATTTAAAATTCATATAGAAAGTCATCATTCATTTATTTTCATAAAGGAATCCCTGCAAAATATGAAGATTATGAAGTTATTTTGTAGAATTATTTGATTTTTTGATTTTTTATATGTATAATCTCTTTAGCAAAAAAATTTTAAGGTGATGTTGTATGAATATTTTAAACTATGAGTTAAGCAATCCACAAAAATCTATTTTATTAACAGAACAATTCCATGAAAACACCTGTGTTTCAAATATATGTGGAACATTATCTATTTCAGAAAAAATCAATGAAGATCATTTAGCAAAAGCAATTAATCTGTTTATTGAAAATAATGATTCTATGAGAATTCAATTAATGCAAGAAGGTTCTGATATTAAGCAATATATAGAAAATTACTCTTTTATTGAAATTGAAAAAGTTCAACTTTCAAATGATTATCCTTTATCAAAACTTGAAGAGGATGTTATCACAAAACATTTTACCCTTCTAAATAGTCGTTTATATCGTTTTGTTATTTTTACAAATGAAGATGGTACAGGTGGATTTGTAGCCAACTTACATCATATTATTTCTGATGCTTGGACTATGAGCTTATTAATTGACCAAATCATGAATTATTATATTTCTATTATTCAAAATACACCTATTCCAGACAACAAAACTAATTCTTATTTAGATTTTATAGATGAAGAAAAAAAATATTTAGAAAGTTCTAAATTTGAACGTGCTAAAAATTTTTGGGAGAATCAATTTGAAAATTTAGAATTTTCTTACTTAAAAGATTTTCAATCTAGCTCATATGAAGCAACTAGAAAAAGTGTTATCCTTTCAAAAGAAGAGACCAATCAATTATTAACTTTTTGCAATAACCATAAAATTTCTTTATTTTCACTTTTTATGGCTGTTTTGAATATCTATTTATCAAAAATTAATAATACAAATTCTTCTACTGTGGGAACACCTATATTAAATAGATGCAATTTCAAAGAAAAAAATACAACAGGAATGTATATTAGTACTGTACCTTTTCATATGGAAATCGACAAAAATACTACTTGTATACATTTTATCGAGCAAGTTTCAAAACATGAATTGTCTGTTTTTAGAAACCAACGATATCCCTATAACCTATTACTAGATACCATTAGAAAAAAATTTAATATTTCTAAAAATCTTTATGATGTTTGTTTGTCTTATCAAAATGCAAGAAATCATAGAGCTACTTGTTCTGTTCCTTATTCTTGCAAATGGTTATTTAATCATTGTGTTGTTAATAATTTAGACATTCACTTATATGATATTGATGACACAGGCATGATTAGTATTTACTATGACTTTAAAAAAGACTTATTTACTTTAGAAGAAATTGATTTATTACATGAACGTTTAATGGAAATCACAAAACAAATTATGGCAAATCCAGAATTAAACATCAAAGAACTTGAAATCGTTTCTGCTAAAGAAAAACACTATATATTAGATACATACAATCATAAAAAAAATACAGATACTTTTATTTCTGTTTATGATTTATTTAGACAACAACTACAAAAAAATCCTAATAAATTAGCTATTAACTATAAAGATATTTCTCTTAGTTACAAAGAACTAAATACATTAGCTAATCTCATTGCTTCAAAACTAAAAGAATATTCCGTTCATTCAGGGGATATTGTTTGTTTAGCCTTTACAGATTCTATTGAGTTTGTTGCTAGTATCTTGGCTACACAAAAATTGGGTGTATGTTACATTCCTATTGATGTTAATTACCCAAATGAACGTATTGAATATATTGTAAACAATAGTAATGCAAAATTAATCTTAACACATATGAATACCTTAAAATCTGTAAAAATAGATAAAGAACTTATCTTAAGAATTTCATTAGATAATTTTGATTATCAAAAAAATGATGTTTATAATATAGATTATGACCTAAAAGAGACTGATTTAGCATATATTATCTATACTTCTGGCTCAACCGGAAATCCAAAAGGCGTTCAAATTTCTCATAAAAGTTTAAGTAATTATATTCGTTGGGCTATTAAACAATATGTACATGGAGAAGAAACCAATTTCCCTTTGTTTTCTTCTGTTGCATTTGACTTAACCGTAACTTCTATTTATACACCACTATGTTCTGGTAATTCTATTTATATTTACCAAAATGAAAATGCACAATTATTGTTAGAAGAAATGATTAAAGATAATCATGTACAAATTATAAAGTTAACACCTGGACATTTTACTTTATTGCAAGATTTAGATTTAAGCAATAGTATTGTATGTAAATTTATTTTAGGAGGAGACATTTTAACTAAAGAAATGTGTGAAAAAATCACTTCTTTATTCTCTCATCCTATTCATATATATAACGAATATGGACCAACAGAAGCAACCGTTGGATGTATGATTTATGAGTATCATCCAGAAGATACTTATACATCTGTTCCTATTGGATACCCAATAGATAATACGCAAATTTTACTTTTAAATAATGACCAAGAACTTGTTCCATTAGGCAATATTGGCGAAATGTTTATTAGTGGAGATTGCTTAGCTTTAGGCTATACAGATGAACAAAAAACACGTGAAAAATTTTTAGACCATCCTTTTTATACAGGAGAAAAGATTTACAAAACAGGCGACCTTGCTATTTTACATTCTAATGGTGTTATGGAATATTTAGGACGTAGTGATTTTCAAGTAAAATTAAATGGTTATCGTATTGAATTAGGAGAAATCCAATCTGTTTTACTGACACATCCTGATATAAAAGATGTTTATGTTACTGTCATCACTTTAGATGACCATAAATTCTTATGTGCTTATTACACATCTCAAAATGAAATAGAAGATTTATCTAGTTTTTTAAAAAAGATATTACCTAGTTATATGATACCAAATTATTTTATGAGATTAGATAAACTGCCACTAACAATTAATGGTAAAATAGATAAATCTGCCTTACCTTTACCAAAAAAATCACATACGAAATATGTTAAACCACAAAATAAATTAGAAGAAACTTTACAGGAAATTTTCACAGAATTATTAGAACAAAAAAGCAAAATCAGTGTAGAAGATAATTTATTTGATTATTATATAGATTCCCTTTTATTAATAAAAGCACAATCTATTTTATATGGTAAAGGCATCTCTATCAATACACAAGATTTTTACGAATATCCAACCATCAGAAAATTAGCCGATTTTCTTTTAATTGATCAACCAAAAGAAACTTCTGTATTAATTGAAAAAATGCCGATTATCAAAGAAATTAAAAAACCAATTGAAATAACTACAGATTTTAGAAGAATTATTCTTTTTGGTGCTACTGGATTTCTAGGAATTCATATATTATATTATTTATTAACAACTACCTCTAGTAAAATCTTTTGCGTTATTAGAAAAAAAGATTTGGTAAATCCCTTAGCCCGATTTATTAAAAAGTTTAATTTTTATTTTCCTGATGTTAATATAGAACCATATTTATACAGGATAAAAATTGTAGAAGGTAATCTTTTAGATGCTAATTTTGGTATTGAAGAAGATTTATATAATCGCTTAGGAACTACTTGTGATTGTGTCATTGATACTGCTGCATTAGTTAAACATTATGGAAATTACGAGATCTTTAATAAAACCAATGTTCATTCTGCTAAAAAGATGATTTCTTTTTGTAAGAAATTTAATATTCCTTTACATTATATATCAACCATGTCTGTATCTGGATATGGATTAGTAAAAACACCTTCTGCAGATTTTACAGAAAACGATTTATATATTGGTCAATCTTTTAAAGATAATGTATATGTTAGAAGTAAATTTGAAGCAGAAAAAGCAATTATTGAAGCTTGCCAAAATAATGAAATGATAGCTAGTATCTATAGATTAGGAACAATCACAAATAGGTATGTAGATGGTGTATTTCAAGAAAATTATAATGATAATGCATTTTTTAATAGACTAGAATCATTTATAAACATAGGAATTTTTCCTAGAGAACTTCATGATTTTAAATTTGAACTTTCACCTGTAGATATTTGTGCAAATTTTATAGTTCGACTAATGTATAATCAAAAACATAGTTTAGAAATATATCATTTATATAATAATAATTATGTTTCTGGATTCGATTTAATTAAAATGCTAAATTTCTGCGGAACAAATATAGATTTTTCTAGTATTGCAGATTTTAAAACTGCTTTATCTAATAGTAAAGCAAATAATTTTGGTATTACTGCATATATAAAAAATGTTAATAATAGTTTAGTAACGCTTCATTGCGAAGATACTATTTCCGTATTGAACTCTTTAAATTTAGCTTGGCCACAAATAGAACCAGACTACATTAATAAAATTTTACTTTACTTAAAAAAATATAATACCTAAAAGGAGGAACTAAAGATGAATTTTGCTAAAATTTTTAATATTGATAATGAAAAAAAATTAGCATTAGTAAATACGCTGATACTTCTTATTATTGCTGCTGTTTTGTATTTTGCCCTACCTTCTGTATTAAATTATCCACCAAACTCAATTGATAATGATTTTCAGATTGAGATTGTTGGTATAACTTATACTACACAATTTATTATAATTATATGTATTTTAGCACTACTTTTATATATCACTTTAAGGATTTTATATAGCAAACTTTCTCTTTCTAAAGAAAAACTTGAAAATCCTGAATATATAAAAAATCTAAGGAAAAAATCATTTAATTATCCTTATATGATGCTTTTGTTAGAAATGTTTATTCCAACAATTATTGTTATCATATTACTTTTTGCTTTCAATACAGAAGCTGAATTAGTTATAAGAATTACAACTGTTATATTTTCTTTTACAGCAGTATTTGCAATATTTTCATATATGATTAGTAAAAAATTCTTTTCTAATCGATTATCTGCTACTGCAAATCTAGCTCATAATGAAGTAACTGGTGTTAAATTACCTTTATATAATAAATTATTAATACAAATATTACCTCTATTTTTGTATTCTTTTGTCTTAATTTTATTGATTTCTATGTCTCTTATGACAAAAGAAAAAGGAGATTTATTATATCACTTTTATAGACAAGAACTATTATCAAGTTTTAATGAAGAAACTGTATATAATATCACAGATGTTGAAAACATTTTAAATTCAATAGAATTTAAATCTGAAGGTGATCATGCGGTTATTATATCTGCTTCTGATGGTGAAGTATATTACTCTCCTGAAACATTAAATGACTTTTTCATAAAATATACTTTAAATTTCTATGATGAGACAGATGGATATACTTATGAATATTATGGCCAAAATCGAGAAGGTGCTGTTATCAAAATCAATACCAATATGGGCGAATGTTATGTTGGTATTCGTTATTTTGTATTTGGTAATAACTTCATTGTTCCATTTATTTACATTGCCTTATTACTAATTTTTATTAATTGCTTATTTATTCTTTACATAGGTAGAGATTTAAGTAATGATATTAATAGTGTTATCAATGGAATGAAACATATATCTAACTCTGATGATGTTATTTATGCCAATAATCTTCCTGTTACATCTAATGATGAAATTGGTGACTTGACAGCCTCTTTCAATGAAATTCAAAAATTAACAAAAACATATGTAGATCAATTGCATAATAGCCAAGAAACTTTAATGGAAAGTGAACGTTTAGCTTCTTTAGGACAATTAATTGGTGGTATTGCACATAACTTAAAAACACCTATCATGTCAATCTCAGGAGCTACCGAAGGTTTAAATGCTTTAATTAAAGAATATAATGATTCTATTGATGACCCTGATGTAAACGCACAAGATCATCATGATATTGCTAGAGATATGTCTGAATGGACTTCTAAAATCAAAGATTACACTGAATATATGTCAGATATTATTACTGCTGTTAAAGGACAAGCTGTTACATTATCTGAAGCAGATTCTGTTCACTTTACACTTGATGAATTAGTAAAACGTGTTAATATTTTGATGAAACATGAATTAAAAAATGCTATTATTTATTTGAATATTTCTATGAAAACAGATGAACATACTGTTATCAATGGGGATATTAATAGTTTGGTACAAGTAATTAACAATATGATTTCTAATGCTATTCAAGCATACAATGGAGAAAAGAATAAAAATATTGAATTAATATTAGAAAGTGATCATAAAAATGTATACATCCATATAAAAGATTATGCGTGTGGCATGCCAAAAAATGTACAAGAAAAATTATTTAAAGAAATGATTACAACAAAAGGAAAAAATGGTACTGGTTTAGGATTATATATGTCTTACTCAACCATAAAAGCACATTTTAATGGTGATATTACTTTTGAATCAGAAGAAGGAAAAGGTACAACATTTACAATCATACTACCACTTTAATAAAATATTATATAAAATCAGGATTTTCTTAAAAAAATCCTGATTTTATTTGCGTTTTCTTCATTTTTTTAAATTTTATTAAGGTTTAGTTTCAATCAGATTTTATTCTTTTAAGTAAATTTTTTTATTGAAATAATCAAAATAGAATTCCTTTAATAACATACAAAAATCCTATAAAAAGCTTGATTTTTGTTTTTTTTATTAATATAATAATGAAAAATCAAATATTAAGAGAGGTTTAAAGATGAGAAAGCATATACAAGGAATAGAAAATGTAGAAAATAATACTTATAGAATTCTTGCCGTAGATGATGAAGAAGGTATTGTAGATTCCCTATCTATATTTTTAAAGCGTTCTGGATATGATTTTACTGGTGTTACAGACCCTGAGCAAGCTATTCAACTTGTAAAAGAAGAACATTTTGATTTAATGGTTTTAGACTTTATCATGACACCTTTTCATGGAGATCAAGTAGTCGAAGAAATCAGAAAATTTAATAAAGATTTATATATTTTATTGTTAACTGGACATAAAGATTTAGCACCACCTTTAGAAACCATTAGAAGATTAGATATCCAAGGATATTGCGAAAAAAGTGATAAATTTGACCAATTACTTTTACTAATTGAATCAGGTATTAAATCAATTAAACAAATGAATGAAATAAAAGAAATCAATATGAAATTATCTGATACTTATGAGAAATTAGAACAAGCATATTTAGATTCTATCAAAACTTTACGTTATACCATTGAAGCAAAAGATCAATATACAAGAGGTCATTCTGATAGAGTAGCAGCATTCTCTGTATTAATTGGTAAAAAATTAAACCTATCAGAAGAAGAATTACATACTCTAGAAATTGGTGGATTATTCCATGATATTGGGAAAATTGGTGTTCCTGATAGTATTTTATTGAAAGATTCTAAATTAACAGATGAAGAATATTCACAAATTAAACAACATCCTAATATTGGTGTCCATATTCTATCAAATGCCTCTATATTTGATGATATCTTACCAATTGTAGAACATCATCATGAAAAATATGATGGAACAGGATACCCAGGAAAACTTGTAGGAAATAATATCCCATATTTAGCAAGAATCACAGCAATTGCAGATAGTTTTGATGCTATGGCTTCTAGAAGAGCTTATCGTGATTCCTTAGATTTAAATACCATTATTTCTGAGTTTGAAAGATGTAAAGGAACACAATTTGATCCAGAATTAGATGATTTATTTTTAGATATTTTAAAAAATCATTTTGATGAAATAAAAGAAATTCAAGAAAAATATAAAGCGGAACTTTAGGGAACTTTAGGGACGTGTCAAATCGTTCCAAAATGGAACAAAAGGGACAGACCTCCCCTGGGTAAGCCAGATATACATATAATATAAAGAAAGGAACAATTTTGCGTATCTAAATTTGAATTTAGAAATTGTAAAAGAAAAAAGTGAGGAATGTTCATTTTGCTTACGATTGACAAGCAACAATGAAAGAGGCTCACTTTTTTCTTATATAATTTCTATGAAAATTTAGCTTATACAAAATTGTGTATTGGTTTTATATTATATGTATATCTGGCTTACCCAGGGGAGGTCTGTCCCTTTTGTTCCATTTTGGAACGATTTGACACGTCCCTAAAGTTTCCTAAAGTTTCATCGAAAGTCCTACTTTTTGTCTTTCTTTATCAATTTTAATAACTTTTACTTTTACAATATCTCCTACAGAAACGACATCTGATGGATTTTTAATAAATTTGTCACTCATTTCTGAAATATGTACCAATCCATCGTGTTTTACACCAATATCTACAAATGCTCCAAAATCAATCACATTTCTAACAGTTCCTGTTAATACCATTCCTTCTTTTAAATCATCTAATTTTAATACATCACTTCTTAAAATTGGTTTTGGCATGTCTTCACGAGGATCTCTTCCTGGTTTTGATAATTCTTCAATAATATCTGTTAATGTCATTTCTCCTATATGTAATTCTTTTGCCATTTCTAGAACATTAACACTTTTTAATTTTTTTCTTAGTTCTTCTAATTTTTCTTTATCTTTTAAATCTTTTTTATCAAATCCTAATTGATTTAATAATTTCTCTGTTGGTTCATAACTTTCTGGGTGAACGGCTGTCACTTCTAATGGATTATCTCCATCAAATATTCTTAAAAATCCTGCACATTGTTCAAACGCAACTTTTCCAAGCTTTGGAACTTTTAATAATTCTTTTCTATTTTTTAATTTTCCATTTTCATCTCTATATTTCACAATATTTTTCGCAATGGTGTTATTAATTCCTGAAACATAAGAAAGTAGTGATGGGGTCGCTGTGTTGACATCAACACCTACTTTGTTAACACTATCTTCTACTACACCTGTTAAACTTTCTTGTAATTTCTTTTGATTAACATCATGTTGATATTGCCCAACACCAATCGCTTTTGGATCAATTTTAACCAATTCTGCTAATGGGTCTTGCAAACGTCTTGCAATGGAAATCGCTCCTCTGATAGATACATTAATATCTGGATATTCTTCTGTTGCTAGTTTTGATGCAGAATATACAGATGCACCTGCTTCACTAACAATGACATAATGAACATCTCTTGATGCTTCTTTTATCATATCTGCTACAAACATTTCTGATTCTCTAGATGCTGTTCCATTTCCAATGGCTATCATATCGATTTTATCTTTTTCAATTAATTTTAATAATTCTTTTTTCGCACCTTCTACATCATTTTGAGGTTCTGTTGGATAAACAGTTGTATAATCTAATAATTTTCCTGTTTCATCAATAACAGCAATTTTACAACCTGTTCTATAAGCTGGATCAAATCCCATAACTGTTTTTCCTTTAATTGGTGCTCCTAACAGTAATTGTTTCGAATTTTTTCCAAATACTTTAATGGCTTTATCTTCTGCTTTTTCTGTTAAATCTGAACGAATTTCTCTATCAATTGATGGTTCAATTAATCTTTTAAAACTATCTAAAATGGTATCTTTTAGCATTAGGGTAAATTGCGTTTCACCTTTTATTATATCTCTTTCCATATATGCTAGTATTTTATCTTCTGGCTTTTCAATTTTTACTTTTAGAAAATCCTCTTTTTCTCCACGATTAATTGCCAATATTCTATGACTTGGTATGTATTTTATCGCTTCTTGATAATCATAATACATCTCATAATTTGATTTTTCTTCTGGTTTTGAAGCCTTTGTTTGGATAGCTCCTTCTCTATAACAAATTCTTTTAATTTGTTTTCTGTATTTACTATTATCTGAAATATCTTCTGCAATAATATCTAAAGCTCCTTGTACAGCATCTTCTGGACTGGCTACTACTTTATCCTTATTCTTTTTATCCTCTTCTGACAAAGTATCAATATTCACATATTCTTTTGCCATTTCTAAAATTGGTGTTGTTTCTTTTTGTTCTATAATAATATTTGCCAATGGCTCTAGACCTTTTGCCTTTGCGACTGTTGCTCTTGTTTTTTTCTTTTGCTTATACGGTCTATAAATATCTTCTACTTCTGCTAATGTTTTACAAACAGCAATTGCTTGCATAATTTCATCTGTCAATTTTCCCTGTTCATCAATTGATTTTACAACTTCTTCTTTTCTTTGTTCTAAATTTCTTAAGTAATTTAATCTTTCGCCTAAATCCCTAAGGATTTCGTCACTTAATCCTCCTGTTACTTCCTTTCTATAACGTGCAATAAAGGGAATGGTATTCCCTTCATCAATTAATTTTATTGTAGCCTCTACTTGTTTTGGCTTAATATTTAATTCTTCTGCAATTGTATTAATAATTTTATCCATTCTTTATTTCCTTTCTGATGATTTTAGGGACGGAGCAAAAAATCATCATTACTAACAACATGATTTTGAAACGAATCAAAAATCACAAGTTTTCAAAGTCATTTTCTTACTCCATTTTATTTTTTAATCTTTCCATTGTCCCTTTTGTAATATCTAATTTTTTCATGATATTTGTATATTTTATTTTTTTTACTTCTTTTAGATATCTTATCAACTTCTTTAGTATATCACGTTTTTCAAATATTTCAAATACTTTTATTTGCTCTTTTTTAATAAATTCCGAAATGGAATTGTCGATTTTCATCTCAATATTTGTATCTATATCTAAAAATGTTTCTTCATCAATAAAGTCCATATTGCAAATATATTCAATCTCTTCATGTGCAAATATATTTGTTTTTTCAATTTCTCCTGTTAAATAATAATGATATGAAGAATATGGATATTGTTTTTCATTTTTTACCATATTTGCTTTTACTGGATTTCTATGAATGTATTTTACACATTGTATTAATTGCCTTCTATCTAATATTGGTTCGCTTTTATATCTATCACGAAATACATATCCTACTCGATTACCCTCCATATAATTATAATATTGAGCATAAATAGTATTAACTTTTTGCATATATTTTGATAACTTTTTTATATCTTCTGTTTTGACTAATATATGTGCATGATTATTCATTACACAATATGCTATCATTTCTAATTCTTCACTATTTAATTTTTCTTTCATCAATTGTAAATATCTCTTCATATATCGATTATTTTTAAATATATATTCTTTGTTGATACCTTGTACCATGACATGAAAAAAAGAGGTATCCAAACAATTACGTGCTATTCTTGGCATCTTAATCACTCACTTTCTTTGTTTTTTACCCCTATTTTTAAAATATTACATTTTTATGTTTTCCTTATGTACTTATGATGACTTTTTACAAAAATTATCACTTAATATTCAGATAAAATCATGTTAAAATTGAAATATCAATATTCTAATGAATCATCTTGTTCAATCCAATCTCGTACTTGTGCTATTCTATATTTTTCTTTGTCATCTCTCATAATTACTTCTTTTATCCCCGCATTTATTAATATTCTTTTACAAAAAGAACATGGCTCATTATCTTTTACATATTCCCCATTTCGTTGATTAATTCCTACTAAATACAATGTAGCACCTATCATATCTTTTCTTGCAGCACTAATAATGGCATTTTGTTCACTATGTACAGATCTGCATCTTTCATATCCTTTTCCACTTGGCATTTCATATTTTTGTCTTGTGCAATATCCCAAATCAATACAATTTTTTCTTCCCCTTGGAGCACCTGTATATCCTGTTGAGATGATTTCATCATTTTTTACAATAATACTTCCATAATTATTTCTAAGACAAGTCCCTCTTTCAGATACACTTTCTGCGATATCTAAATAATAATTTATTTTATCCACTCTGGTCATAAAACTCAGCTCCTTTTCTGATTACCAATAAATGAAAAAAATATGATTTCTTGCTTTATTCTTAAAATCAATTTGATTTAATTCTTTGATGTTTTTTAACAAACAGAGAAAACGATGATTTTTTGCTCCGTCCCTAAAATCATCACTCTACTCCTAAATATTCATTATAAGTAATTTCTCTGTCAACAATTTTTCCATTTTCTTTTATATCAATGATTCTATTGGCAACTGTTTGTGTTAATTCATGGTCATGTGATGTAAATAAAATATTTCCTGTAAATCTTTTCATTCCTTCATTTAAGGATGTGATACTTTCCATGTCTAAATGGTTTGTTGGCTCATCAAATATTAAGAAGTTTGCTCCTGATAACATCATTTTTGATAATACACATCTTACTTTTTCTCCACCCGATAATACTCTTACTTGTTTTAATGCTTCATCTCCTGAGAATAACATTCTTCCTAAAAAGCTTCTTACATAAGTTTCATCTGGATCTTTAGAATATTTTCTAAGCCAATCTGTTATATTTTCATCTGTTTCAAATAAATAGTTGTTATCCTTAGGGAAATATGATTTTGTAATAGTTGTTCCCCAAACTAATTCTCCTTCATCTGGTTCCATTTCCCCTTCGATAATTTGGAATAATACGGTTTTTGCTAGTTCATTATCTGCTAAAAATGCAATTTTATTTCCTTCTTTTACATCAAATGAAACTTTATCTAGTAATTTAACACCATCAATCGTTTTAGATATATTTTTTACTTGTAAGATTTCTCTTCCTGGTTCTCTATCTGGTTTAAAATCTACATAAGGATATTTTCTATTAGATGGTTTGATTTCTTCTAATTCAATTTTCTCTAATGTTTTCTTTCTTGAAGTTGCTTGTTTTGATTTGGAAGCATTGGCACTAAATCTGGCAATGAATTCTTGTAATTCTTTTATCTTTTCTTCTTTTTTCTTATTTTGTTCTCTTGCTTGTTTTAATGCTAATTGACTTGATTCATACCAGAAATCATAATTTCCTGGATATACTTTTATCTTTCCAAAGTCAACATCTGCAATATGTGTACATACTTTATTTAAGAAATATCTATCATGTGATACAACAATCACTGTATTTTCAAAATCCATTAAGAAATCTTGTAGCCAGTTAATACTTTTCATATCTAAATCGTTTGTTGGCTCATCTAATAGTAAAACATCTGGGTTTCCAAATAAGCTTTGTGCTAATAATACTTTTACTTTTTCTTTTGCTTCAAGCTCTTTCATATATTTATAATGATTATCTGGTATAATTCCTAAGTCATTTAATAAAATAGCTGCATCTGATTCTGCATTCCAGCCATCTAATTCTGCAAATCTTTCTTCTAATTTTGCTGCCTTCATACCATCTTCTTCTGAAAAATCTGGTTTTGCATATATTGCTTCTTTTTCTTTCATAATGTCATATAACTCTTTATTTCCCATGATAACCGTGTCCATGACGGTATATTCTTCAAAAGCAAAGTGATCTTGTTTTAATACAGATAATCTTTCTCCTTTATCTAAACTAACATCCCCTTTACTTGGCTCTATCTCTCCTGATAATACTTTTAAAAAAGTAGATTTTCCTGCACCATTTGCTCCAATAATCCCATAACAATTTCCTTTTCCGAATTTTATATTGACATCTTCGAAAAGGACTCTTTTTCCAAATCTAACGGTTACTCCATTTGCACTTAGCATGTATTTCATTCCTTTCTTTATGGCTTTTTACTTTTTATTGTATAAAATATTTTTTATTCTAACTTTTGCTCATTTTTTTATATACAACAAATTAAGATTTTTATCGTTGGTATTATATACCATTTTTACATATTTTTCAAGGATTTTACGTATGGAAAAAAGGGAATACAAGATTCCCTTTCAAATTTATTTTTTATTCACTAAAATATCTGATATTAATCATCAAATAATAACTTGATACCCCATAGACCAGATAACCCTACTAGTCCATACACAATTCTTGACCAAATTGTCATTTCTCCAAATATTAGTGCTACTAAATCTAATTGGAATAATGCGATTAATCCCCAGTTAAGAGCACCAATAATGATTAAAACTAATGCAATTTTGTCTATTACTTTCATTTTGTTTTCCTCCTTTTACCGTATTTTTATATTATTTTAACCTTTTTTCTTTTTATTTATACAATTATTGAAAATTTTTCTTTTTTATGATAATTTGTAGTAAAGAATATTAGGAGGATAAATATTTGAGAAGAAATCAAAGAAATAGTAGAAATCGTAAAAATATAATTCAAGATGATACCAAAAAAATCACAAATATTTTAATAAAAATTGTATGCATCTTACTCGCTGTATTTTTAATTGTTATGGTATTTCACATTGTAAATAATTGGATTAAATATCATTCTATTACAGAACAATATTTAGAAACTGCCAATCATGTAGAAGAAGATACAGATGGTCTTGATGATACTATACAAAATCCTAATGAGGATACCACTTTTCATTTGACAGCTATCGGAGATATTATGTGTCATAATACACAATATATGGATGCATATAATGCAGATACTGGTGAATATGATTTTTCTTATGTTTTTGAAGATATTGAATATTATATAAAAAATTCTAATATTACAGTTGCTAATTTAGAAACAACCTTTGCAGGAGAAGATGTAGGATATAGTAATTATCCTAGATTTAATACACCTGATGCATTAGCATATAATTTAAAAAAACTGGGAGTTGATGTTATTTCTACTGCTGGAAACCATAGTTTAGATTATGGTTTTGATGGATTATCTAGAACCATTGATGTTTTAGATAAAGCTGATATTACTCATGTAGGTACATATCAAACACAAGAAAAGCGAGATACGATTGTCTTTAAATATGTAAAAGGTATTAAAATTGCATTCTTAAATTATGCTTATGGAACAAATGGAATAACAATTCCATCTGACAAATCTTACTGCATTAATTTGATTGATGAAGAATTAATAAAAAAAGATATCGAAACCGCCAAATCACAAGAGGCAGATATTATCGTAGTTTCTGTACATTGGGGAACAGAATATAGCACAGTTCCAAATGATACACAAAATGAATTAGCTGATTTTCTCTTCCAAAACGGTGTCAACATTATCTTAGGAACACACCCTCATGTTTTGCAGAAAATGGAAAAAAGAACCGTTACTCTAGAAGATGGTTCAACTCAAGATGGTTTTATTATTTACTCTTTGGGAAATTTTATTAGCGACCAAAATGCTGATAACACAAGAACTTCTATTATTTTAGATTTGCAAATAACGAAACACACAGATGAATCTGTTACAATCGATAATGTAAGTTATA
This sequence comes from uncultured Eubacteriales bacterium, assembly GCA_949289635.1. Lineage (GTDB taxonomy): Bacteria > Bacillota > Clostridia > TANB77 > CAG-508 > CAG-269. The sequence goes on along the minus strand of CASEOS010000002.1, from coordinate 34,820 downwards.
CACCAATCTATATGTATAAAGATTCTTCAGCAAGTACGAAAAAAATGAGATTATTAGATATAAATAAAACAATTTCTTTGTATGAAACCGGGGCTGATACTTCTATTGGAGAAAATATGTATACCTTTTTAAAAAAGGAATTAAAAAGGAAATTTGGGGACGTTTCTTTTTGGACATTTTGAGAGGATTTAGGGACGGACAAAAAGGGAAAAATGAGTCCGTCCCCAATTTCCCTTTTTAATTTAGCATATCTTTTCTCTTCAACCACCATGTTACCACTAAAGTTAATACAACTGCAATTAGTACCATGATAATAAATCCTATCGGACTATTTTCAAATGGTAATTGTACATTCATTCCCCAAAAACTTGATATCATTGTAGGAATCGCTAGTACAATAGTAATAGAAGTTAAAAATTTCATTACTCCATTTAGGTTATTGGAAATAATAGAAGCATAAGCATCCATTGTTCCATTTAAGATATTTGTATATATTTGAGCCATTTCTATCGCCTGTCTATTTTCAATGATGGCATCTTCTAGTATATCTTCATCATCATCATACAATTTTACTATTTTTCCTCTCATAGTTTTTTCCATGACAATTTCATTTGATTTTAATGATGTTGCAAAATATACCAAACCTTTTTCCAAACTTAGTAATTTTAATAATTCTTTATTTTTCATAGAATTTTTTAAAATATATTCTGCAATTTCTGTTTCTTTATTGATTTGTTTTAGGTAATTTAAGAAATATGATGAGTTCATGTAAAAGATTTGGAAAATAAATCTAGTCTTTTTATATGTTTGAAAATTTTTAATCTTTCTTTTTTCAAAATCTTCTATAATTTTATTTTTTCTTAAAGATACCGTTATAAAAAAGTCATCTCTTACTACAATCATTCCTAGTGGCATAGTTGTATACATTTCATTGTCTTCACTTTTCTCAATGACTGGAACATCAATTACAAAAAGAATGGTATTGTCATCTTCTTCTGTATCAATTCTGGCCTTTTCTTCATAGTCTAAGGCATCTCTAATAAAATCTTCTTGAATATTGATACTTTCACATACTCTTTTAATTTCATTTTCGGAGGGATTTACTAAATTAATCCAGCTTCCTTTTTTAAATTCCTTAATTTCTTCTAATTTATTTGTTTCCATATTTGTGTTATAAATTCTTAGCAAATCTCTCACCCCTTTTTAAAATTTACATAATTTGTATTTAAAAACAAAAAAATAAATCTAATACTTTTATTTTTATTTAGATTTACTTTTTTGTAATGGTACGCCATAGAGGAGTCTCCCCCTTTTACATAACACTCTTCTGTCTCATAATGCATTGTAAATGTATTTTAGCATATAAAACTATTAAAATCAAGCACTTTAAAAGATATTGTAAAATTTATTAAAGTTTATTAAGGTTTACCATGTTTTAATAAATTCATTAAAAAATCACAAAAGTGGTGAATAATTTTATTAAATTTAGTGAATTTTCACCTTTTTTTTTATAGGATTTTATAACATAAAATCATCAAAAAGAGGTAATAATCAGTTTTATTAGATAAAATGAGATGTACTGAATATCCACTTGCTAAAAAAAATTAAAGGATAGCTCAATTTATGACTACAAACTTGATTGGACTAAAAATACAAATATTGGTAATATACCAAAGAAAGTACCTAAAAAAGCCACTAAAAAAAGGAAAAGAAACTTTAATAATTTTTAAAAGTATGATACAATTATTTCAATAAAATAGTAAAACATAATATATTTTGCAAACATATTTGAACTAGCAAATTTAAAATGAATAAAAAATTTATATATATAAGCTTTGAATAAAAGTTAGTTGATGGAGTGATTTTATGAAAAAAATAGTCATAGATTTAATAGTTATTATTGTTAGTATTATAATAGCTAACTTTCTGAATAGAAGTTGTCTTTACTTAGTGGATAAATTTGATTTAGTCAGTGATAGTGCTAGATTAGGAGTTTTATTTATTCCATTTATTATATATACTGTCATTCTATTTATAATAGACCCTTATATTATTAAATTAATAAATAAAAAATTGGAAAAATAAAGAAATATTGCGTTTTTAAAAATAATTAAACATTTACCTAAATTGGAACGATATTTGCATGGATAATCATTTTTCTCACATTTTACAAATCCTTTTTTTATTAATCTATAAACTAAAGTTTTAACTGTGTTCATATTTTTTTAGTTTTAATAGAAATTTCCCTCATAGTTAGTGATTTTTCAAATATAGTATTTAATATATTCATTTCTGCATCAGTTATCCCATTCATAATTAGTCTCCTTTATTTTTGTTATATAGCTATTATATAATACATAGCAATAGCAATATGCAAGTATTTAAAAAAAAATATTACATATTGCTATGTTATAAATATTATAAATTTATATAGCATTATTAATTATTTGATTAATCAAATCTTTCTCAGATTCATATTCTTCTTCATATTTTACAGGATTTAGTATTAATATAGTTAAATCATCACTTGTGAATTTCTGTAAATATTGATTTTCTTCTATATTAAATGTACATATATTATTACCTAAAATACAATAATAATATGTATTATAGTCTATTATTACATTTTTATTTCCCGCTATAATTTTTTCTATTTGTTTGGCATATTCATTTTCTACATTTCCTTTACTTATTAGATATCCATCTGCATCTATTTGGTAATCCAAGTTTGTCACATTATCTATTAAGGTTAATATCTTGTCTCTCGCCTTTTCTGATATATATATACCATTTTTTGTTTTAAATTTATTTATTGATTCGTTAACTTTTTCTTCATTATATTCTTCTTCTATTTCTCCACTATAGTTTAATATACCATATAAAATACTTTTCATCTTTTGGTCTAATTCTCTTTCTTTCATTTCCATATCTTTATCTTCTATTGCTAATTGTGTAGAATCACTTGAAACTTGTGGTTGGTTTTTCATGTTTACGATATTATCATTATTATTTGAATCTTCTCCTAATTTATTATAAACTATTACTCCAACAATTATAAGTATCAAAATTATTACTATACTTACAGTAATTATAACTATTCTCTTTTTCATATATTACCTCTCTTAAACAATCTTAGTATCTTATATAAAGTAGAGCATTAATGTTAAATACTCTACTTCATATGTAATTTTTTATTATATGAATATATTAATAACTTCGTTGAACATTTTTTTCTTCCTATAAGTTATTGAAAATCTTATGAATTATAACATATTCCTTTGTTTATAAATTATACACTTATTACAATTTAATTCTAAATATTCATCATAATAAGTAAATATATAAATAATGCTATATCTGGTCTAAACAATATTAATAATATATATAATATAATTAATACTAAAATTATTAATATAATGAAAATAATGATATATATTATTTTGGTGAATCTATTGTCATTTTCTTCTTTCACACTATCTCCCCATTCAAATATTAAATTATTTTATAATTATTTCACTTCTTTCCATTAAGTAGTTTATATATTCATTATAAGCTTCTTCATATATATCAATTTTTTCATTTGCTTCACTTGTATTTTTAGCCTGCTCTACTTTTGCATTATAACTTTGACTATCTATTGCAATTTCATCTCTTAAAATTTTCATAAAAATTTTGTTATGAAACTCCGCCACATTTCTATTATCAATAATTTTTTGTATGGCCGTTTTACAGTATTCTTCTTTTGTCATTCCTAAAGCTTTTGCAATTTTATCATCTTCATCAGTATATGAACCAGAATAATATTCTCTTACTATTTGTTTTTCTTCTTCATCTATCCCCATATCATTTTTTTCACATTCCTGCAATATAACTTCATTTCTTATACATTGTTCTAATATATTATCATTGCTTTTTTCTGTCTTAGAATTCTCATTTATCAGTTTTTGATAATTCAAGTCCAATTGCGATATTTCTTCTCCGTTAACAGTTGCTTTAGTTGTTTCCTTATCCCCTGTATTTAATGTTGCTTCAGCTTGTTCCATATCTAACTCTGTATGTATTATATTTTCGTCTGTACTTATTGTTCCCCCATTTTTTACATCATTATTCCAAAATCTTATACATATAAGTCCAGTAACAATAATTAGTATAATTCCAGTTATTATCGCTATTATCTTTTTCACACAGACTCCTCCTTCAACTATTAATTAAATACAACTGTTGCTCCATTTCTCACGTCCTGACCTTCTGACCATGTAACTTTTAAATTTAATACATCATAATTAGTATAATTTCTTGCCATACCAACAATATTCATTTGCCATAGAGGAGAAGATGCTGCTACAAATACAGTATCTAACAATCCTTCTTCATATGCTCTTTGTGCTAAAGCTAATAATGCAAAATTCTCATCTTCTTCTCTCCAATCATAATAATCTTCTATATGAAATTCTAAATTCATCGTATATGAGTTTCCACTTTTTGTAACTGTAGATTTTGTAAAAGTTCTATAATCACCTAATCCTATTAACCAATTAGTCGTGTCATTATTTTTATCTTGTTGTCTAACAACTTGTTCAGTAGTTCTAACAAAAGTTGCTGAGTTATTACCATTAACAGTATATTGTTCTGCCGCATCCATTGCTCTACCAATTTCATCTAACATATTGTTATATGCTTGGCTAGAATCGGCAATAAGATGTAAACCAATAAATTCTCTTCTTACATGTCCTGATTGATATGGTGATACCGTATAACTAGTTTCTTCTCCGTTTACTTTTCCTTCTGCACCTTTAGTTAAATAATACATCATATTTTCACCAGCATCTCCCATTTCTAATTCTTCCACCATTGCAGCTATTCCAGCACATGAAAGTACTACTGATCTTATGTTTGATAATGTCGAATCAGTTATGATATGCTCAGTTAAATTAGATTCATATATTCGATTTCCAGCTTCCGCTTCACTTTTTACTATTTCTACTCTTTCCTCCTCAACCACTGGAATATCTGATACATTCATTGCTGTTGAAAAAGATGCACTTCCTCCGTTATATTCTCCTGTTACCACAGTTGGAGTTTCTATCACTAAAGCTAGATAATTAGTAGCTACATATCCTTCTGTTCCATTATCTAACCTAATTTTATCCCACGTGTATCCGTTTGCCGTAGCAACCCCTCTTTTAATTCTAGTAACTATTGTTCCTTCTGACAAAGATGCAATGATTGAATAACCAATTCCTGGTCCTCCTCTTACATTTAAAGAACCATTGGCTGTTACTTTTACCTTTTCATTTACTTCTGTTCCACCTTCCTCGATACTACCTTCTATTCCGTTTAGCATATTTCGTATTGCATTAGAAACTTTTCCTGCATAATTTCTATTAGTAATATCTGCTGAAGAACTTGGCATAGGAAGTTCTACTAAACAAGATTGTGCACCTATAGATTTTCCCCATGTTTCTAGATAACCTGAACCATAAGTTGATGAATGACCAAATCCAAATTGACTTGTAAAGTAACTAGCCACTTCTGAATCTCCATAAGTTTGATTCAACCATCCGTGAATGTCTAAAATTATTTTTTTACCATTGCCCATATGTCCTTCTATAAATTTTTTTAATTGTTGTGCTTCAACCGCTGCTAAAGGTGTTGCTCCTGTATAATTTCTATCATTATAATAAGGTGTAAAGTTAGCAGGCCAACATCTATTCATATCAACTTTTGAACTAACTGTACATCTTCCTGGACCATTATTTGTATGCCCATCTGTAATTCCATCTGGATTTGCATATGGTATTATATATAAAGTCCAGTTACTTGAAATTCCTGTAGAGGATAAATCTTGTATTACTTTTTGTGCAATATTTACTAATTCTATTCCGTCATATGCCCATGCATCTTCCCATCCATGTTGTTCAAATACCACAAAAGCAACATTCTTTCCTTTTCCTAGTTTATAGTACTTTAATTCTTTTCCCAATCCACTATTTCCATATGTTCCAGGTTCAAAACTATATGCTTGAATATTAGGAATTGATGGTGGATTTGCAACTACTAATTTATTTAAGTCTACATATCCTCTTTTTGCACCTCCACTAGTACTATATTCAATATATGCAAAATTTCTCTCCGTATTATAAAGTGTAACAATTTCTTGACTATAAATTAATCCTATATTAGCTGCATTAGTACTTGGACCACCATATACTGTTAGTTGCTCTGTTGCCTTTCTTAAACCACTATTAACTGGTAAATCATTATACATTCCTGGATGATTATAATTTACCATTTTAGCATAATCCATAAATCCTCTTTTTCTTCCATCTGGTGTATTATATTCTACCCACACCCAGTTATTACCTGTGTTTTTTGCTAATATTGTAACAAATTCATTATAGTATGCTCCTCCTAATTTTACATAACTATTATCTGGTCCACTATATGCTGAATTAGTATCTGTTATTCTTGCCACACTGCTTGGATAATTTATACCAGCTAAATAACTTGATGGAATATATCCTCTTTTTGTTCCACTAGGTGTACTTATTTCGACATAAGCTATATTATATGATTTGTTAGCATCTGAATAACCATATGTATATAATACTGTCATACCTTCACCTGCATAGACAGTTCCTAAGGATACATCTATATCAGTATCATCACAACTCATAATATTTACTGTTGCATTAGCAAAATTTTGTCCTCCTGTCATTTGTTCTTCATGAACAGAATGTCCATTATTATTTACAGTTGATACTGGTACAAAGCCTGACTTTTGTTGTGAAGTACCTGTAACCATATATTGTATATGATACCAACCTGCTTGTTGCCCTAATAAGTAAACCATCTCACCACTACTTACGCTTCCTACCGTAGCGTAATTACTGCTTGCTGGTCCAGCATATACTGTTTGAGTAGATAACATATTTCCTGGTTTACTTGTGTCAGATCTTGTTAATGGTTGTTTATTAAATGTTAATTCTCCTGTAATTACTTTTTCTTGAATATTGTCCAAAGATTTAACAAAATAATCTGAAAGTGCTAAATTATATTCAGCTATTGAATAATATTCTTCATTAAGAATAACTACTCTTTGATTATCATATGAAAAAGTTTTTACATAATCACTATTTTGTAATTGGTTTTCAACAATTTGGTTATTTTCATTGTATGATAAATATGTACTTGATACATCTATAATTATTAATACATTTTTATTTAATATATTTTTTATTTCAATGTCAACCTCTGTTTCCATCTTTTCATACATATCTAAATCTGGATTGTCTTTCATAACATTGTCACATACTAGATATCCCTCTGAATCAACTGAATATGTATAAATAGTATGTTTATTTAAAAAATCTAAAAATTTCTCTCTAGAATTTTGTTCAATCCAAATTCCTGTACCATTTGGCTTATTAATTAAGATTTCTGATATGTTATTCTCATTGACATTATCAGAAAGAACTCCTGATACTATCACATTAAAATTAGCTTCAGTTACAGAGTCATCAAATGAATTATTTTGTTCAATTTCTTCGTCTGCAACATTTATATCTATTGCATTTTCTTCAGTAATGGTATTTTCCTCTATCTGATTGCTTTCTTCTGTAACATTTTCCTCAATATTATTTGTTTTATTTTCTTCTTCTTCGATAATTTCTTTATATGTACCTCTACTATCAATAAATTCTGTATTTTCTATAAAAGTATTAAAATCTTCATCTTCATTATAATATACTTCTAATATTTTATTTAATAGAAATGCTATTGTATTTTCATTATTATCTTGATTATATATTTCTGAGTTTAAAACAATAATGTCGTTACTTTCTTCATCATTATCATTTTCTTTAAATAATAAGGTATATTCATCTTCTTCCATTTTTATATCAATAATATCTTGATCTATCTCATTTAATTGCTTATATGTATTGTTAATGGAAATTACTATAAGTTTATTTGAATTCAATAATTCATCAATTTTTTCTGTATAAAATTCAAATTGAGAATTTTGTTCTTGTTCACTTTTTTCGTTTTCAATATCTTCTATTAAAAATCCATTTTCATCTACCTCATAAATCTTGTTTGTCAAAGCATTTATTAAATTAACTACATATTCTCTTGAATCTTCTTGTATCCATATACCCTTTTCTTCTAATATATCTAGATTTATAGCAGAAACCTCGTCAAATGTCAATTCACTATTATTAGAATCTAAAATATTTGCCAACATAATTTTAAAATTATTTTCCTTTTGTTCAACTTGTTTATCAATATTTTCTTCTGTTTCTTTTAGATTTTCATTAGTTATTCCTTCTTCTTGTACAATATTATTTTTTTCTGCCAGTACTGCTGCTTGAACTGTTGGTAATATATTAAATAAACATAGTATAATCACTGTTATAACTGATAATAATTTCATAAGTACATTACTCAATTTTAATACCTCCTTTTATTCTAATTTTCCCTATAAACTTTCTTTTTCCCCCTTTCCTAATATATTATTTATAATTAATTGTAAAATTTTAGAAAATCTTACATATTAATTAAATTAATTACTTCATTTTTCTAAAAAATATCATATAATTATCTATTTTTTAAAAAAGTGTAAAAAAGTTAAAAAAAATGTTTTTTATACTTTTTTTGAAAATTGTGACATTTTTTAAACTTTAATTGTATTATTTTTGTAGAATATTTTTAAGGAGTAAATTATGTTTAATATGTTAATCGTAGAAGATGAACTTATTCAAGCCCAACATCTTGTTAATTGTATATGTAAAAAATTTTCAAACATAAGATTATATGGTATTGCTTCAACTGGAAAAGAAGCTATACAAATAATAAAAGAAGAAAAAATTGATATTATTATATTAGACTTAAAATTACCTGATATCTCAGGTAAAAAAATTATAAGTTATATTGAAGAACATAATCTTATTAAATACAAGAATTCAATTATAGTCGTGAGTGGATTTTTAAATTTTTCTGAAATTGCACTTCACAATCCTTACATTTTTTCCTTTATTTTTAAAGGATCTAGTGTTGATATTATAATTAACGACATTTCAATTTTAATATCTTCAAAAACTAATGAAGTCCAAACTGATTTTATTAAGAAGAAAATAAGTAAACAATTACGTGATTTAAATTTCAAATTCTCATATGTTGGAACAAAATATCTATCTGATTGCATATATGAAACATATTGCTTATATAATAAAAGTACCATTAATCTTGAAAAATGTATTTATCCTATTATAGCCAAAAAATACAATAAATCCATATCTAATATTAAAAGTAGTATTAATAAATCTGTAAATCTAATGTATTATGATTGTGATGAGCAAATCTTAAAACAATTTCTTAAAATTAAGATTCTTACATCCAATCCTAAGCCCAAAGATATTATAACAACTATAGTTGAAAACTTAAAAAATTAATAAAAGTCGAGAACATTCAAGAAGAATATTCTCGACTATAATAGGATACAGCAAAACAATTACTTAAATATTATTTACTTGTTACATTATAAATTTGGTTTCAACTTTTAATATGAATACAAAATGAATCCACTCTTCTTTTGCGTCGTTCCTGTAACATAATATTCAATATATGTCCCTTCAAGAGAACCATCAAAAATATTTTGATATGCTATCACATTTTCGCTATTAACTGAACCGATTTTAGCATAGTTTTCTCCTGGACCTGAAAAAACTGTATAGTACCCATCCACATAGAATGAAGTACCATCATCATTATATGTATATAAATCAGGAAAAACGGCTGGTCTGTTGTAGCATGTCAAGTTGGAATAATACATATACCCACGTTTTCTTCCGTCGGGTGTATTGTACTCCACATATACCCAGTCTCCATTTTTTGCAAGAACTGCAATATATTCACCAGCATATACCGCTCCTGTTTTAAGATGTGTACTTAAATCCGTTCCATAATAGACATTACTTGTGACATTTACTTTTGCGACACATGTCGAAGCATAAAATCCAAGTTTTCCACCAGAATAGTCAACATATCCTCTTTTGGCTCCATTGGGTGTACTATATTCTACATACACCCAATTTCCACTTACATAATTAAGAACCGTTAACCCTTCATGTCTGTATATGGTACCAATTTTTGTTCCATAAACACCGTCATATACAGTTACCTCTTCCTCCGTGATAGCCGCTCCACCGTTATAGTCCTCTGCCGCACGCACTTGAGTTGTAGGAATGATAGTAAATGCTGTTACTATCATTAAAACGAGTGCCAGAATCCGTTTTTTTACAAAAGATGTTCTTGTCATATTAATTTCCTCCATTAATACATTGTTTTGCTTGTTTCCTTTCATTTTTATGCATAGTTATTAATGATAACTTTATCTTCATAACTACACATAAGTTGGTATCTGCACTTACCAACTTATGTTATAGTATATATTCACTTGGTTTCCTTAACAATGTAAGTTTAAAAAAGTTTAAAAAAGTTACTTTTTCAGCATACATATAATTGTCTGGTTTCCAATTTCATCTTCCAAATAATAAGTTGTATAACCATTTTTCATTTGCCTTTTTTCTAATTTTTCTGCACTATGATAATATATTTCAGCATTACCATTTCTTGTGTTATCTTCTGATATATAGTACTTAGCATTCCTATATGAAAGATCCTTAATTTCTAATCCTTCCTCTGAATACATTGCTATTCTAATGGATGAATCCATATTATTATTAGAATCTATAATAAATTTCTCTAGTATAGCGTTATCATTTGATATTATTACATTATCTTCTATAACTAAACATCCGTCCTCTATTGCTTCTTCTTTCGTATAATTTTTTGGTAAATTATCTAAACTAGTAAAATTAGAATTTATGCTTTGATTTTCTTTAATAATATTAATTACTACATTCTCTTTATTCAAATCTCTATTTAGTTTTATAGATAAAACTGTATCATCTTTATTGTATTGTTCCGTTTGAATTAAATCTATATATAGATTATTATCTTCATTATAAATATTTTTAACTGTTAAACTTGTAGTGTCATAATTTTCACCTGCTACAATAATTAGGAAATCTGTTTTAAAGTCTTCTTCAGACATTTCTACTAAATTATTCCATTTACCACAAGCACTTTTATATTCTTCATAAGATTCAATTTTCTTATAATAAACATTATTACTTAAATTCATGTCTTGACTATAATCATATCCTATATTTTTATTAAAATCAGTAGTTGTCTTCTCTTGAATATAATTATATATAGTCGCTGCACCCGCACAAACTCCTACTGCTGTAAATGTTATTATGGTAAAACTAGCTGCTGTACTTAAGTTTCTTATTATGTTACTATTCTTTTTGTAAATACGTTTTTTAAAAAAATCATCCTTATTTCGTAAACAAATATAATTTTCATATTTATTCCATACTGAATTAATAAATTCTTCATCACTTAACATATTTCATTTTCCTCCTTTAAAATATTTTTCAATTGTTTCTTAGCTCTATGTATCATCATTTTTGTTTTTGACATACTTTGATTTAATATCTCACTTATTTCTTTGTACTTAAATCCTTGAAAATCATATAAATAAATTACAATCTGATAATCTTTTTTTAATTTTTTTATAGCTTTTTGTATCTTTTCTCTTTCTTCTTTTTTTATATAAATTTCTTCAATATTCATTTCTTCATCATAGTATTTTGCTGTTAATACATCTTCCATTGATACTATTTTTGATTTATTTTTTAAATAATTTAATGTTCTTGATTTTGCTATTGTGTATATGTAAGTTCTAAATGAATACTTAAAATCATAATCCACTTTATTAATCAACATATAGACAAAACTATCTTGTACTATATCTTCTGCTACTTCTAATTTTTTTACATATTTCATAATAAATAATGTTAACTGTTTCCTATGTCTTAAAATTAATTGATTAAACGCTTCTTTATTTCCATTTAAAAAAGATTTGTATAGTTCGATATCAGATTGTTCATTAATAGATGTTTTATTTTCCACAACCACTTTTTGCACCTCCTATTCTTTATACAATTCTGTTAATCTATTTGTCACACTAAAAAATTATTCTTTATAAATATATAATTGCTGAATACTTATATCTTACTATAAAAAATAATTTTTCAAAATATCTTTATGATTTGTTAGCCTAGAAGACTTTTGTACTGGCACATCTAGGTTTAAACCCTATTGAACGATCTTTTCAATCGCATTTCTTTCTCAATCTACCGCTTAAGTGATTCTAACCTTGTTTTCATTACCCAAAAATAAAAAGCACTTTTTATTAAGTGCTTTACAAAAAGATAAACATGCTTTAGAAGTACATCAATTCACTCGAAAAATTGGTGGTACTTTCTAAACAACCTTAGTGGTCCGCCATCCCAGACTCGAACTGGGGGTCTTCTGATTAAGAGTCAGCTGCTTTACCAACTAAGCTAATGGCGGGTGCTTCTCCACTCTACCAACTGAGCTAATGGCGCATTTTCATTTAGACATATATTATTATACTACTTTTTTTTCTTTTGTCAATGAAAAACGACGTTTTTTACAAAAAACGCCGTTCACTATTTTAGTCTGCTTCAATAATGTTTTATTCTGTTGTTTCATTTGATACTTCTGTTTCTGGTTTTGTTTCTTCTGGTTTTTGTGTTGGAACTTTATCCTCTTTAGGTTTTTCTGTTTCAATTTTATCAGTCTCTGGTACGGTTTCTGGTTTTGTTTCTGGTGTTGACACAGATGTATTAGGTGTAGATACTTTTGCACCTGTTCCCCTTTTAACAATTTTTTGCATTGCACTATATGTATCTGTTGAAAGTAATTTTGTTGAAACAATTTTTCCATTTAACATTTTTGTCATATATGTCTTACAAACTAATCCATTTGCTCCCTTTTGTGTTACAACTTCCTGACCAGCTGATAAACTTGAATCTTCAATATATTTTGTTGTATATGGTATAGTTGATATTGGCTCAGTTCTAAAAGAATATGTATATTCTCTATCTGCTTCTTTAATTCCATATACAGAAACTGTGGCCACTCCTCCTTTAGCAGATGCCACAAGTCTTACAGGATAAGTTCTTGTGTTTTTAAACTTAAAATCTGTTGCTCCATATACAACTGTTGCATCTCTTCCTTCTGATACATATGATGTAACAAATTGATGATTTCTTCTTTCTACAATTTCCATATCTGACATTAAAGCTACATTATATAATGTTGAAGAAATTTGACAAATTCCTCCACCTAATCCATCTACGACTTGACCATTTTCATATATCTTTCCATTTCGATAACCAGCAGCATATGTTCTTGGTCCTAATGTCGCATTATATGAAAATGTTTCTCCTGGCATAATCACTTTTCCATTTAATTTTTGACAAGCTATTACTAAATTTGTTGTTCTATCTTTGTCACTTGCATCATATCTAGTTGAAAAAGTTGACAATCTATCTGGAAATGCTTCTGTCCCAATATCTTCTATTGTTACTTTTGGTTTTGTAATAATAAGTTCGATTACATATTCATCTTTTACTTCTGATGCAATAATTTCTTTTGCCTTTTCTACATCAAAGTCAATTCCTTCTACTTCTGGATATACTGTAAAAGGTTCTTTTGTATAATAAGCATCTTGTGGTTCTTGATATACTTCACTATGTATTTTATCAATATCGATTTCTTGCGGTGTTTTTGTTTCTACTGGAATTTCTATAGTATTATCTGTTTCATGAATATCATTTAACATGTCTTTTACTTCTGATAAAAGTGTGTCTGTACTGATAACAATTCCTTCTTTTCCTCTTATAATAATCAATTCATCTTCTTCTATACTATAACTAGATTCCATCATGAGTCCTGGTAAATTGGCTCCAATGTCATTTATCGTTTGTTTTGTTATTTCTTCATTTATTGCCATATCTACGTTAAAGTCTCTTTTTCCGATTAATGTTCCTAAAATATTATAATTATTAATAAAAATATTACTATCTCTTCCTAAAGAAAATGCTTCATTAACAGCTTTTTCTATATCATATTTTACTTCCATAAGTGTTGGATTTAACTCTGATTCAAAATCTTGGTACTGAAGCATGATATTATTATTCAATTTTTCAGAATACACTGTTTCTAGTTTTGCCATTGCTTCTTCTTTTGTTAATCCTGAAACTTCTACTCCTTTTATTGTAACACCACTAATAATTCTTTCATTATTAATATTTGTTAACGCAAAAACCGTAGAAAATAATAATGCCAAAATCGCAACAATTATAATAGAAATGATGATTTTTTTAACTTTTTTAGTATGTCTTTTTTCAGTCTTATTTTCTTTGTCTTTTTTCTTTTGATCTTTCTTGTTTTCAATTTTAGCCTCTTCTTTAGTGTCTTTTTTATTTTCTGTATTCTTTTTTGATTTTTTCTTTTTTTCAGTCTCTTCTTCTTTCTCTATTTTTGCTATATCTTTTTCTTCTTTTATATCCTTTTCCTCATCTTGCTTTTCAGCTATTTTAGTCTTACTGGATTCCTCTTTCTTTACTTCTTCTTTTTCTTCCTTTTGTATGATTTCCTTTTTTTCTTGTTCATCTTTTATTTCTTCTACTTCCTGCTTTTTTTCTTCTGGTATCATTTCTTTCATTTCTTCTTTTGGCTCCAATTCCTCCGCCTCCATTAAATCTTCTTTCATAACATCTTCCCCTTTTCCTTCTTTTTTTATCTTATCATATTCTCACTTTTTTGACAATATATTTATACCGTTTCAAATAGATTTTCTTTACTCGTATATCTTATTCATTATAGCTTTTCCTCATTCACTTATTTATTACAAAACAATTACAAATTGATTACATTTTTAATATTTTGTTTATTTTTAGAAAAAATACTTGAAGAATGTAAAATTTAATATTATAATAATTTTAGCAAAAGATAAACAAGGAGAGTTTTAAAATGGAATTAACAAAAAATATCTTTTTTAATACTGATAAATTAATTGAAAATACAAGAGTTAAAATTTCATATACAGGACAACTATTTCAAGATGCTTCTAAGGAAGTATCTATTCATTATGGTTTTGGCGATCATTGGGACAATGTAAATGATGTTGTTATGGAAAAAACAGATTTAGGATTCCAAGCTGAAATCACATTAGGCGAAGGAAATACTTTTAACTTCTGTTTTAGAGATGAAAATAACAATTGGGATAATAATAACGGTCAAAACTATATATTTAATTTAGAAAAACTTCCTACTGAATTATTAGTTCTTGATGACGAACCAAAATCATTGAGTTCTTCTAAAAGATTAAGAAGAGCTTATTTGTGGAGTAAAAAGATACGTTTAGCTGTTTATAAAATTATTACATATCTTCCAAAAATTATTTCTGGAAACTATAAAAGAAAAGCAACAAATAATAATGAAGAATAAAATATAGAGGCTTTCATACAAAAGCCTCTTTTTTGTTTTTGGGACAATTGGGACCAGGTCCCAATTGTCCCTTTTTAAATTGCCCAACCTCCATTTATTGAAATCACTTGTCCTGTTGTAAAGTCATCTTCTACAAGCCATTCTATGCATTTAGCAATATCTTCTGGTTTGCCAATTTTTACTAATGGTGTTTCTTCTTTTATCTGTTTAACTTCTTCATCTGAATATCTTTGATTCATATCTGTATTAATATATCCTGGTGCTATGGAATTTACCCTTATATTTGAAGGTCCTAATTCTTTGGCTAACGCTTTTGTCATTCCGTCTATTCCTGCTTTTGTAGCAGAATATGCTACTGCACAAGAACCTCCATTAATACCATAAATAGAAGAAATATTGATAATACAACCATCTTTTTGGTTTAGCATATATTTAATCGCTTCCTGTGTAGTACAAAAAACAGAATATAAGTTTACTTTCACAATGTTATCCCAATCTTCATCTGTAATATCTTGAAACATTTTTTCTTGATCAATTCCTGCATTATTAACTAAAATATCAATTTTTCCATATTTGTTTATGGTATAATCAACCATTTCTCTTATTTCTTTTCTTTTAGATACATCTGCTTTAAAAATATCTATAAAAATATTTTCTTTTTTTAAGTCTTCTTGTAATTTTTTAGCTTTATCTTCAGATTTGTTATAATTTGCAATTACTTTTATATTCTTTCTTGCCAAACTTTCTACAATTGCTTTACCGATTCCTCTTGATCCTCCTGTTACAATTGCTACCTTTTCCATATCTTCACCTCTTTTTCTTCTTTCATAATAAATATTTTATCAAGTATATATCAGATTTTTACTATTTTATCATTTTCTAAGATAAATAGCAAATTTCTTTTTTCTTACGATTTTTCTTCTTTATTATATCTTTCTTTTTTATTTTTTTATAAAATTCATATATAAGAATACTGATTAATGTCATTACAGAAATGATTTTAGATACTAGCATTAACTTTGTTCCCACATATTCCACTAAAACTTCTGAGCTTGACATTTCTGGTAAAGAAATTGCCAAAAAACCATTTTCACTTTCAAATGGTTTCATTTTTTTACCATTTATCATAACTTCATATCCTGGATAATATATGTATGGAAATTCTAAAACAGTTTCGTTTTCATAAACTTCTATTTTACAAGTTAAATTTTGACCTTTTTTATTTACCTCTTGAATCCTTCCGCATACCTTTTATCACATAAACTGTATCTTCCCTTGATCTTATATATTCTCTATTGTCGTTACTTTTTATAGGCAAATATTCTCCTTTTCCCATTCCCACAATGGTATCTCTTTTATTTTCTGTAACTTCACCTATGTTATATTTGTCAATATCCTGAATTTCTGAATTCACCTGTAACATAGGCATAAGTAATCCTACATATAGAATGCAAATCGTAGAAATAGCAATGATATCTCTATAATTAAAGTTCTTTATCAATATATTCATATTAACTGCACAAATAATAGCCAAGAAGAAATTTGAAAATAATAACATTCTCCACTTAAATTGTATAATTTGAAAAATATCTTCAAATATTCCCCATGGGAATTGTTTTATAGTTATTACCGTAGATAGAATCCCTAAAATCAAAAATAAAATATATTCTTTTTTATACTTCTTATCAATTCCTTTTTTTATCACAAATACGGATAAGATACACATTATTAAAATGGGTATTCCAATTTCAAATACATGTGTTGCGTTTCCTTTTGTGTCTGTATATAATAATGTTTTTATATCTAATCCGCTTTCATATAAAGATTCTGTTGTTGCCATGCTGTTTTCTTGATATACTGCATAATCTGCAAAAAAGTAAGTTTCTAGCATAGGCATCCAGAAAAAAGCACTAATTCCAAGAACACATAATACAGAAATCCCTAGTTGTTGTAAAATTTCTTTATCTTTTAATTTAACTATATTTACACATATATAAGTACCAGCCATAATCGCTGTTAACAATGTCATTAAAATATGTGTCAAAATCAAACCGAACTGCTCCTACACATAATATCCATATACCTTTTTCTTTTTGGAATATTTTATATAATCCTAAAAATACAAGCGGAATAAAGATATAACTTAAAAATTCTCCTAAGGCATTTCGAATATACATATCATTTAGATGATATGGCATTAACATATATAAAATCGCTGCAAGAGTTCCTGCTTCTTTGCTTTTCGTTAATCGATTTACAATCCAATACATAGTTATTCCGAGAAAGCAAAAGCCCTATAAATAAAGTAAACTTATATCCTCCTATAAAGGTGGTGGTTATCCATTTTCCTATTAAAATCAATATGGTTGAAAAATTCCCATAAAAGAAATCCCAGCTGTATCCAAATCCATTTGTTAAACTAGATAAAACTTCTGTATACTCACCATTTATAATCGATAAATATGTTGCATATGCTCTAGCAATATGTTGTATTCCATCGTCATAATATACATCTAAATCTTTTCTAAAAAGAGGACCTGATACAATAATCGATACTATTAAAATAATCAAAATATATTGATACTTTTTTAATTTTTCTTTCATTTTTCGTATCTCTTTCATTGTTTTATATAGTTAGAAATATATCACAAGGAAATATTTTTTTCAACCACTTTATAAGCAAGGACTTTTGTATAATTTTTCAATAATGATAGGTGTTTTTTAAAACTATTTATTATATTACAAAAATGTGATATAGTATTATAAAATAATAAGTAAAGGAAATCGTATTTTGAAGATAGATGATAAAGAATTAGAAAAAATTTTTCTTAAAATCAATAAAAATAAAATGCAAGGAATTGAAGAATTATATAGCAAGTACCAAAAAGTAGTTTATGGTATAGCATTTACTATATCTAAAAATAAAGAAGATAGTGAAGATATTATGCAAATGATATTTGCTAAAATATATGAAATGGAAAGTTCCAAGTTACCGACCAGTAATTATGCTTCATGGCTTTATTCAACCACAAAAAATGAAACTATTAATTTTTTGAAAAAGAAGAAAAATGATATTCCAATAGACAAAATATATGAAATATCAGATGACAATAACGAACTAAACAAAATAATTGATAATATAGAATTTAATAAATTAATAAGCAAATTAAATAATAAAGAAAAAGAAATTATATCATTAAAAATATTATCTAACAAAGAAAGCGATAATAATGCCAATCAGGAAAATATAGAACAAAATACACAAATACAAGAAGATGTAACAAATTCTGCTATATCAAATGAGAATACTTTTCAAGATAAATCAGAAAATTATAATAGTGAAACTACACAAGAAGAAAGTACAAAACAAGACATAGATACGACTAATACAATTACAAATATAACACAAGATATAAATACCACAACTCAAGAAAATACAATTTATGAAGAACAAACAAACAGTAATCATAATCCATATATAGGATATAGTTTTTTAGGGATATCTATTATATTTTTACTAATTTCTTTATGTTTTTTCATAAAATACCAACTAAAACACCTAAAAAAATTGTCTAAATAATAGAAAGGGAAAAGGTGGTATCCATGAAAAAGAAAGTTTTAATGATTATAGGAATTATCATTATTTTATTAGCCGTCATATATGGAATGATATTTTTAGTAGATTATATTTGCGTTTCACACGGTAAATTACCTGTATTAGCACAAAAAATAGATAGTGAAAATTATAATGGTTTGGGATATCGTGTTACTGTTAAATATCATAAAAACACTCATCAAATTGAAAAATTAACTATGTTTGCTTTTGGAAAAACAATAGCAGGTGTGGAATCTAATTATTTAGATACTGATAATGATCCAAATATCATTATCATTGAAGATGGAAAAATACAAAATGAAAATTTATTAGATACATTTTTAAAAAATGCTGATAATAAAGAACCTTCAACTTTACAAATAAATAATACTTCAAATGGAAATACAGAAACCATTACATTAGAATATGTTACCCGGTGAAAATGATATAAAAAATATGACTTCATCAGAAAATATAACTGTAAATACTGTTGCTCCTGATAAAGATTGGACTTATGAAGATTATCAAAGATATTATGGTTATTTTCAAATGACAAAAAACGATAAAGAAGAAAGATTTGATGTTTACCGTTGGGGAATAAAAAGACAAACAACTGACAATACAGTCCAAGTTATATTTTATAGCCATACCATAGATTTAGCAGAAATACCAGTAATCTTTGAATACAATTTAGATAGTTCTTTATATGAAAAAACATATGATTTGACATATCATGGAAGAAAAGATATGGGAATAAAACAAATTGCAAAGACAAATCAATATGACAATATAGATTATGGACTATATACCATTGCAGGAGATATAACAGTTACCGTAGAGCAAGATATGGTATATTCATTAGAAGATGCATTAAATGAGAAAATCATAAGTGTTCAAAGTATTTTAGATCAAGCAAAAGAAGATGAAAAATACGGAATTTGTGAAACAGCATTATATCAAGATGGTGGAAGTATTGAATATAGATATAAAGATTATACAATATTAAAACTTAATAAATTAGATGGAAATAAAGATTTAATAATAGGTTATCCATACTATGATGATTCTCAATATTATATTATCAATAATGAGCAGATACAAAACGAAAGTTACAAAAATGCAGCAGTAGAATTTACAATTGCGTAATAAAAAAATAGTATGTGTACTTCCGGATACACATACAACTACAATCTGACAATCAGCGTCAGACACATTTATTTTGTAATTAAATAATAACATTTTATCAGTATTTTGTCAAATAAATTTGGAATTAATATGAACATTAGATATTTTAACTATCATAGCAATTATTATATACTTTTTAATAATTATTTCTATATGTTTCTTCTACTGCAAATAATCCTTGTCCTAAATTTACTGGAAAATATTTTGGTCCTATGACACAACTATAAGTTTGATTATCCTTATCATGAAAGTTAATAATATAGTTGTCATGATATGGACTCCACTCTATTTTATCGTAATTTAATTTCATTTCAGGAAAATTAAAATTCATATATGCGACACTATAAACCTTTGCTATTTGCTTTGGAATAAATCCATTACACCATAACAATATGGTCAATATGATAATTGCTATTATAGATATGATAATAATTTTTTTCTTTTCCATACGCATCCCTACCTATTTTATTTATTGATAAGATTATACCATATGACCAGGCTACATCACAAGATTTATATAAAAAATGTAATTTTCAAAAAAAAAAAAGCCAATCATCAAGAGCTTCCCTCAAAACGAATGACCTTTATAATGGAGCCACTTCCCAGATTCGAACTGGGGACCCTCGCATTACAAGTGCGATGCTCTGGCCAGCTGAGCTAAAGTGGCAAAATTTGGTGACCCCGACGGGAATCGAACCCATGTCTCCGCCGTGAAAGGGCGGTGTCTTAACCGCTTGACCACGGGGCCTTATATAAGAAACTAAATAATAAAATGATTATTTAGTTTCATTTGGTGAGCCATCCGCGACTCGAACGCGGGACAACTTGATTAAAAGTCAAGTGCTCTACCACCTGAGCTAATGGCCCATAATATGCGTTATCCAGAACGCTTTTATAGTTTACAATATTTTTTTACAGTTGTCAATAGATTTATGAAAAATTTGTGAATTTTTTTTGTTTTTTTGATAACCTCAAGTATTTCTTAGAAAATTTTCACTATTTTTTTCAAATTTTCTCTTATTTCTATGAATAAAATACAAATCTAAATAGAAAAGAATTAAATTTTAGTAAAGAAACTTTTACAAAACATCTTTTACAAAACATCAAAGACGGTCATTTTTTATAATCACATTTTTATAAACTTTTGTACTTCTAAAATTTAATTCTTTTTTGTTCATATTATTCTGCATTTAGTTTTTCTAAAACGTCTTCTACATCAATTCCATGAACATCACAAGCTTCTTCAAGTGTTTCCATTTGAGATGCAGGACAACCGATACAATGCATTCCAACATTTAATAATATTTCTGCTTTTTCTGGAGCTACTTCTAAAATTTCTCCAATTCTTGTATCTTTATTAAATTTCATTGTTCTTCCTCCCTTTTTATTGTTTAGACTTCAACTTTTGCTAAAGATTGTTCTAAATGCTTGAAACTAAACAATTATAAATTTTGTAACGATTAATAGTTAAAAATCATTTCTTAAACTGGAATATGAATTTATAAACTATAAATTGTAACACATCTTTATAAATTTTATCACAAATTTTGTAAAAAGTATAGACAAATAAGAAAAAATATTGTATTATGGAAAAAATTGTAAGGTGGTGATTATATTTTTACACTCTTAGATTTATTTTTTATCTCTTTTATTATTCATCTTTTTATTACTTTATATTCAATCTATACATTTTTTGATATTAAAATTTTTCATAATCAACAAGGTTCCAAATTAAAATTAAAACAAAAATTTATAGAAAAAGGAGGTTCATAATCTATTAAACGCTTTTTATTTCTGCAATTTTTTAAAATATTTTTTGTTCTATTTTTAGCCATATCTTTTACTTTTCTGCACTATTATTTCTTTTCTTCCATTTATACTGCTGAAGAACTAATCATTCCTTATGGCTTAAAACCATTTGATATTTGTTCAAAAAATCCAATTTTATGGAAATATATAAAAATTATACATATTACTAGTTTTTTATTTTCAATGGTAATCATAATAAATTTTTTCTGTTCTAAATTATTTAAAAAGATTTTCAAATCAGAAAAAAGTGAAATTAAACAACCAAACCAGAAACTTAAAAAAAATCAAAACACTTGGTTATCCTCTAAGTCAAAAAATATGGCTAATGCCTGTAACAATCTACAATTATTTATTGGAATTGATAAAAATACAAAATCAAATATATATATTCCTGAAAGTGGACTTTATCAAAACTTTTTAATTACTGGCACCATTGGTTCTGGTAAAACTTCTTCTGCCATGTATCCATTTACAGAACAATTTATTAAATTTAATAGTGAACACCCTAATCAAAAAGTAGCCATGCTTATTTTAGATGTAAAGGGAAATTACTTTTCACAAGTAAAACAATTTTGTAAAACTTATCATTTGCTTTCCGATTTAATCGTTATAGAACTTCGCTCAAATATGCATTATAATCCTTTACATAAACCGCATTTAAAACCTCAAGTATTAGCTAATCGTTTGAAAACTATCCTATTATTATTCTCAGAAAATAATTCAGAATCTTATTGGTTAGATAAGGCCGAACAAATTTTAACGGAATGTATTAAACTATGTCGTTTTTATAATCAAGGTTATGTTACTTTTTTAGAACTTCATAAATTGATAACTATTCCTACATATTACAAAGAAAAAATCCCTATTTTAAAAAATCTTTTTATCAATGGAAAATTTAAAAATCAAGAAATTTATGAATTAAATACTTGTTTAGATTTCTTTCAAAAAGAATTTGAATCTTTAGATCAAAGAACAAGAGCTATTCTCATTTCTGAAATTACTAGAATCACCAATACCTTCATCTCTGATTATGATGTCATGTCTTGTTTTTGTTCCCCTAAAGAAAAACTGAATTTTACTGGTTTTGAAGAAATCATAAAAAAAGGAAAAATTGTTGTATTAAATATGAATATTTCTGAATATGCCAATCTTTCTAAAATCATTGCCACTTATTTAAAACTCGATTTTCAAACAGAAATATTATCCAATTTATCTAATCATATCATTTATCCTACTGCTTTTATTTGTGATGAATATGATAAATATGTTAGTAAAACAGATGCAGAATTTTTTTCTTTAAGCAGAGAAGCTAAATGTATCAATATTGTTAGCACGCAAAGTTATTCTTCTTTAAAAAATACTTTAAAAGATGATTCTTTCGTAAAAGTAATTGTTCAAAATCTAATTAATAAAATATGGTTTCGTACAGATGATATGTTTACGATTGAGGAGGCACAAAAGCAATTGGGAAAGGAAGAAAAAACAAGAATTTCAAAAAGTATTTCCGAAAATGCCAAAGAAACGAATTTTAGTTATATTTCCAACACATTAAATTCTGAAAACTCCAATATTTCAGAATCAATTAGTACCTATATTCAAAATGATTATATCTATGAATCCAATTATTTTACACAGCAATTAGAAACCTTTCAGTCCTTATGTTTTCTTTCTGATGGCAATAAAATATATCCCCCTTGCAAAATACAAATGATTCCTTATTTTAAAAATCCTAAAGATAATAAACATGAAAAAACAAAATTTTATTAGCACACATTTGTGCTCGAATGGAGGTCTTTATGATAAAAAAAATAATTACAAAAAATAATTTAAAAATACGATTAAAATACTATTATATCTTATACATTTTAATAATTTCTTTCATTTTGATACTTTTCTATTCCCCTAATAGTTTTGCATTAGGTGATCCCAAATTGATTAGTACGATTAATTCTGCTTTTGAGGATATTGAAAGTTGGATTTTAAAAATCGCCACTCCTGCTGCTGCCGTAGCGGTTGGCACTGGTGTTTTTATGAAAAAATTTAGTTTTGGTGATGAAGAAAAAATACGAACAGGAAAAAAACTGATAAAAGGCTCTCTATTTTCCTATGCCTTTATACTTGCCATTGATTTAATTTTATCTGCTATACAATCTTTAGTAGGATAGGAGGTTAGATGGAACAATCTGAAAATATCACACAAATTATTATTGATACCATTAATACAATCTTCGAAAACTTATTTAGTTCAATTGATAACAATTTATATAGTTTATTAGATGAACTTACTTTTATTAATTCTGATATTTTAAAAGATAAATATTTTGAAGATATCTTAGGCACTTCCAGTTCTAGCGGTATTTTATTAGTTGCAAATGCTTTGTTATTTGCCTTTATCTTATATTATGGTATCAAATATTTATTAGCTCATTTAACTTATGATAAAATTGATAAACCTTCTAGTTTTTTTATCAAAATGGTCATTTTTGCTATTTGTATGAATTCTTCTTTCTTTATTGTAGAATTATTTATCGATTTCATGTCTAATACTTCTTTATTTATCCGTAGCATTGGAGAAGATTTATTTCATGAAAGTATTTGTTTTTCTTCTTTGATTACAGATATAAATACTAACATTTCTGTTGACACAACTTCTTTAAATATTTTTACTATTGATGGATTAATTAAAGGTATTTTATCTATTTCCTTATTAAATTTGGTATTTACATATTCTTTAAGATATATTTTTGTAAAAGTTTTTGTTCTGATAACACCTTTTGCTTTTTTATCTTTAATTCTTTCTAACACAAGTTGGTTTTTCAAGGCTTGGCTTAAAAATCTGTTTTCTCTTTTATTTATTCAAATCATTGTATCCATCATTTTACTACTAATGTTTTCTGTTGATTTTTCCAATACAGATTTATTTAGTAAATTTATCTATGTGGGTGGTATGTATGGTTTAATCAGAGCTAATTCCCTTGTACGTGAATTTATTGGTGGTGTTTCCACAACTGTTGCACAATCTGTGAAAAGTTTTACAAATTTAAAATAAACTTTTATCTTGTTATAAGTAAAAAATTTTATAACTTAAATTTAAATATTTTTTTATAATCATAAAATGGAGGCGATTTTTTGAAATTTATATTTCCTCAAAACTACACTTTTAAAAATAAAATATTTGGTTTTATTGATTATTCTGTAGCAATTATCAATATTATTTGGGCTTTACTTATTGGAGGCTTATTGCATATCTGTATACAAGATATCAATGTAAAAGTTATTGTATTTATTCTCTTTTGTTTTCCTGTATTCTTGCTTAGTATTTCTGGAATTCATGGAGAAAATATTATCTATGTATTTATTTATATGTTTAAATTCTTTATCAAACAAAAATTATTTTTTTACGCTAAAACTAGTCAATATAGGTGATTACAAATTTTCTTGTTAAATTTCAAAAATTTTTCCTTGAATTTTTTGTCTAAAAAAGATATAATTTGTATTACCAAATCATGAGATGTTATAAATTTTTATGATAGAAAATGATACTTTTTATTAGTTCTTAGAAAGGATTGATAGCAAAATGAAATTAGAACAAAATGATAAAACATTATTGTTTTCTGAAACAACTATACCTGATATATTTTTTTCAGACTACTTATCTCAAATACCAGGAGATTATTTAAAAATTTATTTATATACAGTCTTTTTATCAAAATATAATAAAGATATTAAATTAAATGATTTATCTAAAAAATTAAATATACCTTTAAAATCCATTAGTGAAGGATTCAAATTTTTAGAAGAAAATAAATTACTAACTAAAAAATCAACAGGATATGTCATTGTAGATTTACAAGAAGCAACACTTCATGAATTATATACACCAAATTTAACAGTTTCAAAAGAGAAGGTTGCACAAACTGCTAAAAATCAATCAAGAGCAAAAGCTATTGAGCATATTAATAATATGTACTTCCAAGGAATTATGAGTCCATCATGGTATAATGATATTGATATTTGGTTTAAAAAATATAATTTTGATGAACAAGTGATGATTGCACTTTTTGACTATTGTTATAATAGAAGTGCTATGCATAGAAATTATGTACAAACCGTTGCGGAAGCTTGGGCTGCAAATAAAATAAAAACTTGGAATGATTTAGATATTTATTACGAAAAACAAGAAAAATTAAACACTATGAAAAAATCTATCTCTAAAAAACTTGGTAAACATGGAAACCTAACGCAATATGAAGAAGCTTATATTGAAAATTGGGTATTAAATTTCGGATATGATATGGATATTATTGAAATTGCTTTAAAACGTACAACCTTAAAACAATCTCCTACATTTGAATATATTAATACCATTATTACAGATTGGCATGACAGAAATCTAAAAACACCTTCTGAAGTTAACGCTTTTATTGAACAAAGAAAAAAATTAAATAAAGATACGAAAAACTTAAAAAATCAAATAGAAAAACGAAATTATGAACAAAGAAAATATGAAAATTTAGACTTTTTATATGCAAATCAAACAGAACAATAGTGGGCTTTCTTAAACATTTTCTCTGTTCATAACATTCTAAAGCCCACGTCATTGTTCGGCGCCAAATTTTACGTTAGTAAAATTTGTGTGCAATTGTTAGAGCGAAGCGATGTTCTTGTATAGGAAAAACTCAATTTTTCCTATACAAGAACAAAAGGAGGATAAAATTGGCTAATGAAATTTTAAATACATTGTTAAAAGAATATGAGCAAAAAAAAGTGAGAGCAGAAATTGCAGCAGATGAAAGAAAAGAAGCATTATATAACAAGATTCCCAGATTACAAACACTTGAAAATGAAATCAATCACTATGCACTTTCAACAGCCAAAAATATTCTAAACAAAAAATTTTCTGATATATCTTCACTTTCCAATACAATGGATTCATTAAAAAAAGAAAAAGAAGAGATCTTGAAAAAAAATCATATTGATCCAGATTATTTAAATCCACATTATGAATGTCCGATATGTAAAGATACTGGATATATTCAAAAAAATAATTATCAAACCGAAATGTGTTCTTGCTTAAAACAAAAATTACTAGATATTTCTTTTAATAAGTCGAATATGTCTAATTTGGATAAAGAAAATTTTTCTACTTTTAATGAATTACTTTTCTCAGATGAAGTTAACCCAACTAAATATAGATTCTCAATTTCACCTAGAGAAAATATATTAAAAATTAAAGAGAAATCCATAGAATTTGTCCAAAACTTTGATAACCCTGATTATAAAAATTTATTATTTTCAGGAAATACTGGACTTGGAAAAACTTTTCTTTCTAATTGTATTGCTAATGAAGTATTAAAATTAGGAAAAACTGTACTATATCAAACAGCTCCTGTTTTATTAGAAAATATTATTGATTATAAATTAAATAAACAAAAAGCAAATTCAGAAGATATTAATAAATCTGTATTAGAAACCGATTTATTAATTATAGATGATTTAGGAACAGAAAGTTTAAATAGTATGAAATTAAGTGAATTATTCACCATTATTAATACAAGAATTCTAAATTTAAATCATAAAATTACTAAAACAATCATTTCTACCAATTTAAACATTAATGAAATTTTCAATAAATATGAAGAAAGAATTGGTTCTAGAATTGCTGGATATTATGATATTTATTGTTTCTTTGGAGATGATATTCGTTTTAAAATGAAATAAATGCACAATGATTTTATTTTGATATTTTTAGAAAAATCCCTTTAAGAATATTTCTTAAAGGGATTTCCTTGTTACTATACTATTTTATTTTTATGCATTTTCTACATCATTAATTTCTGGTGTTAATATTTCCATGCTAACAACTTTGCCACCATCACTTGTTCTCATTAATGTAACACCTTGTGTTGATCTACCTAAAATGCTAATATCTTTTACATTAATTCTAATAATCGTTCCTGTATCTGTAATTAACATGACATCATCTTCTTCAGAGGCAATTCTAACACCAACTAGCTTTCCTGTCTTAGGTGTAATCTTGTAAGTAATAACACCTTTTCCTCCTCTATTTTGCACTCTATACTCATCTAGTTCTGTTCTCTTTCCAAATCCATTTTCTGTAATGGCTAGTAATGTTGCCTTTCCTCCTGCGATAACAGATTCCATTCCGATAACTTCATCATCTTCATCTAGCCTAATACCGATAACCCCTTGAGAAACTCTACCAATTGGTCTTACATCTTTTTCATCAAATGTAATACACATACCATTTCTTGTAACTAGCACTACATTATCTTCTCCATCTGTTAATCTTACACCGATTAATTCATCATCTTCTTTTAATGTAATTCCTTGTAGACCAGTTTTTCTAGTAGAATCATATTCTTTTAAGGCTGTCTTTTTAATTAATCCATTCTTTGTTGCCATTAACAAGTATTTACCTTCAGCAAAGTTTTGAATTGGTATAACAGCAGATACTTTTTCTCCCGCATCTAAACTTAATAAGTTTACAATTGCTGTACCTTTTGCAGTTCTTCCTGCTTCTGGAATTTCATAACCTCTTAAATGATATAATTTACCTTTATTAGTGAAGAATAAAATTGTATCATGTGTTGAAGCTGTAAAGATTTGTTTTACAAAATCTTCTTCTCTTGTTGCAATTCCTGTTATGCCTTTTCCTCCACGTCTTTGACTCTTATATGTATCAATTGGCATTCTTTTAATATATCCAAAATGTGTTAGGGCTACAACAGTTTGCTCCTCTTTAATTAAATCTTCTACATCAATTTCGCCTTCTGCTGCCACAATTTTTGTTTTTCTTTCATCACCAAATTTGTCTTTAATTTCTAATAACTCTTCTTTGATAATATCAAAAACTAATCTTTCACTATTTAAAATATCTCTTAAATGTGCAATTAATTCCATTAATTGGTTATATTCTTCTTCAATCTTTTCTCTTTGCAAACCTGATAATGTTCTTAAACGCATATCCAAAATGGCTTGTGCTTGGATATCAGTAAGACCAAATCTTTCCATTAATCTTTCTTTTGCATCATCATAAGAGTTTCGAATAATATTAATAACTTCATCAATATTATCTAATGCAATTTTTAATCCTTCTAAGATGTGTGCTCTTGCTAATGCTTTATCTAGCTCAAATTGTGTTCTTCTTAAAATAACATCTTTTCTATGGTCAATATAACAATCTAAACATTGTCTTAATGTTAAAATCTTTGGAACACCATTAACTAATGCAAGCATGATAATACCAAAAGTTGTTTGCATTTGTGTATGTTTAAATAATTGATTTAATACAACTTGAGGATTTGCATCTCTTTTTAATTCAATAACCACTCTTACTCTATCTTTTCTATCAGATTCATCTCTACATTCTGAAATACCTTCTACTTTTCTTTCTTTTGATAAATCAGATATCGTTTTAATTAAATTTGCTTTATTTACTTGATATGGTAAAGATGAAACGATAATTCTTTGTCTATTACCACTCATTTCTTCAATTTCTGTTTCTGCTCTTAAAGTGATTTTTCCTTTACCTGTTGTATAGGCTTGTTTTATACCTTCTAGTCCTAGGATGATTCCTTCTGTTGGAAAATCTGGACCTTTAATGACACTCATTAATTCTTCATCTGTGACATTATCTTCATCAATAATTTTAATAATTCCATTAATTAATTCTGTTAAATTATGTGGTGGAATATTGGTTGCCATACCTACGGCAATACCTGAAGAACCATTAGCAAGCAAAGCTGGTATTCTTGCAGGAAGTACAGTTGGTTCTTGTAATCTATCATCATAGTTTGGCATAAAGTCAACTGTATTTTTCTCAATATCTGTTAACATATATTCAGAAATTTTAGACATTCTTGCTTCTGTATACCTCATAGCTGCTGCTCCATCACCATCGACAGAACCAAAGTTACCATGTCCATCAATTAACATATATCTCATTGAGAAATCTTGTGCTAATCTAACCATAGCATCATATACAGAACTATCTCCATGTGGGTGATATCTACCTAAAACAGAACCTACCGTATTGGCACACTTCCTGTATGGTTTATCTGATGTAATTCCATCTTCATGCATTGAATATAAGATTCTTCTATGTACTGGCTTTAAACCATCTCTTACGTCTGGAAGTGCACGAGAAACAATAACACTCATGGCATAGTCAATATATGCTTCTCTCATCTCTTTTTCGATGTCTTTTTCAATGATTTTTCCGTCTCTTCTTTCTTGTCTTTCTTCCATTGTTTTCCCTCTCTTCCTTTATATTTCTACCTTTGTATTATACTAAAACAAACTTTATTTTGCAAGTAAAATCCTTAAAAAAACTAGGGAAATAAGCAATTTAATATTAAATTAACACCATCCATAAATCCTTGTTTATATATTTCTTTATTATACTCTGTTATTTTGATATTATAGTTTTCTTCTATTTTATTTAACATTTCCTTTGCTTGCTCTTTACAATGAGAATCTTCAATAATTCTTTCTGAAGCAATAACTTCTAATTGATCTCTTAATTTTTTGTCTACATTTTTTAGGATTTCATCTATTTTTTCTTCTTGTGATTGATAAATCATATTTATCATGTCTTTTTCTTCAAAATTTTCTAAATTCATTATAGTTCCTCCTTATTTACCTTTTATATATCTTTCGTATTCTTTTATGATATTATTATGAATCACTCATTTTTGTTTTATGCTCTTATATTTCTCCTAAAAATAAATTTCTCTTATTTCTATTTGACCATTCGAGTTTATTAATCCATAAATATATATATTGTCATTTTTTCTGATTTTAGAATAACATATGTCTGCTATTTCATTATGTCCTATTACTGATATTTTCGTACCACTCTTTAATTTAAATTCAAATATTACTACTGATTTTATCTTTTTATCATTAATAACAAATTTGTAATTTATATCACTAATTATTTTTCCCATTACAAAACATAAATTCATTTTTCTTTAATTCCTTTAATTTTTATTTATATTTTTAAATATTTTTTATAAAATTAAGTCGTAAAGCAATTATATTCAAATTATATAATTTTACTAATACTTACTTTACTGATTCGTTTTTACCTATATTAGGAAGGAATAAATCTCTTTAATACTAATACGTTTACTGTATATATTCCTTAAAATATATAATCTCAAAATTGTATTAGAGTGAGACGGAAACCGATGTTATCGTTGCTGTTAGACGGATTGTTGTTGTTACGATTAGAAGCTGGATTGTTAGCGCCTGTATTGTTGTAATTGCCTCCTCGATTAACACGATTGTTGGTGTTGTAGGACTTTCGATTTATCCCTATTATTTTAATATTTTCTGTAATTATTATTAATTCATTACTACTAGAAAAAGAATTAATTTATACAATTATCTTTTTGATAAAACAATTTACTTTCTAAATGATAAGTATTTGCAATTTTTATATATCCTAAATGCCCTGCTAAATATTTTTGTGCCTCTTTACTTGTCATTGTTCCCTGTTTTATTTTTTCTTTTAGCATTTTCACTTTTTTCTTTAATTTTCTTTTTCCTTTATCTCGTATTTTTAATCGATATGCATTGATTTTATATCCACAAAAATTAACTCCTTGTTTTGACTTAAATATTTGTGTTTTTTTATTTAATTTTAATTCTAAATTTTCTTCTAGAAATACTGTTATCTTTTCTAAAATTTCTTTTGCTTCTTGTTTTGTTTTTACAAATAATACACTATCATCCATATAACGAAAATACCATTTTATCTTTAATTTATGCTTTATGTATTGGTCTATTTGATTTAAGTATATATTTGCAAACATTTGTGAAGTATAATTTCCTATTTCTAGTCCTTTTTCTCTTTTTTGAGCATATAGGATTTCTTGTATTAACCATAAAAGATTCTTATCTTTTATTTTTCTTTTCAAAATATTTAATAATATATTTTTATTAATATTATCAAAATATTTTGCAATATCCATTTTTAAAATACAATATTCTCCCCATATTCTTTGGCAATGTTTCATTGCTTTTTGTACATCTAAACATGCTTTATGCATTCCCTTTCCTTTTAGGCAGGCATATGATGTGTTGATGAATTGTGGTACAAATGCTGGTCCTAGAAAATTATCTACCAACCATCTATGTACAATTCTATCAATATATTTTGATTTTTCTATTTTTCTTAACTTTGGCTCTGTTACATAAAAAGTACTATATCCTCCATGCTTATATGTTTTATTTTCTAATTTTTCTAAAAGCCACATAATATATTCTTCTTGTTTTAAATTAAATAAAATAATTTCTTCTCGATAACCTTTGCCTTTTCTGGATTTAAAATGTGCTTCTAATAACTTATCATAAGTTAAATGTTTAAAATATAAATTTCTAATTGTTTTTGGCATAATATTTGATAAGTCCTCCTAATATTTTTCCTATTTCATATATTAATTCCATTGCCACTTTAAATTTCTTTTCATCTATCCATCTATTTTTTTTCATAATTCTTAAGTATATTCTTTGTGTATTTAGATGACTATCAATTATATTCAATATATCTATTATTTCTATTAGTTGTCGATTAGATTTATTTTTCAATTTATTTAACAACATAATTTTATTTAGCATTTGATACATGCTTGTTTTATATTCTGTTCCTATACTAAATTTTTCAGTTCTTGGTAACTTTATCATTATATCCAACATATATTCTATATATTTTTCTGCCTTTGGAATTAATACCAATTTGTTTTCTTGTTCTTCTTTTGGAATCATATTCTTTTTTTCCTTCTCATTTCTTCTTTTTCATATAATTTTGATAAAGCTATCATATATTTATCTGGTTGTTTATATTGTTTTGTACTTTTTGAACAGATATAACAATTTATATGATTATCTTTTATGTTGTTTTTATATTTTCCTTCATAATCTTCTATGATTTGTAATTCTTCTTTTTCTTGATCAAAATAATATATTGCATAACTATATCTTTTTTGTATTAATAAATCTGTATACTTCTCTAGTGAATTTATCGGAAATCCTACCTTACACATTTCTGGTTTAATACAACTTACCTTTAATCCTAATAAATTATTTAATAAAACCGCATCTTTTCCTATGGCAATATAAAAATTTCCTGCATTACAAAAAACTATTTTTCCTTGATTGTTCTTCTGTAATAATTCCATCATTTGACTAAATCCCATTTTTTTACACCACTTTCTATTATTTTTCGTGTCATTTTTTTGTGTTTGAAAAGCACAAAAAAACGCCACGTTAGTGGCGCCACGTTAGTGGGAATTTTCTTAATTCATCAAAATCCGTTTTTCAAACGCATTTTGTTAAATTTTGAAAATTCCTCCCTTAACGTCTAAAGTCGTTAAGCTCTTATTAAATTTTCTACTCTTAAATTTGCTTCTTCTATAATTTCAGATTTCACGGTTTTAGCATTCAGCATTACAAATACAAAGTGAGACGGAAACCGACGTTAACGTTGCTGTAAGACGGATAGCTGTAGCCACGATTAGAAGCTGGACCGTCAGCGCCTGTAATGTTGTAAAAGCCTCCTCGACCAACACGACTGCGGGTGTTGCAGGACTCCATTGTCCATTCAGCTACATTTCCTGCTAAATCATAAATATTGTTTACTGCATAATTTACATTTGAACCTGTTGTAGTTGAAGAAGAGGTGTCATAATGTCCCATTCCTGTACTATCTTGTATATATGTTTTTCCTTCTACATTTGGATTTGGTATATTCTCCATCCACTTCATGACGGCATCCCATTGTACTCCATATATTAATGTACTTGTTACACTTGTATATTCATTTTCTATATAAAAATTTCTTGATAATTCAATTGCTCCTTCTGGATTATTCTCTGTTCCTTCTACAACTTCTTCTTCATTCATATTTTCATTTTTTGACCATGTTACATTATTATATACATCTGCTCCTTTTTTTACGACTACATTTCCATTACTATCTTTTCCAGCTTCATATCTTCCAATATAGAAGCCTCCATATTCTTTTACACTCGCATACATAGCTTGTGCTTCTGCTTGGGTGGTTGCTGATTCTGTAACACCACTATTAGTATTATTTCCTGAACTATCTGCTTCTCCACATTCTGATAATATGTTATCTATACTTCCATTATAATATCCTTCTCTTCTTATAAATTCTGTATCAAAGTTTTCTTTACTTACTGGCACCCACACAAATTGGTTTCCTTGCTTTGTATTATCCAAGTCGTCATTTGGTTGATCTGATATAACTAATCCTGTATCTACTGTTGTTCCGGTTACATGATAAAATCCTTCTGGAATGGTTACATCATCTACTACCGTTTCTCCTGTTTCTGTATTTCCTCCACCAGCATTATCTCCTACACTAACTACTCCATTTCCATCTATATGCACTTTATATCCATCTATAGTAATATCTGCCGGCAAGCTACTGACTGGAATTCCTGTTTTCTCTCCTTCTATCTTTTCTAATTCTGTATTTAAATCATCTAAATTGATTTTTCCATCTTCCCCTATACTTGCTACTACTGCTAATTTTACCTGTTCTTCTACATTTGTTTTTTTCGTTTCTTCACTTGCATCACTTGCTTTTGTTAATATTCCATTTTCTCCTGTTAATGTGGCTATTGTTACTCCTGCTAATATTAAAAGAACAATGATAGTGATTACTAATGCTATTAAGGTAATACCTTTTTCCATATCTTTGCTTTTTTCTTTCCTGTTTACTAACATT
>CASEOS010000001.1 GCA_949289635.1 uncultured Eubacteriales bacterium | reverse complement strand
TGACTCTACATTTATGGTAACAGATAAAGTTTACGATAGAGCTATGCCAATAGACATTAATGATAAAGGACAACCATTTAAACCAAAAGAAGTAGATGCACAAGATATAAATTATTCATATATGAATAATTTATTTGAAACAGCAATGCAAGAACATCAAATATCACAAGAAACATTAGATAAAATAGAAATTATGGATGATTATGTCATAAAACATTTCCGTATAGCATTTGGTAACCGTATCGTTTCTCATATGAAAAAATTTGTGCCAGTATATGTTGCTTGTGGTGGAGATGAAATATCAGGAGTAGATTATTTTATCGCAAAGAAAATTTTAAGAAAATTCGAACAATTAAATGTGGCATATATAAGAGATGAAATAGATCCTTATGTAGAATTTTTAGATGAAACATTTGGAAAAAATAAAATGAAAGAATGTATAGAATATTTATTGAGACTTAAAAAATTAACATAGAAATAAAAAATTAAAAGGAACAAAAATATGAGTGATTTAGAAATAATTGATATTTATGAAAATACAAATAGAGATAAATCTAAAAAATTTATAGATGATGTAGATTCAAGTTTAAGAATAAAAATAGATTCAAAAAGAGAAATAAAAGACATAGAATGGATAGAAAAAATGGAAGAAATCATACCTTATATAGATAATATATTAAGGTCACCTAACCGTTTTATTGTAAATGAAGAAGAAATAGTAAAAATAGAATTAGCAAGAAAGATAACAGTAGATAGTATAAAACATTTATCTAAAAATACTAACTTGATTCAGAGTATAGATAAAAAAACAGGAGATGTAACACCATCTAAAATATTAAATATCAATAAAGAGGAAAGTTATAATACATATGAAAACAGATTAATTTATACTTTAATTCAAAATATGAAGATGTTTATAGAAAGAAGAAAACATACTTTAGAAGAAAACGTAAATAAGCAAAATAAAAATGATAAATCTTTAGATTATAAAGCATTATCTAAAACAGATAAAGAAAAGGTTGAAGTAAGCCTTTCATTAAACTCTTCATTAGATGGTGATAATAATGATAATGAAAGTGAAACAAAAGAAATATTAGAAAAAATAAAAGAAGTAGAACAAAGGATACTGGATTTAACATCATCAGAAGTATATAAGACAATTGATAAATTACATATAAGTTTAGTAAGAGAACCAATAAAAAAGACAAATGTAATACTAAAAAATGTAAATTTTCAATATGCAATGAAACTATGGAACTATTTAAGAGATAATTTTGATGATAAAACCAAAGATATAGAAGAAAATCAAGATTATATGGATAATGGAGAAAAGAAAAAACTTTTTGATGAAACATTTATGTTACAATATTTGATAATGAAAACTTTAGATCAAGATGAAGCAGAAAGTGAAGGAACAAGAGAAGATTTAAAAGACACAATTTTAGAACAAATGGTAAATAATTTAGTAGACATGGATCAAGATTTAACAGAAGAAGAGATAAACAAATTAATTGCTAATAAATATGAAATTATTAAATATAAAAAATTGGAAGCAATTAAAGAAATACAAAAAATATTTAGAGAACATATTGATAAATATTTAAGTAAAGTAGAAAAGGAAGATTAACAATGAAAGAACTATTTAAAAAAATAAAAGAAAATAAAGCTTTAAAAATAATTGGAAATATTTTATATATTTTATTATTTGTAATAGTATTACTTATGCTAGTTGTTGTGATTTTACAAAGAGCATCAGATAATTCAATATCACTTGGTGGATATAGATTGTTTACAGTAGCAACAGGAAGTATGGAGCCTAAATATGAAGTTGGAGATATTTTGATTTCAAAAGAGATTAACCCAAAGGATATTCAAATAGGAGATGATATTGTTTATAGAGGAAAAGAAGGCAGTTTTAACGGTAAAGTTGTAACACACCAAGTTGTGTCTATTAGGGATGAAGAAGGAAACAAAAAAATTATAACAAAAGGTATTGCCAATACAGAAGAAGATCCAGAAATTGATAGTACACAAGTTTATGGAAAAGTAATATATAAAGTTCAGACATTAAGTTTTATAAGCCAAATAATTAAAAATATTTATGTATTTTACTTTATTATATTTGTTCCAATTGCAATTATAATATTTAGACAAATAAGGTATTATTTAAGAAAAGATGATGATGAGGAAGAATTAAGAGAAGAAACAGAAGATGATAAAGACCAAGAAAAAGAAAGACCAAGAAAAAGATGGTGATGATAAAAAGGACAATGGAGAAAATAGTTAAAGTTTTAAAAAAGATAAAATTAAGGAATTTAATAATTTTACTAGTATTACTCATTGTAAATACATTTGCATGGTTTATTTATGCTACAAGGGTTTCTCTTGACTTAAGTGTTCATGTTAGCTCATGGAATGTTGAATTTATAAGTGGAGAAGAGCAAATTACAAGTAATATGCAAATTTTGGTAGATAGAATATATCCAGGTATGGATACTTTTGAAAAAGAAATCGAAGTACATAATAAAGGAGAAACTCCAGCCATACTGACATATGAGATAAAATCATTAGAAATAATGGGAGAAAAATTTGAAGCAAATGAAGATACAGGATTAACCAGTGATGATATAGAGCAAAAAGTAGAACAAGAATATCCTTTTAAAATTAGTATTTCAACAGATGGGAATTCAGAGTTAAATTCAAATGAAAAGGGGAGTTTTAAAGTTACGGTTCATTGGTTATTTGAATCAGGAAATGATAATTTAGACACATATTGGGGAAATAAAGCATATGAATATTATTCTTTAAATCCTGGAAAAGAAAGTATAGTACTAAATTTAGAACTTATTGCAACACAAATAAAAGAATAAAAATAAGACTAAAGTAATTCTAGTCTTATTTTACTTAATGATTATTCAGCTATTTGTGTAAATGAAATATTAACATGAAGAAGTGCTGGATTGTTTGAAGTAGTAGCTAAAGTATCTGCTTCATTATCCATTGTAGAATTTTGACCATCATCCCAAGTTACAAATACACGAATTTTTCTGGTATCAACATTATCTGTAAGTAAAATGGTATCTTTAATGGAATGGTTATTAGAAAATTCTATTTTTTCACCATCATCTATAGTGTAACCTGTTAAAATCAAATCTTTTACAGAACTATTAGCATCAACAGTTGTCGATATTTCGTATTCGAATGAAACATCAGCATCTTTGAAATCAAAATTTAAATCAAAATAACCTTCTGCTGTTGGTGCAATGATTCCAGAAGCAATATTATCGTTCCCAGGGAATACTGGGACTAAAGTATTTGATATATCAGTATTATTTTTAATTGAGGTATTATTTACTAAAATATTCCATCTTGCAACATTCATAGAAGTATTACCAGATGCAGATGTTAAATATTTTGCAAATATTTGAATTAAGAAAAATACTAAACAAAGTATTAAAATTGAAATAATTAATAAAATAAATTTCTTATAATTTTTCATAAGTATAAATCCTTTACTTGTTTTTTAAAATTTTATCATAGGAATTTTAATAAATCAATAGGAGATAATTATAGAAAAAAATTAAAGATAAATAAAAATAGAAAAAATGAAAACAAAGTGCTAAAAGGAGAAAAAAGATGGAAAAGCTAAAAACAAAAGAAACAGAAGAAAATAAAGAAAAATTTGAAAAAAGAAAAGAAGATATTTTAAAACAAGAAAAAAAGATGAAACTTGGTTCTGAAAAAGTTAAATTAAGAGAACAGAAAATTAGACATGTTAAAGCAGGAATATTAATCATGTTACTATTTTTGATAATTATATATTTCTTGCTTAGGATAGCATATGAAGGTGGGGACTTTACAATATCTCTTGATGATAACTTTGCTTTAAAAAGTGGAATTATCATGTATGAAAGATTAGAAGAAAAAGAGGATAAAAGGCAATTAAGAGCAACAAGAGCAGACTTTATTGATAATATTTCTGTAAATTGGCTACCAAGCGATTTAGATTCTCAAGGAGAGGGAAGTCATAACGGAGATAATTATTTTGCATACACATTTTATATAGAAAATAAAGGGAGTGATGTTGTTAATTATTGGTATGAAATTTTGGTTGATGATGTTATTAAAAATGTAGATAGAGCAGTAAGAGTTATGGTTATTAGAAATGGTGAAAAAACCATTTATGCGAGAGCAAATGAAAGAACTGGAGAAGCGGAAACTGGAACTACAAAGTTTTTCTCACCACAAGAAGTTTGTGTTGAAGGAAGACAAGATTTTAAACCAGGAGATATTGATAAATTTACAATTGTCATATTTATTGAAGGTGATGATCCAGATTGTGTAGATGCCTTAATTGGTGGAGAAATGAAAATGCATATGGAAATAACAGAAGAACATATTGCACAAGAATAATATTACAATAATATTACAAAAATGACAAAAATTACAATTATATTACAAAATATCTACAATTATTGACAGAGAAAAAGTGTTATGATAATTTATTAATGAATTATTTTAGTAAAGAAGGGGTAAATATAATGAGCAAAAGAAAAGAAAACAGAAAAAATTTAAAATCATCTTTATTAGTTTTATTACTAATAGCAATATTATTAATTGCATCAACATATGCATGGTTTACAGCAAACAGAACAGTAAGCATTGATACATTAGAAGTAAACGTACAAGCATCAAATGGTTTACAAATTTCAACAAATGCGGTAGATTGGAAAGCAGTTATTACAAATGCTGACATAACAGGTGGAGCATATGCTGGAAATACAAATAGAGTACCAACATCAATGGAACCTGTTTCTACAGATGGATCAGTAACAGATGGAAATATGAATATGTTTTATGGTACTATGGCACCAGATGAAGATCAAGGTGGTATATATGCTTTAACAGCAAAAAAAGAAACTGATAGCACAACTAATAGATATATTGTTTTTGATATATTCTTAAAAGCAGATGAAGCTATGGATTTAACATTAACAGCAAATTCAAATGTTTCAGCAGTAGGAACAAGTAAAGGACTAGAAAATGCTGCAAGAGTTGCGTTAATAAATGAAGGAACACTTCCAGAAACAACAGGAACTTCAACAGTTACAGCACAAGTTGGTGGTACATCATTTAGTGAAGGAAATAGAAAGACTGTAATTTGGGAACCAAATGCAGGTTCACATACACAAGAAGCTATTTCAAATAACCCATATACGAATTTAAGAGGAAGCATAACAGATGGTGGAGCTCCAGTAAAATATTATGGAATTAAAACAGAAATTACAAGCCCAATAGATAGAGCTACAATCAATGATGGTACAGATAGTACTCATTTTGCTGAAATGAAAGGTGCAGGATTAACAACAACTAATAAAGGAACAGATGATGGAATTACACCAGTAGAAAACTTCTTCCATATAGATGAAGGTATTACAAAAGTAAGAATTTATATGTGGGTTGAAGGACAAGATGTTGACTGTGATAACTCTGCATCAGGAACAGATATAGCATTTAATATTGAATTAAATGCACCAGAAAATTAAAAACCATAAGTTAAGATTAATAAATAAAAAATATGCACTAATATAAAAATTATATTAGTG
The DNA here is from genome assembly GCA_949289635.1 of uncultured Eubacteriales bacterium. GTDB lineage: Bacteria > Bacillota > Clostridia > TANB77 > CAG-508 > CAG-269. The sequence continues at coordinate 210,356 of CASEOS010000001.1, read as the reverse complement.
TATATTTTTTGTCTGTTTTAGATGGAAAAATGTCGAAAAATAATTGCATAAAAAAGGCTCTTATGATAGAATAAAATCGTATATTGGAGGTATAAAAATGTTAAATAAAAATATAGATGAAATGATTGAAATATATGGTGAAATAAACAATTTTTTAGACTTTTTAGATAAAGAAAAAGAAACAATAGAAAATAAAGAATAAAGGATGGAGTATAATGAAAAATTTCCAAGAAATAAGTAATGCAGTAGAAAAAATAAGTGTAGAAAAAGAAATATTATCAACACTTCCAAAAAATAATGAAAAAAACGAACAAAAATATCTAGAAAAAGTAAAAGAATTAGAAAAGACATATAAGAGATATAGAACAGAAATAATAGAAGAATTAGAAAAAGAATATAATTCTTTTATTAATGTTGAAGAAGATAGTGAAATAGAATTATTAAAAGGAAGAATAAATACAATAGAAAAAGTGTTGTATTTATTAAGTGATGAGAAAAATTCTTTTGAAAAAATGAATTTAGATAGAATCTTATATAATTTAAGTAGATATTATAGAACAAATTTAGATGATGTAAATAAAGAAATATCAGAATGCATAAAAATGTTTCAAGAAGTAGAAATAAACCTAACTAAAGAAGATTTTAATTATAGTGAATATACCAAAGAATACATGAAAGTATTTTTAAGTGAAAAAGACTATAATTCATCAGAAAAACTAAAAAACAAATTTGAAGAAATTTATTGGAAATGTCCAGAAATACTAATGCAAATAGGTTTAAACATTAGAAATATTTATTTAAAAAATAAAAATATAATTGATAAATATTATGAAAAAGCAAAAAGTGATTTATTAAAAAAATGGGATAAAACTCCAGAAGAAATCATAAAAGCTTACAATGAATTAAAAGAAAAATTAAATGAAAAAGAACAAAAAGATAAAAAACTATTACTTAATAAATTTTTAGAAGGAGAATTAAAAACACAAGATTATACAGAAACTAAAATAAATGAAATATATGATAAATTAATAGATAATAAAGATATAGATAAAGAACAAATAAATAAAAATATAGAAAACTTTTTAAAAAATATATATGAATACAAAAATTATATGGAATTTAAATTCATAATAGATGATATAAAAGATATTTATAGCAAAAAAGAAGAAAATAAGAAGAAATTTTCAGAAGTTAAAAAACAAATAGAATCTGCAGAAAAGAAATTAAAAAAAGTCAACAAAAAAGGATTTTTTAAGAAGGCAAAAGGAAAAAATATCGAACAAGAAAAACTAATTTCAGAATTACAAGAATTATATAAAGAATTAGATAAAGAACAATTCAACCAAAAAATATATGAAAATGTAAGAGATAACTCAAGCTTATATGAAATATTAATACTTGCAAAATCTGATTACAGTTATCTAGCAAATTGCTTAATAAAAAATAATCATCAAATAGAAGCACAAGAAATAGAAGAACAAATAGTAAAATTAAAAACTTTTATGAAGAGCCCATATCATACAATAATGAAAAATATTCATATATCAGATGACAAAAATGTACAAATAATTATAAAAGATAGATATAGATTATTAAACTTTAAAGTAGAGAAAGAAGATTTGGACGAGGAAAATATAGAGGCTTTAGTAAGAAATTTGAAAGCAATAGAAATTAGTTTGAATTTAGAAAATACAGGATTGAAAATAGAAGATATAGATATAGTTTGTAAAATAAAAGAATTATTAAAAAATAAATAATAATAAAGGAAGACAAGAATGAAGGAAAAAATAAATAAAAAGAAAATTGTTTTATTAATAATTTTAATTTGTTTACTAATCCTACAAATAAAAGCTTTTACAGACTCACAAGCTAATAAATTACTAGAAATAACATTAAATGCAAAAGACAAAAGCGCTTTAATTCAAGATGGTAGTATTAAACTGGAAGCAATAGACGAAGGAGAGAGTGGATATTCATTTAAACTTCCAGAAAGAATAGATGGAAAAAAAGTAAGCAAATATTATATAACTGAAAAAGAAGTTGCAGAAGATAAGAGCAAAAAAAACGAACAAAACACATCTAATGTATTTAATACAACCAATTCGACTAATAATGAATCTGCTACAACTAGTACAGAAAGTTTGAAAACAACTTCGAAACAACCTGGAGAAAAAATATATTTAACAAACGAAGAAGTTGAAAGTAAAAAAATAGAATTAGAAGTAGATTATGATAAAAAAGAAGAAGATGGAAGGATTTATTACAATCAAGAATATACTACTGAAGAATTGGAAGAAAAAGTAATAACAGTTAGAGGATACATTGTGGATAATACTACTTTAAAAGTAGAAGAAAAGGCAAAAGAAGATGTAACAGAAGTAGATTCATATCTAACAGAATATGGTTTTAATTCTGCTTACGATATTAGTCTACTAGATGAAAAAGGAAACAAGGCAGATTTTTTAGAAAATTTAACAATAGAGATTGAAAAAGAAGATGTAGGAAAAGATAAGAAAAAAGAATTTAAAGTAATACATATTTTAGATAAAAAAGAAATAGAAGAAGTAGAAAAAACACAAGCAAATGAAACTGTAGAAATAGATGCAGAAGAAGGAACAGTAAAATTACAAGAAATAGATGAGATAGAACTTGGTGAAAATAAAATTGGTTTCAAAACAGAAAGTTTATCTGAATTTGTTTTATTAGAACGAGAAGAAGGAGCAATTATTTCTGAAGAAAATATAGAAGAACCAATTGAAAGTGAAACAGCAAGTAATCAACTTATTATGACAATGGCATTAAGTACAGATGTAACAGCATGGGATGGAAGTGTATCAGATAGTTTTGCTTGGGGAGAAGGAACAGAAGCAAGACCATATTTAATATCAACAGGTGCAGAATTAGCATTTTTAGGACAAAAAGTAAGAAACGGAGAAAATTATGAAGGAAGATATTTCCAACTTGCAAATGATATAGATTTAGGCGGAAGAGAATGGACACCAATAGGAACATCTCAAAATTCATTTAGAGGAATTTTTGATGGAGCAGGACATACTATTACTAATGCTACAATTAATGTATCAAGTTTGCCAAATAGAACATATGAAAGCTATGGTATTTTTGCAAGCATAGGAGGGGGAAATACAAGAAGTATCATAAGAAATGTTGAACTTTCTAGCATAACCATTCAAATAACAGCAAGTGGAGATACAGGCACTATAAGACAAGGAAGTGGTTGGGGTGGAGGAAGTGTAAATCAAGATGATGAAGGTTTGCACATTGGAACTTTAACAGGAAGTATGTATAGAAATGCAAGTGTTACAAATGTTATAGTAAACAATAGCGTAATACAAGATACAAATGTAATAAATCTAGTAGATAGTCCTTTCCAATTTTCAGTAGGTGGAGTTGTAGGGTATGTAGGAAATACATATAATAACAATAACAACCCTGGAAATGGGATGACTTATGTAATAGATAATTGTTATTCTCAAGTACAAATTAGTTTAGATGCAACAGCAGAACAAGGAACAATTGATGGAGGATGGTTTGGTAGTGACATAGATTATAATGGATATGGTCAATATCATACAGGAGGAATTGTAGGAACAATAAGATCTCAAGCAGTTTGGCCAACAAATTCATTGTATTCAGGAACAATTAATTCTAATGGTTTTATAGGACCGATTTTTGGGGCATTAATAAATAATACAAGTTATACAGCATATAATACTTTTTCAACTATTTGGAATGGAAATGATGCAGGGAATTTAACAACAAATAATTTATATTATACGAACTATAAAGCGAAAAATAGAAGTTTTACAGGAAGTGTAACATCTGGAAATTCAAATCAAAGAATAAGTAATAGTTCTAATAATATCGGATATGTGCAAGGCCTTAACAAAGGTACTTACACAACTGATATGAACTCTATGCTAAATGTATTTAATAATAACACAAATAGTAATAGTTCATATCTTCCATGGCTTTATGAAAATGGAACATTTACTTTTAAAGAAAGATTAACATCATCTGTAAATGAAAATCCTGAAAATACTTATAATTTGGAAATAACAGATCCGTGGCAAATAGGAAATTATGAAACTACCTGGTATAAAAATGGAGAAGAAGATACTTCTATAGATGGTTTATCATATACATGGCAAGAAAATTATGAAGAAGATGAAAACTGGGTAGTTGTAGTATTTGATGGAGAATATTACACAGCAGTTAGATTTACTATAGAAAGATTAGGAGTAGAAATAGTATTTGATATAAATGAAAATAATGACAGCGTAACTGCAAGTCTAGAAGGACCAGGGCTTAAATATACTACAGTAGACGATTTTACTTTCCAATGGTATGAATTAGATATAGCAGGAGAAGAAAACTTATTAGAAGGTGAGACAGGACTTTACTTAGATAATCTACAAGATGGTATGGAATATAGATTAGTTGCAACAAATGAAAAAATACCTCAAATGTCTACTGAAAACAGCTTTATTTATGGAAATAGAACTGTAATATATGTTCAGTATAATGGCGGAAATAATCGAAATGATGGACTTACACCACAAACTCCAGTACAGAATTTAAGTACAGCTTATGGAAAATTAGATAGAAATGGAACAACAAATAGTAATATAATTGTAATAATGGGAAATTATTCATCTAACTCATTTTTCAATTCAGCAAATAGTAGTACATATAATAAACCAGCAACAATAACAGGAAAGTACGATGGAATAGATTATAATGGAAGATTATATTTCTACAGTGGAACATCTTCTTATCGATATTTAACTGCTAATACGAATTTTATGTATTTGGACTGGTATGGAACAGACGATTCTTCTTGGTGGTCAGGAGAACAGCAGTTATACTTGTATCTACAAGGATATAACATGACAATTGGCGAAGGTGTAACAATGGTTGGATATGCAGATTCTAATACCAATCAGGGATTACTTGGAGGAAATGCACCAGCTGTTCATATTATAGCAGGTTGGTGTGCATATAACGAAAGACAACTTCCTAGAAATAATTCGAAAATCATTATTAAAAGTGGAGCTTATGGAAGAATTATAGGTGGTGGAAGCCCTGGAACGTCAAGTGGTCAAGGACAAACAACATCTCATGATTTTATGGGTTCTTCTAAAGAAGATAGTTTTCATGTAGAAATTACAATTGACATAAAAAATAGTACTAAAGGAAGTTATGATTATGATGTAAACTTGTTAACAGGAGGTTCTGCTGCAGGAAATAACTATTCAAATGTTATCCAAAATATAAAAAATGGTAGTGTTGGTCGTCTAATTGGAGGAAGTATTGGTGATTCACAAACAAGGCCAAGAAATTGGAATTACCCAGAAAATACATTTTTGGGAACATCTACAATTAATGTAACAGGTGGAAGTATCGAGGAACTATATGGTGGATGTTTAGGTAGAAATATGGGTGTTGTAGGTGATCCGAATGGAACTGGAAATACTTGTGACTCATATTATTATGGAACTGTTACAATAAATATATCTGGCGGAGAAATAACAGATAATATTTATGGTGCAGGAGCAGGTGGTGTCACAGGTTATAGTGAAAATTCATCTGATCCATATAAAAGTTATGGACAAGAATTTGATAGTTCTGTAAATATCAACATTACAGGAGGAACAATTAGAGGAGATGTCTATGGAGGAGGATATGGTTATACTGAATATCTAAATAGACATGTAACGGCAGATGACCGGTGGATTTTTATATGGTAATAGTAATATAACAATTTCTGGATCACCTATAATTGAAGGAGATATTTATGGTTCAGGACGAGGATATAATTATTCATCATTACCAAATTTAGCCGGAATGGAAGGAATATCAACAATTAATATTTCTGGCTCACCTACAATAAATGGAAGAATCTTTGGAGCAGGAGCAGGAGTTTCTGGATATGGAGAAATGGCAAAATTAGTAGGAAATTCCAATGTAAATATTAGTAGCAATTTAAGTTCTGAAGTTTATGGTGGAGGAAATATCGCCAAAACAGAAGGAAATACAATCGTAAATATAAATTCTGGAAATCATTTGCAAGCAATTTACGGTGGTGGAAATGATGGAGAAATTGTAGGAGATACAGAAGTAAATATAAATGGAGGCTCAAATACTCTAGTATATGGAGGAGGAAATAGAGCAGAGGTAGAAAATTCTATTGTAAATATAAAAAATGGAACAAATACAGATGTGTTTGCAGGAGGAAATCAGGCAAAAGTTATAACAACTACAACAAATATAACAGGAGGAAATTCTACAAATGTATATGCAGGAGGAAATAGTGCAGATGTAGAAACAACAGATGTTTTAGTAAATGGAGGAAATACTGTAACAATTTATGGTGGTTCTAATCAAACAGGAACAGTAAATAAAACGAATATTGAAACACAATCAGGAACAGTAGGAACAATTTATGGCGGAAATAATATAGGAGGAACAACACAAGATGCAAATGTTACAATAAATGGAGGAAGTATAACTTCAGCTGTTTATGGTGGAGGAAACCGAGTAGATACAAATAAAACAACAATAATCTTAAGAAAATCAGATAACCAAATACCAGCAGTATATGGAGGAGGAAATGAAGCAGGAGTGCCAGAAACATATATATATGGAGAAGGTGCAAATGTTAAAGATTTATTTGGCGGATCAAATTCATCAGGAACAGTAAATATAACAACAGTAGAAATAAATAGTGGAAATTATGAAAATATTTATGGTGGAAACAATATAGGAGGAACAACACAAGATGCAAATGTTGCAATAAATGGAGGAAGTATAACTTCAGCTGTTTATGGTGGAGGAAACCAAGTAGATACAAATAAAACAACAATAATCTTAAGAAAGTCAGACAATCAAATACCGGCAGTATATGGAGGAGGAAATGAAGCGGGAGTACCAGAAACATATATATATGGAGAAGGTGCAAATGTTAAAGATTTATTTGGTGGATCAAATTCATCAGGAACAGTAAATGTAACAACAGTAGAAATAAATAGTGGAAATTATGAAAATGTCTATGGCGGAAACAATCTAGGAGGAACTTGTAAAACTCCGTATATTACAATAAATGGAGGAACAATAACAAATGTATATGGAGGTGGAAATAAAGTTTCAACACATATAACAAATGTAAATGTTCATGGACAGGTATTACAAGCTATATACGGAGGAGGAAACGAAGCAGGAGTAGAAACAGACACAAATGTATATCTATTTAATGCTAATGTAGGAGATAATGTATACGGCGGTGGTAATGAAGGTACAGTTGCAGGAAATACAAATGTACATGTAAAAGATTCAATAATAGGAAACAGTTTATATGCAGGAGGAAATGGAGAAACAGCTACCGTATATGGAACAACTAATTTAATAATGGACGGAACAAAAAATAATATAGCCCAAAATGTATTTGGAGGAGGTAATAAAGGTCAAACAGGAACAGAAACAAATCATACTTCAAGCAATGTGAAAATTGTTGGTGGAACTGTTGGAGGAAATGTATATGGAGGAGCAAATACTTCTGTTGTATATGGTACGACTTCAACTAAAATAGGTTATGATGCAGTAGGAGATAATTCACTAGAAATAGGAGATATAAACATTGTAGGAACAATATTTGGCGGAGGAGAAGCAAATGCAGAAGGTGATGAAGAATATGACTTCTCATTTATAAGTGTAACTGATGGAATAGATATTTTAATAGATGGAAATAAGCATGAAAACTTTATTACGACAGGAAGTATATTTGGTTCAGGAAATGCTTCAAGTACAAGTGGAAAAAGCTATATAACAATTAAGAATTATGGAACACCAGATGATCCACAAATGAACATATCACTTCAAAGAGCTAATTTAGCAACAATAATAAATTCATCAATATCATTATCAGGAGCGACAGATAGAACAAATGAATATGCAACTACATTTTTCTCAATAAGTAGAGTAGATGAAGTAAAATTAAAAAATAATTCTGTATTATATCTTCAAAATGGTGCGAACTTACTTACAAAATTATCTAGTGTTGTAGATGATGAAAACGGAAATGAGCAAAAAGGATATGCAACTATCAATGAAGATACAGGAGAAACTGTAAAAAATGTTGATAATAGAATTTATATGTTAGAAGGAAAAAATTTGAATGTAGCAACAAATGAACAAGTAACAACTTATGGAGAAGTTTCAGGAATGTTCTTCTTTGGACTATTTTCAAGTAGAAATGGTCCAGCTACAAGTACAGGATTATATTATCATGGATATAATAATGGAGATACAATAGAAAATGAAGGTGTGTTTTTATCTAATGCTTATGTACTTGGACAGCATTTAGTAAACCATGATATAAAAGTAGATGGATTTTATACAAATTATAATGATAATGGTGTCATTAAATCAAATTATATTACGCCAACACCAGAAAATGATACATATTATATGTGGATTGCAGGAGAACAAAAAAATGTAGAAACAATTAATGTAGAATTATCTGCCTCAAAATATATAACACTTGGAACAAAAGAAATTTTATTACAAGGATTTTCAACACCTAATGTAAAATATATTGTAACAGGTGTTTCACCAGGACTTATGAATGGTGTAGAATTAATAAATCCAAGTGAAATAAATCCAATTGAACCAGATGAAAATAAAGCCAATAATTTATTAGGATTAACAATAGAAACAGGAAACACTGGATGGGAAACAAAAGGAGAAACAACATTTTTAACAGAAAATGGAGGAAGCTATACAGGAACAAAGGAATACAATAAAGACAATTCAAGTTATGCACCAACATTTAATATTTGTTTATATCACTCACAAAACATATCAGAAAAAAGACCTTTAGGAGAAGTATCAATAATGTTACAAGTATTAACACCGATAGATGATTTGAAATATGATATATCTTGGATAAATATAGTTGTAACACTATCAAGTAATTTATTCCAAGATGACTTCTATGAAGGTGCCATTACACCAGGACAAAAATTTGGATTGTTCACATCAACAGATACTACAATAACAAGTAAAAGTGATTTTTCAGCATATTTCTCACATACATTTTCTATAGATCAAATAGATGAAGAAGATAAAGAAGACTATAATTATTATGATGAATTCTTTAGTTATAGAAGAGCATTAATATCAACAGATTCAAATGGAGCACCTTATTGTTTTCCTGAAAATACAAAACTTACTATGTTGGATATGGTAACAAATAAATATTATTATTATATAGTAACAGCTGATGATGTAGCACAAAATAAATATGTATATTATTTAGAAGATTTTATAGTAATGGGTAGTGAAAATGGAAAATACAATGAACAAGAAGAAAGTAAGAATTATTATTTACAAGACCAGAATACATTTTATGAAAATTTTATTTTCCATGTAAGTTTTGCAGATACAAATATGCAAGAGAATATAACAAATAATTCATTACTAATGGAATTAAGAAATGATAATAATCAAACATTAGTTGGGGTTATTGGTATTCAAAGAGATGTTTTAAAATATTCGGTTTATTGTAATCAAGATGCAGAAATTAAATTAAATGGAAGTATTGAACCTACAACCATTTATTTAGGAAATCAAGCAAATTTAAATGTAGAAACAACATTTACACAAACGATTGTAGATTCAAAGACAGTTTATGACACACAATACTTTGATAAAAAATTAGGAATTAAAATATCTATTTATGATATTGATGGAAACAGATTAGGTATTGATAGTTTACTTGGTGTCAATTTTGAATTAGATGGACAAAAATATTATCCAAGAGTTGATGGAACTACAAGAATTAGTATAGCAGATAAAGTAACAGATGTATTAGCAAGGATAAAAATAAATACGCAAGATAATACAACTTGGGCAACAGGAAATTATAAAATAGTGATAGAATCATTTGGTTCATCAGATGGAATCTATTATGGACTTACAGCATCAGATAAAATAGAATTAAATGCAACAATTATTAATTCAGCATATGGATTAAAAGTAATCACAAATGATACTGCAAAAATAGTAGATAAAGAAACAGGAAATACAGTGGATGGAACAAATTCACTAGTCAGTACGGTAGAATACTCATCAGCATTAGATAATCCAAATATAACAGTTTCACTATATAGAAGAACATATAATGATATATATGATATGGAATATGAAAAAGTTGATTTACAAGATTATGTGTTATATCAATTAGAAAAAGCAGATAAGGGAGAAAATATAGATAAAGAATATATAGCATTTGAAAATCCAATTGAAACACAAGAGTATAATTTAAGATTAAAAACAGACTTAATGACAGGAACTTATAAATTGGTATATAAGTTATATGATGGAGAAAACTATGTTGGAGAAGCATATGAATATATAGTTATAAAATAAGGAAAATGAAAGATGAAATACGATATTGAAACCATAAATAAACGAAAGAAAAATGCAAAAATCACGAAAAGAATAATCGATATAATTATCATTATTTTATTATATAATATTATATTAGTCTTTATTTCTTGCATCAATAAAATAGAAGATATTAGCTTGTTTGGATATAAGGCATATAGGATAACGACAGACAGTATGTCACCATCTATAAATACAGGAGATGTGATAATTGTAAAAAAGGTGCAGGAAGAAAAATTACAAGCAGGTGATGTAATAACCTTTAAACAACAAGATAAGGTTATTACACACCGAATTACTCATATAGATGAACAAGATGAAAAAAAGCAATATACAACAAAAGGAGATAACAATAATTTAGAAGATAATGAAAAAATAGAATATAGCGAAATTGAAGGGCAAAATGTCTTAACGATACCAAAACTAGGATATTTTATATATGCACTAGAAAATCAGATTGTATTTCTATTTATAATTTTAATTTTGCTAATTACATTATTCTTTAAAATTAGAAAAGATGAAAAACTGGAAAACAGGAGAGAAAAAAGAAAAATTGAACAAGAAAAAAGAAAACAGGATTAATTTTTTTAAAAAAGTTAAAAGTAAAAAAATAATTTTTAAAATAGGATATATATTTTTAGAATGCTGTATTTTATTAAATTTACTTTTCTTAGTCAATATGACAATAAAGGAGAAAGAGTATTTTAATTTATTTGGGATTAGTTTATTTTCAATGGAAACAAATTTAATGAAACCAGAAATCTCAAAAAATTCTCTTATCATAGCAAAGGCATATCAAAATAATGCGGTAGAAGTAAAGGATAATATTGCATATATTGTAAATGGGAAAGTAAGAATCAATAAAGTGGTAAAGATAGAAAGTATAGATGGAAAAATTGTATATCATACGAAATCAAACAGTAATTATTATATAGATTCAGAAACTATATCAAAAAATGAAATAATTGGTAAGGTAATAAATCATACGCCTGTTTTAGGTATTTTGCTTAAAATTTTGCAGTCTAAAATAACGACTATATGTATATGTATTTTTCTTGTTATAAAATTTCTTTATAATCAAAAGGTCTATAAAAATAAGATGAGAAGAAAAGTACAACGATATCATAAGATGAAGAATAATTAAATGAGAAAGTAGGAGAATCTCAAACTTGTTTTGAGAGGTGCCTATTTTCTCATTTTAACATATATAGAATTCTGTATATTAACAATTATTCGTTTAATAGAAATTGATCAATAAAATTCCAAACTTTTTCTGTGTAAATTTTTCTTTCAGAAGAAAAAGGTAGGGTAGGAATATCACCAATTGGATTTAATTCTTTTTGTAGTAATTTTACGGTATCATCTACCTTGGTAACTGCAATTTTATCCGCTTTATTGGCAAGAATTAAACAAGGTAATCCAGAAGAAATAATATAGTTATACATAAGTTTGTCATTACTAGTAGGAGAATGTCTAATATCAATTAAAAAGACAATTAGCGTAATTTCTTTTCTATGAAATAAATATTGTTCTATAAACTTTCCTACTTGTTCTTGTTCTTTTTTTGACATTTTACTATATCCATAACCAGGTAAATCTACAAAATAAAAAATATCATCCATATTGTAAAAATTGATTTGACGAGTTTTTCCGAGGTTCACTACTGGTTCTGGCTAATTTTTTTCTATTAATCATGGTATTGATAAAACTAGATTTTCCAACATTAGATTTTCCAACCAAAACGATTTCAGGCAAGTGGTTATTAGGATATTGTTTTGGACCAACTGCTGATATTTCAAATTGAGGATTGTGTATATTCATAATTAAAAATCTCCTAAATATCTTCTCTTACAATTAAATCATCACTAGCTGGACCAGTTCCTATATATTTAACAGGAATACCAGAAGCCTTTTCTACAATTTCAACAAATTTTCTTGCAAGCTCTGGAAGGTCTTCATATTTTTTACAAGATGAATCAATTGTCCAACCACCTTCTAAAGTTTCATAAATAGGTTCAGGAATTTCACCTGTTACCATGATATCATCAGGATAATGATGGATTTTTTCACCTTTATACATATAACTTGTACAAACTTTAACATATCCTAATTTTTTACCAATTTCTCCTAAAGTATCTAAATGATTTAAACATAAGTAGTCAATACCAGAAGTGAATTTAGCAGAACAAAGGATAGGACAATCCATCCAACCACATCTACGAGGACGACCTGTTGTTGTACCATATTCATGTCCTGTATCACGAACAACATCACCTTCTAAAGGTGTGGCATCTTTGATAACATTTCCATTTTCATCAATGGAAGCTGGTAATTCAGTAGGGAATGGACCATTACCAACTCTACTATTGTATGCTTTATCAACACCAATCACAACATTTAAAGCTTGTGCAGGTAAAGCTGCTCCACAAAGTGTACCTGAAACAACAGGGTGTGAGCTGGTAACCATTGGGTAATCTCCGTGATCTAAGTCTAAACGGAAAGCTTGTGCACCTTCTACAACGATTTTTTCATTATGTTTAATACTATTGAAGATAAGAGGTTCAATATCTGTAATATAATTTTTTAATTTTTCTCCATACTCATGATATTGTTTTCCTAATTTTTTGCTATCTACAATACATTCTTCCATATGGTTTGCTTTAAAAACTTGATTATGTACTTTAGTAGCTTCTTCAATTTTATGAGTTAATTCATCTTCTGGAAGAAGTAAGTCATACATTCTAATACCAATACGATTACTTTTATCTGCATAAGTTGGACCAATTCCTCTTTTGGTTGTTCCAACAGGTTTATTTTTTAAAGCTTCATATAAACCATCTAAATCTTTATGATAAGGAAGTGTGACATGTGTACGTCCACTAATTTTTAATCTTGATTCAATATCTGGAATACCACATTTCTTTAAAAATGCAAGTTCTTCAAATAATACTTCTAAATCTAGAACAACTCCAGGTCCAATAATACAAGTTGTTTGAGGATAAGCAATTCCTCCAGGAACTAAATGTAATGGTAATTTTTGTCCTTTATAAATGACAGTATGTCCAGCATTACTTCCACCAGTTGCTCTAATAACTAATTTTGCATTTTGTGCTTCTATGGCAGCAATTTTTCCTTTTCCTTCGTCTCCCCATTTAACACCAACAATCATTGTTACATTTTTATTCATTTTTTTCTTCTCCTTTTAGAACATTTATATAAATTTTTTATAGTATATAAAATAATATATATTATAAAATTAAAAACATAAAACATAAAATATAAATAAATATAAAAGCTTTCTTTAAATAATATTTATTCAATAGAAGCTATTTTTTCTTAGGTTCAATTTTTTCAAGTCCACCCATATATGGTCTTAATACTTCAGGAACAATCACACTACCATCTGGTTGATAGTTATTTTCCATAATAGCAATTAACATACGAGGTGGAGCAACAACCGTATTATTTAAAGTATGTGCAAAATAGTTTCCTTTTTCACCTTTAATACGAATACCTAAACGTCTTGCTTGTGCATCTGTTAAATTTGAACAACTACCCACTTCAAAATATTTTTGTTGTCTAGGAGACCAAGCTTCCACATCACAAGATTTTGCTTTTAAATCTGCTAAATCTCCACTACAACATTCCAAAGTTCTTACTGGAATATTCATACTTCTAAAAAATTCAACAGTATATGACCACATTTTTTCATACCAATTCCAACTATCTTCAGGCTCACAAACAACAATCATTTCTTGTTTTTCGAATTGGTGAATTCTATATACACCACGTTCTTCAATTCCATGAGCACCTTTTTCCTTTCTGAAACAAGGAGAGTATGAAGTCATGGTATATGGCATATCTTCTTTTTTCAAAATTTGATCTTTAAACTTACCAATCATAGAATGTTCAGAAGTACCAATTAGATATAAGTCTTCTCCTTCAATTTTATACATCATAGCATCCATTTCCTCAAAACTCATAACACCAGTTACGACATCACTTCTAATCATAAAAGGTGGGATGCAATAGGTAAATCCTTTATTAATCATAAAATCTCTAGCATAAGTTAAAACAGCAGAATGAAGTCTGGCAACATCACCCATTAAATAATAAAATCCATTACCAGAAACACGTCTAGCACTATCTAAATCTAAACCACCTAAGTTTTCTAATATTTCTCCATGAAAAGGGATTTCATAATCAGGAACAATAGGTTCTCCGAATTTTTCAACTTCCACATTTTCAGAATCATCTTTTCCAATAGGAACAGAATCATGCATAATGTTTGGTATTTTCATCATTCTTATTTTAATTTCTTCAGCATATTCATTCTCTAGTTTTTCATTCTCTTCAAGTTTTGCATTGATTTCTTGAACTTGTGCTTTAATATTTTCAGCTTCTTCCTTTTTACCGACTTTCATCAATTCTCCAATTTGAGAACTTAAACTTTTTCTTTCCGCTCTTAAATTATCACCAGTAAGTTGCGCTTCTCTATTTTTTTTATCTAAATCAATTACTTCATCAACCATAACCAATTTATGGTCTTGAAATTTTTTCTTAATATTATCTTTTACAACATCAGAATGTTCTCTTAAAAATTTAATATCTATCATAAAAATCCTCCTTTTATAATGTCCATTTGGGACAATTTGGGACGTTTCCTTTTGGACATTTTATTTTTTTGTATAATCTATTTCTAAATCTGTTACTAATGCAAATCGTGTTTTTTGACCAGTAATATTGTCTGGTCTTTCTGGAATTTTTTCTAAAAACATTTTCTCAGGTCTAACCCATATGGAGTATCCATCATCTCTAGGATATAAAGGTTTATATACCACCATTCTTTCTTTTGTTTCCGAGTTATAGGCCACATTTTCAACAAAATAATAATTTCCTTTAAAGTGGCGATATACTCGTCCAATTTTTACTTCTTCCATATACACACGCTCCTTTACAATACGAAGCCATTATATAATATTTTTTGATAAATGGCAATAAAATTGGGCAAAATAACCAATATAAATGAGAAAAGTTGAGGATATATTTTATAATTTAAAAGAAAGGAAAAAATAAAAATTGCCTATGGAAATAATAAAATTTTTTATATATGCAATATGGATTGTTATGATTTCGAAATATATATTGGTAAAAGCTTTAAGAAAGTTAGCAGAAAATTTAAAATTAAACCCCAGAACGATAGGAAATATTGCGGGATTTGCTACTTCAATTCCTGAATTATTGACTGTAACTGTATCAAGTTTTAAAGGATTAATAGGAACCAGTTTATATAATATTATCAGTTCTAATGTCATTAATTTTATTCAATATACTGTATCTTTAATCATCAATAAAAATTATAAAGTGATTAAAAATAAAGGAATTATCATTCAGAATATATTGGTGATGATAACCATTATCTTTCCGATGATTTTATTAAAATTAGAAAATATATTAAATAGGATGATAGCTTTTACATTAATTGTTATGTATTTTGTTTTTAACTGGATTTCTAAAAAAGTACATGAAAGATACTTAAGCAATGAAGATATAAAAAGCGAAGAAAGAGAGAAAAAACAAGAAGTAAAAGAAAGATATAACAATAAACAATCGTTTATATATGTGGGATATATTTTAATAGCAGGTATCTTATTATATTTTATAGGGAATGCATTAGGAAATGTATTAAAAAATCTATCAGAAATTTTTGGGATTGCAGAATGGATTTTAGGTGTTTTATTAGGAATGATAACTAGTATTCCTGAATTGGTTACATTTTTTGAGGCACAAAATCATTATAAAAAGGAAGAAGATAAAAATTTGTTAGGTGTTATAGAAACAACGAATAATTTATTAGCATCAAATATGTTAAATTTGTTTATTATACAAGCTATTGGGATAATTATATATATGATGGTGATTTAAAAATTAATATTCAAAACTAAAAATTTCTTAGAGTTAGTTACTCTAAGAATATAAAGTATTCGTTTTCATTGCTAATATCAATAAGTTTCATTATTTTGTATTTACAAGAAAATATATATTAGTTTCATACATTTTTTACAGTTTTAATTGACTTTGTACTATTTTATTGATAAAATTTAATTGAGAAATTTCTTAGAGTAACTAAATTTAAGAAAGCACAAAAGAATATAAGGAGGAAACAAAAGCATGATAAAAGAAAAAATAAAAAAACAAAAAGGTATTACCTTGATTGCATTAGTAATTACAATCATTGTTTTATTAATTTTGGCAGGAGTTACAATTGCCACGTTGACAGGAGAAAATGGAATCCTAACAAGAGCAAGTCAGGCAAGTGAAGCAACGACAGAATCAAGTGCTGAAGAAAAAGTCAGTATAGCATTTGTAGGAAGTTATGATAATACAGGAAAATTTAATACAGAAAATTTTAAGTCAGAAATAGAAAATTTGGGAGGAAGTATAATAGCAGAAGATGAAGAAACAATAACTGTAAACATGGATGGCTATGAAATTTTAGTGGATTTTGATGGAAATGTAGCAATAAAAGAAAATGTAGTGGTTGGTGTTGAAGTTGATAAGACATTTAAAGATAATTATAAAGATATAAATAATGATACAGCTACAATACCAGAAGGATTTATTGTAGATAATGAATTAAATGTTATAGATACGGGATTAGTTGTTAAAGGACCAGATGAAAGTGAGTTTGTATGGGTTCCAGTAAATGATATAAATAGTATGGCACAATGTAGAACTGCAGGGGGAAATTGTAATTTGGAATTGATAGATGGAGAAGTTAAATGTACAAATCCAGAACATAGTAATACAGCAGATGAAATAGTAGGAAAGGTTTATGAAAGTAGTATTGGAGAAAATTTTGGAACAGTAAACAATGTGTATAATGAAAATTCAGGAATAAGAGAGCCAGCAATTGTAACTTCATATGATAATAATACACAGGACTATAATACTGTTGGAATGACTTTAGAAGGATTAAAACAAGAGTATAAATCAATGATAAATAGTGTTGCTAGGTATGATGGGTTTTATATAGGAAGATATGAATCCAGTTTATCAACTGCTACAGAAGATGATGAAGGAAGTGGAGGAACCATACAATCTAAAGCAAATGTAAAGCCAGTGACAGCTAGAAATGATACAACAAGTATGTGGTATGGATTATATGCTAAACATAAAGAATATACAGGGAAAAATAATTCTGTAGGAAGTAGTATGATTTGGTTAAGTCAATATGATGCAATGTTAAACTGGGTAAAAAATAGTGAAAGTACAGATAAAGAAAAAATAACTGCCATAGGAATTGGAAACAATGGTAATGGAAGCTATACAACTACTGGAAATGAAACATATGCTAATGATAATATTAATCAGATTAGAGATTTAGGAGGAAATGTGAGTGAATGGACATTAGGAGCTTATGCTACTAGTAGTAGAATTTATCGTGGAGGTAGCTGGCAGGATATAAATTCAGCAAGTTATGTTGACTATAATGGAAGTAGATATAAACCAACAATGCGGATCTAGACTGACTCTTTATATAAAATAGAAATAAAAACAAAATGAATGTATTTCGTAAAATTCATTTTGTTTTTTTGTTCACACAAAATTCACAAAATATTTTAGCAAAATGTATTGACAAGTGCTAAAAAGGGGTATAATATATATGAAGTTAGCAAACAAACAACAAGAGTGCTAAAACAACAAACTAACAATTAAAACTAAAGAGGTGAAAAAATTGTTAGATGATAGAAAAAAGAAAGTATTACAAGCAATCGTAGAAGAATATATTAATACAGCAGAACCAGTCAGTTCAAATGCATTAACAACCAATCATGGATTAGATTGTAGTAGTGCAACCATTCGAAATGAAATGGCAGATTTAGAAAAGGCAGGTTATTTGGATAAAACTCACACATCAAGTGGTAGAGTGCCTTCTGAAAAAGGATATAGGTATTATGTGGATGAATTGTTAAAAGATGATGATATTAGCTTAGAAGAAATCAAATATATTAGTGACAAATTAGAAACAAAAGTAAATGAAATTGAAGATTTAACAAAAATTGCAGCAAATACGATATCAGAAGTAACTCATTATACAACAGTATCCATAGGACCAAAAGCCAACAGTCAGATGATAGAAGAAATTAAATTTGTGCTACTAGGTTCAAGAATGATGATGGCAGTTATCTTAACAGATAGTGGATTGGTAAAAGAGACCATTATTAAATTTGACGAAGATGTAACAGAAAAACAAGTAGAAACGATTAATTATATGTTTAATAAGAAATTAAAAGGACAGCCAATTGAGACAATTGATAGACCTTTAGAAGAATATTTGTATGATGAAATGACATATAGTGTAAATGTCATAAAACCAATTATAGAACAAATAAAAAGAGTGTTAGAAGAAGAACATATTTATTTAGAAGGTGCCAATAAATCATTTGATTTACCAGAATTTAATAGTTTAGAAGTGGCAAAAAATTTTGTAAATGTCTTAGATACGAAAGAATTGGTAACAGATATGTTAGATTCTGGATTTGCAGATGATATTCACGTATATATAGGAGAGGAAAATCAGAAAAAAGAATTAAAAGATTTTAGTGTTGTTACATTTAAACATAAAGTTAATGGAAAAGATTTAGGAACCATTGGTATTATTGGACCTAAGAGAATGGATTATTCAAAAGTAATTTCTGTTATGAAGTATATTAATAAAAAGTTAAAAGAAATAGAATAAATTTGAGAAAGGTGGTTAAAGAATGACAGAAAAAGAAAATAAGGAAGAATTAGAAAAAGAAACAGAAAAAAAGGAAGAAACAGTAGAAAATAAAAAAGTAAAAAAAGAACAAGAAATTGTACCAAAATCAGAATATGATGAACTAGATGATCGATATAAAAGAATTTTAGCAGAATTTGAAAATTACAAAAAGAGAAGTGCAAAAGAAAGAGAAAATTTATACAATTCTATCTTATCAGATGTTGTGGAAGTAATGCTTCCAATATTAGACAACTTAGAAAATGCTGTTAAAGTAGAAACAAAAGATGAAGAATACAAAAAAGGAATTGAATTGGTATTAAAACAATTTCAGGATACATTAAAAGCAAAAGGTGTAGAAGAAATCCAAACTGTAGGAGAAACTTTTGACCCAGAACTACATGAAGCAGTAAGTAGTGTGCAAGATGATACAAAAGGTGAAAAAGAAATTGTTCAAGAATATAGAAAAGGATATAAGATTGGTTCAAAAGTAATAAGACATTCTATGGTAGTAGTAGCAAATTAAAAGAGGAATTAAGATGAAACAAGAAATAGAAAGAAAATATGCAGTAAATTATCTTCCAGAAAATTTGAAAATAACAAATATATTGGACATAGAACAGGCATTTATATATAAAGATGCAAAAACAGTCATTAGAATTCGAAAAATACAAGATAAAAAGTCTGATGATATAAAATATATTTATACAGTTAAAACAAAAGGAGATATAGCATATCAGAAGAATTCTACTGTTGCAAAAGCATATGAAATAGAAAGTTATATTCAGGAAGAAGAATTTAAGGAATTCATAAAGGATAGAATTAGTAACATAATAAGAAAGACAAGAATGCTCATACCAATAGGAGATAACTTGAATGTAGAAATGGACATATATAAAGATGACTTACAAGATTTGATAACAGCAGAAATAGAATTTCCAAATGAAGATATAGCAAAAGCCTTCAAAAAGCCAGACTGGCTAGGAGAAGAATTGCAATATAAAGAATTATCCAATTGGAATTTGTCTAATATGACAAAAGAAGAATGGATGAAAAAAGTAACAAAAGAAATAATAGAAAACAATCGAAAAATCATTCTTGATTTAAAAAAGAATGACAAAATATAAAAAGTTATTAATTTTAAAAATATAAATTTATTATGGACTTCGTTAAAAATAAACAATCATTATAAAAACGAAGAAGCCAAAAGAAAGGAAAGGGAATTTAATATGGGAAAAATTATAGGAATTGACTTAGGAACAACAAATTCATGTGTAGCAGTTATGGAAGGAGGAGAACCAGTTGTTATACCAAATGCAGAAGGAAATAGAACAACACCATCAGTTGTTGCATTTTCTAAAAATGGTGAAAGACTAGTAGGACAAATTGCAAAACGTCAAGCAGTTACAAATCCAGAAAATACTGTTATTTCAATCAAAAGAAAAATGGGAACAGCAGAAAAAGTAAATATTGAAGGAGATGCATTTACACCACAAGAAATTTCAGCAATGATTTTACAAAAATTAAAAGCAGATGCAGAAAATTATTTAGGACAAAAAGTAACACAAGCAGTTATCACAGTACCTGCATATTTCAATGATAGTCAAAGACAAGCAACAAAAGATGCTGGTAAAATCGCAGGACTAGAAGTTCTAAGAATTATTAATGAGCCAACAGCAGCAGCACTTGCTTATGGAATGGATAAAGAACAAGATCAAAAAATACTAATTTATGACTTAGGTGGAGGAACATTTGATGTATCTATCCTAGATATTGGTGATGGTGTATTTGAAGTTTTATCTACAAGTGGTAATACACATTTAGGTGGAGATGACTTTGATAATGCTATTATTGATTACTTAGTGGATGAATTCAAAAAATCAAATGGAATTGATTTAAAACAAGATAAAATGGCAATGCAAAGATTAAAAGAAGCAGCAGAAAAAGCAAAAATAGAGTTATCAGGTGTTCAACAAACACAAATTAACTTACCATTTATTACAGCAGACAGTACAGGACCAAAACACTTAGATGTAAACTTAACAAGAGCAAAATTTGAAGAATTAATTCATGATTTAGTAGAAGCAACAGCAGGACCTGTAAATCAAGCATTAAAAGATGCTGGTTTAACACCAAATGATATTCATAAAGTATTATTAGTTGGTGGTTCAACAAGAGTACCAGCTGTACAAGAAGTTGTAAAAAGAATCACAGGAAAAGAACCAGATAAAGGAATCAACCCAGATGAATGTGTTGCAATCGGTGCAGCTATTCAAGGTGGTGTATTATCAGGAGATGTAAAAGATTTAGTATTATTAGATGTAACACCATTATCATTAGGTATTGAAACATATGGTGGAGTATTTACAAAATTAATTGAAAGAAATACAACAATACCAACTAAAAAATCTCAAATTTTCTCAACAGCAGCAGATGGTCAAACATCAGTTGAAGTTCATGTGTTACAAGGTGAAAGAGAAATGGCAGCATACAACAAAACACTAGGAAGATTCCAATTAACAGGAATCCCAGCAGCACCAAGAGGCGTACCACAAATCGAAGTAACATTTGATATTGATGCTAATGGTATTGTTCATGTATCTGCAAAAGATATGGCAACAGGAAATGAACAAAATGTATCTATTACAGCATCAACAAACTTAACAGATGAAGATATTGATAAAGCTGTTAAAGATGCAGAAGCACATGCCGCAGAAGATAAGAAAAAGAAAGAAGAAATTGAAGTTAAAAACAATGCTGAAAGCTTAGTATATAATAGTGAAAAAACATTAAAAGACTTAGGAGATAAAATCAGCGGAGAAGAAAAGGCAAAAGTTGAAACAGAAATTGACAATACAAAGAAAGCATTAGAATCAAATGATACAGAAAAAATCAAAGAAGCAACAGAAAAATTAACAAAAGTATTCTATGATATGTCTGAACAATTATATAAAAATGCAAATCCAAATGGAGCTCAAGGAGCAGACCCAAATGCAGCACAAGCTGGAACAGAAAGTGATGGAAATGCGCAAGGAAATGATGGAAATGTATATGATGCAGATTACAAAGTAGAAGATGACAATAAATAGTAATGAATAAAAAGGGATTTTGGGGACGGACTCAAATTTCCCTTTTTGTCCAATTGGGGGCTTTTGAGATGATTTTGGTGATTTTGGGGACGGAGCAAAAAATCACCATTGATGAAAATTAATTTATGGTATAATTTTAAGAATTATAGAATGATGATTTTTTGCTCCGTCCCCAAAATCACCAAAATCATCATCCTAATCGGACAAAAATTAGAAAGAGGAGAAGATTGAAAGAATGGCAGGAAAAAGAGATTATTATGAAGTGTTAGGTGTCAATAAAAATGCGACAGATGATGAATTAAAAAAAGCATATAGAAAACTAGCAAAAAAATATCATCCAGATGCCAATCCAGATAACAAAAAAGAAGCAGAAGCCAAATTTAAAGAGGTCAATGAAGCTTATGAAACTTTATCAGATCCACAAAAAAGAAGAATGTATGACCAATTTGGACCAGATGGACCACAAGGATTTAACGGAGCAGGAGGCCCTTTCGGTGGTGGAAATGGATACTATTCTTATACAAGTTCAGGATTTGATGGATTTGGTGATTTTGGAGATTTAGGAGATATCTTTTCTTCATTCTTTGGAGGTGGTTTTGGTGGTGGCAGAAGTAGTAGCAGAAAACAAAACGGACCAAGAAAAGGTGCAGATTTAAATATTCATATTGATATTACTTTTGAACAAGCTTTTCTAGGAGTAGAAAAAGAGATTACCATTACTAGAAATGAAGAATGTGGAGTATGCCATGGAACTGGAGCAAAACCAGGAACATCTGTTACAAAATGTCCAACATGTAATGGGACAGGACAAATCAGACAAGTACAAAATACGATTTTAGGTCAAATGCAAACCACAAGAACTTGTACAAATTGTCACGGAACAGGTGAAGTCATAAAAGAACCTTGTGAAAATTGTAGAGGAAAAGGAACAGTTAGAAAACAACCAAAAATAAAAGTAAAAATACCAGCAGGTATTGATGATGGCCAAACAGTTGTCTTAAGAGGCGAAGGAGAACCAGGAGAAAAAGGTGGTCCAAAAGGTGATTTATATATAACAGTTCGACTAAAGAAACACAGTATTTATTCAAGAAAAGGAAATAATGTTTATTGTGATATACCAATTACCATCACGCAGGCTGCTTTAGGTGCAGAACTAGAAATACCAATGGTTGATGGAAGTAAAGAAAAATATAAAATACCAGAAGGAACACAAACTGGAACCAAGTTTGTCATAAGAGGAAAGGGATTTAAATCTGTAACTTCAAGTTCAGTTGGTGATTTTGTATTTACAGTAAATGTTCAAACACCAAAGAGACTTTCTAAAGAACAAAGAGAATTATTACTTCAATTAGCTAAGACCATGAATGAGCAACCACCAATTAAAAAAAGAGGAATATTTGGATAAGAAGATGATTTTAGGGACGGAGCAAAAAATCATCATTATGTTTTAAAAGTTATCATATAGGATAATTTTTAATAATGATGATTTTTTGCTCCGTCCCTAAAATCATCTTTTATTAGATATTTTACTAGACAGATACTTGAAAAAAAGATATAATATACAAGAAATAGAATGATTGAAAAGGTGTTAATAAATGAAGAAAAAAGTATTATTTATATCAAGTACAGGAGGACATCTAACAGAATTACTACAACTTTCTCCTTTATTTGAAAAATATGATTATCATATTATAACAGAAAAAGATAAAGTGAATGAACATTTAAAAGAAACCTATGGTGATAAATTAGATTTTTTACCTTATGGAACAAGAGCAAAACTATTTACATATATATTTAAATATTTGTACTTATGTATCAAAACAGTATATTATTATTTAAAAATAAGACCAAAAGTAATTGTAACGACAGGAACACATACAGCAGGACCAATGTGTATATTAGGAAAACTATTTGGAAGTAAGATTATCTATATAGAAACCTTTGCCAATACCAATAAAAAGACAGCAACAGGTAGATTATTATATCCCATTGCAGATTTATTTATAGTGCAGTGGGAAGAAATGTTAAAAATATATCCAAAAGCAGTTTATGGAGGTTCGATTTATTAATGATATTTGTAATGTTAGGAACACAAAATAATCCATTTCAAAGATTATTAGAAGAAATTGATAAATTAATAGATAAAAACATAATCAAAGAAGAGGTAATTGTACAAGCTGGATATACAGAGTATCATCCACAAAATAAAAAAATGCAAATAATAGACTTTATGCCAAGGGAAGAATTAGATGCATTTGAACAAAAAGCAAATTTTATTATCACACATGGAGGAGTAGGATCTATTATTACTTCACTTGAAAAAGGAAAAAAAGTAATTGCCATACCAAGGTTACATCAATATGGAGAACATGTGAATAATCATCAAACAGAAATTGTGGAAAAGTTTCATAAAAATGGAAATATTATTGGCATACAATCAGTAGAAGAATTAGAAGAAGCAGTCAAAAAAGTGCAAGATTTTGAACCAAAGCCATATGTAGAAAATAATCGAAAGATGTTAGAAATTATAGAAAAATATATTGATACAGTAAAATAAAGAGAATGAGATTTATAAATCGCAAAATTAAGAAGCAACATTATAAAAATAATGAAATTTAACAGGGAAAAGTAAAATAAGAAAGAGGAAAAAGATTTGAAAGAAAAAATGGGACAAGCAGATTTGAAGGAAAAAGAAAAGATAGAAAACATAGAAGAAATAGATAAAAAAGAAAAGAAAATAACAAGAGAAAACATAAATAGAATAGCCAATCGATTTTTTAATTCGATAGGATTTCCCATATTCATTGGGATGTTGTTACTTTTTAAAACACTCTTTTTTTACACAAATACCATTTCTATTCGAGAAACCATAGATAAAGCTACAGTATTAGGTACAATTGCGTTTTTAGCAACAGTATTTTGTATGATATGTGCATTACCAAATAGAGGAAGAAGTATTACTACCATTGTGGTAGATATATTATTGAGTATCATAATATTTGCAGATAATGTATATTATACGTATTCAAGTTCTGTATTGTCTGTGGCACAAATCATGAACCTCCAATATGGAGAAGAAATTATAGATACTTTACCTATGTTAATACAGGCAAAAGAAATTTTGTATTTCATAGATATTTTATTAATAATCGTGTTACTATGCACAAAGATTATAAAAATTCAAAAAAAAGCAAAAATAGATAGGAAAAAGAAAATAGCTAAAGCTATCGTAGGTATTATTGCGATTGTATTATTTTTTAAAATAGATGTAGACTTTATTGAAAAAGCAAAAGAAGATCCATTTAATAAAGATATACAAATAAAAAAGAGTACAATTTATGGATATCATATATCAGACATAGAAAATACAATAAATATAAAGAAACAAGCCAAATATACAACCAAAGAAGCACTTTTATCTGATTATGATGAATTAAAAGAAGAATATGATGAAAAATATGGAAAGACAAATTATGATTTACAGGGAATTGCAAAAGGAAAAAATGTTATTATTTTGCAATTAGAATCTATTCAAAATTTTGTAATAAATAAAGAAATTAACGGAAAAGAAATTACACCAAATTTAAATCAATTTATTAACGAGAATATAGAAATCTCTAACATGTTTATGCAAAGTTACTCATCAACAGCAGATTCAGAATTTTCTACCATAACATCACTATATCCTATGGAAAATGGGATGTCATATAGTCGATATTATACAAATACATATGATAATATATTTACCATGTTTGATAATGCAGGTTATACAACATCATATATGCATGGAAATTATGGATTTTTTTGGAATAGAGAAAATGTATATAAAACGTTTGCAGTAGAAAATATAGAATTAAAAGACTCTTTTGCAGATACATCAGAAAACATTATGGGATATTTATCAGATGAATTACTATATACACAAGCAGTAGAAAAATTGAAAAGTTATGATATGCCATTTGTTTCCTATATCGTTTCAGCATCTTCACATACATCATTTAGTTTAGACGGATTAACAGATAGAAACAAAGTAAATATTGATGTTGGAAAATATAAAGATACATTTTTCGGAAACTATTTAGAATCTGTAAATTATGCAGACTATGCCTTTGGAATATTCATAGATAAACTAAAAGAAGCCAATTTGTATGATGATACAATTCTTCTTGTATTTGGTGACCATAATGGAATGGATATGTATAATGAAGAAATGTTAGACTTTTTACAAGAAACAGATGCAGAATTAACAGATACAGATATAAAATTAAATTATATCAGAGTTGCCTGTGGTATGAAAATACCAGGAATTAAAAATATAAAAATAGAAAAACCAGTCAGCAAATTAGATATAAAACCAACATTTGCCTATTTAATAGATGGAGATGCTGGATTTAGCCTAGGAACTAATCTATTTGCAAGAAAAGACTTTATCTGTTTAAATAATGAAAGAATTGTAACAAGCCGATATTATTTTGATGAAAAATGGTATCAAATCAAAAATGGGGCAGAAATAAAAATAGAAGAACTATCACAAGATGAAAGAGAATTATTAGAAGACTATTATGAAAAAATGAGAAAAGAATTAGATATATCTATTTCAATTAGTATTAATAACTTATTGAAATAGGGACAATTGGGGACGTTTCTTTTTGGACATTAAATTCAATAATTAACAAATTATTAAAAAAAGGAAAAAATGAATTTGTTCCCTAAATTTTTTAAAATGTCCAAAAAGAAACGTCCCCAATTGGACAAAAGGGAGGAGACTATAAAATGGAGGAAGACAGAATTATTAATCCAGAATTAGAAAATAGTACAGAAGAAAGAATGGAAAATTCATTAAGACCCAAAACATTAGATGAATATATTGGACAAGAGAAAATTAAAGAAAATATGAAAGTTTATATAGAAGCAGCTAAAAAAAGAGGAGAGCCATTAGACCATGTTTTATTATATGGACCTCCAGGACTTGGAAAAACAACATTATCTAATATTATATCTAATGAGATGAATTCCAATATAAAAATTACATCAGGTCCGGCGATTGAAAAACCAGGAGATTTAGCAGCACTTCTTACAAATCTTTCAGAATTTGATGTGTTGTTTATAGATGAAATTCATAGACTTAGCAAAAGTGTAGAAGAAATTTTATATCCTGCACTAGAAGACTATACACTAGATATTATCATTGGAAAAGGACCAAGTGCAAGATCCATTAGGTTAGATTTACCGAAATTCACATTAATTGGAGCAACGACAAAAGCTGGGTCATTAACAACACCATTAAGAGATAGATTTGGCATTGTACATAGATTAGAGTTATATTCAGTAGAAGATTTAACAAAAATCGTAAAACGTTCTGCAGGAATTTTAAATGTAGAAATCGAAGAGGAAGCTGCAACAGAAATTGCTAGAAGATCAAGGGGAACACCTAGAATAGCTAACCGATTATTAAAAAGAGTGAGAGATTATGCGGCTGTATTAGGTGATGGAAATATTACTTTAAAAATCACAAAACATGCATTAAACAAACTAGAAATTGATGAACTAGGATTAGATGAAATTGACAGAAAAATATTAGATACCATGATTGTACAATATGCAGGAAGACCAGTAGGAATAGAAGCATTAGCAGCAACCGTTGGTGAAGAAGTAGATACGATTGAGGATGTCTATGAACCATATCTAATACAAATTGGATTTATTGCAAGAACATTAAGAGGAAGGGTTGTTTTACCACCAGCATATCAACATTTAGGGTATCCATATCAAGAAAATGTTTAGAAAGGACAAATGGGACAAATGGGACCAGGTCCATTTGGACAAATGAAAGGAAGTTGAAAATGAAATTATTATTACATACTTGCTGTGCACCATGTAGTGTATATTGTATCGACTCACTAAGAAAAGAAGAAATTGAACCAACTGTGTATTGGTTTAATCCCAATATTCATCCATATATGGAGTATAAGGCAAGAAGAGATTGTTTAAAAGAATATACAAAGAGTATAAATGTAGAAGCCATATTTGAAGAAAACTATGGATTAGATGATTTTTGCAAAAATGTAGTAAACAATTTGCAAACAAGATGTAAGGAATATTGCTATCCAGTAAGATTAGAACAAACAGCTAAATATGCAAAGCAAAATGGATACACCCATTTTTCTACTACCTTATTAGTTAGTCCATATCAAAATCATGAAGCATTAGTAGAAGTGGCTAAGCAAATGGCAAAAAAATATGGAGTAGAATTTTTGTATAGAGATTTCCGAGTAGGATTTAGAGAAGGCCAAGCTAAGGCAAGAGAGTTAGGATTATATATGCAAAAATACTGTGGATGTATTTTTTCTGAAGAGGATAGATATCAAAAAAAGATTGAAAAAGATAAGAGAGGCTAATATGTATAATGTCATTATAATAGGAGCAGGACCAGCAGGATTGACTGCTGCTTATGAATTATCAAAAGATAAACAATATCATATAACTGTATTGGAAGAATTTGAAGATGTTGGAGGAATAGCTAAAACTATTAAATATAAGCAAAACAGAATGGATATTGGAGGGCATAGATTTTTTTCAAAAGATGAAAATATTATGAATTTTTGGAAAGAAATTATGCCATTGCAAGGGGAAAAGGCAATTGATGATAAGATATTAGGAAGAAGTGCAGAATTGATAAAAAATGGACCAGACCCAGAAAAAGAAGATAATGTTATGCTTATAAGACATAGAATTTCAAGAATATATTATGCAAGAAAATTCTTTGATTATCCAATAGAAATTAAATTAGAAACTTTTAAAAATATGGGATTCAAAAAAACAATACAAGCAGGATGCAGTTATTTAAAAAGTAGTATTTTTAAAAGAAAAGAAGAATCACTGGAAGATTTTTACATTAATCGATTTGGAAAAGTGTTATACCAAATGTTTTTTGAAAAATATACAGAAAAAGTATGGGGAAGGCATCCAAGCCAGATTTCACCAGACTGGGGAAAACAAAGGGCCAAAGGACTTTCAGTAGCATCAATTTTGAAAGATATGGTATATAAAGTTTTAAAGATAAAAAATAATAAAAATACGGAAACATCATTAATTGAACGATTCTGGTATCCCAAATATGGACCAGGGCAATTATGGGATAGGCTTGCTGAAATCGTAGAACAAAATGGCGTGACAATAAAACGTGGATATAAGGTAGAAAAAATAATAAAGGCAAACGGAAAAATACAATCAGTTGTATGTTTGCGTAATGGAAATAAAGAAGAATTTACAGGAGACATATTTATATCTTCTATGCCTTTAAAAGATTTAATAGAAAACATAGAAAATGAAACAGTACCAAACGAAATATTAGATATAGCAACACATTTGCCATATAGAGACTTCATAACCATAGGAATTTTGGTAGATAAATTAAAAATAAAAAATGAAACAACTATCAAAACATTAGGAAATATTATACCAGATTGTTGGATATATGTTCAAGAACCTGATGTAAAGGTAGGAAGAATACAAATTTTTAATAACTGGTCACCATATTTAGTGGAAAAACCTCAAGAAACAGTATGGCTAGGATTAGAATATTTTTGCAATGAAAATGATGCATTGTGGAATATGACAGAAGAAGATTTTAAAGATATGGCAATCAATGAATTGAAAACAATAGGAATATTAGACAATACAGCGAATATAGAAGATGCCCATATGGAAAAAATAAAAAAAGCATATCCTGCCTATTTTGATACATATGCAAAAATAGATGAATTGATAAAATATTTAAATGAAATAGAGAATTTATATTGTATTGGAAGAAACGGTCAGCATCGATATAATAATATGGACCATGCTATGTTAACAGCAATAGAAGCAGTTAACGATATAAAAGAAAATAAAAAAGATAAATCTAATATTTGGAAAGTGAATACAGAGAAAGAATACCATGAGATAAAAAAATAGAAAGGGTATTATTATATGTTAATTATACTAATCTTTATTATCCTAATGGGATGTGTATTATATAAGGTAAATATATTTAAAGAACCATATACAGGAAAACCTTCTCAAAAAATAATCATTATTGGTTTTATACTTTTATTTATTATAGTATTAGCAATAAAACCAAATTTTGTACCAGATTATTTAGGAGAAGAAAATGATATTTACAATAAATATTTAGTAGATGCTATATTAGAAGGAAAAGTAAGTATAGATATAGAACCATCAGAAGAATTAAAAAATTTAGAAAATCCATATGACCCAAGCCAAAGAGTAGGAATAGAGTATTCTTACGATACAGCATATTATAATGGACAATATTATGTGTATTTTGGAATTGTTCCAGCAATACTTATATTTGTACCATTTAAATTGATAACAGGATGTTACTTATCAACAAATGTAGGAACTTTCTTTTTTGTTTGTTTATCAATGGTAGTAAGCACAATTCTAATGATACAAATTTATAAACGATGGTTTAAAAAAGTTCCATTTAATCTATTATTCTTATTTATCATAGCAGGATTAATTTCTGGACTATATGTATGGAATACTTGGAGAATGTGGGCATATGAATTAGCCATAATATCAGGATACTTTTTTGTTCAATTAGGACTTGTCTGTATGTTTAAGGCGACAAATAATGAAGAAAAAGTGAATTTGAAATATGTATTTTTAGCATGCTTATCCATGGCATTGGCAGTCGGATGTAGACCAACATTAGTATTGGCATCAGTATTATTGTTACCATTCTTATATAAAATAGTAAAACAAGCGTATAAAAACAAATTTTTGAAAAAAACATTGTTTTTTATCATTGTGCCATATATGCTTGTAGCAATTCCATTAATGCTATACAATTATGCAAGATTTGGAAGTATTTTTGAATTTGGAGCAAAATACCAATTAACCATTGTAGATGTTACCGATTTGTCAGAAAGATATAAAGATATACCAGAAGGAATGTATGAATATTTATTAGAACCACCACATTTGCAAGAAAAATATCCATACATATATACAGATTATAGTACAGAAAAACATACAGCAAATTATTGTAGTGGTGGCATTGTCTGTGGAATTTTATTTTTTAATTTAACAATTATTAGTTGTATTTTTGGGTATAAATATTATAAAAAAGTCAAAGATTCTATTTTAAAAGGAATGATGATTACCTTACCAATTGTAGGTATCATCATGTGTATGTTAGACGTATATATGGGAGGAACTATACAACGATATGCAGTCGATTTCTTTTGGATGTTTTCAACAGTAGCAATGATAATATGGTTTCTAATGTATGAAAATGCCACCAAAGAAAGTACTAAAAAAGTTATTTTGATAACAATTCTTATATTAATAGAAATTAGTATTTTCATTAATTTTATAGGGACGTTCTTAAATGCAGAAACAAATTTTTTAGAAAAGTTTCTTCCAGAAGTATTTCACTTTTTCGAATTTTAGAAAAGGGACAATTGGGGACGTTTCTGTTTGGACATTTTTACAATTTATGTAAAAAAATAGAAATTTGTGTCTAAATAAAAAATATAGAACAGAAAAATATAAAATAAAAAGAACAGATAAAGTTTAAAATAAAGGAGCTGAAGAAAATGTTAAATTTAAAGAATAAATATATAAAATGTCCAAACAGAAACGTCCCCAATTGTCCCATTTTTTTTATATTGGCATCTATTTTGTTTGCTATACCATCTATTCAGTATTTGTTGGAAAATAAAACGATATTAAATTTTAATGAATATTTTCAATTTTGCTTAAATAATAGTAATCGAGTGGTACAAACAATAATATATTTGATAATTTTAACTGTATTAACTATATTTTATTTTTTAATTGTAAAAAATAGAGATAAACTATTTAAAAGTAATAAACAAATGTATTTGTATATAGCCATTATTTCATTAATATTTGTGATAGTTGTGCCATTTTTAAGTTCAGATGTATTTTATTATTTAGGTGTAGGAAGATTAGATAGTACATATGGGCAAAATCCGTATTATGTAACAATTACAGATTTTGTAGATAGTGGAGATAATAGCCAATATTTAGAACAAGATACAGTATTAGCAAAAGGATATGAAAATGACTGGGGAAATACAACAGTGGTATATGGACCGGTTTGGTCATTGATTTGTAAGCTTGTGGCAGGCATTTCCTTTGGAAATATCGACATTGCCTTATTGTTATTTAAATTATTAAATATGGCAATTCATTTAGTAAATTGTTATCTTATTTATAAATTAACAGGGAAAAAACTATTTGTATTGTTATATGGATTAAATCCATATATGCTAATAGAAGGTATTGCCAATGTACATAATGATATATATGTAATAACATTTATATTAGGAGCTTTGTATTTTTTGTTAAAAAAGAAAAACTTAATCATTGGCATTGTGTTTTTAGCATTAGCAACAGCCATAAAATATTTTGCAATTCTATTATTACCATTTATGATTATTTATTACTTTAGAGATAAAAAGCCTTTAGAAAGATTGAAGAAATGCTTTTTATATGGTATGCTATTTATATTTGTAGTAGCAATTACATATTTACTATATATCCAAGACATACAAGTATTAAATGGAATTATAACACAACAAGAAAAATTTGCAAAAAACTTTTATATTATCCTAATGGAATATTTTGATATACCAAATTTGGTTGCTAATGTAAACAGGATATTACTCATTTCATTTATCATTATCTATTTCTTTACTTGTTTGACATTATTGTATAAAAAACAAATATCATTTAGAGAAGAAATGAGAAAAGTAGAATATTTTTTAATAGCATTTCTATTTTTATTAATTACCAATTTTCAACCATGGTATATTATGTGGATATTTCCACTAATGATGTGGCAAAAGAAAAGGACAATACAATTTGTTGTTCAAATTGCATTAATTAGTCAATTTGCCAATAGTGTTTTCTTAATCAATGGAGAAGGTTGGAGAAATGGAACACCATTTACATTTTTCATGTTATTAGGTGTATGTATTTGTTTAATGTCCCACAGAAAAACGATCTCAACAGGGTAAAATGTCCGTAGAGAAATGAAATCAATGGGACATGCAGAAGGAGGTAATCAATGGATAACTTTGTTTTAATTGATGGAAATAGTATCATGAATCGAGCATTTTATGGAATTATGGGAAGTAAAATGCTAACAACAAGGGATGGAAAGTATACAAATGCAGTATATGGTTTTTTAGCAATTTTGTTTAAATTAATAGAAGATACCAATCCAAAATATATGGCAGTAGCATTTGACCTAAAAACACCAACAGCAAGACACAAATTATATGAAGGATATAAAGCTAATCGAAAAGGAATGCCAGATGAATTGGCAGAACAAATGCCTTTAATTAAAGAAATATTAAGAGCGATGAATATTGATATTGTAGAAAAAGAAGGTTATGAAGCAGATGATGTTTTAGGAACGCTTTCTAGATATGGAGAAAAACAGGGTCTTCATGTGACAATATTATCAGGGGATAGAGATACTTTCCAATTAGCAACAGACAATGTAACAATTCGAATTCCAAGAACAAAAGGTGGAAAAACAGAAACGGATTTATTTGATAAGAGTAAAATATTAGAAACTTATGGAATAGAGCCAAAACAATTAATCGAAGTAAAAGGCTTACAAGGAGATAGCTCAGATAATATACCAGGTGTTCCAGGAATTGGAGAGAAAACAGCATTATCCTTGATTCAAAAATATGGTTCTATTGAAAATTTATATGACAAAATAGAAAAAAATGAAGATGATTTAAAAGGAAAACAAAGAGAAAAGATTAAAGATAATAAGGAATTAGCAGAATTATCTAAAACATTAGGAACCATCAATTTAGAAGTTCCCATTGAAGATACATTAGAACAATTCAAAGTGGAAGAATGGGACAAAGAAAAAGTATTAAAATTATTTAAAGAATTGAATTTTAATCGATATATTGAAAGATTCCATTTAACAGGAGAAAAACAAGAAAGTCAAGAAGAAACGTATAAAATAGAATTTAAAACAGTTGAAAAATCATTAGAAGAAATTATGGATATTATAAAAACACAAAAAAGAATGATTTTCTATTTACAAACTGAAAAAGAAGATAATTTAGACAATATTATAAAAGAAAACATAACAGGAATGAGTGTATATAATATAGATACACAAGAAGCCTATTATATAAAACTAAACCAAGAAGAGATAGCAAAATTAAAAGACATATTTGAAGATGAAACTATAAAAAAGACCAGTATCAATTTAACAAAAGTATATATTTTACTAAAACAAGTAGATATTACTTTAGATGGAATTGAAAATGATATATCTGTAGGAGCCTATATTTTAAATCCAACAAATAATAAATTAGACCTTAAAAACTTAGCAATGCAATATTTAGAATTAGATATAGAAGAATATATAGGAGAAGAAGACAAACAAAAACAAATGACATTATTTGAAGAAATTTCAAATGCAGATGCTAAAAAAGATTCGGAAAAATACACTTTGTATGTATATATCATTGAAAAAATAAACACCATGATTTTACAAAAATTAAAAGATACCAATAGCTTTGACTTATATACCAATATTGATATGCCAACAGTAGAAGTTTTATCAAGTATGCAATGGAATGGAATGTATGTAGATGAACAAGAATTAAGTGCATTTGGAGAAGAATTAACTTCACAAATAGAAGTGTTAACAAAGGTAATTCATGAAATGGCAGGAGAAGAATTTAATATTAATTCTACAAAACAATTAGGAGAAATTCTTTTTGAAAAAATGAAATTACCAGTTATTAAAAAGACAAAAAATGGATATTCTACTGATGTAGATGTTTTAGAAAAATTAAAAAGAGAAGATCCGATTATTGGAAAAATATTGGAATATAGACAATTAATGAAATTAAATTCTACCTATGTAGAAGGACTAAAACCATTCATTAATCCGAAAACCAAAAGAATTCATTCCTTTTTCCATCAAACGATAACAGCGACAGGAAGAATCAGCTCAACAGAGCCAAATTTACAAAATATTCCAACTAGATTTGAATTGGGAAAAAGAGTGAGAAAAGTATTTAAACCAGAAGAGGGAAAAGTCTATATTGATGCAGACTATTCACAAATCGAATTAAGAGTATTGGCACATATTTCAGAAGATAAACACATGATAGATGCTTTTAACCATAATGAAGATATTCATAAACAAGCAGCTTCAAAAGTTTTCAAAACACCAATTGATGAAGTAACCAAAGAACAAAGAAGTAATGCCAAAGCAGTTAACTTCGGAATTGTTTATGGAATTAGTGATTTTGGATTAGCAGAACAACTAGGAATTTCTAGAAAAAGAGCAAAACAATATATAGATGAATATTTAACAGAGTATGCAGGAATAAAAAAATTTATGGAGAATATTATTGAAAAGACAAAAGAAAAAGGATATGTTGAAACCTTATTCCATAGAAGAAGATATGTTCCAGAATTGAATTCTAAAAACTATATGGTAAGACAATTTGGAAATAGAGTAGCAATGAATACACCAATTCAAGGAACAGCAGCTGACATTATGAAAATCGCGATGATTCATGTAAATGAAGAATTGAAAAAAAGAGGTTTAAAAGCAAAAATTATTTTGCAAGTACATGATGAAATGATGATTGAAGCACCAGAAAGTGAGAAAGAAGAAGTAAAAGATATCATGAAAAAAGAAATGGAATCCGCAATTCAATTAAAAATACCACTTGTGGCAGAAATATCAGAAGCGAAAAATTGGTATGATTGTAAATAAAATTTATGATATTTTTTTAGTGTAATCAAAAATAATAATATTGATTGATTGCAAAAAATGAATGGAAATATTAGGGAGTTTTAAGATTGAAAAGGAGAGAAAATTTTGTTAAAAAACAAATATAAAATTACAATAGGTACAGTTATTATAGTACTTATAATAGCAATACTATTTGTTCTATTTAAAGATAAATTATTAAAAATAATATATCCTAAAACATATAGTGAAATTATATCTGTTTATGCAGAAGAATATGATGTAGAGGAAAATTTAATATATGCAGTCATAAAGGCAGAAAGCAATTTTAATAGTGAGGCTGTTTCTAATAGAGAAGCCATTGGACTAATGCAAATTGTAGAAGACACAGCAATTGATGTTGCTAATAAAAATCAGATAAATATTGATACAGAAAATATAACAGAAGAATTATTAGATATTGACAACAATATTAATATAGGAACAAAATATTTATCAACTTTATTAACACAATATGGAAATGTAGAAGTAGCATTAGCAGCATATAATGCCGGAATTGGAACAGTAAACAATTGGATAGAAAAGCAAATTATACAAGCAGACGGATCAGATATTGAAAATATACCATATAAGGAAACTAATAATTATGTAAGAAAAATATTGAGAGACTATCATATATATAATGAGTTATATGGATAAAAAAATATATAAATACATAAAAAAAAAGAGACTCTCTTTTTTTACAAAAAACAGTTGAAAAAATAATCATATTGTAATATAATTGTAACGAATTTGTAATAAAAATAAAAGAAGGGAAGATATGCAAATGTTTAAATTTGGTTTTGGACAAGATGTAGGAATTGATTTAGGTACTGCAACAGTCATTGTATATGTAAAAGGGAAGGGAATTGTATTAAGAGAACCTTCTGTTGTTGCTGTGGACAATATTACAGGAGAAGTGTTAGCAGTCGGACAAGAGGCTAGAAGAATGCTTGGTAGAACTCCAGGAAATATTGTTGCAACAAGACCATTAAGGGATGGAGTTATATCAGATTATACAGTCACAGAAAAAATGTTAAAACATTTTATCAATAAAGTTTGTGGTAAATTTTTATTCGCACCAAGAATTATGATTTGTATCCCTTCACAAGTAACAGAGGTAGAGAAAAAAGCAGTTATAGATGCAGCAACACAAGCAGGTGCAAGAAAAGTTTATTTAATTGAAGAACCAATCGCAGCAGCAATTGGTGCAGGAATTGATATATCAAAACCATGTGGAAATATGGTAGTGGATATTGGAGGAGGAACAACCGATATTGCTGTTATATCATTAGGAGGTTCGGTAGTTAACACATCTTTGAAAGTTGCTGGTGATAAATTTGACGAATATATTGTAAAATATATTAAGAAAAAACATAATGTTATGATAGGTGAAAGAACAGCTGAAGACTTAAAGGTGAATATTGGATGTGTGTACCCAAAAATACAAGATACAGAAATGAATATACGTGGAAGAGATTTAATTACTGGTCTTCCAAAAACACTAACAATTCATTCAAGCGAAATGTTAGAAGCATTATTAGAACCAGCAATGATGATTGTAGATGCTGTTCATTCTGTATTAGAAAGAACACCACCAGAATTATCAGCAGATATCAGTGATAAAGGAATTTATATGACTGGTGGAGGATGTTTAGTTGATGGATTAGATAAGTTATTACAAGAAAAAACAGGAATTAATGTTATGATTGCACAAGATACTGTATCATGCGTGGCATTGGGAACAGGAAAAGCGTTAGATAATTTAGATGTACTAGAAGGAAAAACATCTAGATAATACTAAACTGTATTCGGAACAGTTAAAAATAGGGAAAAATAACGTTAGAAAAAAGAGAAAACAATTTTAAATTGAAAGTTGTTTTCTCTTTAAAAATATGTCATAATAGATAGAGTTTTGAAGAAGGAGAGGAAAATGAAAACAGTAGCATTTATTACATTGGGATGTAAAGTAAATCAATATGAAACAAATGCCATGACACAGGAATTTATAGAAAAAGGATATAAAGTTGTAGACCATACAAAAAAGGCAGATATTTATATTGTCAATACTTGTACAGTAACCAATATGTCAGATAGAAAATCTAGACAAATGTTAAGAAGGGTAAAAGAATTAAATAAAGAGGCAATTGTCGTCGCTTGTGGTTGTTATGCACAAGTTGCAAAAGAAGAAATAGGAAACATAAAAGAGATTAATTTAGTATTAGGAAATAATGAAAAAAAAGAAATTGTAGAGTATGTTGAAAAATATATAAAAAGTAAAAATGCAGAAAAACAAACAATTCCAGAAGTACAAACAGAAGATGTTATGAACCAAAAAGAATTTGTAGAATTTGGTGATATTACATTTACAGAAAAAACAAGAGCTGTTATCAAAATTCAAGATGGCTGTGACCGTTTTTGTTCATACTGTATAATTCCATATGCACGAGGAAGAGTAAGAAGTAGAAACCCAGAACATATCATATCTGAAATTCAAAAAATTGCAAAAGAAGGTATAAAAGAAGTGGTTATTACAGGAATTCATATTGCCTCATATGGAAAAGATTTTAAACAAGAATATAGACTAATTGATTTATTAGAAGAAATAGATACCATAGAAGGAATTGAAAGAATTAGACTAGGATCAATAGAGCCATTACTAATAACCAAAGAATTTGTTAGCAGATTAGAAAAATTGTCTAAAATATGTCATCAATTTCATTTATCATTACAAAGTGGTTGTGATGAAACATTAAAAAGAATGAATAGAAGATATACAACAGAACAATTTAAAGAAATAGCAAAGTTGTTAAGAAACACATTTGAAGATGCTATCTTAACAACAGACATCATTGTAGGATTTCCAGGAGAAAGTGAAGAAGAATTTGAAAGAACATATACATTTTTAAAAGAAATACATTTTTATAAAATGCATGTATTTAAATATTCACCAAGAAAAGGAACAAAAGCAGCAGTAATGCCAAATCAAATTGATGGAAATAAAAAAGAAGAAAGAAGTAGAACACTAATTGAATTATCTAATAAAAATGAAAAGTCATATAATGAACAATATATAGGAAAAAAAGTGGAAATTTTATTTGAAGAAGAAAAACATGGCATATGGCAAGGACATACGAAAAATTATATATTAGTACATTATAAAACAGAAGAGAATATGGAAAACAAAATAATAACATTAAAATGTACAGATGCAAAAGAGGAATATATTGTTGTAAACTAAATCTATAAACAAGATAACTTTAAAGAAATTCTTGAAAATAAAATGGGAAAATGTAACAAAAATGTAATCTTTTTGTCATTAATATTTAATAAAAAAGAGTAAAAAAACTATTGATAAATCACAAAAGATATAGTATAAATAATATAGTAAGGTATAATAAGCTACAAAGGAGGAAATTAAATGGCAGATATAAGAGAAGAAAATAATGTATTTGGTGGAGTAGAATTTAATAATGAAAATGGTAATAATGTACAAGAACAAGCTTCAAATGGCAAAAATTTACCTGTAAAACAAGGATTTTGGACAAAATTCAAAAATTTCTGGTTCCAAGAAATTGATTGGAACAAAGAAATAAAAGTAGAATTAACTCCATATCAACAAAAAGTGGAAAATGAAATAAATGAATTTTTACATCAAGAAATTACATGGGAGAAAGTACATGATTTCTTATTCCAAGAAATTACATTTGGAAAAAAGAAAACAGAAGCATAAAATAATTTGGGACAATTGGGGACGTTTCTTTTTGGACATTTTATTAAAAAAGGAAATATTTAGTTAAATTTAAAAGAAAGTATAGCAAAAAATATAAAAGTATGCTATACTCTTTTTGTTTTAGGGGCAAAGATAATAAAAAATGATTGAAGGAGAGGTGCATATGCCCCGTATAGCGAGAAAAATTAGCAGTACAAAAGTATATCATATTATTTTAAGAGGAAATGATAAGCAAGATATATTTTATGATGAACAAGACTACAAAAAATTTCTAAAAATAATGGAAATGACAAAAGAAAAATACCAATATAAAATATATGTATATTGTTTAATGACGAATCATATACACTTAGTTATTTATGATGAAACGAACCAGATTTCTAAAATAATACAAAGTATGGCAATATCATATTCAAGTTATTTTTCAAAAAAATATGACAAAGAAGGTCATTTATTTCAAAATAGATTTTTAAGTAAAAATGTTGAAACTCAGGAATATCTATGTCATTTATGTAGATACATTCATCAAAATCCAGTAAAAGCTGGAATTTCAAAGATAGAAAAATATAAATGGAGTAGTTATCTGGAATTTATTTATAATGAAAAGATGATAAATAAAGAATTGATTTTATCGATGTTTGGACAAACGCAAAAAGAAGCCATAGAAAATTTTATTATTTTTCACAGTTATGAGTCTAAAATGATAAATGAAGAGGTAGAATATGAAATTATTGATAAATTATCAGATGAACAAGTAAGAGAAAAAATACAGAAAGTATTAAATATTAAAGATGTAAGGGAAATTCGTACGAATAATAAAAAAATAAGAGATGAAAAAATACGTAGATTAAAGAACATACAAGGAACATCTAAAACACAACTTTCGAGGGTATTAGGGATAAATAGAAAAGTGATTGAGAGAGCTATGAAAGATTAATAAATTTAAGGAATTTACATTAAGTGATTCATAAAAATGTCCAAAGAGAAACGTCCCCAATTGTCCCAAATTGTTCCACTAAATAAACGAAAGGAGAAGAAAATGGCAAAAAGTAAAACAATTTTTGTATGTAGTGAATGTGGAAATGAATCTAGCAAATGGCTTGGAAAATGTCCTGCTTGTAATAGTTGGAATACATTTTATGAACAAAAAGTGGTGGAATCTAAAGCAGGAAGTCACAAGGATTTAGCGAAAAGTGAGAATAAACCACAAAAATTAAATTCTTATGAAGCAAAAGAAACGTTGAGAACTTCAACAGGTTTTGGTGAGTTAGATAGAGTATTAGGTGGAGGTCTTGTAAAAGGGTCTCTTGTGTTACTTGGTGGAGAACCTGGAATTGGAAAATCTACTTTGATTTTACAAATATGTGATAAGGTAAAAGGTGAAGGAAAGGTTTTATATGTTTCTGGAGAAGAATCAGCAGAACAAATTAAAATGAGAGCGGATAGACTAGGTATCAACAATGATGATATTTTATTTTTAGGAGAAACAGATATTGATATTGTGAACCAAGCAATTATAGAAATCAATCCAAAACTAGTGATTATTGATTCCATCCAAACGATGTATTCAGAAGAAATTTCAGCAGCTGCTGGAAGTGTAAGCCAAGTAAGAGAAATTACTTCACAGGTTATGAGAGTTTGTAAATCCAGAAGCATTACAACAATTATTATAGGACATGTAACGAAAGAAGGAAATATAGCAGGTCCGAGAGTTTTAGAACATATGGTGGATACTGTCTTGTATTTAGAAGGAGAAAGATATTTTTCATATAGAGTATTAAGAGGTGTTAAGAATAGATTTGGTTCAACCAATGAAATTGGCATGTTTGAAATGAATGAAGAAGGTATGTGTGAAATCACGAATCCTTCAGATATCTTGATTTCAGAAAGAGAAGATAATCCAGCAGGATCTTGTATTGTGTCTAGCATAGAAGGAACAAGAGCCATTTTAATTGAGTTACAAGCTTTAACAACACAAAGTATTTTTGGATTTCCGAAAAGAACAGCCAATGGAACAGATTATAATAGACTTGCCTTATTAATTGCCGTTTTAGAAAAAAGAGCAGGAATTATGTTGGGAAGTCAAGATATTTATCTAAATTTGGTAGGTGGTATCAGAGTTAATGAACCATCCATTGACTTAGGTATGATGATGGCAGTGGTCTCAAGTTTTAAAAATGTACCAATTCCAAAAGATATGGTAATTATTGGTGAAGTTGGTTTAACAGGTGAAGTCAGAAGAATTAATGTCATTGATAAAAGGTTGAAAGAAGCAGAAAAATTGGGATTTAAGAGTTGTATTATTCCAGAATCTAATAAAAAGGACTTGAAAGAAACATATAAATTAGATATAATAGGTGTCAGCAATATTAATGAAGCAATGAAAAAAATCGGATTAAAATAAAGAGTCATATAGATGAATTTTAAAGATTGCTATTTTAAGTACAAAGGGGAGAGAGGAGATTAATTTTGAAAAAGGTAAAAGAAGATAATATTACATCTGTTTTAAAATTAATAGCTCCAGGAACACCGATAAGAGATGGTCTGGAAAATATATTAAGAGCAAAGACAGGAGCATTATTATTAATTACAGACAATAATGAAGTAATCAAAGGAATTGTGGATGGTGGTTTTGTTATTAATGAAGATTATACATCATCAAAATTATATGAATTAGCGAAAATGGATGGAGCCATTGTATTAAGTGGCGATATGAAGAAAATCTTATATGCCAATGCCCAATTAATTCCAGAACATGAAATCCAAACAACAGAAACGGGAACAAGACATAGAACAGCAGAAAGGACAGCAAAACAAACAGGAGAATTGGTTATCAGTATCTCACAAAGAAGAAATATCATTACCGTTTTTAAAGGAAATGATCGATATGTTTTAGAAGATACAGACGTTGTATTAAATAAAGCAAATCAAGCAATACAAACATTAGAAAAATATAAAAAAGTATTTGACAATAAACTAAACATATTGAATGAATATGAATTTAATGATATTGTAACATTGCAAAATGTTGTACTTGCTATTCAAAGAGCAGAAATGGTTATGCGAATTGTAGAAGAGATACAAAGACAGATATATGAACTTGGAGATGATGGAAGACTAGTAAAAATGCAATTAGATGAATTAATTGGTGGACTTGAAAAAGAAGAGAATCTAATTATCAAAGACTATGTGGTTAAAAAGAAAAAATCACCTGATAAAATTTTAGAAGAACTAAAAGATTTAGAATATGAAGAATTG
Source organism: uncultured Eubacteriales bacterium (assembly GCA_949289635.1). Classification (GTDB taxonomy): domain Bacteria; phylum Bacillota; class Clostridia; order TANB77; family CAG-508; genus CAG-269. The sequence goes on along the minus strand of CASEOS010000001.1, from coordinate 167,229 downwards.
TTAAAAGAATCTTCTATTGCCAAATTATTAGGATATGAATACTTTGATAATTATGACGAAGTAGCAGTTTACCCAAAAGGATATCGAATTTTAAGCAAAGTGCCAAGAATGCCAAACAACATTGTTGAAAACTTAGTAGATTCTTTTAAATCATTTCAACATATACTAGCAGCAGATATTGAAAGTTTAGATGAAGTAGATGGTATTGGAGAAGTAAGAGCAAGAACAATTAAGCAGTCATTAAAAAGAATGCAAGAACAATTTGTTTTTGATAATATACTTTAAAAGGAAATTCGGGACAATTGGGACCAGGTCCAAATTGTCCCAAACAAATAGAAAAGAAAGGAAAAGTGAGTTAAATGGGAAAATTTAAAAATATTATATGGATAATTGCTCTAATTATTTTAATTGTATTAATAGGAATTGTTGGTTATGGTTATTATAAAAATGCTACAATGGAGGTTACTAGACCTATTGCAACAATGGAAGTAGAAAATTTTGGAACAATTAAATTTGAATTATATCCAGAATATGCTCCAGAAACAGTAGCAAACTTTATAGCATTAGCGAATAGAGGATTTTATGATGGATTAACATTCCACAGAGTTGTAAAAGATTTTATGATTCAAGGTGGAGACAAAAATGGAGATGGAACAGGATTAGCAACAACAAGTGATTTAAGAGATGATGGTGATGATACAGAATATACAATAAAAGGTGAATTTATAGCAAATGATGTAGATAATCAATTACAATTTGAAGAAGGTGTTGTTGCAATGGCGAGATCTGATTACACCAGTTATTCTTCATCATTAACAGAAGAGTCATATAATTCTGGAAGTTCACAATTCTTTATTATGACAGCAGAAAATACAGGATTAAACGGACAATATACTTCTTTTGGTAAGGTAATAGAAGGTATGGATGTTGTACATCAAATAGAAGGTATTGAAGTAAAAGCAGCAGATGATGCAGAAACAACAGGAAACACAGAAGTAAGTACACCTGTAAATCCACCAGTGATTACATCTATTAGAGTAGAAACAAATGGAATTGATTATGGATTACCTGAAACATTAACACCATTTGACTATATGACATGGTTATATCAACAATATGGAATAGACCCTAATAGTATGAGTACAGTTCAATAATAGTATTTGTATTACTTGTGTTGCAAAAATGAATGACAGGATTGATGTAACAACAAATATGTGATAATAATTTTTGACTGAATAGTAATAAAAAAATTGGAAAAAATAAAATAAAATTTACAAAATGGTTGACAAGATGGGGTGAAATAGGTTAAAATAAGAAATGTGCTAATCAAAAGGTGCACGTAAACTATGGTGGATGTAGCGTAGTTGGTTAACGCGCCAGTTTGTGGCACTGGAGACCGTGGGTTCGAGTCCCATCTTCCACCCCATATATATTGGGCTGTAGCCAAGCGGTAAGGCACCAGACTTTGACTCTGGCATGCGCTAGTTCGAATCTAGCCAGCCCAGCCAAGAAATAGTAATAAAATTTTGTGAATTTTATTACTATTTTTTTTACATAAAAGGAGGAAAACTATGATAAAACATATCGTTATTTGGAAATTCAAAGAAAATCAAGAAGAAAAAATGAATATGATGCTATATTAATTTCTGAATTTGAAAGTATGGAAGATTTAGAAACATATAAAAATCATCCAGAACATATCAAAGTATCAAATTTATGCAAATCTATTAGAATAGATAGACAAGCAATTGATTATGAAATTTAGGAGTAAAAATGGATTTAGAAAAAATAAAAAATGCCAATACAAAATATATAGGAAAAGAAATAGAATATTTTAAAGAAATCTCTTCTACACATACATATGCAAAAGAAATTGCTATGAAAGAAAAATATAGTGGAAAAATGATAATAGCAGAAAAACAAACAAATGGAATCGGGACCAAAGGAAGGACATGGTATACGGGAGAGAGTAAAAATATAGCCTTGACGATTATATTAAAGCCAGAATGGACAATTAATAGATTAGAAGGTTTAACTGTAAAAATAGCAGAATGTATGCAAAAAGCTATACAGGAATTATATCAAATTAAATTAAAGATAAAAGAACCGAATGATTTAATACTAAATGGAAAAAAGATATGTGGAATTTTGACTGAAATAAATACCATATCAGAAAAAATAAATTACTTATTAATCAGCTTTGGATTTAATGTTAATGAAGATGTATTTTCAAATGAAACAGAAAATATTGCCACATCCTTAAAAAAAGAATTTGGAAAAATATTTTGTAGAGAAAAAATTATAAAAAAATTTATAGAAATTCTAGAAAAGGAAATAGAATTATAGTTCTATTTCTTTTTTTTTCAAATATATATTAAAAGAAAATATGATAGCTAGTAAGGAGACTATTAAGGTTTATAGGTAACCATTTAAAAACCTAAATATATTATACAAGGAGATGATGATAGTTAAATTATGGAAAATTTAGAAAATTCAAATAATAAAAGTTTTATGAATATATTAAAAGGTTTAGGAATATCCTTTATAATTACATTTATCTTTTTATTAATTTTATCAATTGTATTAACATATACAAATGTTTCAGAAAATATAATTAGTCCTACGATTATTATTATTACAGCACTTAGTATACTAATAGGAAGTAGTATCAGTAATGTAAAAATCAAAAAGAATGGACTAATCAATGGAGCAATTATAGGTGGTGTATACATCATTTTACTATATCTATTTTCAAGTATATTTAGTATGCAATTTTCTTTAACAATACAATCTGTTATTATGATAATTACAGGAATTGCTTTTGGAATCTTGGGAGGGATTATCGGAGTAAATATATCTACCAAATAGGAAAAAGCCATAGATATGAAATCTATGGCAAATATCATTTTATTAAAAAAATTATTCAACATAATCTGTATATATTACTTGATTCCAATAATTAATAAAAGTTTGTTTTTCAGATTTAGGAACAATGTTCATTCTGATAGCAGAAAAAGGCTTGTCATGAGAATAGGTAGTTTCTTCACCATCAGAAGCAGCTTTTAACCAACCAATAGATGGTACATAAATTTGATAGACAATGGAATAGTCATTACAATCTTTTAATTGAAAAGCAATCCCTGAAAGTCCATACAAATTTTGTTTTGCAATTTTCTCTGGAATAGGATTGAATTGACGTAAGCAAGATTTACCAGCTAAATTATGTCCATCACCACCTAATTGAAAAACAAGTTTACCATCAAAATAAAGTGTGTTTTGACTAGTAATATCATACCAACTAGTAGCACTAGGAGTATATCCATATTGATATTCAATTTCAGAAAATTCACAGACAGCACTTGTGTCTTTGCCCCAATATGTATAGTCAAAAACTCTAGCCTGCAAGATGGAAGAATCTACGTTACCATCTAGGCAAGTAAGAATCATTTCTGATTTATGGGAAGAGGAATCGATAATAGTTTGTTTCCCAGAAATTTCTCCATTTTGATTTAAATTGATAATTCTAGAATCTGTATTATAATTAACATAGTATAACATCATATTTGTAGCATTCTGTACGTTTATATGAACTTGGCTGGTATTTCCAGCGTAATCTGTAATGACAATAGGGTAAGAAATGGGAGAAGAAAATATTTTTGACAAACTAGAAGAATTATAATAAAAATCCCAGCCATTGATAGGTCTCAAATTTTCATTAGAATGAATGACATATTGAGATTGATTATTTTCAATAGAGATTTCTTCACAATTACTAGTAGGGGAAATATTATCAATACAAATGCCAGTATCAAATTTTTGAAAATCGTTTTTTAGACCAAAGGAATCTACAATAATCCCTTCTGGAAAAACAATGAATAAATTTCCATTACCAGTTAATTTAGAAAATATCATATCATAAATCATTTCTCCATTGTCATTAGAAACTAAATATATTTGAATAGATGGATAAATTTGTATATGGTCAACAAAAACTTGAATATGATTACGATCAAACTGATTAATAGAAACATTTTTTTCTGTAATTTTAACTCTTAGAGATATGAGATGTGTAGAATTGGCATATTTTTCATAATCTGAATTGGTATTAGAAAGACCAATCACTTCAATGAGCGGTTTTTTTTGAATTTGTATTTTAGTAGCAGTGAAAGATTCTGTAAAAACATATTTAGAAAAACTAAAGTGATAGTAAAATGGAATCAAAAATAAAAAAATGAAAAATATACAGATAATAAAAAAATTTTTTTTCAAAAAATCCCTCCTTTATATAAAAATAATAAATATGGGAATTTGAAATGATACGAAATAAAATATTTGAATATGAATATAACTATTATATAGTGGAGAAAAGGAAAAGTCAAGAAAAAGTATTTTGTCGAAATTTGCGGTGAAAAAACAAAAAAATAGTAAAAAAATAATTGACAATGGCAAAATATGGAATTATAATTTAGTTACATTTTTTTCTATAATTTTTATAATAAATTTTTAATTTCGAGATTATCCAAAACAAAAAAATAAATAAAAAAGGAGGTATGCCTATTTGAGTAAAAAGAAAACAGTTTTGCTAGTTATATGCATATTACTAGCACTTATATTATCTTTTATGGGAGGTAAAACTTTTTCAAAATATGTATCAGAAGTAAAAGGAACAGGAACTGCAGAAATAGCCAATTGGGTTTTTAAAGTAAACGGAAAAGAAGATGTTGTTCAAAATGTAAATTTATTATCTACATATCATAATGAAACTTTAGTAAATAATAAAGTAGCGCCAGGAACAAGTGGAAGTTTTAATATTGTTGTAGATGCCACAGGAAGTGAAGTGGGAATAGATTATACAATTCAATTTTTAAATGAGAGTGAAAAACCACAAAATCTTGTGTTTACATATGATAATCAAGAATATACAACGATACAAGACTTAGAAAAAAATTTATCAGGAACCATTAATGCAAATGATAAAAATAAAGAAAGAACAATTACAATTGATTGGGAATGGCAATATGAGACAGGTGTGAATGAAAACGAAATTAATCAAAATGATAAAATTGACACAGATAATGCAAAACAATTAGACAATTATACATTTGATATATATGTTACAGGAACACAAGTTATGCCACAATAATTAGTAAAATGTACGAACCTTTGAAATATTATGAGTATGATATAAATATAAGAATATATAAATTAAAATTGAAAAAATAATAGATAAGAGATAAGAGAAAAGTTAAAATCAAGAATTAGTAATCAAAAATTAAAAATTGAAATCGATATGGAATCCTCTAATATAAATTATAGAGAAATATGTACAAACAAAAGAACTGAAAAAGAAAATCAAAAAATATTTAGCAGAATACATAATCTTTGTGATTCATTAAGAGGACAAGTTCCTCTTAATGAACATATAAATAAAGAGAGGAGAAAGAAAATTTGAATTTAAAGTTTATACAAAAACTAAAAAAAATAGATTTAAAACATTTCATAAAAGAAAATAGAAAACCAAAAATAAAAAAACAAGAAATCATCATCATTTGTATGATATTAATGATAGGTATTACATTTTTTTCGGGTGTGAGTCTTGGAAAGGCGGTATATAATACGAATATAAAGAATAATACACAAATTGCTAAACCAGTTTTAGAAGTAGAAAAAGATTCAGAAATTATCATTACAGAAGATAATAAAAAAGGAGAATATACATTTATAGTCAAAAACTATAATCAAGCAGAAGAAATATCACAAGTAGATTTAACATATTATATTGAAATATTAGAAACAGATTTAGACAATTCTATTCAATATGAATTATATAAAGGTAATGAAATATTAGAATTGAAAGAGAATAGAACAAAAGAAATGGCATTACATAAAGATATAAAAAAAGAAGAAAAATATACATTAAAAGTAACATATAATGATAGTAAAAATACAATAGAAGGTATTATGCAAGAGATACAAATAAAAGTTCATTCTGAACAATTGAAAGTATAGGTGATAAAATGAAAAAAAGAAAAAAACAATATATCATTGCGATTATTATTTTCATATGTCTATTTTTTCTAATCATGCATTTTACAAAATATGATTTTTTACAAGAAGATTTACTCTTTTTTCAATTATTTAATTCTAATAACCAAATAAAAAGCATCATAGATACGAATGAACAAAAAAGAAAAGAACAAACAAATGAAAAAGAAACAAGTATAAAAAATATATATTTTAATGTACAATATCAAAATACAAAATTCGAAGCATTAAATTTGACAGAAACAGTAGATAAGAAAACATTAATATATGAAAAAATAGCACCAGGAACAAATGGCAGATTTGATATTTTGCTAGAAAGTAATCAAAATATGAATTATCAAATTAGATTTGAAAGTAAGAATGAAAAACCAAACAATTTACAATTTTATACACTACAAGAAGGCAAAAGGTATCAGAGTTTAGAAGAATTAGGAAAAACATTAGCAGGTACAATTTCAGAAAATGAACAAAAAACAATACCTATTTATTGGGAATGGGAATATGAAAAAGATATACAGCAAGATAAGAAAGATACATTAGAAGCAAAGAAAATCAGAGAATATCATTTTTTGATATATGTACAAGGATATTAGAATACTATTCATATAAATACATAAATAAAATACAACCTAAAATAATTGGGAATTTATGAGAGAATGGTATTCTAATAAATTGCATAAAAATACTTGTAAAAATATTAGAAAAACTATATAATATAGATGCATATTGGGGTATCGCCAAGTGGTAAGGCATCGGACTCTGACTCCGACATTCCTGTGTTCGAATCACAGTACCCCAGCCAGTAATTTTAAAGAATAGGTCTGGTTTTTTGTTAGTATGACAACAAAAGTTTAACATTGAACAATAAACCAACCCCAAATAATGGAGGAACGAAGGATGAAAAAATATAATTCTGGTATTACTTTGGTTAGTTTAGTAATTACGATTATTGTACTATTAATATTAGCATCCATTACAATATATAGTGGAGTAAGTACAGTACGTTCTGCAAGATTAACGAAATTTACAACAGAATTAAAAATGATGCAACAAAAGGTAAATGAATTATATGATGATTATACAAATAATAAAACTGTAACAGTGAATGGAACAGAATATATTGGAACAGATATACAAAAGATTGGACAAAATCCAGATGGAATTTTTAATACAAATCGATTAGAAGAAATTTTCTCAGAAAGCGGATCAGGTATTACAGATAAAACAGGATATATGTATTATGATACAGAAACGATTCAAGCTTTAGGACTAGAAAATATGGAATATGAATTTTTTGTAAATGTTTCTAAAAGAAGTGTGGTAAGTATAGAAGGTTTTAATGATTATGGAAAAAGATATTATACATTAGACCAAGTACCAGATGGTGTATATAATGTGGAATATAACGAAATAAGTAATGATGTAACCTTTACTACAACTTCAGAAGTGAAAAATGGACAGGGAAAAATTTATATTACGAATATTAGCAGTCAAGAATATGTTAATAAATGGCAAGTTAAATATCGATTAAAAGGAGAGGAAAATTGGTATACAACAGAAGAGTTTATAGGAAGTGAATACACTATAGATGTACCAACAAAAAATTGGTTAGATATATATGAAATACAAGTAATTCATGGAGATAAAATTTTAGCACAAAAAGAAGCTTATGTTTTACAAGCAGGAAGTTATATAACGAATTATACATATGATAAAGCTGAAAATTATATGTTAACAGTGGATACAACAGGTTCAAATTCTAATTTAAAAGAGGGAGTTCCACAAGAAGAGGATTTTAGATGGAGAATATTAAATGTTCACGATGATGGAACAATTGATTTAATAAGTGATACAGCAACAGATACACAAATATATTTCAAAGGTGCACTAGGATATAATAATGCAGTATTTCTTTTGAATGATATTTGTGCAAAGCAATATAGTAATTCAAAATTGGGGATAACTGCAAGGAGTTTAAACAGAGATGATATAGAAGTATTTTTTAATGAAACAGCATTAGAAGATAGAAATAATTATATGGCAGAAAACAATATTTTAAAATATGGAAAAAGTAAAATATATGTAGGAACATATCCAAGTTTATATAGTAGAGAAAATGGTTCATGGACTGATATAACACAAGATGTATCCCAATTAACACAAGAAGAGATAGGAAATAGAGTGAAAACAAATGGATTAAATCCAAGTGAAAATGGATATACAAAAGTGACAACAGAAACAGCGGAGGGAAAATTAAAAAACATAGCCATAACACTAACATATTATTTGTTAGAAACGAAAGAAGAATATTTTGACAATAAGAATATATATTCTATATTGTTTGAGAATGATGAAAATTATTGGTTGGCTTCGAGATGTGTTTCAGCTTATACAGAATATGCAGTATTTGAAATTTGCGGAGTAAATAAAAATTTGATAGGAGGAAGTGGAGTTTTTCTTTCGCAAACAACAGAAGGAGATTCATGTAGAAAACTTAGACCTGTTATTACATTAAAGACAGATAATTATAAATTGGTATCAGTAGATGATGAAAATAATGTAAATAAGGCATATGAAATTGTAGTAGAATAAAAAGAGTTATAAATTAAGAAACTATTTTGATTTTTCAGAATAGTTTTCTTTACTTTTTGGTAAAATTAGGATATAATGTAACAAATTAACAAGAATGAAAAAGGAGAGATTTATATGCAAGAGAATAAAAATAAAGTTAATGAAAATCAAACAGAAGAATTAGATATAAACCATTTAATGCAAATAAGAAGAGATAAATTAGCAGAATTACAAGAACAGGGAAAAAATCCATTTGAAATTACAAAATTCAATAGAACAAATACGGCAGGAGAAATTAAAGCAAATTATGAAAAATTTGAACAAAAAGATGTAACTGTTGCAGGAAGAATTATTGCCAAAAGAATTATGGGAAAAGCATCATTCTGTACCATTCAAGATAGTGATGAAAAAATTCAAAGTTATGTCAGCATTAATGATTTAGGAGAAGAAAGCTATAAAGCATTTAAAACCTATGATATTGGAGATATTATTGGAATCACAGGTTTTGTATTTAAAACAAGAACAGAAGAAATTTCTGTACATGCAAAAGAAGTCACATTACTTACAAAATCTTTAAGACCATTACCAGAAAAATTCCATGGATTAAAAGATATGGACTTAAGATATCGTCAAAGATATGTTGACCTAATTATGAATCCAGAAGTAAAAGAAACATTTATTTTAAGAAGTAAAATTTTAAAAGAAATCAGAAAATTTATGGATGAACAAGGCTATATGGAAGTAGAAACACCAATGCTTACAACAGTAGCAACAGGTGATGCTGCAAGACCATTTATCACACATCATAATACATTAGACTTACAAATGTATCTAAGAATTGCACCGGAATTAAATTTAAAAAGATTAATTGTTGGTGGTTTTGATAAAGTGTTTGAAATTGGTAAGAACTTTAGAAATGAAGGAATGGATATTAAACATAATCCAGAATTTACAAATATGGAATTTTACTCAGCTTACGAAGATTATAACGATATGATGAATATAGCAGAACAATTAATTTCAACTGTTGCAAAAAATACATTAGGAACAACAAACATCACATATCAAGGACAAGAAATTAATTTAGCCCCAAGTTGGAAGAAAATCACCATGATAGATGCCATAAAAGAAGTAACAGGTGTTGATTTTAATACCATCAAAACTGATGAAGAAGCACAAGCAATAGCGAAAGAAAAAGGTGTAGAGTATGAAGAAATCAAAAATACAAGAGGACATATTATAAACGAATTTTTTGAAACATTTGTAGAAGAAACTTTAATACAACCAACATTTATTATGGATTATCCAGTAGAAGTATCACCACTTACAAAAAGAAAAAAAGAAGATCCAAGATTGGTTGAAAGATTTGAATTATTTATTGGTGGAAGAGAATACGGAAATGCTTATTCAGAATTAAATGATCCAATTGATCAATATCAAAGATTTCTAAAACAAGTAGAGGCAAAAGAAAAAGGTGATGAAGAAGCTGGTGGAATGGATGAAGATTTTGTAAATGCACTAGAAATCGGATTACCACCAACAGGCGGAATGGGAATTGGATTAGACAGATTAATTATGTTATTAACAGATTCTGCTTCAATAAGAGATGTATTGTTTTTCCCAACAATGAAACCTTTAAATTAATTTGATTTTCAAAAAGGGGAAGATAGGAGTAAATATGTTTAATTTTTCATTTGACAAAAGAATAATTTATATCATATTAGGAATCATGGTATTATCTATGGTTGTACAATATTTAGCAAATCCAGGAATGTTATTTTTACTATTAATTAGTGTACCAGGCGTATTAATTGCGATTACATTTCATGAATTTGCACATGCTTTTGTAGCAGATAGATTAGGAGATGATACTGCAAGAAGAGAAGGAAGGCTAAGCTTAAATCCATTAGACCATTTGGATCCAATTGGAACAGTATTATTACTATTTGCAGGATTTGGTTGGGGAAAACCAGTTCATGTAAATCCAAGAAATTATACAAGAAAGATGTCTATGGAAAAAGGAGAAGCACTTGTTTCCATTGCAGGACCTGTTATGAATTTCTTACTTGCTATCATTTTTGCCATTATATATTATGGGATTTACAAATTAGCAGATACTTCATTTTTGCTATCTACAATGGGTGGAATTATTATGAGGTTAATTATTGCAACTGTTTCTATTAATGTAGGATTAGGATTATTTAACTTAATTCCATTACCTCCATTAGATGGCTCAAAAGTGATTATGCCATTTTTACCATATAAAGCAAAAGAATTTTTTATCAATAATGAACAAATCTTTTATATTGTATTTGTTGTATTATGGATAACAGGATTAACATCTGTGATTATTTCACCAGCAATTCAAACAGTTGGTAGTTGGATATTAAACTTAGCAGCTGCAATATGGGGATTGTAAATATTAAAATTAAATATAAATAGGAATAAAGATTGCTAGAATTTGAATCTAGCAATCTTTACTTATGGATAGAAAAATGATATAATTAGCACGAAATATGAGAGAAAAATATTAAGTAAATATAAAATAAAAAACTAGTAAAACAAAAATTAAAAAATACATGAAAGAATATAAGAAATAGATGGAGGAAACATGAAAGATATCTATACATTAGGAATTGAATCAAGTTGTGATGAAACATCAGTAGCAATTGTAAAAAATGGTAGAGAAATATTATCTAATGTGATTGATACACAAATACCAATCCATGAAAAATATGGAGGTGTTGTACCAGAAATTGCATCCAGAAATCATATAGAAGCCATTTCGAGAGTAACAAAAAAAGCATTAGAAGAAGCGAAAATGACATTAGAGCAAATAGATGCAGTCACACCTACATATGGACCAGGATTGGTTGGTGCTTTATTAGTAGGTCTATCTTATGCAAAAGCATTAAGTTTTGCAATTAATAAACCTCTTGTAGGGGTAAATCATATTCAAGGACATATTGCAGCCAATTATATTACATACAAAGAACTAGAGCCACCATTTTTATGTGTGATGATGTCAGGTGGAAATACACAAATTATACATGTGAAAGGCTATACAGAATTTGAGATTTTAGGGAAAACGAGAGATGATGCAATTGGAGAAGCATTTGATAAAGTAGCAAGAGTGGTAGGATTAGGATATCCTGGAGGGCCTAAAGTAGATAAATTAGCACAAGAAGGAAAACCAACCATAGACTTGCCAAAAACACATTTTGAAAATATGGATTTTAGTTTTAGTGGTATTAAAACAGCAGTGATTAATTTACATCATAAAAATCCAGAAATTAATAGAGCTGATTTATGTGCAAGTTTTGAAAAAACAGTAACTGAAATATTAATGGAAAATGTAGAAAAAGCAATTACATTAACAGGTATCAAAACAATTGCATTAGCAGGTGGCGTATCAGCCAATAGCTATATAAGAAAAGCTTTTATAGATTTAAAACAAAAAGGTATGGAAATATATATGCCAGATGTAAAACTATGTACAGATAATGCAGCCATGATTGCATCAGCTGGATATTATAATTATATACAAGGAAAAAGAGATATATTAGATTTAAATGCCATACCAAATTTAAAATTATAAGAATGTTCCTTTTGTTTTAGCGTAAATAGGAAATGAATAAAATTTTATAAAATAAAATTTTCTATAAAGTAAAATGTATAATAAGAAATGGAGAAGATAGATGGCAATATATACAATAGGAGATCTTCATTTATCCTTTAATGAAAATAAACCAATGAGTGTTTTTGGAGAAAATTGGGAAGGATATGAAGAAAAAGTAAAAGAAAACTGGATAAGCTTGGTAAAAGAAAATGATTTAGTAGTTTTACCAGGAGATTTCTCATGGTCAATGTATTTAAAAGATACATATAAAGATTTTGAATATTTAAATTCTTTGCCAGGTAAAAAACTATTACTAAAAGGCAATCATGATTATTGGTGGTCAACAGTAAATAGTATGAGAAATTATATAAAAGAAAATCAATTTAAAGATATTGACTTTATATATAACAACGCATATGAATTTGAAAATAAGATTATTGTAGGAACAAGAGGATGGTCTTTTGGAGAAGACACTGAAAGTAAAAAAATGATTCAAAGAGAAGTGGCAAGATTAGAATTATCCATAAAAAATGGTATAGAAAATTATGGAGAAGATAAAGAAATTATTGCTTTTTTACATTATCCACCAATTATCAATCAAAATATACAAAACAATGAAATAAATGAATTTATCAAAATGTTAAAAAAATATGATATAAAGAAATGTTATTATGGACATTTACATAGTACGGCTATAAAAGATGCAGTAGAAGGAGAACATTTTGGAATTGACTTTCAATTGGTAAGTGCAGATGCGATTCAATTCCATTTAAAAAAAGTAGAACTATAAAAAGTTGCCAAAGGGGACGGGGCATTTTGGCAACTTTGCATATTTTTTATTTATAAATAATCAATTCTTTAAATCAATAAGTTGCCAAAATGCCCCGTCCCCTTTGGCAACTTGTCTATTGACAAAAAAATAAGGAATTGATAATATATACATATATAATGGGGGAGAAGTATGAATATATATCCAGATGCATATTTTAAAAAAGTAGAAGATATCGATGTAGAATTTTTGAATAAGAATAAAATAAAAGCATTGCTATTGGATGTAGATAATACACTAGTGGACCATACAAAAAAGATAACAGAAAGTGTGATTAAATGGGCAAAAGAATTAAAAGGTCAAGGTGTAAAATTATACATATTATCCAATACAAATGATAAAGAAAAAATTAAAAATATTGTAAAAAAACTAGATATACCTTATCAGCATTTTGCAATGAAACCACTAAAAATAGGTTTTAAAAAAGCACAAAAAGCATTGGGAGAAAAAAGTGAAAATATAGCCATAGTAGGAGACCAAATATTTACAGACATAATTGGTGGAAAAAGATGCCATATGTATACCATATTAGTAGAACCAATAAAAGAAAAAGATTTTTGGTATACAGCATGGAAAAGACCACTAGAGAATAAAATAAAAAATAAAATCAAATTAGAACAAAAAAGCAAAAGATAAAATATGACATAAATAAGAAAAGAAGGAGAAAAGAATGTATTATAATGATGTACACATAGGATATTATTTGGCAGTTGCCATATTAGGTTTATTTGTAGGGCAATTAGTCGATTGGGCAAACAAGAGATTACCAGAATATAAAAAGTTTTTATCATTAGACATATTTAAAGAATATAAAAGAAATTTTAAACCAAACTATATATTAATGTTACTAACATCAGCAATCTATGTAACTTTAGTATATACATTAGGAATCAAAGATACATGGATTGCAAATTTAGATTTAATAAAATTTCTAATTTTGACACCGATGTTGTTATCAGCATTTGTCATAGATTATAAATTGCAAATTATACCAAATAGATTGAATTTAACAATTTTTGAATTTGGACTTATATTTGCTTTTATCTATGGATTATCAGATGTAGCGATTACCTTAAATATGTTATTAGGAATGTTAGCAGGTGCTGGAATCTTTTTATTAATTACATTAGTAGGTGGATTATTCTATGGAAAAGAAGCCATGGGATTTGGTGATGTGAAATTAATGGGGGCATTAGGGTTATTTTTTGGATTATCAAATATAGTAGTAATCACATTAATATCTTTCTTAATAGGCGCCATTTTAAGTATAGGATTATTAGTTACAAAAGTAAAGAAAACAGATGAATATATACCATTTGGACCATTTATCGTAATAGCAACATTTATTAGCATGTATATACCATTTGAAACCATAAAATTCGTATTAATGAAAATTTTCACATTAGGAATGTATAACTAAGAATCAATTTGGGACAATTGGGGACGTTTCTTTTTGGACATTTTCTAAAATATAAAAATAAATAAAATAATTAGAGGGGATGATAACATGAATCCTAAATTACAATGGTTAAGAAATAAAATGTCTAGTTCAGATTTACAAGGATTAATTATATCCAATCCAATTAATATCAAATATTTGACCAATATTGATGCAGAAGGAATATTATTATTAACAAGAAAAGAAAATATTTATATAACAGATGCAAGATATATTGAACATGTGCATAGTATATTAACTTTATATGATGAAATTATTGTTTATGATATGAATGATGTATCAAAAGAAGATTATGAAAATTTCTTTATGTTTTGCGAAAATGTAGGATTTGAAGAACATTATGTTACATATGCACAATATAAAGAATATATGAGAAAATATAAAGTGAATAGTTTAGTAGAAACAGAATATATTATAGAAAAGCAAAGAATGATAAAAGATGAAGAAGAAATTAGCAGTATAAAAAAAGCATGTGAGATAACAGACAATTGTTTTTCATATATCATAGACTATATTAAACCAGGAATGACAGAAAAACAAATTGCGAATGAAATTGAAGAATATTATAAGCAAAGAACAGATGGATTATCTTTTGACACCATTGTGGCATCAGGAGAAAATACTTCAAAACCACATGCCATTCCAACAGATAGAAAAATACAAGATGTGGATATCATAACCATTGACATGGGATGTAAGGTAAATGGATATTGTTCAGATATGACAAGGACATTTTTTGTAGGAGAAGTCCCAGAATATATAAAACCAGTTTATGATTTGGTATTAAAAAATCAAACACAAACAGCAGATGATTTTAAAGATGGAGTAAGTACAAGATTATTAACAAAAATGGTAGAAAATGATTTTAAACTAAATGGATATGATTTGGTACATAGTTTAGGACATGGAGTAGGAATGGAAATACATGAAGCACCATATATTAGTTATAAATCAGATACTTTACTAAAAGAAAATATGGTAGTAACAAATGAGCCAGGAATTTATATACCAGGAAAATTTGGAGTCAGAATAGAAGATACTGTACAAATTACAAAATTTGGTTGTATAAATTTAACGAATTCGGAGAAAAATTATATTGTAATATGAGACTGAACTATAACAATATAGCAAAATGGCTTAAAATCAGCAAAATGCTTGATTTTTATTGAAAAATGTAGTAAAATATATAAAGTTTTGTAATAGTATTTGAAAAATGAAAGGAGAAATGAAAATGGCATCAGTATATTCAGCAGGAGATTTTAGAAATGGAACAACATTTGAAATGGATGGAAATGTATATAGAATTGTAGAGTTCCAACATGTAAAACCAGGGAAAGGATCTGCATTTGTTAGAACAAAATTAAAAAATGTTATCACAGGTGCAACATTAGAAAAAACATTTAATCCAGGAGATAAATTCCCAGCTGCACAAATAGAAAAGAAAAACATGCAATATTTATATAATGATAGTGGTTTGTATTATTTCATGGATAATGAAACATATGACCAAATCCCATTAAATGAAGAACAAATAGGTGATTGTTTAAAATATTTAAAAGAAAATATGGAAGTAACCATTCTTTCATATAAAGGAAATGTATTTGCAGTAGAACCACCAATATTTGTTGAACTAGAAGTTACATACACTGAACCTGGATTTAGTGGAAACACAACAACAACATCAGGAAAACCAGCAAAATTAGAAACAGGTTTAGAAATTCAAGTACCATTATTCGTTGAAATTGGAGATATCTTAAGAATAGATACCAGAACAGGCGAATATATGGAAAGAGTATAAGAAAGGTGAATCTTAATGGCTAAACTAAGAGAAGAATATAATAATTTTTTAAAGGATATTGAAAAAAATTTAAAAAACAAAGAAGATTTAGAATATGTAAAAGTTAGATTTTCAATGTTTGTTGATAAAGTCATCGATGAAATGGATATGCTTATAGATTATAAAACACAAACTATGAAGGAATTAGAAGAAAAACAAAAAGAAATTGATGAAAAAATGAACAAAATGCAACAAATTATTGATAATATTGAAAAAGATATATATTCTGATGAAGGTTTTGACTTTGAAATCATTTGTCCATATTGTGATAATCAATTTGTGATAGATGTTGATGAAGATAAAACAGAAGTAGAATGTCCTGTTTGTAACAATATTATAGAATTAGATTGGTCAGGAGATGTAGAAGAAGATTCAGATTGTAATGGAAGTTGTTCAGGATGTCATGGATGTGATGAAGAAATGGAAGAACAACAAGAAGATAAAAAACAATCAATTCAAAATGAAGAAAATAAAAAAGACAAAGAAGAAAATAATGATGATGATATGTAAAAAAAAGTGTCATAAATGGAAAAGATCCATTGTGGCACTTTTTTATTGAATAGAAAAATGGCTTTTTCCTATTCAATAAAAAAACAACGTTGCACAGAAAAATTGCTACGCAATTTTTCGCGTCGACAAATCTTTACGCTTCTTCGAGAACTTAAATATAGGTAGTTAAATTAGAAAAGTAGCGAAAAGTTCTTGCGAAGCGAGATTTGTCAGAAAAAATTTAAAGGATTTTGATAATTACCATTTAATCGAATACCTAAATGAAGATGGGTACCAGTTGTAGCACCATTTGTAGGTTTCCCAGAAGAATCAGAATATTGATTACCTTTAACACCATAAACATATTTAGGTCCCACATAACCAATGACTTGTCCTTGTTTTACAATGTCTCCCACTTTCACAATATAATTTGGAGAACAATGACAATAAGTAATCCTGTAATTATCGAAAGAAAGGGTAATGGTATACCCACCAGCACCTAAAAACTGTGTAAACGTAATCTCACCATCAGCAACGGCAATTAATTTTGTTCCTTCAGGTGCAGGAATATCAATGCCAGAATGAGAAGAAGAGGCACCAGATGTGGGAGAAACTCTTTTGCCAAAATAAGAACTAATTCTCGTATAACCAGGAATGGGCCAAACAAAACCATCTGGATTTATAGAAATAATTTCAGAATTTAAAGTATTTTCATAATAAGCACCGTTTGAACTTATCATAGGACTAAAAAAGATGGTAATAAACAAAATCAAAAAAATAAGTATGACAATAAAAGATTTTATGTTTTGGAAAATAAAAATCACCTCGTTTAAATAAAAAAATAGAAACCATAAAACTGTTGCACAGTCTGGTTTCCATTTGTGGCAGGGGTAGAAGGATTCGAACCCTCACAGGCGGTTTTGGAGACCGATGTGCTACCATTAACACTATACCCCTATCAATGATTTCATTAGAACAATTAATATATTAGCATAAAAAGAAGATTTTATCAATATTTTTTAAAAAAATTATTGACTTTTTTAAATAAAGATAATAAAATATATAAAATTAAATATCTACGGTGAAGAAGAAAAAATACTGTAACATTTATTTAAAGAGAGTTGGTGAAGGTGAGATACCAGCAATAGATAAGTATGGGGAGCTTTGGAGTAGGTTTAAAATGAAGGTGCTTAAAACTTTTCGTTTTAGGAAATAGGGTGGAAACGCGGAATATAACTTTCGTCCCTAGTATGTGATTATATATACTAGGTTGATGAAAGTTTTTTTGTTTTAAATCGATTGGATTCATCATCTAGCACATTTTTATTTCATTCATCAAACTTCGACGTATAGACATATTACAAAAAAACTTTCATGGACTAGTAAATAAAATTAGAAGGAGGAATTGTTATGTTAAAATCAATGGACACACTAGTTGCACTTTGCAAAAACAGGGGGTATATTTACCCAGGCTCAGAAATTTATGGAGGATTAGCTAATACTTGGGATTATGGACCTTTAGGAAATGAATTAAAAAACAATGTCAAAATGGCATGGAGAAAAAAATTTATACAAGAAAGCAAATATAATGTAGGATTAGATGCAGCCATATTAATGAATCCTACAACATGGGTAGCTTCAGGACATGTAGGAGGATTTTCAGATCCATTAATTGACTGTAAAGAATGTAAAACAAGACATAGAGCAGATAAATTGATAGAAGAATGGGCACATGAAAATGGAAAAGATATGATTGCAGATGGTATGTCTGACCAAGAGTTAATAGACTTTATTAATGAAAATAAAATACCATGTCCAAATTGTGGAAAAACAAACTTTACAGATATTAGAAAATTTAATTTAATGTTTAAAACTTTCCAAGGTGTCACAGAAGATAAAACAGCAGAAATCTATTTAAGACCAGAAACAGCACAAGGAATCTTTGTAAACTTTAAAAATGTGATGAGAACAACTAGAAGAAAATTACCAATGGGAATTGCACAAATCGGAAAAGCATTTAGAAATGAAATCACACCAGGAAACTTTACATTTAGAACAAGAGAATTTGAGCAAATGGAATTAGAATTTTTCTGTAAACCAGGAACAGACTTAGAATGGCATGCATATTGGAAAGAATTCTGTAAAAATTGGTTATTAAATCTAGGAATTAAAGAAGAAAATATTAGACTAAGAGACCATTCAAAAGAAGAATTATCACATTATAGTAATGCAACAACAGATATTGAATTTACATTCCCATTTGGTTGGGGAGAATTATGGGGAATTGCAGATAGAACAGACTTTGACTTAAAGAGCCATATGAAAGTTTCAAAAGAAGACTTTACCTATACAGACCCAGAAACAAACGAAAAATATGTACCATATTGTATAGAACCATCATTAGGAGCAGATAGAGTTGCATTAGCATTTTTATGCAATGCCTATGACGAAGAAAAAATTGGTGAAGGAGATACAAGAGTAGTATTACATTTACACCCTGTATTAGCACCATTTAAAATAGCCATACTTCCATTATCTAAAAAATTATCAGAAAAAGCACAAGAAGTACATGAAAAATTATCAAAGAAATTCATGTGTGATTATGATGAAACAGGAAGTATAGGAAAAAGATATAGAAGAGAAGATGAAATTGGTACACCATATTGTTTAACAGTAGACTTTAATACGCTTGAAGACAATACAGTAACTATCAGAGATAGAGATACCATGGAACAAATTAGAATTCCAATTGATGAAGTAGAAAAATGGCTAGAAGAAAAATTAGAATTCTAAATACAATTTGGGACAATTGGGGACGTTTCTTTTTGGACATTTTGTCGCATTGGGACTTGGTCTCAATGCGATATTTTGTCTAAAACAAGTGAAAACTTGAATTTATTGGTGGTTTATGATAAAATTCAAAGGGTAACATAATATAGGAAAGGACAGAAGATATTTTTGTCCAAAGAAATAATAGGAGGAAAGAAATGAAGTATTATGCATGTAGTTCTATCGAAAATTTTGAACTGGCTTTTTTAGGACACATAGACATAGGGAATTGTGTGACATTTTGCTGTGAAGATGTCAAAGAAAAACCTATGATAGGACTGAGAGAGCCAAAGGAAACAGTGGAAGAAATTTTGCGGTTGTATCAGGATGTAAAGTTAAAGAGTATACAACTAGCGGAAGAAGGTGTATCAGATTCCGTACTAACAGGATGTATAAAATGTCCAATGTTTCAGTTAAAACAAAAGGAGATACAATCAATATCAGAGGTCAAAAAGCGAATGATATATGATTATATCAAAATGATAAACATTTCTGTGTATCCAGCACCTTGTCAGGCAAAATGTATATACTGTAATGTGAGAAAATTTAAAAGACTCATACAATATAATGAGAATTTTAAGGAATTTTATAACAGAATGTTTGAAATCATTCGATTACTTCAAGAGGAATATCATTTGATTAAACCAAGTACCAATTGGTTTATTGCAAGTGGAGAAATCACCATACATCCGTTGAAAAGGAAGTTATATGATCTGACAATGGATAAGAATGTGGTTTATTGTTCAAATTGTTTTAAATATGATGAACAATTAGGGGACATTTTGGCAACCAACAGAAATGCTAAACTGAGTTTTTCAATAGATTCCGGAACACCAGAAACATGGAGTCTGGTAAAAGGAGCAAATAATTGGGAAACCATGAGAGAAAACTTAAACAGGTATTACAAAAAAGCACTGAGCTGTCAGCAAATACGATTAAAGTATATTATGCTGACTGGGATAAATGATAATCCGCAAGAATATGCTGCTGTTATCAATCTCTTACAAGATTTGGGACTAAGAAGTTTGGAAATAGCCAGAAATCAGTATGAAACAGATATTCAAAGAAGTGTAAAAGATACTGCAACTTTTATACAATGTTTAAAAAAAGCGAACATAGAATATCAGTTGAGAGGCTATTCGCCAGAAGAGGCAAAACAAATTAACGAAATCCTATAAAGGCCAATATATTTTGGCCTTTAAAAAATTTTAAGATATAATAGAAGTCATAATTATAAAAAAATACATATAAAGGAAGATAGAAAATGAACTACAGAATTGCAAATGGTTTTATATCT
This sequence comes from uncultured Eubacteriales bacterium, assembly GCA_949289635.1. Classification (GTDB taxonomy): domain Bacteria; phylum Bacillota; class Clostridia; order TANB77; family CAG-508; genus CAG-269. The sequence goes on along the minus strand of CASEOS010000001.1, from coordinate 146,254 downwards.
TATGGAGCTGAAACGATATTAGAAGAAATTAATTTTGAAATAAAAGAAAAAGAAGATAAAATGCAAGAATGGGAAGATTGGAAAAATGTTGCAAGATCAGTGATTATAAGGGAATCCATGTATAAGAAGTTAGAAGAAATGCGAGAAAGATATGGAATTTCTATATCTAAACTAATGAATATAGCAATTAGAAATGGTCTAAATAAATATGATAAAAACAAGTAAAATGTAGAGATTAAAATAAAAAATAGTTTGTTAAGAATACACAAAATAAAAAAATATACGAAACAGCAAAAATACTATACGAAACACAAAAAGAATTTTACAAAAAGGAACATAAAGGTTAATGACCTGAATGTTCCTTTTTGGATTAATTATATAAATTTCTTTCATATAAATCTTGAATAAATACATCCTTTTCTTCGAAATTGTCAATAAAACCAACTTTAGCGATATTGTCATTTAAGCCTTGAATCCATACAGGTCTATCCTCATAAAACACATCACACTTTTCTTTATTTGCTAATATAGAATGAATCCTAGAAATATCCATAAAAACGCCTCCTCTAAATAAAAAATAAATAGATTATCTTTTGATATAAAATGTTTCTAATTAAAATATATCCAAAAAAAAGCTTTATATTCATAAAATGTTTTTCTAATTCAAAAAAATATTATGAAATAAAAAAGAAATATATATAACAATTTTAGTCCGAAATATAATGATGTATTTTTGACACATTTTAGTAACTGCTTACAATGCTTGACTTAAAATTTGATTTCATATACAATGAATGAGGGAAAAACAAAAGGAGGAATTATATGAAAATACAATACAAAGACAAGGTAATGGAACTAGATAAACCAATAACAATTAATGAACTATTAAAAGAAGAAATTGAAAATAGTGAGACTACAATTGTAGCTGCTATCTTTAATAATGAATATAAAAACTTAGAATCTATGATACAAGAAGATGGAAAAATAGAATTAGTTGATATTTCATCAAAAGAAGGAATGAAAGTATATAGAAGAACTTTAGTATATATAGTAGGAAAGGCATTTGAAAACATATGTCCGAATAAGAAAATGGAAGTAAATTATCAATTATCTAATTCTATGTTTTGCGATTTAATAGATGAAGAAGTAACAGAAGAATTTTTGGAAGAATTAACACAAGAGGTGAGAAGAATTGTAAAAGAAGATCTTCCAATAAAACAAGTGATTATGAATAGAGAAGAAGCAACAAAATTTTTTAATGAAACAGAGACTTCAAAGGGAAGATTACAATTAGATTTAGAAGACAATCATGAAATTTATATGTATTATTGTGAAGATTATTATAACTATTGCTATGGAACATTAGCCAATCGAACAGGCGTTACAAAAATCTTTGAAATTGTCAAATATAATGATGGATTTTTAATTAGATATCCAAGTCAAAGTGATCCAGAAAGAATGCCTAAATTTGTGAAAAATAAAAAATTAGCTTGGGCAATGGAAGAATATGATGACATCAATAAAATTATGAAAATTGAAAGAGTATATCGTATTAATGAAGCTATAAAAGAGGGAACTGTTAAAGATATTATTCTTTTAGCAGAAGCTTTACACGAAAAGAAAATAGCCAAAATTGCAGATAATATATCAAAAAACAAAAATATTAAAATGATATTGATTGCAGGACCTTCATCATCAGGAAAAACAACGTTTGCTCAAAGATTAGGTATCCAATTAAAACTGAATAGAATAAAACCAGTGACAATTTCAGTAGATAATTATTTTGTAGAGAGAAAAGACACACCAAGAGATGAAAATGGAGATTATGATTTTGAATGTTTAGAAGCAATCGATTTAGAATTATTTAATGACCATTTAACAAGATTATTAAATGGTGAAGAAGTAGAAATGCCAGAATTTGATTTTCATGTAGGTACGAAAAGATATAATGGTAAAAAATTAAAATTAGAAGAAGATGAAGTATTAGTAATAGAAGGAATTCATTGTTTGAATGACAAATTAACTAGCAAAATATCATCAGAACAGAAATATAAAGTCTATATTAGTGCATTAACAGTATTAAATTTGGATAGATTTAATAGAATATCGACAACAGATACAAGATTAATTAGAAGAATTGTAAGAGATTATCAATTTAGAGGATATTCAGCAAAACAAACCATTGCTACTTGGAATAAAGTGAATGAAGGAGAAAAGAAAAATATATTTCCATTCCAAGAAGAATCAAACTTTATATTTAACACATCATTGGTATATGAAATAGGTGCTTTAAAACCAATTATTATGCCACTATTGAAAGAAATTACAAAAGAAGACTCAGAATATGCAGAAGCAACTAGATTAATCAATATGTTAAAATATTTCGAAGAAATACCAAAAGAATATGTACCAAATAATTCTTTATTAAAAGAGTTTTTAGGTGGAGGAGATTTTAAATATTAATTTGGGGCAATTGGGGACGTTTCTTTTTTGTCCCTTTTTGTTTTTCAAAAAGGGACAAAAAAGAAACGTCCCCAATTGCCCCATTGTAAAAAGGAGAGAAGATGGAAAATAGAAAATTTACAGAAATAGATGAAGAGTTTATATGTGAAAATTGTGGAAAAAAAGTTCCTAAACTGGGATATTCTTGTCGTGACCATTGTCCATATTGTTTACATTCTAAACATGTAGACAAAAATCCAGGAGATAGACAAGAAACTTGCCATGGAGATTTAGAACCAGTTTCTTTAGAAATTGATGGAAAAAAAGGTTATGTGATTATTTATAGATGTAAAACATGTGGAGCAATTAGAAAAAATAAAGCAGCAAAAGATGATAATATGGATTTAATAATAGATTTAAGTAGCAAGCAAATCTGAAACGTTGGGGACGTGCCAAATCGTTCCAAAATGATACCAAAAGGGACAGACCTGCAAGAAGTACCACTATTATATAAAGTCAATCACAATTTTGTATAAGCTAAATTCTCATAGAAATAACGCAATAAAAATGTGAGCCTCTTTCATTAAAAATGAACATCCCTCACATTTTTATTGGTTCTTTCTAATTTCAAATTTAGATACGCAAAATTGATTCTTTCCTTTATATAATAGTGGTACTTCTTGCAGGTCTGTCCCTTTTGGTATCATTTTGGAACGATTTGGCACGTCCCCAACGTTTCAGATTTCTTTATTCAAGTTTCCGTTTGTATAATGACTACCATCAAATCTTTGGTTATTATGGACTCTATGAATAATTTCATTAATTTCTTCAATGGTTTCATCCAAAACATCAATTCTTGCATAATCAACATTAAATTCTTTTGGATAAATAGAGGTGATTTTACTATTAAAAATCGTTGTAACAGTTTGAATGTTATCAGGTAAAATTCTAAAATTCATGTGTAAACGGTCTTTTAATTCATATATATTATTAGTGATACACCTTTGTTTACAAGTTGGATAACATTTATCCGTTTCTCCTAAGAGACAATAATTCATATTTAAAAGAGGAGTTCTACCATAGACAATTAATTCATTTGGCAAATCCAGGTTTGTACATAAATCATGAATAATTTCTCTATTTAATTCAGGAGATATAGTGTATCGGTAAATTCCTAAATTTTTTAGCTCTTTTATTGTATTTACATTATACACATTAAATGTGTAATTTGTAATTAACTCAAATTGTTTATTAAGTTCTGCAGATAAAGTACCTAACAATTTTATATTACAAATATTTGAAATGACAAATCCTTTAATATGATAATTACTTAAAGTGGTTTCTATATTACTAGATAATAGATTTTTATAATTTGATTTGATAATAGTTGGCATATAAATGTATATATTAAATTTATCATCCAGAATATGTAAAATTTCTTGATAATCTTTCATAGAAAAATATTTTAAAGGGATATATACATTTTCAATATCATGAAGTTGTGTATAATCAAAATCCTTATGCAAAATGTTTAATAATAGAGAAATTTTTGTCTTTTTCATAGAAGAAATAGGATGTTCTAAGTTTTCCTTTTTTACTAGCTTGTCGATTTCTTTAGTTTTTTTCTCACTTGCAGAGATATTTTTATTAACAATAGAAAAATTTCTCGTCATTGTTTTTATGGCATATTGTTCAACCATTTGTAAAATCGTTCTTCTTAAATCATTTAATGTACTTAACTTCGGAATAAATACATTATGATCTAATTCGATATCTAAAGTTTTAAAAGCATAAGGGGTAGAACCTGTTTTTGAAAATTGTGATATCACTGTATTTTTATCTACTGGTCTGGTGATAGCTTTTAAAGGAAGAATATCACTTGTATATTGTATATTTAAATCTTTATATAATTCCATATTACTAGCAGATGTTACTGTAATAGAAATTGGTTTATTTTCCTTAATTACAATATGGCAATTTAAAAGTACTTTTTTGTTTTCTTTTGAACAACTATTTTGTGCCAAAAGATTTAATTTTTTAGAACTCATTTTGAAAATCTGATTTCCTAATTTGATATTTCCTTTCATCCTACCAATTACAACTGTTTGACCAATTTCTGTAAATTTAATATTTTTCATATTTGTATCCATTAGTTCAGAAATGGTATAAGTTCCTTCTTCTTTTTCTAAAGAAATGGTATCACCAATACCGATAGGTTCATTTAATTTAACGGTGATATATCCTTTTTTGGCATTATATTTTTGAACTTTACCTAAGAATAATCCCATATTATTTGGCTTTTCTTTAAATACCAAATTACGGTTAGCTTCATTACTTAAGTGTCCAGAAGAAGACATACCTCTATTAAACACTTGTAATAATTCTTTTTTATCATCTTCATCAATGATATATTCATTATCAGACAAAGCTAAATCTATATATTTTCGATAAATTCTAGTAACCGTTGCTACATATTCAGGTGATTTCATACGACCTTCAATTTTAAAAGATTTTACACCAGCTTGAATTAAATCTGGTACAAATTCTAAACCACATAAATCTCTTGTACTTAAGAGATATCCTGAATTGATAGACTTTCCATTTTCTAATAATTCAAAAGGAAGTCTACAAGGACCTGCACATTTTCCTCTATTTCCAGAACGTCCACCTAACATACTAGAAAATAGACATTGTCCAGAATAGGAGATACAAAGTGCTCCATGGATAAAAGTTTCTATTTCAATATCTGTATTTTGGCAAATATAAGTAATTTCATTAACAGAAAGCTCTCTGGCAAGAACGACTCTTTTAAATCCTAATTCTTGTAATTCTAAAGCTCCATTTAGGTTATGGACAGTCATTTGTGTACTAGCATGAATTGGTAAATCAGGAAATGTTTTCATAAGAGCCATAGCCAATCCTAAATCTTGAACAATAATGGCATCAATTCCAAATTCGTATGCTTTTTTGGCTACATGCATAGCAGATTCAAATTCTGTATCTGTTACTAAAGTGTTTAAGGTTAAATGGGTTTTAACACCACGGATTTTTGCATACTGAATAGCTTTTTCTAAATCTTCAAGAGAAAAATTAGTGGCAAAAGCTCGAGCACTAAAGGTATCGCTACCTAAATAGACACTATTAGCACCATTTTGCACTGCTGCTTTTAAACATTCAAAATCACCAACAGGAGAAAGTAATTCTACCATAATTTCACCACCTTTTTTGAGTTTGATACTATATATTATTTTAAAAAATCTTTTTTAAACCAATTTTAGCTAATTATACCATAAAATAATTGAAAATTCTAGATTACATAAAACTAAGAAAAAAAGACAAAATATTTCATTTTGTTCGCTTGAAATGTCAAAAAAATAGTATATAATAGAGAACATAGGAAAGAGAAAAACAAAGGAGCAAAGATACATGCAAGAAACGGTAAAAACAAAAAAAGTAGGAGAAATATTTCGTGACTATCAAACCAAATCCAATATACAATATGCCAATATCCAAGGACTAAATGTCATCAAAAAGACAAATACATTAGAAGTCATGTTATATTTTGATGAATATATAGAAATCAAAGAACTATGGATGTTTGAAAAATTTTTAATCGATCGATTTCATTTTGAACACATTGATATGATTATCAAATATCATGAAGGTGTTGTACTAAAAGACATAAAAACAGAATGGAGAAATATTATTGCTTACATGTCACACAAATATCCATTAATGAAACCCATGCTTTTATTAAAAAGTGATGTAGAAGTAGTTGGAAATGAAGTCAATATCGAAATGCACATTCGAGGAGCGGAGTTTTTAAAGGCCAAAAAAACAGATAAAGAATTAGAAAAAGTTTTGAAAAATTTATTTGGAAAAGAATATAAAGTAAATTTACAAGAACAATTATCCAAAGAAGAAATAGAAGAAATACGAGAAGAAATCAAACAAGTAGAAGAAAAAGCCATTGCCCATATTGAAGAATTAAATGCAGAAAAACAAAGAGAACATACAAATAATGAAAATTATGATGAATATGGAAATGTACCAGAATATCATGATCCAGACTATGTACCACCTATGGATATAGAAGGATATATTCCAGAAGAGGCGATAGATGGAATGCCTCCAATAGAAGATATGATACCAATTCAAGAAGAACAAGAATATATAATGGGAAAACCATCAAAAGCCAAAGAAAATAAAATAGCGATAAAAGACATCACAGCAAGTAATTCTAGAATTACAATAGAAGGAAGAGTATTAACAAGCGAATGTCGTGAAACGAGAACTGGAAAGGGCATGCTAATCTTTGACATTTATGATGGAACAGGAACGATTACTTGTAAATCATTTGCAAAAGATGCAGATGAAGGAAAAGAAATGATTGATAAAATTCAAGATGCAAAAGTAATCAAAGCAGTTGGAAAAGCAGGATTAGATGCCTATGCTGGTGATGTAACGATTATGGTAAATACGATTATGGTAAGCCATATGGAAGCTCCAGAATTACCAGAAGAAGATGAAAGTACACCACTTATATTGGGAATGAATCCAAATATTACAGAACCATTGGTAAAAATTGCAGAATTAAATGTAGATGATGGGAAGGTTTCTATTGAAGGTGAAGTCATCGATATGGAGGATAGAGAGCTAAAGTCAGGAAAAACTTTACTTAGTTTTGATATCTATGATGGAACCAGCAGTATGACATGTAAAGCCTTTTTAAATAAAGATAATAGTAAACGCATCATTAAAAGAATCAAAAATGCTAAAGGATTAAAAATAGCAGGAACAGCACAAATGGATTCTTTCTCAAATGAATTAACCATTATGGCAAATACAATTATAGAAGGTGAAGGCATTAAAAAGAAAATCAGAGAAGACCATGCAGAAATAAAAAGAGTAGAGCTTCACATGCATACACAAATGAGTCAAATGGATGCCATGACCTCAGCAACAGATTTAATTAAAAGAGCGATGAAATGGGGAATGAAATCAATTGCGATTACAGACCATGGTGTTGTGCAAGCATTTCCAGAAGCCCATAAGTTATTAGGATATGACAATCCTGATATGAAAATTATTTATGGAGTGGAAGCCTATTTAGCACCAGATAACACAAAAACTGTATATAATGGTAAGAAACAAAGTATCGATACCACTTATTGTGTATTAGACTTGGAAACGACTGGATTTTCAGCAACCACTGAGAAAATCACAGAAATTGGTGTGATGAAGGTAAAAAATGGAGAAGTGATGGATGAGTTTAGCTGTTTTGTCAATCCTGAAAAACACATCCCAGAAAGGGTTACAGAAGTTACCAACATTACAGACGAGATGGTAAAAGATGCAGAGACCATTGATAAAGTATTTCCAAAATTATTAGCTTTTTTAGGAGATGACAAGGAAACGGTAATTGTAGCACATAATGCCAATTTTGATGTTGGATTCTTAAAACAAAATGCCAAAGTATTGGGATATGATTTTGATTATACCTATTTAGACACGTTAAGCTTGGCAAAAGATTTATTCCCAGATTACAAGAAATATAAATTAGGAAAAATTGCAGAAAACTTGGGTATCAAAGTAGAAGTGGCACACCGTGCTTTAGATGATGTAGATACAACAGTAAAAGTATTTAAAGTCATGGTAGATATGTTAAAGAAAAAGGGAGCAACCATTGTAGAAGATATTGATAGAGTAGCAGCCAGTGAAGAAGCCAAAAAAGAAGAATACAAAAAACTAAAAACCTATCATGCGATTATCTTAGCGAAAAATTATGTGGGATTAAAGAATCTATATAAATTAGTCTCTTTATCACACTTACATTATTTTTATAGAAAACCACGTATCTTAAAAAGTTTATTAAAGAAATATTCAGAAGGATTGATATTGGGAAGTGCGTGTGAGGCAGGAGAACTATATCAGGCCATTGAGCTTGGAAAAACAGATGAAGAAATCGAAGCAATTGCCAATGACTATGACTATTTAGAAATCCAACCAACTGGAAACAATCAATTCTTAATTCGAAATGGAACAGTTGCTGATGAAGAAGCATTAAGAGATATCAATAGAAAAATTGTAGAATTGGGAGAAAAACTAAATAAACCAGTTGTTGCCACTTGTGATGTGCATTTTATGGATCCACAAGATGAGATTTATAGACGTATCTTAGAAGCAGGGCAAAAATATGATGATGCCGATAACCAAGCACCACTTTACTTAAGAACAACAGAAGAAATGCTAGAAGAATTTAGTTATTTAGGTAAAGAAAAAGCCTATGAAGTGGTTGTTACCAATACCAATAAAATATCAGACATGTGTGAGCAGATTAGTCCGATATCACCAGAAAAATGTCCACCACATATTCCAGGTTGTGAACAAACCATAAAAGATATTGCATATAGCAAAGCACATGAATTATATGGAGATCCATTACCAGAAATTGTGCAAACCAGATTAGATAAAGAGTTAGATTCTATTATTAAAAATGGATTTTCCGTTATGTATATCATTGCTCAAAAACTGGTATGGAAATCAAATGAAGATGGATATATCGTAGGTTCCAGAGGGTCTGTTGGATCATCATTTGTAGCAAACATGACAGGAATTACAGAGGTAAATTCCCTTCCAGCACATTATAGATGTCCAAATTGTAAATATTCCGATTTTACAGATTATGGTGTAAAAAATGGATTTGACTTACCAGATAAAGAATGTCCAAAATGTGGACACAAATTAGATAAAGACGGAATGGATATTCCATTTGAAACTTTCCTTGGATTTAATGGAGATAAAGAGCCAGATATTGACTTAAACTTCTCAGGAGAATATCAAGCAAAAGCCCATAAATATACAGAAGTAATCTTTGGAAAAGGAACGACTTTTAAAGCTGGAACCATTGGTACAGTTGCTGATAAAACAGCTTATGGATATGTAAAAAATTATTATGAAGAAAGACATATTCCCATTAATCAAGCAGAAATTAAAAGAATATCACATGGCTGTACAGGAATCAAAAGAACAACCGGGCAACACCCAGGAGGAATTATCGTTGTACCAAAAGGAAGAGAAATTTATGAATTCTGTCCAGTACAACACCCAGCAGATGACCCAAACTCAGACATTATTACAACTCATTTTGATTATCACTCAATAGACCAAAACTTATTAAAACTAGATATACTAGGACACGACGATCCGACAGTCATTAGAATGTTGCAAGATATTACAGGAATAGACCCAACAAAGATACCATTAGATGACAAAGAAACCATGTCTATCTTTAGCTCAACAGATGCTTTAGGTGTTACACCAAAACAAATTGGCTCAGAAGTAGGAAGTTATGGAATACCAGAATTTGGAACAAAATTTGTTAGAGGAATGTTGGTAGATACAAGACCAACCACATTTGATGAACTGATTCGTATATCAGGATTATCACATGGTACAGATGTATGGCTTGGAAATGCACAAACCTTAATCGAAAATGGAACAGTAACCCTAACAGAAGCCATCTGTTGTCGTGACGACATTATGATATATTTAATCAAACAAGGCTTACCACCAAACTCAGCATTTAAAATCATGGAAACCGTACGTAAAGGAAAAGCATTAAAAGACCCAGCAAAATGGAAAGAATATACAGAACTAATGAGGGAACACAATGTACCAGAATGGTATATCAAATCTTGTGAAAAGATAAAATACATGTTCCCAAAAGCACATGCGGCAGCCTATGTAACAAATGCCTTTCGTATAGCATGGTTTAAAGTCCATGAACCAAAAGCCTATTACGCAGCCTTTTTCTCAATCAGAGCAGCAGACGAATTTGACAGTGAAATCATGACATTTGGAGAAGAAAAAGTAAAAAATAAAATGAAAGAAATTGATTTACAAGGAAATAACGCAACACAAAAAGACAAAGCCATGTATCCTGTATTAGAACTTGTCTTAGAAATGTATGAAAGAGGAATCAAATTCTTACCAATCGACTTATACAAATCAAGCGCTACAAAATTTATTGTAGAAGAAGATGGAATTAGACCACCACTAAATAGTATAGCAGGACTAGGAACAGTAGCAGCAGTAGGAATTGAAAACGCCAGAAAAGATGGAAAATTCATGTCCATTGACGATATGAAAATTAGGTCAAAAGTAGGAGACTCCGTAGCAGAATTATTGAAAAAATTCGGATGCTTAGACGGCATGAGCCAAAGCAACCAACTAAGCTTGTTCGGATGAAACGTTAGGGACGTGTCAAATCGTTCCAAAATGGAACGAAAGGGACAGACCTAAACCAATATAAAAATGATTTCTAAGAGAAAAAATATACTAGAAAATGAAAGAAATAAAGGGAGAAGAAAATGATAAATACTATAATATTTGCAATGTTTATATATGGTTTTCTTGTTGTAATTGGTGTTATCATTACAAGTACCAGAAAAGGAAAAATAGAACCACAAAAAATTTTCTTAGCAACCATTCCATTATATCTTATGTTAGCAATTATTCCATTTCTATTTGCCAATAGTTTGTTTGGAAATGGATTTATACTGTTAACCTCTGTTACAATAATAGGATATCTTGTGATAAGAGTAGGAAATACTATATATAATAAGATAAAGGTAAGATTATCAAAAGATGAAGGAATTTATATTAGAGATATAGAGGTAGAATATAGTCCAGCAGTATTATCTTATTTGCAAAATCAAAAAATAGAAAAAAAGAAAGACTTAGTTTCATGTATATTAAATCTATGCGCAAAAGGATTTCTAAAAATAGAAAAGAAAGAAGAAAATCATTATGCACTAGAGCCATTATCAAACCAAAATAGTGAAACATTAAAAAAAGATGAAAAATATTTATATGATACAATTTGTAAAAAAGAAAAGATAAATATGAGTACATGGATAAGATATGTAAGAGAAGAATTTGAAAGTTATCATTTTGCTAAAAAAAGTAAAATTCGTTTGACGGACATATTTCTATATTTATATTTTGCTATGCTGATAGGATTTATGTTATATTCACTAATAACTGGAAATAATCAAATTAGCAAGGGAATGTTTAAAATGATATTTGTTCCATTTTTTGTAGCTTTTGAACTTGCTATATTAGAGCCTTTTATGAAAAGGATAGTACATTATCTAAGAAAAGGAGAATATTTAGATGGCATCTATACGATAAAAGGTGCCAAAGAAATGAAACGATGGGACAAATATAAAAAGTTTTTAGAAGATTATACTTTATTAGAAGATAAACCGTTAGAAAGTGTAATTGTGTTAGAAAAACATCTTGCCTATGCAACTGTGTTAAATGTAAATACAAATTATACTAAAAGTTTTATAGAACAATTAGAAGTAACACATAAAATCAATTTAAATTATATGAATGATATGTTAGAAGAAATGAATAAAGAAGCTTAGACTTTTTCCTAAGCTTCTTTTACTGCCTCAAACTTATTACTAAAATCAGGACAATGTTTTTTCAAATTCACAGGTCTTAAACTTTTATCAGTAAAACAATGTTTGGTTTCAGCTATAATCACATCATTTCCCGTCTTTTTATCTTTTACTTCATATTGAATTGTCAATCTAACACCATTAAATTCTTTTACAAATACTTTAATTAAAATTGTATCAGCAAAAGTTACATGATGCTTATATTTACATTTGACTTCTAAAACAGGAATGGTGATACCTTGTTCTTCGAATTTTTCAAAAGGCATACCAGCTGCTTTTAACCATTCACATCTAGCTTCTTCTAAAAAACGAATATAATTAGAATGATGAACAACGCCCATTCTATCTGTTTCATAATAATTAATAGTTCTTTCATATATAAAACTCATTGAAAATCGCTTCCTTTCGAAAAGGTATTATATAAAATTAAAAAGTATCTGTCAAATATCGTAAAAGCAGAATATTTCAATATTTTTTCCATTTAACCTAGAAATTATCCATTACAAATGATATAATGCAAACAGAAAATGTCGCATCAACAAACAATGTCACACAGACAAATGAACTCAATGCGACAAAAGGAGAAAGTAGAAAATGAAAAAAATAAATGGAGTTATATTACAAGCATTTGAATGGTATTTGGAAACCAATCAAAATTGGTGGAATACATTAGCAAATGAGGCAGAAAAATTAGCAGCTATAGGAATAACGGCCTTATGGCTTCCACCTGCATATAAAGGAATTGGTGGAAAAGATGAGGTTGGATATGGTGTATATGATTTATATGACTTAGGAGAATTTGATCAAAAAGGAACTATTAAAACAAAATATGGTTCTAAAGATGAATATTTAAACTGTATCATGACATTAAAACAAGCAGGAATGGAAACATATGCAGATATTGTATTAAATCATAAAATGGGAGCAGATTTGTTGCAGACCATTCCAGCAGAACAAGTTGATTGGGGAAACCATAATGCATTAGTAGAAAACAATCAAGTTATAAGAGTGGCTACGAAATTTACATTTCCAGGAAGAAAACATAAATATTCAGATTTTGAGTGGAATTGGACACATTTTGATGGAATTGACTATGATGAAAAAAGTAAAGAACATGCCATTTTCCGTTTTAAAAATAAAAGTTGGAGTGGAGCAGTTGACGAAGAATTTGGAAATTATGATTATTTAATGGGAGCAGATTTAGATTTTAAGAATCCAGAAGTTGTCCAAGAATGCTTAAATTGGGGAAAATGGTATTTAGAATTAACAAAAGTAGATGGTTTTCGTTTAGATGCTGTCAAACATATTGATGCCAATTTTTATAAAGATTGGATAAAAACACTGAGAGAACAAACAGAGGATGAATTATTTGCAGTAGGAGAATATTGGAGTGGTGATATTTCAAAGTTACACAGATATATTACAGAAACAGAAGGCGAAATCTCTTTATTTGATGTACCTTTACATTATAATTTATATAATGCATCAAAAGATGAAAACTATGATTTAACAAAAATTTTAAATAGTACATTGGTAAAAGAAAATCCAAGTAAAGCAGTTACTTTTGTGGATAATCATGATACACAACCAGGACAGAGTTTAGAAAGTTTTGTGGAAAGGTGGTTTAAATTACCTGCTTATGCAATCATCTTATTAAGAGATGAGGGATATCCATGTGTATTTTGGGGAGATGTATATGGAATTCAACATGATAACATAGAACCAGTAGAAGGATTAAACACAGTACTTGGTTTGAGAAAAGAAAAGGCCTATGGAAAGCAAAATGATTATTTTGATAACCCAAACTGTATTGGTTGGACAAGAGAAGGGGATAGAGAGCATATTAAATCTGGATTAGCTGTGTTGATTTCGAATAAATTTGATACAGAAAAGAGAATGTATATAGGAACAGATTTTGTAGGAGAAAAATTTATTGATAGCGTTGGTGGTTGCCAAGAAGAAGTCATCATTGATAATGAAGGATATGGTATTTTTAAAGTAAAAGCAAAATCAGCTTCTGTTTGGATAAATGCATAGTTTTTTAAGTTTGGGTAGTAAAATAATCAGTTATGTGATATAATGTAGCAAATCTAATGAAAAATTGAAAATGAATGTTACAGTAAATGATTACGAAAAGGAATGTATAAAAAATGAAAGAAGAATATGAATTTCAAGTAAGTAATTATACAAGAAGACAATGTTTTAGAACTAGTACAAAATTAGAAATCGAAGGAAATACGTTAAAAATTAAACAAGTAGAAGATATGGAAAATGTCAAAACAATGTATCCAAATCCAACAGGAGAATATGATATAAAAAATATCAAAGAGATTAAAAAAAGTAGTATGTTTTTAATATATGTATTTGCAATAATTGGATGGAGTATTTTGACACTTCTAATCATAATTAGTGCAATTACTTCTGCACTCATTTTAGATGTCATTATTATGTATGTTATTATATCTTTATTAATGATTATATTCTGTAGAGCAAAGACGATAAAAATTGTATTAAAAGATAATCAAAAAATTCAGATACCAGTAGCAATGTTAAAATATGAATCCGTAGAATATAAACAAAATGTAGCAAATTGTATAGAAAAAATAAAAAGGAGAATGTAGATGCCTAAATTTTTTGTGACAACCAATCAAATAGAAGGAAAGAAAATCTCAATACAAAATGAAGATGTCAATCACATAAAAAATGTTCTAAGAGCAAAAATAGATGATACAATAGAAATATGTGATAGTATAACTTCTAAAAACTATATCTGCAAGATAGAAGAGATAGAAGAAAAAAATATATGTTGTCATATTGTTGAAGAAATTGAGTCTAACGTAGAACCACATATACACGTGAGTATTTTTCAAGGATTACCAAAAGCAGATAAGATGGAATGGGTTATTCAAAAATCAGTAGAGTTAGGTGTATATGATATAACACCAGTAGAAATGAAAAGATGTGTCGTAAAATTAAACGAAAAAGATAAAATAAAAAAAATACAAAGATGGCAAAAAATTTCAGAAGGTGCTGCAAAACAATCTGGAAGAGATAGAATTCCAACCATACATTCCATAATCAATGTTTCTACATTATGTGACAGGATAAAGGAATTTGATTTGGTATTGGCAGCATATGAGAATGAGAAAGTAAATACATTAAAACAAGAATTAAAAAAGATAAAGCAAACCAATAAAGAAGAACTAAAAATAGCAATTGTTATAGGTCCAGAAGGCGGAATAGATAGTGAAGAAATTGCTAGATTTGAAGAACATCAAGCTAAAATTATTACATTAGGAAATCGAATATTAAGAACAGAAACAGTTGCATTAAATATGCTAAGTATTATTATGTATGAATTAGAGATGGAATAAAAAATTATTTTTTAATCCATATGATATGAGAGAAAGAGAGGCTAAAATGAAAAAAGAAAAAATGAAAGTTGAAAGTAAAAATACAATAGAAAACGGAGAGATAGTAAACAAAATCGATAAGATACTAGAAAAAGAAGTAGAAAAGAAAAAATTTCCTAAAGAAGTATCACAGGAAATATTAAAAAAGATATTTAAAAATTTAATATTAGCAATTGTTGTTATGATATATTTTATTGCTTGTAATGTGATATATACACAATTGGAATTAGAGCAAATGGAAATGATAACCAAAGCAGTTTCTGGAGTCTTTTTATTAGCAAGTATTGTCATTTTGGAATTGGCATATAAAAGAGATAGTGGAACATTAACTATGACAGCCATAGAGTTATTAGTATTATCTATCCACGCATTATTTATCCATCATATTATCACCGTATATCAATTTGATTTTAGAACATATTTGTTAACTTCATCATATATATTTGCTATATATTATGTATTAAAATCAACTATTATTTATACAAGAGCAAGAATACAATATGTAAAGAGTCTTAGTGATATATCAGAAATTGTAAAAGATGAGCCTGTTATAAAAGAAGCAAAGAAAAGAATTGAAGAACCAATGATTGATAAAAAGGAAGAAGAGAAAACACAAAAAGAAGAAAAGAAAGAAAAACCAAAATCTATGAGAGGAAAAACAAAAACTAAAAAAACATCTAGTCAAAATGCAAAAACAAAAAATAGTGAGGAAAATCAAGAAAAAGAAACGAAAAAAAGAAAAACGAAAAAGAAAGAAACGGCAATAGAAACAAAACAAGAAAATATAAAAAACAATCAAAACGAAGAAGAAAAAGAGATTGTAGAAAAAAAAGAAAAAACTGAAAAGCCAAAAGTTTCTAAAACAAGAAAGACAACCAAGCAAAATAAAGAGAAAAAACAAGAAGAACCAAAAAATGAATCAAAAAACGAAGTACAAGAAGAAAATCAGGAAAATACAGAGGAAATAGTAGAAGAAGTAAAAAAGCAGACAAAGCCAAAATCTAAAAGGGGAAGAAAGAAAAAAGAAGAGGTAGTAAAAAATGATTAAAAGTATGACAGGTTATGGCAAATCAAATATGTCAAAAAATTTAAGAGAATATCAAGTAGAAATAAAAAGTGTCAACCATAGATATTTAGATGTTTCAGTAAAAATGCCTAGAAGTTTAAGCTATTTAGAAGAAGAAATTAAAAAGGCTGTTTCAGCAAAGTTAACCAGAGGAAAGGTAGATGTATTTATTACATTTAATAATAATTCTTTAGAAGGTAGAGATATTAAAATCAACACAGAAATTGCCAGAATGTATATCAAAGAATTAAGAGATTTAGCAAAATCAGAAGGCATTGGAGCAGATATTCCAGTAACAGAAATTTCTAAATTACCAGATGTATTGACTATTCAAAATAATCAAGATGATGAAACAATAAAAAATGAATTACTGGAAGTAACCAATCATGCAATTGAGAATTTAGTGGAAATGCGAAAAGTAGAAGGAGAAAAGATTGCGCAAGATTTATTAGGAAGAATACAAGACATAGAAGAAAAAGTAAAAAAAATATCTTCACTTTCTACTGGACTTATTGAGGAATATGTAGTAAAATTAAATACAAGAATAAAAGAATTGTTACAAGATCAAGAAATAGATGAAGCAAGATTAGCACAAGAAGTGGTTATTTATGCGGATAAGTGTTCTATTGAAGAAGAAGTAACAAGATTACATAGCCATATATATCAATTTAGAGAATTGTTAAATGGCAATGAAACAGTGGGAAAGAAACTAGATTTCATGATTCAAGAAATGAATCGAGAAACCAATACCATTGGTTCAAAAGCAAATAATTTAGAAATTACAAATGAAGTCATTAACATGAAAACACAATTAGAAAACATCAGAGAACAAGTACAAAATATAGAATAAGAAGGGAATGATTTTATGCAATTAGTGAATATTGGATTTGGAAATATTGTATCAGCAGATAGAATTGTAGCCATTGTTAGTCCAGAATCTGCACCAATTAAAAGATTAATACAAGAGGCAAAAGACAATAAAACAGCAGTAGATGCAACATATGGAAGAAGAACAAGAGCCGTATTAATTATGGACTCAGGACATGTTATTTTATCAGCTGTGCAACCAGAGACAGTTGGAGGAAGAATTGATAAAGACATTTCACAAGAAGAAAACTAAGTGATGATTTTGGGGACGGAGCAAAAAATCATCATTTGATAGTAAATGATAGAAAATTTAATTTATAATTAAAATTGAAAAATGATGATTTTTTTCTCCGTCCCCAAAATCATCAAAAAAAGAAAGGAAATGATAAACAATGATTGTAAAACCTAGTGTTTCAGAATTACTTACAAAAGCAAATAATCGATATGAATTAGTAATTGCAACAGCTAGAAGAGCAAGACAAATTGCATCTGGTGCAACACCATTAGTAGAAACAAAAGAAGAGTCACCAGTAACCATAGCTGCTATTGAAATTGCAGAAGGGAAGGTTGCCATAGAATGTTAGTAATATTATCCGGAGTAGCAGGTGCAGGAAAAGATACGATAAAAAAAGAACTAATTAAACGAATGGAAAATGTAGAATCACTTCCTTCTTATACATCAAGAGCTATTCGTGGAGGAGATGTAGAAGGAGAAACTTATCATTTTATTTCTAGAGAAGAATTTGAAACAATGATAGAAAATGAAGAGTTTTATGAATATGATATTCATCATAATCAATATTATGGAACATCTAGAAAATTATTGAATGATAAAATAAAAAGTGGAAAAATTATTGTTAAAGATATTGATGTAAATGGTACAGAACACTTAAAAGATTTATTAGGAAATGACACAAAAGTGGTTACTATATTTTTACGTGTTCCAAAAGAGGAATTAAAACATCGTTTGGAAAATAGAATAGACAAGCCAAGTCCACAAGAAATCATATTACGTTTAAATCGTTTTGACTATGAAGAATCTAGAATTCATTTATATGATTATGTATTAAAAAATAATGATTTAGAAAAAACAGTACAAATCATTATGACCATTATAGAAAATGAAGTAAGATTGGAAAAAGAACAAAATTAATATTTGACAATCCTATTTTATAAATATACAAAAATAAACATGAATAGAAATATTTGTGTTTATTTTTTTGATGATTTTGGGGACGGAGCAAAAAATCATCACTTTCCAATTTTAATTATAAATTAAATTTTCTATCATTTACTATCAAATGATGATTTTTTGCTCCGTCCCCAAAATCATCACCAAACTCTTGTTTTTACCCCAAAAATATAGTATAATGTGACTGGAAATATAAACATTAGAAATAAATATAAATATCAAATTATGGAGGAATTTTCATGAATGACAAAATCATCATAAAGGGTGCAAAAGAACATAATCTAAAAAATATAAATTTAGAAATACCAAGAGATAAATTAGTAGTCATTACAGGATTATCTGGCTCAGGAAAATCTAGTTTAGCATTTGATACCTTATATGCAGAAGGTCAAAGAAGATATGTAGAAAGCTTGTCCTCTTATGCTAGACAATTCTTAGGATTAATGGAAAAACCAGATGTAGAAAGTATAGAAGGATTATCACCAGCGATTTCCATCGATCAAAAAACGACTTCAAAAAATCCTCGTTCTACAGTAGGAACCGTTACAGAGATCTATGACTATATCCGTTTGTTATATGCCAGAATTGGTGTACCATATTGTCCAAATTGTGGAAAGAAAATAGAAAAACAAACCATTGATCAAATTGTAGATAATATCATGGCGTTAGAAGAGGGTACTAGAATTCAAGTATTGGCACCAGTCGTTAAAGGCAGAAAAGGAGAATATACAAAACAATTAGAAGAATTCCAAAAAGAAGGATTTGTCAGAGTTCGAATTGATGGAGAGATGTATGAACTTTCTGATGACATCACATTAGACAGAAAGAAAAAACATGATATTGAATTAGTTGTTGACAGATTGGTCATCAAACCAGAAATTATTAGTAGATTAACAGAATCAGTAGAAATTGCTTTAAAACATGCAAATCAGTTGGTGTTAATTGATGCAATTGGAAAAGGGGAAAGATTATATAGTTGCAATTATGCATGTCCTGATTGTGGCTTTAGTTTTCCAGAATTAACACCTAGAATGTTTTCATTTAATAATCCAATGGGAGCTTGTCCAACTTGTACAGGTATTGGATATTTAATGAAAATGGATGAAGACTTAATTATTCCAGATAAAAACAAAACTTTATATGATGGTGTAAAAGCCTTTGGTTCAAGTACCATGAAAAAAGGTGACACCATGGCAAAAATGTATTTTGAAAGTATCGGAAAACATTATGGGATTGATATTAGAGGAAAGAAAATCAAAGAATTGCCTAGAAGTTTTATGGAAAAAATCTTGTATGGTACAGGTGATGAAGAAATTGATTTTGAATATGCTTCACCAGCAGGAGTAAGAAGATTTACGGCACCATTTGAAGGGGTACTTCCAACTTTAGATAGACGTCATAATGAAACAAAATCACAGGGAATGCGTGACTTTTATGAAATGTATATGACAAATTCTCCATGTTATGCATGTCATGGAGCCAGATTAAAACCTGAAATTTTGTCTATCAAAGTGGGGGATAAAAATATCAATGAATTAACCGCTATGTCTATTAACCAAATCAAAGACTATTTGGATAATTTACGATTAAATAGAACAGAAGCGATGATTTCAGATTTAATTTTAAAAGAAATCCATCAAAGATTGCAATTTTTAATAGATGTGGGACTAGAATATTTAACACTATCTAGAAGTGCAGGAACTTTGTCAGGAGGAGAAGCACAAAGAATCCGTTTAGCAACACAAATTGGCTCTGGGCTAACAGGTGTATTATATATCTTAGATGAACCAAGTATTGGATTACATCAAAGAGATAATGATCGATTATTAGCAACATTAAAGAAATTAAGAGATTTAGGAAATACTTTATTAGTGGTAGAACATGATGAAGATACCATGTATGCAGCAGACCAAGTCATTGACATAGGACCAGGTGCTGGAACACATGGCGGACAAGTGATGGCACAGCGGAACGGCTGAAGAAATCAAGCAAGTAGAAAATTCGATTACAGGAAAATATTTAAGCGGAAGATTAAAAATTCCAGTACCACAAAAAAGAAGAAAACATACAAAATCAAAAGTCATTGAAGTACAAGGTGCCACAGAAAATAACCTAAAAAATATTAGTGTGAAATTCCCATTAGGCGTATTTACTTGTGTAACAGGTGTATCTGGTTCAGGAAAGTCTACATTAGTAAATGAAGTATTATATAAAACCATTGCTAAAGAGTTAAATGGTTCTAATGAAAAACCAGGAAAATGTAAGGGAATCAAAGGTATTAATCAAATTGACAAAATTATTAATATAGATCAATCACCAATTGGAAGAACACCACGTTCAAATCCAGCAACATATACAGGTGTATTTGATTTCATTAGAGATATTTTTGCTGAAACAGAAGAAGCAAAATTAAGAGGATATCAAAAGGGAAGATTTAGCTTTAATGTTGAAGGGGGAAGATGTGAAAGTTGTCATGGTGATGGTGTGCATAAAATCGAAATGCATTTCTTACCAGATATCTATGTACCTTGTGAAGTGTGTAAAGGAAAGAGATATAATAGAGAAACATTAGAGGTAAAATATAAAGGAAAAACCATTGCAGATGTACTAGATATGACTGTTGAAGAGGCTTTACAATTTTTTGATAAAATACCAAGAATTAAACAAAAAATTCAAACATTATATGATGTAGGGTTAAGTTATATCAAATTAGGACAACCATCAACAACCTTATCAGGAGGAGAAGCACAAAGAGTAAAATTAGCAACAGAATTATCTAAAAAAGCAACAGGAAAAACCTTATACATTTTAGATGAACCAACTACAGGACTTCATATTGCAGATGTTCATAAATTGGTAGATATTTTACAAAGATTAGTTGATACAGGAAATACGATTATTGTTATCGAACATAATTTAGATTTAATCAAAACTTGTGACCATATTATTGACTTAGGTCCAGAAGGTGGAGATAATGGTGGAGAAGTCGTGGCTGTTGGAACACCTGAGCAGGTTTGTTTAAATGAGAAAAGTTATACAGGGAAATTCTTGAAGAAATATTTAGAATAAAACTAGAGAGAAAATAAGAAAAGTGTGCATTTACAATAAAAAAAGAACTTATGTCAAAGTTTGTATCAACATAAGTTCTTTTTTCATTTCCCATACTACCATCAGAAAAAAATTTCTAAGCACATTCTAAATCTATAAAACAGGATGTTTTTATGATTAAAAGATAGAGGCCCATTTGAAAGGTCAACTTCCTGTATAGGATTATACCATCCAGGTTTATGTGTCCAAATTTTTTCTCCTTCCCAAGTGGTAGATTCTCTCACAAAATGCCATCCAGCAGAAGAAGAGGAATCAGTGTAAAAAAGAATCTTGTAAGAATGCAGAGAACTTGGTTTATAAAAGTCAGATTCTACCGCATGCAATCCAAGAAGATTACAATCTCTTTTAACAGATTTTATTATACTGTTAATTTGAAATGGAGTGAAAATATACTGTTCTCCACTTTTACAGTATCTTTCTAAAGTATCTAAGGTTTGCTGGGTTTCATTATCATCAAATATATCACTCTCGTTAAAAAGAGCAGATAAAATCCCAGGACAATAATATTTCTGATTTTCATCTTTATAATGAAGACCTAAGGCATGTGCATAGCAATTGGTTCCTTCCTGATTCCGGTATTCGGGGAAAAAAGGTGGGAAGTCTCCCATAGATTTTTTGATTTCTTCAAAAATTTTTTTTGATTCCATATAAGATCCTTTCTTTGATAGCTATCTGAACAATATGATAGCTGAATGTAAGATTAATTGTTACAAATATAATGTTAACATAAAATAAAGAAAAATGCAAATTTGTATAAATTATGTTTTTTTACAAATACTAAAAATATAATAAACAGCAAAATGTCCAAAAAGAAACGTCCCTAATGGACAAAGAAAGGAGAAATGTATGTTGAATTTTAGAACAGATTTGGCAACAGAGAGAAGGGAAATCTATAGAACAGCGAATAAATTAGAAAATGAGATTAATGGTATAGAAAGTGAAGAACAGCAAATAGATGAAAATATAAAAGTTGATAGAGTAAAGATAATGAATGAAGAAGGGGAAAAGGCTATTGGAAAGCCGAAAGGGGTATATGTTACGATTGATATTAAAAATTTAAAAATTGCAGGAGAAGAAGAAATTCAAAAATCAGCAGATACAGTAGCAGATGAATTAAGAAAAATTGTAGATAGTCATATTGATAAAAATGGGGAAATATTAGTGGTTGGACTTGGGAATATCTATGTAACTCCAGATGCGTTAGGACCAAAAGTCATTAATGATATAGAAGTGACAAGACATATGATTAAATATTTACCACAATATGTAAAAGAGGGAGCTAGAAATGTGAGTGCTATATCTCCAGGAGTATTGGGAACAACAGGGATTGAAACTGTAGAAATTTTAAAGGGTATTGTAGAAAATATACATCCTAAACTATTAATAGTAATTGATGCTTTGGCATCTAGAAGTATAGAAAGAATTAGTAGCACTGTACAAATCTCAGATACAGGAATTGTACCAGGCGCTGGTGTAGGAAATACAAGAAAAGAAATTAGTCAAAATACCTTAGGAATTCCAGTTGTGGCAATAGGAATTCCAACAGTTGTAGAAACAGCAGTTTTAGTTAATGATTCATTAGATTTGTTTATTACGAAATTACAGGATGAAGCAAAATCAAATGACTATTTAAATCAATTAAAAGAAGAGGATAATTATGAAGAAATCAAAGAAGCACTAGTGCCACAAGATTATAATTTGATTGTGACACCAAAGGAAATTGATGGATTAATTGATAATATGAGTAAAATTGTAGCAACAGGAATTAATCAAGCTGTATAGAAAAAGTACAAAATTGTGTTTTAAATTAAGAAAGTCTACAAGTACTCCAATCACATTCGAAATTCATTCAATCTAGAATACTATAACCTTTCCCTGTCCTTTAGTGGTCTGTGAATTGCAACGAACTGTAACATAATTTTGTAGAAATTATAGAAAAATGGTTGAAAAAAACTCTTTCTTAAGATATAATTCTTATAAATAGGAAAAAGAAAAGAGGGATTTCTATGGATAAAGAAGAAAAAGTAGATAAAACAAAAAAAGTAGAAGAAGTAAAAGAAGTAAAAGAAGCGAAAAAAGAAAAAGTAGAAGAACCAAAATTTAATAAAGTATCAGGAAAAGACTTGAAAAAAGAAACAGGAATGAATCATATAGAAAATAAAAAAGAGAAAAAGCAAAATAAAGAGAAAAAAGAAGGTAAAGAAAAAGGAAATAAAAAAGTTGGATATTGGGTTGGTGGAGTTGTGCTATTATTAGTTGTACTAGCTGTTGTAACAGCTTTGCTACTATTACCAGCAACCCCAGAAAAAAGTGTTGAAGGCATGTTAAATAGCTTAAAAAATGCAGATTTTGAAGGCGTTAATAAATATGTAAATTACGAAGAAATTGTGAATGAATCAGAAATGTTACAAAATTCAGAAATGGATGAAGAAACACAAAGTTTGCTATTTGACAAACTAACATGGAAAATCTTAAATATTTCTAAAGAAGAAAATACAGCAAGTGTTGAAGTAGAAATCACCAATAAAGATTTCAATCAAATTATAACAAATTATACACAAGAAGCTTTAAAGATTGCTTTTAGTGGAGCATCTTTTACACAAGAGGAGCAAAATAATAAATTAAAAGAACAACTAAAAAACGAAGAAATTGGAATGAAAACAGTTACCACAACAATACAATTGGTTAAACAAGAAAGAGAATGGAAAGTACAAGCAGATGAGAGTTTGGTAAATTCTTTATTACCTGGCTTACAAGAAGCTATTAACTCTTTAAATAAAATTATCAATGGATAGTATCTAAAATACTATAGAGGAGATGCACCTATTAATATTAACTGATGTTAATATTTTAGGTGCATTTTACTTAGTGTGACAGGAATATTGCTAGAATTAACTTATGAATGTATAAAAATAGTTTTCTATATTAAATATTTGTGAACTATTTTTGATTTTTAGTAAATGTTTTTTTATGATATCGATATAAATTACAAATTTCACAATTTAAACAGATAGATACACGATTTTCAAAAATTAATTGTAAGGTATTAATAAATTCATCAATTTGATTATCAATTAGATGAATATAAATTTTTTTGGGAAGTAAATTTAAAAGTGAGTTTAAAGTATAATCATTTGAAGAGAAGGATATATCACTTAAATATTTAGCATTAAAAATTTCTTCTGAATTTAGAATTATGTTTTTATGCTCATCTAATAAGATAGATTCAGAAGTATGATAGATTAAATGTACAATATTACAATTACTTTTTTGTGAATGAATGTATAATTTTAGTAAAGAAATAAATTCCATATATTCTTTTTCAATAATATAACTATTGACACTTTCAGCTACAATTTCATCTAAAATAGAAGTATAATCTTGGAGTCTAAAATTTATAAATCCATCTAGTAATAACATTTTATGCTCAGAAATAAAAGCATATAAAGAGTTGTAAAGAGCGTCAAACTTTTTATCAAACCATTTATAATACTCATCAGATAAAATATTATAACAATTTTTCAAAATTTTATTTCTTTCAAGAGAATCAAAATAGAAATAATTTTTATTAATAATTCTTTGTATCAGCATATCTTCAAACTCATCGATAATTAAAAAACTTAGAAGATTACTGATTTTAGAAAAAAAGTAAGGATAATCAGCATTAGAAAGATAATGTATGATGATATTTTTGTAATTTTTAAAATGATTTTCAGAAAAACAGATATGTTCTATTTCAGAATATTTTAATTCATTTAGTAGATAATCTAGTATTTTAGAATTATTTGTTTTTATACATAAAGATTTCATATACAAAAATACCCCTTTCTCATAAAACTAGTATCTACCAAATTAAAAAACTTATACATTATTATATGATAAGAAAAAAATTAAGTGATGATTTTGGGTGATTTTGGGGACGGAGCAAAAAATCATCATTTTTATAAAGATTTTTAATAAACTTTTTTATAAAAATGCCAAAGGGGACGTGCTATTTTGGCAACTTTTATAAAGTGAATTTTCGATTTATTTTAAATAAAAAAGAAAGTTGCCAAAATGGCACGTCCCCTTTGGCAACTTCTCTTAATAATAAATCATATAATCAATGTCTGGAAATACACAATCTTTTTTTGAGATATCTTTTAAGAAATCTTCATCAATATTATTTTCTTTTATTTGATAATACAATTTTGTAAATCGACCAATATGGTCTTTGATTCTTTTTTTAGCATAGTCTACCATTGTACCATTTGTAATGATAAATAGCCAATCACTACTTTGAGCTAATAATAATTCTCGAGCACATTGATTTAATGCTTTTTTCTTTAAACCTTTTGCGTTTGGATATAAATGGGCAAGTTCACACATACGGTCACCTGCAACATGAAGATGTCTATGGGCATAGTCATTTGTTTGATTTAACCATACCTCGCTATATCCATTAGCACCCCAGCTAGAACGACAAGGGGAAGCAACTTGCATATTTGGATATTTATCAATATATTCAGATGGTGTAATTAGTTCAAAATTACAATCATCATAATAGATTTTTTTAAATAAAACATATAACCAATAAGGTCCTTCATACCACCAATGACCATATAATTCAGCATCATAAGGGCATAATATAATTGGTGGGTTTTCTGTATACTGTGCAAGATTTTCAATTTGGGCATTTCTAGAATCAAAGAAGTGACCAGCTTGTCTTTCTGCTGAATCTTTTGCCCATTGAAGATTATAGTAATCTTTAAATTCTGTTTTTCCTGTAATTCTATAATATTTAATACCAGTATGGACTCTAACACCATTATGGGCAATATATGGTTTGATATAGTCATAATCAGCATCATAACCAATATCACGATAAAATTCTCTATAATTATAATCACCAGGATACCCATTAATAGAACTCCATACTTGTCTTGAAGATTCTATGTCTCTACCAAAAGCAATTACACCTTCTGGAGAAACAATAGGAGCAAAAGTACCATACAATGGAGTAGGGTCTGCATATAGAATTCCGTGTGTTTCAGTAATAATATAATCAATTCCAAATTCTTTTAAATATTTATCAGCTTCTGGTACATAACCACATTCAGGAAGCCAAATACCACGAGGTTTTCTTCCAAAATATCTTTCATATGTTTGTACACCAACAGCAATTTGTGCTTTTACGGTTTTTTCATTAACATATAATATTGGAAAATATCCATGTGTTGCGCCACAAGTAATAATTTCTAATACACCAATATCTTGAAAATGTTTAAAACCTTGAATTAAATTACATTTATAAACATCTTTAAATAAATGTAAATCATTAGAATATCTATCATAATAGTAATGTGCTAATTGATTTAAACGCTCATCACCAGCAGTTCTTTTAATTTCTTTTTCAGATAATTCAATCATTTGTTTTAAATAACGAATATATTTTCTTTGTAATAATTTATTATCTAACATAGAAAGTAGAGGAGGGGTCATAGACATTGTGATCCTAAAATTAACACCTTCATCTACTAGTTTTTGAAAATTTGTTAATAATGGTATATAAGTTTCAGATATTGCTTCATATAACCAAGATTCTTCTAAATAATCATCACTTTCAGGATGATGGATAAATGGAAGATGTGCATGAAGAACAAAACTAACATATCCTTTTTTCTCTTGCATTGAAATTCTCCTTTTATTGTTACTAAAATTTTTCTGTAAAATATTATTTTTTAATTTATAGATACAAATTAAAAAATGAATGAGACACTTTTGAATTGCAACCTCAAGTGCCTCAAGATTATTTGAATTTTGAAGAAAGATTTCCTGATGATGGATTACCAGAAGAAGGATTAGATACATCGTAAATTTCTTCAATATTTTCATTTTGATACATTGCTTTATACATATCATAAATATTATATATTTTGCCCATATTTCTGATAAAGGAAATATTTGCTGAAATTGGTTTTTCAATTTGGACACCAGTTTTTACATTCCTAAAATATACCATTTTTTGTTCTTTATTAAATAAGATATGGTCATTTGGTGACTCAATATCATTTGAGGTAGATATATAAATATAATCTGTATCAATTTTTGAAATTTCTTTAATAGGACGTCTACCTAATTCAATTTTATAATCACATTTGGCATCATTTACATGAAGATACCAACTATTAGCAAAATCATTAATATCAACTTCAAAGCTGTAATTCATTGTGGTATTGTGGATAATTAAAACTGGTTTTGTTGTTTCAAAAAAGTTTTCACCATATTGTTTTTTATAATTTTCTCTATCTTTATCAGAGATATCCCAATAAATAAATAAATTGGTAGGAGTTTGTGCCAATACTTTTACAATGGTTTGATTATAGCGATATGGTAAATCATAATATTCTACAATATCTACTTTTTGTTTTTTTGTTGTACTACTCTTTCGTTTAGATGTAGTAGTTTTCTTTGCAGTAGATTTTTTAGCTACTGTTTTTGTAGATGTTTTTTTAGATGTTGATTTTGTAGCAGGTTTCTTTTTTGTAGATGTTGATTTTTTTGATGTTGTTGATTTAACTGCTGTTGTCTTAGCTGTTGTTTTTTTTGCAACAGTTTTAGAAGTAGCAGATGATTTTTTTGCTACACTTTTCTTAGTAGTAGATTTTTTTGTATCTGTTTTTGCAACAACATCTTTTTTTGCAGTTGATTTTTTAGCAACAGATTTGGTTGCTTTTTTTACTGGTTCTTTTTTGGTTGTTGCTGTTTTTTTCGTTGATATAACTGCATTTGTTTCTTCATTTATTTCTTTTGTTTTTCTTGGCATTCTATATCCTCCTATGTAAATCTCTTTTATTACCTTTATATATTATACTAAATAAAAAAGAAATTCAAGGGGATAATATGATTTTTTGAATTTATTTTAGAATATAAATTTTTCTTAAGAAATTTATTATAAAAATAATTGAGAAAAATAAAATTTAATATGCAAAAAAATCGTTAAGTCAAATACTTAACGACCAAAAACTAAACATATGTTATCAATAAAACATAGTAAAGTCAATAGATTGAAAAATTAAAAAAGAAGATGATGAAAACAGAAAATAGAAAAAAATGAAACATAAAATATGCTCCTTTTTGGCTTAGATAAGGAGATTGCTGTTTTTTATTCTATACCTTAAGTATTTGACTGAAAGAAATTTTAAAATGGATAGGAAAATAGAGAAACAAAGGAAAAGAGGTATAAAAGATGAAAAAAGAAACAGGAATCACTTTACTGGCTTTAGTAATAACCATTATTGTGTTACTAATTTTAGCAGGAATTACAATAGAAGCCATAACATCAGAAAATGGAATCATACAAAATGCCCTAAGTGCAAAGGAAAAAACAGAAATAGCTAATGAAAGAGAAATCGTAGAACAAGCGACAGTACAAGCTATGGGAAAGAATAAAAGAGGAAATCTTGTAAGAGATGAATTACAAGAAGAATTGGATAAACTGACAGGAGAAGGGAAAACAATTGTAACAACAGATACAGAAGAATTTGGATATTTTGTAAAATTTCTAGATAGTGGAAGAATCTATAAAGTTAGTATAGATGGAGATGTAGAGTATTTAGGAAAAGAAGAAGAATTAATCACACAAGCAGATATTATAGCAAATCCAGAAAGTAATACAACACCAGAATTGATACAACAAGTAGATTTAACAGTCAAAACACCAATCGAAATAGAAGGAGCAGAGTATTCATTAGTATATGCATGGAACCAAGATAAAGAAAATGCACCAGAAGATACAAAATTCTTAGAAGCAAACTTAATCGGAGAAGGAAGAATCAGAACAACAACAGTATATAGTAGTGATACAGTAGGTGGAGAGTATTACTTGTGGGTAAGAATTGTGGTAGGAGAGATAGAAAAAGAAGCATGTTTTGGACCATATGCAATAAAAGACCATACAACTTTAGTAGCTGTTGGTTGGAATGATGGATTAGCAACAGGAGGATTTTTAGGAAATAGTGAAGTACCAAGAGGAAAAATACAAAATATAAAAATAGTATCATCATTAGAAGGACATAATAGAGAAGATGAAAACACATGGGATGTAACAGATAGTAAAAATGGAATGTATTTAGCATGGTATGAAGTAAATGAAAATGGATATTATGATGTAACAATTGGAGGAAATGGAGGAATTGTTGCTAATAGTAATTCTTTGTATTTATTTAAAAATATAGGCTATGGCGTAGAAAATCAAGAAGTAACAATCACAGGGTTAGAATATTTAGACACAGGATTAGTAAGAAAAATGGGTCAAATGTTTAATGATTGTAAAGCAGAGAAACTGGATATAAGCAAATTTGATACAAATAATGTAGAAGATATGGGGGCTATGTTTGCAGGGTGTAGCAATTTAAAAGAGTTAGATATAGAAAATTTAAAGACAGAAAAGGTAAAAAGTATGACAGAGATGTTTAAAGGATGTAGTAAATTAACACAATTAAATGTTGCAAACTTTAATACAAGTAATGTCACAGAAATGGCAGATATGTTTTCTAACTGTACAAGTATAACAGAATTAAATATACAAAATTTTAATACAAGTAAAGTAACCAAAATGAATGGTATGTTTGGAAATTGTTCTGTAATAAGTTTAGATGTAAGTAATTTTAACACAAGTAATGTGACAGACATGCAAGGTATGTTTTCAGGTTGTAAAGCAACAAGTTTAGATTTAACTAATTTTGATACTAGTAATGTAACAAATATGAGAATAATGTTTAGTGGTTGTAAAGCAATAAGTATTAATTTGTCTAGTTTTAATACAAGTAATGTAACAAATATGGAAAGAATGTTTGAAAATTGTCAAGCAACAAATTTGGATTTAAGTAGTTTTAACACAAGTAATGTAACAAATATGTATAGAATGTTTATATGGTGTAAAGCAGAAAATATAGATGTAAGCAATTTTGACATAAGTAATGTAACATATACTATGGAGGAAATGTTTCGAGAATGTTCAAATCTAGTAAAATTAGATGCAAGTAGTTTTACAAATCCAAAAACAACATCTGTATATTGGATGTTTGGATTGTGTAGAGAAATAGAAGAAATAAATCTTAGTAATCTTGAACTACAAGAAGGAACAAGTGTAACTCAAATGTTTTATTATTGTCAAAACTTAAAAAAATTAGATATTAGAAAATTAGAACTAACAAAAACAGTTGGAGATAACGCGTTTTTTATGGGTCTTGTACCAACAAGTTGTGAAATTATTGTAAAGAATGAAGCAGAAAAACAATGGTTTTCAGAGCATCATCCAACTTATACGAATATAGTTATAGCAAATTAAATAAAAATATATCATTATAATAAGATAGAAAATAAAAGAAAATAGATAAATGAAAAGAGGAGAAAATGTATATATGGATAAAAAGAAAAAAATCATCATAGGAGCAAGCATAGCAGGAATTTTGCTATTGCTTGTCATCCTAATTATGGTAATATCAAATAATAAAAAAACAGAAAAAGATACAGAAATATTAGAGAACGTGGACTTATTAGAGTTGATAAACGTAGAAGATATAGAAAGTTTACCATATGAAACAGAAGAAACAAAAGAAGAAATATCATCAAAATATATTACAGGAGAAGAAACATATAAAGTAAAAGCAAATGTTCAAGCAGGAGAAATAGAAGGAAAGATGATATATGTGAGGGGAAGTTATGATAAATTAAATATATATAAAACAGAATATATGTTAAATAAATATGAAGATAAAACAACAAAAGTAAGGAATATTATGCAAGAATTTGAAATGTTGTGTGAAGGATATATGGAAATAACAGAAGATGCATATAAAGAAACAGAACAGTTATATGGAGAAAGTAATGCAGACTTTGAATTGCCAATAGAGGAAAGTATATATACTGAAGGAAGATTATATAGTAAAACATATAAGAATGAGGAGTCTGAATATGATATCAATTTTTATAGACAAGATAACAAGATAGTGTGTGAGTTTGTAAAAAATTATAGATAAAAATAAAAAATTAATCATAATATCTTGTAAAATCTCTAATTGTATTGTAAAATAATGGAAATGCAATTAGAGATATTTTTATATTCTTGAGAATATCGTTCGTTGAAATGGTTGAAATTCCTTAGAAGATAATTATAAAAGAGTTAAATTTTCTTATATATTTTTTATTTATTTCAAAAATTGATTTCTAAAATTTAAATATTTCATCTAAATATACATTCTTGTAAAATAGTAAAAATTTTGGATTATTATGTCAAATTTTTTTGATTCTAAAATAAATTTCAATTTAAAGTTGTTGATTTTATGTTTTTGATTTGTATATTTTATATCTAAAAAATTCCATATAATTTAATTTATATATATCTATCACAAAAAAATGATTATGTCTATAAAAAAATATTTCTAATGTGTTTATAAAAATTAAATTTGTTTATTGAACAAGATAAAGAAATTTGATAGAATGAAAGGAGAAAATATATGAGCAATATAAAAAAACAAAATGAGGTAGATATGCTACCATTATCAAATGATTATGTGTTTAAAAGAATTTTTGGAAAAGGAGGAAATGAGAAAATCTTAAAAAGCCTATTAGAGGCAATATTAAAAATTAACATACAAAAAATAGAAATAAAAAATCCAGAAATACCAAAAGAAACGATAAATGAAAAATTAAGTATATTAGATATAAGAGCGGAAATTAATGAAGATACAATTGTCGATATTGAAATGCAAGTAGGAAATTCAGTAGCAATAGATAGGAGATTAGTTGTATATAATGCAAAGTTAATAGCAGGAGATATAAAGGTATCGGAAAAATATCAAAATGCCAAAGATACAATTGTCATATGTATTATAAATGATAATGTTGTAAAACGAAATGCATATTTAAGTTTAGCAATGTTAAAATATGAAGAGACAGATGAGATAAGATATGTAGATATGGGATATAAGAAAGAAGAAAAATATTTAACAGACATGGTAAAATACTATATTATAGAACTACCAAAATTCAAGAAAAAGAAACCAAAGGTAGCAGATTTACTAGAAAAATGGTTATATGTGATTGGGGGAGATAAAAAAATGATGGAAGAATGTAAAAAAGAAAATGAAGAAATCAAAGAAGCAGTAGAACAGTTAACACAAATGAGTGCAGATGAATATGAAAGAGAGTTATATGAAATCAGAGAAAGAAGTCGATTAACTTATAATACAGAGATGTATGAAGCAAGAAGAAAAGGGTTAGAAGAAGGAAAAAGACAAGATAGAAAAGAAATTGCTAAAAAAATGAAAGAAGAAGGAATAGATGTAGAATTAATTAAAAAGATAACAGGATTAACAGAGAAAGAAATTAATTCATTATAATTTTACAATTAGAAGAATAATATTATGATATAGGAGGTCTTTAATATGGTAGAAGAAACAAATAAATTGGCAATCAGAGTAGCAGGAATTGTTCCGATGAATGATGGATTTGTGTTGATGCATAGAAAAAATGTCATAAGAAACAAAGATTATCAGGAATATTATACTTTTCCAGGAGGACATTTAGAAGAGGGAGAAACATTAGAAGAAGGTGTGATAAGAGAAATTAAAGAAGAATTTGGTATTCATGTAAAAGTAGTGAGAAAATTATATGAATTAGAAAATAGTAGAGTTAATATGAAAGAATATTTTTTTCTATGTGAATATGCAGATGGAGAATTTGGAACAGGAGACGGAGAAGAATTTTCAAATAATCCGGCATATACAGATTCAGGAGAATACATTCCTGAAATTGTAAAAAAAGAAGATATATCAAAAATAGTGCTATTACCATTAGAAATCAAAGAAAGATTTATACAAGATTTGAAAGAAGGAATGGTCCGTTAGGGACGTGTCAAATCGTTCCAAAATGAAACGATTTGACACGTCCCTAACGTTTCACCCCAATCTTTCTAAAAAAATCAAAAATTTGTTTGACATTTTTTTGTTTGTATGATATGATGGGACAAAATAGGAGAATGGAGTGAAGAAAATGCCAAAAAAGAAACCAGAATTAAATAGAAGAGAAAAATCAATTTTACATTTTATTGAAAAACAAATTATGACACAAGGATATCCACCATCAGTAAGAGAAATCGGGAAAGCAGTTGGATTAAACTCAACAGCAACTGTACATGGTTATTTAGCAAAACTAGAAGAAAAAGGTTACATTAAGAAAAAGGACAAAAAAGGAAGAACTTTACGATTATTAAAAGGTGCTTCTGGTGAATCTAAAGTAACATCAAGTAAAGATTTCTATACTCAAAAAGAATTAGTTGAAGTTCCTATTATCGGAAAAATAACAGCAGGGGAGCCAATTTTAGCGGTAGAAAATGTTACAGATACTTTCCCAATTCCAATTGATTTTGTTGGAAATTCAGAAAGCTTTATGCTAACTGTTAGAGGAGAAAGTATGATTGAAGCAGGAATTTTAGATGGAGACTATATTCTTGTAAAAAGACAAAATACAGCTAATAATGGAGAAATTGTTGTTGCCTTAATTGGAGATGAAGCAACAGTTAAAACATTTTATAAAGAAGCAGACCATATCAGACTACAACCAGAAAATTCTACAATGGATCCCATTATTGTACCAGATTGCGAGATATTGGGAAAAGTTGCAGGCGTATTTAGAAAAATGTAAACATCAAATAAAATTCACAAAAATTTCACAATATAAATATTGACTAATGACACTGTGTCACATATAA
The DNA here is from genome assembly GCA_949289635.1 of uncultured Eubacteriales bacterium. Taxonomy (GTDB): domain Bacteria; phylum Bacillota; class Clostridia; order TANB77; family CAG-508; genus CAG-269. The sequence continues at coordinate 111,942 of CASEOS010000001.1, read as the reverse complement.
TAATACAGTGTCATTTTTTTTGTTAAATAAGAAAGAAGGAGAAAAGATATGCTAAAAATATTGAAAAACTTAAAAAAGTCATTAGGAGCAGTTATTGTCATTGTCATATTACTTTGTATACAAGCTACAACAGATTTAGCATTACCAGATTATACTTCAAAAATTGTAAATGAAGGTATACAAGCTGGTGGAATTACCAGTCCTATACCAGAAATTATTTCCAAAGAAGATATGGACAATATGTTAATCTTTACAGATAAAGATGATGAAATATTAGAAAATTATACAATGGTTTCAACAACGAACAATACATATGAAACACAGGAAAAACATGAAGAGCAAGTTATAAAAGAATATTTTGGAAAAGAGTATGAAACCAAACAGGATACCATTTATGTATTAAAAGATTTAAGTGAAGAGCAAGAAGAAAGTTTATCAGGAATTATGATAAATCCATTAATGGAATTAACAACTGTTACAAATGAAGAAACAGCTAATCAAATAAAAGAACAATTATTACAACAAGTTCCAGAAGTACAAAGACAATATATTCAAAATATGTCTTTAATGAAAATGATTGAGCAAATGCCAGAAGAACAAAGAAATCAAGTTTTATCAGAATTTACGAAAAAGATGGAAGACATGAGTGATTCTATCAAAGAACAAGCAGCAGTTTCATCTGTAAAACAAATTTATATCAATGCGGGAATTAACACAGATGACATTCAAAATAACTATATTTTAAAAACTGGTTTACAAATGCTAGGAATTGCATTAATTACCATGATATGTGCTGTATCTATTATGTTATTATCATCAAGAGTAGCAGCTAAATTAGGAAAAACATTAAGAGAAAAAGTATTTAAAAAAGTCATGACATTTTCCAATGCAGAATTAAATCAATTTTCAACAGCATCCTTAATTACACGTAGTACCAATGATGTGCAACAAATACAAATGTTAATTACCATATTGTTTAGGGTAGTTGTATATGCACCAATTATTGGTATAGGAGGATTTCTTAGAGTATTAACAACAACAGATAATTCGATGGCATGGATTATTGGAATAGCAATATTAGCAATTTTATTGATTGTAGGAACTTTATTTGCCATTGCGATGCCAAGATTTAAAAAATTGCAAGATTTAATAGACAAATTAAATGAAGTTTCAAGAGAAATCCTTACAGGATTGCCAGTTATTAGAGCTTTTAATAAAGAGAAAAAGGAAGAAGCCAGATTTGATGTAGCCAATAAAGATTTAATGAAAACAAACTTATTTGTGAATAAAGCTATGTCTATGATGATGCCTTTATTAATGTTCATTATGAACTCAATCATGATATTGATTGTTTGGGTAGGTGGTCACAATGTAGACCAAGGTATTATGCAAGTGGGAGATATGATGGCATTTATTCAATATACAATGCAAATCGTTATGGCATTCTTAATGATATCTATGATTTCTATCATGCTTCCTAGAGCAGCGGTTTCTGCAAGAAGAATTAATGAAGTGATAGAGGCTAAGCCAAGTATTACAGATAAAAAAGAAACAAAGAAATTTAATCCAGATAAAAAGGGATTAGTAGAATTTAAAAATGTTTCCTTTAGATATCCAGATGCAGATACAGAAATTTTAGAGGATATTAACTTTACAGCAGAACCTGGAAAAACAACAGCGATTATTGGTAGCACAGGAAGTGGTAAATCAACCGTTGTCAATTTGATACCAAGATTTTATGATGTCACAGGGGGAGAATTGTGCATAGATGGAGTCAATGTAAAAGATGTATCACAAAAAGATTTAAGAGATATTATTGGATTTGTACCACAAAAAGGAGTGTTGTTCTCAGGAACTATCGAATCTAATATTAAATATGCAGATGAAACCATGTCAGATGAAAAAATGGTGGAAGCAGCAGAGATTGCACAAGCAACAGAATTTATTGAAGCAAAAGAAAAGAAATATCAAGACCCAATCGCACAAGGCGGAGGAAATGTATCTGGTGGTCAAAAACAAAGATTATCTATCGCAAGAGCGATTGCAAAAGATCCAGAGATTTTTGTATTTGATGATAGTTTTTCAGCCTTAGATTTTAAGACAGATAGCGCTTTAAGAGAAGCACTAGCTACCAGAACAAAAAATAAAACTGTCATTATTGTGGCCCAAAGAATTAGTACCATTTTGAATGCAGACAAAATTATCGTTTTGGAAGAAGGAAAAATGGTAGGAATGGGGACACATGAAGAATTAATGAAACATAATGAAACCTATAGGCAAATTGCTTTATCACAATTGTCTGAAGAAGAATTAGGCGAGAAAGGAGGTAAGTAATATGCCGGGATCAATGAGAGGACCTAGAGGAGGTCAAACAACAGAGAGAGCAAAAGATTTTAAGAAAACAACAAAAAAATTAATAAAATCATACTTAGTAAAATACAAAATTCCCATTATCATTGTTATGATATTTGCCATTGGTAGTACCATATTTACCATTGTAGGACCCAAAATATTAGGAAATGCAACCACAGAAATCTTTAATGGATTGGTTAGCAAATTAAGTGGTGGAACAGGTATTGATTTTGGAAAAGTTGGTCAAATTGCTTTAACATTATTAGGATTATATGTCATTAGTGCATTATTCTCTTTTGTACAAAGATTTTTAATGACAAATGTAGCACAAAAAATCACCTATAAATTAAGAAATGATGTAGCCATCAAAATTAATAAATTACCAATGAAATATTTTGATAAAAAGACACATGGAGAAGTATTATCTATTATTACAAATGATATTGATACATTAAGTATGAACTTAAACCAAAGTATTACAGAAATTATTACATCTATATGTACCATTATTGGTATATTGATTATGATGTTTTCTATCAGCTGGCAAATGACATTAATTTCATTAGTTATCTTGCCAATAGCAGGAATATTAGTAACCTTTATTGTTAAAAAATCACAAAAATATTTTACAAGACAACAAGACTACTTAGGACATGTCAATGGTCAAGTAGAAGAAATCTATGGTGGATTAAATATTGTAAAAGTATTTAATGCAGAAGAAAAAGTAACAAAAGATTTTGAAAAAGCAAATGAAGAATTATATCATTCTGGATGGAAATCACAATTCTTATCAGGTTTAATGCATCCTGTTATGAACTTTATATCAAATGTAGGATATGTGGCAGTAGCAGTAGCTGGTGGATATTTAGCAATTAATGGAACCATTACAGTTGGTAATATTCAAAGTTTTATACAATACAATAAACAATTTACACAACCAATTAACCAATTGGCACAAATTTCTAACATGTTACAAGCCATGATGGCAGCGGCAGAAAGAATTTTTGAATTCTTAGAAGAGCCAGAAGAAGAAATAACAGCAAAAGGAAATATAGATATTTCTAAATTAAAAGGAAATGTAGAATTTAAACATGTTAAATTTGGATATGACCCAGAAAGAACCATTATCAATGATTTTAATGCAAGTGTCCATGAAGGACAAAAAATAGCCATTGTTGGACCAACAGGAGCTGGAAAAACCACCATGGTAAAATTGTTAATGCGTTTTTATGATGTCACAGATGGAGAAATTGATGTGGACGGTCATAATGTAAAAGACTTTGATAGAGGCGAACTTCGTAAAATGTTTGGTATGGTATTGCAAGATACATGGCTATTTGGTGGAACAGTAGAAGAAAATATCAAATATAGTAAAGAAGATACCACAGATACAGAAGTGGTAGAGGCAGCAAAAGCAGCACATGTACATCATTTTATCAAAACATTACCAAATGGATATCATTCATTAATCAATGAAGAATCAACCAATATATCAGCAGGTCAAAAGCAATTACTTACTATTGCCAGAGTCATATTAGCAGACCCTAAAATCTTAATATTAGATGAAGCGACAAGTTCAATTGATACAAGAACAGAAATACAAATCCAATCAGCTATGGATAATCTAATGAAAGGAAGAACAAGTTTTATCATAGCCCATAGATTATCAACCATAAAAAATGCAGATTTAATATTAGTTATGAATCATGGAGACATTGTAGAACAAGGTACTCATGAAGAGCTACTTGCCAAAAATGGATTTTATGCGGATTTATATAATTCTCAATTTGAAGAAGAGGAAGAATAAAAAATGGGACAATTGGGGACGTTTCTTTTTGGACATTTTGAAGAAGAATAAAAGATAATGAAAATATTAAGATAATATGAAAAAATAAATGAATAAAAGGCATCGGAAGATGCCTTTTAAATTTAGTTTATTTAAATATGGCGAATATGCCATATTTAGAATTATTAATTTCTTCTCTTTCCAAAAATAGAAAGAATTCTTAAGAAAATGTTGATAAAATCAAGATATAATTGCATTGCACAATAAATATATATTTTTTCTTGGTTAATATCAGGTTCTAATTGTAAAGCTTTAATTTTATTAATGTCATAAATAGTAACTCCAAAAAATACTGCTAAAATTACCCAATCTAGTATTAAGTCAAACATAGAGCTTTTAAAAATAAATAAGTTAACTAAGCTAAGAATTAGACCAATAATTAAAAATACGGTTAAATAAGTTCTCCATTTACTTAAATCTTTGTTGGTTTTGTATCCAATCAAACTTAAAATACCAAAAATCAAAGCAGAAGCAATAAATAAAGTAATGATTGAGTTTAATTCAAAAACAGCAAAAATAACAGATAGTGTGACTCCATTTAGTGCAGCATATACAAAATACAGGATACCAACAATAACTGGTGGTAATTTTCTAAATAGAAGACTAAATAGCAAAACAGCAATAACTTCTATAATAAGTAATCCTGTAAAAGAACCTTCTAATGCGATTGTATAAAATAATCCTGAAGAATAGGTATACCAAGCGATAAGTGCTGAACCCAGTAGACCAAGAAACATCCAGAAAAATGTTTTTCCGAAAAGTTTATTCTCAGTAGGCATATTTTGTACTTCGTTTTCTTCCATATCAAAACCCCTTTCACTATTATATAAATTTAGTATACAAATAAAAAAGAAAATATGCAATATATACAAATAAATTCTTAAAATATCGTTAACATTCTTGAATTTATAATTAAAATATGTCATAGTAAAGTAAATTAAAGATTTTAATATTGAGAAAAAGAAAAAAGGGACAAAAAAGAAACGTCCCCAATTGTCCCAAAAGGAGAACGATAAATGAAACAGAAAATAAAGAAAGAATTAAAGAATTTAGCAGATGAGAAATATAGAGAATTTCATACAGGTTTATGCCCACGGTATAGGCAATATTTTAGGTGTGAGAGTGCCAATTCTTAGAGATTATGCAAAGAAATTAGCAAAAGAATATGAAATTCATGATTTACTAACATATATTGATAATGAATATTATGAAGAAATTATGCTACAAGGTATGCTGATTGGATTAGAAAACGACAAAGATAAAAATAAAGTAAAAAATAAAGATATACGAAATATAAAACATATATTAAAAGATATCGAAAAATTTGTTCCAAAAATTGATAACTGGGCGATCTGTGATGGGTTTTGCACAGGATTAAAAATCACAAAAAAACACAAAAAAGAAATGTGGGATTTTTTGCAGAAATATGTAACATCAGATAAAGAATTCGAAATTCGATTTGGCATTGTAATGATTTTAGATTATTATATAACAGAAGAATATTTGGAAAAAGATTTTTCTATATTTGATGATATAAAAAGTGATCGATATTATGTTCAAATGGCAGTAGCTTGGGCAATATCTATTTGTTTAATTAAATTTTATGATAAAACAATAGAATATCTAAAACATGCTAAGATAGATAAATTTACATATAATAAGGCATTGCAAAAAGCAATAGAATCTTATCGAATATCAGATGAGCAAAAAGCAGAATTAAGAAAAATGAAAAAAATCTAAAATTATATTTGATAAATATTTTTTTTATGTTATAGTAATAAAGAAAAATGATATAATGAATTGTATAATGAAAAGAAAAATTTTTATGCAATCAAACAAAAAATAAAATGAAGTACAAAGGAGATAAGAATGGGAAGAGGAAGAAGAGAATTAGGGAAAGAACCAAAAGTAAAAAATATGAAAAAAGCAAAAAGAATGACAGCAGAAGAAGTAGAAAAAAAGAAAAAAATGATTGTTAGAACAGGAATTATCATATTAGCCATTATCATATTGTTTATCATTGCCATGATAGCAAATAACTTTATTATATTAGATAATAATACAACAACCAATTTAATTATTAATAATAAAAATGTAACATCAAATTTAAAAAATGAAATTATACAAGAAGATGGTGTTATATATTTATCAGAAGATGATATTGCCAATTTTTTTGATAAATATATTTATTTAGAAGAAGAAAATAATAAAGTGATTACAACATATAATAAAAAGATAGCAGAAGTGAGTTTAGAAGAAAATGTGATTAATATTAATGGAGCAGACAAAACAACATCTGCGCATGCCATGGAAAGAGATGGAGTCATTTATATACCGATTTCAGAAATGACAGAAGTATATGATATAGAAATTGGTAATATAGAAAAAACAAAAATTATCACAATGGATTCATTAGATAAAGAACAAAAAAAAGCAATACTTACTTCTAATGTAGCTGTAAAATCTTCAACGAATTTTATAGCAAGAACAGTTGACAGAGTAAAAGAAGGAGATGCTGTTGTTGTCATTTCTTCTGATGGAGGTTATTCTAGAATTAGAACAGAAAATGGAAAGATTGGATACATAAAAACCAATAAATTAGCAAATGAATATACAGTTAGAGAAGATATGCCAGAAGAAAAACAAGTTGAAGGAAAAATCAATATGACATGGGATTACTATTCAGAAGTTGGAAGTGCACCTGATAGAACAGGAACAACCATAGATGGTGTCAATGTCGTATCGCCAGCCTTTTTCTATGTAGATGAAAATGGGGATTTTAGAGAAAATGTAGGAGAAAGTGGAAAAGCATATGTAGATTGGGCACATAGCAATGGATATAAAGTATGGCCAATGGTATCTAATGCAGTAGCAGCAAAAGAAAGTTTAGAAATCACATCAGATATTATGAATCATTATGAAAATAGAAAAGAATTGATAGAAGAAATTGTAGATGCATGTGTAGCATATGACTTAGATGGAATTAATATAGATTTTGAAAATATGAAACAAGAAGATGCAGATGTATATTCAAGATTTATTATAGAACTAACACCAAGATTAAATGAAATAGGAATGGTAGTTTCAGTAGATGTAACAGCACCAGATGGTGGTGAAACATGGTCAATGTGTTTTGATAGAAATGTCATTGGAGATGTAGCAGACTATATTGTATTTATGGCATATGACCAAAATGGTATTTCTAGTACAACAGCAGGAACAACAGCAGGATATAATTGGATAAAATTAAACTTGGTAAAATTCTTACAAACAGAAGAAATCGATTCAGATAAATTAATATTGGGAATTCCATTCTATACAAGAATTTGGACAGAAAATGCCAGTGAAGAAGTTGTGAGAAGTTCAACAGTAAATATGGGAGATATAGAAGATGTCTTACCAGTTGGAATTCAAAAAACGTGGGATGATGATTTAAAACAATATTATGTAGAATATCAAGATGGGGAATATACAAAAAAAATGTGGATAGAAGATGTAGAATCATTAAAAGCAAAGGTTTCATTAGTTCATGAAAATGATTTAGCAGGAGTAGCATCTTGGCAAAAAGGAATGGAGACAGAAGATGTATGGCCAATGCTAAAACAAGAATTGGAACGATAGGGACGTGTCAAATCGTTCCAAAATGGAACAAAAGGGACAGACCTCAAAGAAAGGTGTGTTTCTTTTTCGTATAATCATTAAGGTTATATAACGTAAAATTTTTCTAAAATCATGTGAAAAGCGTTAGAAAATCCTTGACAACAGCGATTTCAATGGTATAATACTAATAAAGTGACACTTTGGAGGGATTTTGACGAATGCAAAAGGAAAATGTATTTTTTTCTGTGGACAAATTTGATGAAATGACAGATGAACAAATTGTATTAGAGGTACAAAAGGGTAATAAACAAGCTTTATCCTATTTAATGAATAAGTACAAAGAATTGGTAAACATCAAAGTTAGTAAATACTTTATGGTTGGAGCAGAAAGAGATGATATTGTTCAAGAAGGATTAATAGGATTGTTTAAAGCAATTAAAATGTTTAAAAAAGATAAAAATAATAGTTTTAAATCATTTGCCAATATGTGTATTGAAAGGCAATTAATAACAGCGATAAAGTCTTCAACAAGACAAAAGCATATGCCATTAAACTCTTATTTATCATTAAATGCTTCGGCATATGACAATGAAGAAGAAAATGGAATAGAATTGATTAATACATTAGATAATAAAACGGTAGAAGATCCATTAGAAACAGTGATGAAAAAGGAATATTATGAACAAATTGAAAGTTCAATGGAAAAATCTTTAAGTAATTTTGAAAAACAAGTTTTAGATGGATATGTAAAGGGATATAGTTATGTGACAATAGCTAAACAACTAGATTCACCTGTAAAATCAGTAGATAATGCGATACAAAGAATTCGAAAAAAAGCAATTAAAAATATGTTAAACGAAATTTAAGGGGAATTGAGAACGAATCGGGAAATTGGGGACGGACTCATTTTTCCCTTTTTCGAATTTAATTAGAATAAAAAATATAGAATATAAAAAAATGAAACGATTTTGCGTATCTAAATTTGAAATTAGAAATTTAGCTTATACAAAATTGTGTAATGGTTTTATATTCTATATTTTTAATTATTTATAATATTGAAAAAAGGGAAAAATGAGTCCGTCCCCAATTTCCCTTTTCTGGGGCTTCTAACGGGAATTGAACCCGTGACCTCAGCCTTACCAAGGCTGCACTCTACCAACTGAGCTATAGAAGCAAATATTAAATTTAAAATAAAAAAGTAACATTTCTTACATATCATATTTTTGAATGTCATGTAAAGTATCATGTAAATCGTAATAGATTATACAATAGAAAAAAACAAAAGTAAATATTTCTATTGACTTTTTTTAAAAAAAGTTATAAAATAAGTAACATAAGATAAAGACAAGTAAGAGAAAAAGTAAAATAAAGGTTATCTAAAGAGAGGATTGGTTATTAGCTGAAAGCCAATCTAGAAAAACATATTTGAAAAACTACCTCTTCAAGTTTTTGGTGAATAAGCCAAACGTGTAAGATACGTTATCATCTTTTAATTAAGTAAAAAAATAGGATGGAACCGTGTATATATAATGCACTCCTATGGATAAATAATCCATGGGAGTGTTTTGTTATGTATAAGAGTTTTGGGAGAAGAGAAGTAGAAGGAAAAATATTTAGAATATTAGAAAGAGAGTTTTGTAATTTATCTTTATTAAGAAATCCAAGAATAATGGATGTCATTGATCAGATTGAAAAATATTGTATACATTGGTATTCGCCTGATAGAACATATGTAGAAGATATAGCCTATACAAAATGCATTCTTCCTCGTATTGAAATATTAGTTGATAATAATCATCATTTTAAAGTGACAGATGAAGGAAATATCCTTGTCTCGCTTCCATTGTTAGAAGATGATGCACGAGGAAACCATGAAACTAAAAAAGAAATTAGATATAATAGTTTACAGGATGGTATGGAAAAAGTAAGTATATATGATTATAGAAGACATGGAATAGATAGATTATTTAAAAGTATAAGATGTGTGTATGATAATAATGGAATTGAAACAGAAAGAGAACTCGAGATGTTGAAAAGAAATCAGAATGGTTCCAAAACAGTTTATTTTTTCAAGGAAAGATTGCAAGACTATCCTCATATTATTAAAATAACTCGAAATGCTAAGCCGATAAAAGAAGGTGGAAGAGTAAGTTATTATGATATACGAGGTAGTTGGCAAATAGAAGATTTAAATCAAAGGAAAGGAACAAAAATAGAAGAAAAGGATATAAAAGGTTTGACAGAAGAAGAAAAGCAGGAAATACTTAAAAGACAATGGAATCCTATGTATCAGAAAGGACTAAAGAAATTGATGGGGATAGGATTAGAACCAGAAGAAAGATAAATAATAATATTTAAATGATAAAGGAGGTTTTATTATGTTAAAAGTTACATTAAAAGATAATTCAATAATCGAGGTGGAGAAAGGAACTGGTATTTTAGATGTTGCTAAAAAAATTAGTGAAGGATTAGCAAGAAATGCAACTTGTGGAGAAGTAGATGGAGAAGTAAAAGACTTAAGATATGAATTACAAGAAGATTGCAATTTGGTAATACATACATTTCAAGAAGATGATTTAGAAGGGAAAAAAGCATATTGGCATACAACATCACATATTATGGCACAAGCTGTAAAAAGATTATTTCCAGATGTAAAATTTGCTATTGGACCAAGTATTGATAATGGTTTCTATTATGATTTTGATGTAGAAACACCATTCACAGATGAAGATAAAGCAAAAATCGAAGAAGAAATGAAAAAAATTATCAAGGAAGATATAGAAATTGAAAGATTTTCATTACCAAAAAAAGAAGCATTAGAACTTATGAAAGACCAACCATATAAAGTGGAATTGATAGAAGAATTACCAGAGGGAGAAGAAATCAGTTTCTATAAACAAGGAGATTTTACAGATTTATGTGCAGGTCCTCATTTACTTAGCACAGGAAAAGTAAAAGCGGTAAAAATTCTTTCATCTTCAGGTGCTTATTGGAGAGGAAGCGAAAAAAATAAAATGCTTCAAAGAATTTATGCCATTTCATTTCCAAAGGCTAGTCAACTACAAGAATATCTAGATTTCTTAGAAGAAGCCAAACAACGTGACCATAGAAAAATCGGAAAAGATTTAGACATCTTTATGACACATAAATTAGTTGGGTCAGGACTTCCAATGTATCTACCAAATGGAGCAACAATCAGAAGAATTTTAGAAAGATATATTCAAGATAAAGAAATTGCATTAGGGTATGCACATGTATATACACCATCACTTGCCAATGTGGATTTATACAAAACTAGTGGACACTGGGATCATTACAAAGAAGACATGTTCCCTGTTATGAAAATGGATAATGAGGAAATGGTATTAAGACCTATGAACTGTCCACATCATATGTTGATATATAAACATCAAATGCACTCATATAGAGATTTACCAATTCGTATAGGAGAATTAGCACATGATTTTCGTTATGAATCAAGTGGAAGTGTTTGTGGACTAGAAAGAGTTCGTCAAATGTGCCAAAATGATGCACATCTATTTGTTAGACCAGACCAAATCAAAGAAGAAGTAGGAAGAGTTTTAAATTTAATCAAAGAAGTTTACCAAAAAGACTTTGGATTCCCAGAATCAGCCTTTAAATATAGATTATCATTAAGAGATAAAGCTAATAAAGAAAAATATATTGATAATGATGAAATGTGGGAAACTGCAGAAAGTCAGTTAAGAGAAATCTTAAAAGAATTAAATATTGACTTCTATGAAGCAGAAGGAGAAGCCGCTTTCTATGGACCTAAAATTGATATTCAAATTAGAACAGCCTTAAATCATGATGTAACAATTCCAACTTGTCAATTAGATTTTGCTTTACCAGAAAGATTTGAATTAGAATATATTGGAGAAGATGGAAAAGCACATAGACCAGTGGTTATTCATAGAGCCATTTTAGGAACTTCTGATAGATTTATTTCTTTCTTATTAGAAGAAACGAAAGGAAATTTACCTGTATGGATTGCACCTGTACAAGTGAAAATCTTACCAATCACAGATAATCAACATGAATATGCGTATAGAGTAAAAGAAGAATTACAAGAAAAAGGTATTCGTGTAGAAGTGGATGATAGAAATGAAAAAACAGGATATAAAATTCGTGAAGCACAATTGCAAAAGATTCCATATATGTTGATTGTTGGTGAAAAAGAAGTAGAAGGAAATACAGTATCTATTCGTTCAAGAGAAGAAGGCGATATGGGAGCAAAATCAATAGAAGAATTTGCAAAAGAGATAGTAGAAAGAATAGATAGTAAAAAATAATTTGAAAACAGTTGACACAAATAGTAATTTATGGTAAAATAGGTAACTGTAATCCGCTTAGTCAAGGTACCAAAACACTGACAAAAGCAGTCAGTTACCTTTTTTAAGGATTAGCGAGTATACAAATAAGGGAGGTGCATTTTAGATGTACGCAATAATTGAAAGCTGTGGAAAACAATACAAAGTAGCAGAAGGAGATGTTGTATTTTTCGAAAAACTAGATGCAGAAGAAGGTAAAAAAGTTACTTTTGATAAAGTAATCCTAGTTTCAGAAGAAGGAAAAGTACAAGTTGGAAATCCTTATGTGAAAGGTGTAAAAGTAGAAGGAAAAGTAGTTTCTCATGGTAAAGGTAAAAAAATCATTGTTTTCAAAATGAAAGCGAAAAAGAATTATAGAAGAAAACAAGGACATAGACAACCATATACAAAAGTAGAAATTACATCAATCAAAACAGCTGCTAAGAAAACAGAAACAAAAGCAGCAAGTGCAAAAGCTGAAACAAAAAAAGTTGCTGAAAAAGTAGAAGCATAATTATTTTTAAAATCATAAATTTTAGAATAATAAAAATGGGATAAAAAATCTGAACCGAAAGGAGTGAAAGAGCATGGCTCATAAAAAAGGTCAAGGTAGTAGCCATAACGGTAGAGAGAGTGAATCAAAGCGTCTTGGAGTAAAAAGAGCTGATGGTCAATTCGTTCTAGCTGGAAATATCTTAGTAAGACAAAGAGGAACTAAAGTACATCCAGGAACAAATGTAGGTAAAGGTAGTGATGATACCTTATATGCATTAGTAGATGGAACAGTTAAATTTGAAAGAAAAGGTAGAGATAAAAAACAAGTTAGTGTTTATCCAGTAGAATCATAAAATATATAGAAGGAATCAAGTTATAAGCTTGATTCTTTTTTTGGGACAATTGGGGACGTTTCTTTTTGGACATTTTAAGGGATTTTGGGGACGGACTCATTTTTCCCTTTTTAAAAATTAGAAAACTTAAAAATATAGACAAGAAAATAACATAGTTTGGCATATAGAAAGTTAGTTTATACATATAATTATGTAATGACAGTATATTTTTTCGATTTATTAACACAAAAAAAGGGAAAAATGAGTCCGTCCCCAAAATCCCTTAAAATGTCCAAAAAGAAACGTCCCCAATTGTCCCAAAAATTATTGAAAATATTTCTAAAAAACCATTTACATTTTAAAAAAAATTGTATAAAATATATTAAAATGTGTTAATTTGTCATAAACGAAAGAAAATCAAAAATGAAAGGGAGTATATCAATGAAAATATTGATGTTAACATGGGAATACCCACCAAGAGTAGTAGGAGGAATTGCAAGAGTTGTATATGATTTATCAAGAACATTGTTAAAAGATGGTCATGATGTAACAGTTGTTACATATAAAGATGGAGATGCACCATATTTTGAGGATGATAAAGGTGTAAAAGTATATAGAGTCGATAACTACATGATAAATCCAAATAATTTTATAGATTGGATAATGCAATTAAACTTTAATTTGATAGCAAAGGCAAATGAAATTATAGCAGAACAAGGAAATTTTGATGTCATTCATGCGCATGATTGGTTAGTAGCATATGCAGCAAAAACATTGAAAAATTCATATAATATACCAATTGTCGCAACAATTCATGCAACAGAAGCTGGAAGAAATAGTGGGATTCATGATGAAACACAAAGATATATTAATGATACAGAATGGATGTTAACATATGAAGCTTCAGAGGTAATTGTTAATAGTAATTATATGAAAAATGAATTACAAAGATTATTTGGATTACCTTATGAAAAAATTAATGTTGTACCAAATGGAGTGAATTTAAACCTATTTAACGGTGTAGAAAGAGATTATACCTTTAGAAGAAGATTTGCCATGGATAATGAAAAAATTATCTTATTTATGGGAAGATTAGTTTATGAAAAAGGTGTTCAACATTTAATTAGTGCTATGCCCAAAATTTTAAATGGATATCATGATTCAAAATTAGTTATCTGTGGAAAAGGTGGTATGTTAGATGAATTACAAGCACAAGTAAATGCTATGGGAATTTCTAATAAAGTGTATTTTGCAGGATATATGCATGGAAAAGATGTACAAAAAATGTATAAAGCAGCAGATATTGCTGTATTTCCAAGTACATATGAGCCATTTGGAATTGTAGCATTAGAAGCAATGCTATCAGAAAATCCAGTAGTGGTATCAGATATAGGCGGATTAAATGAAATTGTACAACATAGAGAAAATGGAATGAAAGCATATTGCGGAAATCCAAATTCAATAGCAGATTCTATCCTAGAGTTACTATATGATCACAAACTATGTGCAGATATTACAAAGAAAGCAAAGAATAAAGTTAGAAATGAGTATAATTGGAGTAAAATTGCACAAGATACACATTTTACATATCAAAAAGCGATTTGTCAATCAATGGCTGAGAAACAGAAAAGACAACTTGAACAAGAAAGAGCTAAGAAAACGAAGAAGACAATTAAAGGTGATAATGAAATTACGAATTTACTTAACTTTAGAAAACATCATCAAGCCTATGCTTAATAGGGACGTGTCAAATCGTTCCAAAATGGTACCAAAAGGGACAGGTCTTAACCTACCTACCAAGGGGACTTGTGTTTATATAAAAGAATGAATCGATTTTGCGTATCTAAATTTGAATATAGAGATTCTTAAAGAAAAAGATGTACGAATTGCACGGTACTCTCGTTACGAGAGGGTCTGAGTGCATGAATACATCTTTTTCTTTTAGAATTCTATGAAAATTTAGCTTATACAAAATTGTGAATGACTTTATATAAACACAATTCCCCTTGGTAGGTAGGTTAAGACCTGTCCCTTTTGGTACCATTTTGGAACGATTTGACACGTCCCCAACGTAAAAAAAATTTAAGAAATTTCACAATTTCTACAAATTTAGCAAAAAAATAGTGTATAATATAAGCATGAAGCAATAAAAAAGAAGAAGGATATTTTAAGAAAGGATGAAACCAAATATGGCAGAATTTAAATCAGGATTTGTAACATTAATTGGTAGAACCAATGTAGGAAAATCAACGCTTTTAAATTTGTTAGTGGGAGAAAAAGTTGCAGCAATTGCTAATAAAGTGCAAACCACTAGAACAGCAATAAAAGGGATTGTTAATAGACCAAATTCACAAATTATTTTTACAGATACTCCAGGAATTCATAAACCAAAACATAAATTAAATGAAACAATGAATGAAACTTCTTTTGCAAGTATACCAGATGCAGATGTTTTATTATTTCTAATAGAAGCGACAAGTGAAGATATAGGAAAAGGCGATAGATTGATTTTAGAAAAAATAAAAGAAGTCAAAAGAAAAACCATATTAATTATTAATAAAATTGATTTAGTAAAAAGAGAAACTTTATTAAATTTAATTGATATTTATCGTAAGGAATATAATTTTGAGGCCGTAATTCCAATATCTGCAACAAATGCAAAATATAGAGAACCGATTTTAGAGGAAATTGAAAAGAACTTAAAAGAAGGACCTGCATATTATGATATAGAGGAATATACAGATCAAACGATGAGACAATTGGCAGAAGAAACGATAAGAGAAAAAGCTTTGAAATTATTACAAGATGAGGTACCTCATGGAATTTATGTAGAAGTTGAAAAAATGAAATTAAGAAAAAATAAAAATAAAGAGGAAATATATGATATTGAGGCAACAATTTACTGTTTAAGAGAATCTCATAAAGGAATTATTATAGGAAAAAATGGAGAGATGTTAAAAAGGATAGGAAGAGCTGCAAGAATGGATATGGAAGAAAATTTTGGAGTAAAAATTAATTTAAAAACATGGGTAAAAGTGAAAGAAGATTGGTTGGATAATCCATCAATTGTAAATAAATTTAAATTACAATAAGGTTTATTGAATAATAAAACAAAAATTGCAAAAGATAATAGTGAAAACTGAAAAATGGAGATGATAGCTTATGATAAAAAAGATTGCGTGGGAAACGTTTAAAAATACAGGAGATATCAATACGTATTTGGAATTAAAACAAATAGAAAATATAGAAGATAAAATAGAAAAAAATGATTTAAACATGGAAAATGGAAATGTTGAAGGAAATTTTAGAAATACAAAAAACTTTGAAGGAAAAGAAAATTTATAAAATCTAGTTTAGAGGGAAGAGAAGATGGCAACAATAAAGGTAAAAGGAATTATATTATCTGAAAACAATATGGGAGACTATGACAAGATGCTCACAATTTTAACACCAAATTTTGGAAAAATATCTTGTTCTGCTAAAGGAGCTAGAAGACCGAAAAGTGCTCTTTTGGCAGGAACCCAATTGTTTTGCTTTGGAGAATATTTATTATATCAAGGGACAAGTACATATCATATGAATTCATGTGAAATCATAGAGATGTTTTATAAGATTCGAACAGATCTGGATAAATTAAAATATGCAATACATATTAATAAAATTGTACAAGATGTAACTGACGAAAATGAAAATTGTTATAATATACTACAACTGTATTTAAATACTTTATATATGCTATCAGAAACAGATAAAGACAAAGAATTAGTTGTTAGTATTTTCAAATTACGTTTGTTAAGTATATTAGGATTTATGCCTAGAGTAACAGCTTGTGTAAGTTGTAAAGAAAAAGAAGCATTATCCTATTTTAGTATAAGAGACAATGGTTTTAAATGTGAACCTTGTAGTAGACAAGATAAATCTTCTCTGTATATGTCAGAAAGCACAAAAAATGCAATCAAATATACGATAACTGCTCCAGCCAAAAAAGTATTTTCATTTGATTTAAAAAATGAAGCTTTAGAGGAATTTAAACTTATTACAAGAATATATTTTAATGAGAAAATGGAAAGAGAATATAAGGTGGAAGAAATTTTTTAAAGAGGTTGAAAAAAAGAAAAATAACATATATAATAAACATATAACATAAAAAACAAAACATAAAAGAGAAGGGAGCGATTTTTATGAAAATAAAAATAATAGGAAAGGAACTAAAGATAACAGAAGCAATAAACGATTATATTGAAAAAAAATTAGACAGAATTGATAAATATTTTGAAGATGCAGAAGCAGACGTTACTCTAAGAACAGAAAAAAATGAACAAATAGCAGAAATATGTGTATTAGCAGGAGGAGAAAAATTCAGAGCAGTAACAGAAGATAAAGACATGTATGCATCTATTGATAAAGATATAGATATATTAGAAGGACAAATCAGAAAAGTAAAAACCAAAAAAGAAAAAATGTTACGTGAAGGCAGTATTAAAACAATGGATTTATCAGAAGACAAAGTTTCTGAGGTAACAAATGAAATTATAAAAACTTCATATTATGAAATTAAACCAATGTTACCAGAAGATGCTATGTTAAAATTACAAGAAAAACCAACACATAATTTCTTAACTTTTATCAATGTTGAAACAGGAAAAGTAAATGTTATACATAAATTAAAAGATGGAAAAAATTACGGTTTAGTAGAACCAGAAGCATAAAGAAAGAGAGGGTGTTCTGAAATAGAAATCCGAAAAACAAGAAAACAGTTTTGTTTTTCAAGTTCTATTTTAAAACACCCTTATTTAACAATCTAATCATTTGTTAAGAGGTACAAAAATGAAGCAAAAGAAAAATATTATATTATTTATTGTTACAATGATTTTATCATTAATTATTCTATCTTTTTTTGTTACAGGATATTATTCCGTAGATACACTTCGAATTCATTCACAAGGGTATATAAATTATGCGACAAAAGATGCATATATAAAAGATGGGAGATTATTTTCAGCTTTAATATTTGTAATTGTAGGGTTGATTAATCCAGAAATGATTGTTATGTATATTATTAATATTATAATAGCAATTGCCATTTTATCCTTATGTGTTATTCAAATATATCATCTTATTGAAAGATATAAAATATTAGAAAAGCCACAGCACAAAATTATTGCATTTATGCTAAGTTATACATATATTTTTAACTTTTTGATTGTGGATATTTTGAAATTTATAGATAGTTTTATCATTGCAACTAGTATATTATTATTTATTATTGCAATCAAAAAAATAATTATAGAGAAAAAGAATAAAATTGGTTTTTTACTAACTGTATTAGGAGTTATATGTTATCAGGGAACAATACCCGTATATGTAGCAACAGCCATATTGATAACTTTATTAGAAAATAAAAAAATTAACAAAGAATATTTTAAAAGAATTTTACCATGTGCAATTTCTATTATAATAGCAAGTTTATTAAGTATTGCTATTGTAAATCTTGTGCCAATGATAACAAACATGGAAATGACAAGTCGAGTGACAGATATTGAAGTGGGAAAATATTTGCAAGAAAATTTCATGAGTATGAACCAAATTATTTTTTATTCATTTTATATGTTTCCACCATATGTGTGGATAGGAATATCACTTTTGATTATAGTTCTATCCACCATTGTAGGAATTAGAAAGAAGAAAATTCAATTTTCTATAAATGTATTGTTTTTGTTTATGTCATTTGTGGGGGCATTGTTCATTATGTTTCCCATTCAAATTCTTTTGGGAGCTGCAAGAGTGAGTTTGGTGTTAGGACAAACAATTAGTGCTATGCTGATATATATATATTGTACAAATTTTGAAAAAGAAAAAGTGAATTGGTTTAGAAACATAATTATAAGTATAACAACCATATATTTTTTCATAACAAGCATTTCTATTATGAATAGTACACATGAATACAAGCTAGGTAATCAAATAGATAAAGAGTTTTCTGAAAAAATTGAAAATAAAATTGTAGAGTTAGAAAAACAAGGAATTGAAATACATAAAATAGGAATCAGATATGCTTTCAATGATCAAAAAAATGTAGAGTACAGTAAATTGACATTTGAACAGTCTGAATATTTGAAGGGATTATATACAATAACTGTACATGAGTATTATACAGGAAGAAAGTTGACAAGTGTTCAAGATTTTACAGATGAATTAGAAAATACATATTTTGAAAATCCAAGTGATAAGGAGCTTCAATATAAGAATATTGGAGATGTGTTATACATCTTGGTTGATTTATAAGGAAATCTTAAATAGAGTTAAGATAAGAGCTAGATTTTTCTATATAATAAAAAAATTGAATTAACGAAATAAAAGGCAGGAAATCAAATCCTGCCTTTATGTATTTTAAAATAAAATATATAAAAACAAAATTTAACTTTCTGCCTAAAATTAATATACTATACGTATATTAAAGGTGTAAAACAACTATTTCATTTGTTGTTCAGCTTGTTGAATCATTTTTCTAACCATGTTACCACCTATTTTACCAGCATCTTTAGCTGATATATCACCATTATATCCGTCTTTTAAATTAACACCAACTTCGCTAGCTACTTCATATTTGAATTTATCTAAAGCGCTCATTGCTTCTGGAACTAATTTTTTATTACTGTTATTTGCCATTGTTTATTCACCTCCAGTATATATACTTATTAGAAAAAACGATTGCTTTTTCTAATACTAGGATTTACAATATTACAAAAAATAAACAGGAAATTTTTTCAAATAAAAAATAAATATTGACATCGAATTTTAAATAAATATATAATAAAAAGTAAACAAAGGAGGAATATATGTATAAGTTAATTGCAGTAGATTTAGATGGAACTATGCTAAATCATTATGGTGAAATTAGTGAAAAAACAAAAGAAATTGTACAAAAATGTATAGAAAAAGGAGTACAAATCGTATTAGCTTCTGGAAGACCAACAGATTCTATAAAAACAATAACAGAAGAATTGGGAATAAAAGGATATTTTATCGCTGGAAATGGAGCTTTAGTATATGATATTCAAAAAAATGAAATCATATACGAAAATTATATAAAAAAAGAAAAAGTATTAGAAATCATCAAAATATGTGAAGAAAATAGTATAGCATATAATGTATATACAGATAAAATGATTTTAACAACAAATTTAAAATTTAATGTATTATATTATTACAAAGAGAATTTAAAAAAGGAAGAAAGTAAAAGAACCAATATTAGTATTGTCGAAAATATGTATGAATATGTAAAAAATATAGAGAAAGAAAAAATTCTAAAAATAACGATTTGTGATGAAAATGATAGCATATTCCATTCCATTATCAAAAAAGTAAGAGAAATTAATGGGATAGATGTATTGGATATTTCTCATATGTCTAAAAAGATGATTCAACAGGGAACAGAAGAAGTACCAGTAGAATATTTCTATACAGAAGTTTCAGCAAGTGATGTAAATAAATGGAATGCAATCAAATTTTTAATGGAAAAACTAGAAATAAAAGAGGAAGAAATCATTGCTATTGGAGATAATATAAATGATAAAAAAATGATAGAAAATGCAGGTTTAGGAGTAGCGATGAAAGGTAGTACACCAGAAATTATAGAGGTGGCAAAAGAAGTAACAGATACTAATGATAATGATGGTGTAGCAAAGATTTTAGAAAGATATGTGCTGTAATATTACAAAAATATTACAGCCATATTAATTTTTCATGACACGAAGTGATTTCATTGATTTTAAAACATAGATGCGTTAAAATAAAATAGATAGAAATTTGTAAAAAAATAAATAAAAATAAATATAAAGGGAGGAATTTGTAATGACAACAAATCCAATGCAAAGAAAAGCAAGAAATTCATTTTTATTAGGAATGTTATTAATGTTAATTATCACAGGAGCAATTATTGCATTTCTAATATTACAATTAACCAATATGAAAAAGGAAGAACAAGAACTAGAGGCTTCTTATGTTACAGTATATACTTTAAATAAAGATGTAGAATCAGGAGATGAAGTTACAGAGGCTGATTTTACAATAACAGAAGTGACAAATGCAACAGCACCAACAGATTATCTTACACCATCAGATTTAGGTACTAGTATGATAGCAAAAATATCTATGACAAGAGGAACAGTCTTATCAAAAGAAATGATATATGTTGATGAAACCGTAACAGGAAATGATGTAAGAAAACAAGAATATAATATGTTTATATTACCATCTGACTTAGTAACAGGTGATTATGTAGATGTTCGTCTACAAATGCCTAGTGGAACAGATTATATTGTTGTGTCTAAAAAGAAAGTGGAAATACCAATTATTTCTGGAGTAGATTCAACAGATACCATATCTATTGAATTAAGCGAAGATGAAATTAATATGCTAAGTAATGCGATTGTTGATGCATTTAAAACGAATGGAGCCAAATTATATGTAAATAAATATACAGAACCAGGAATTCAAGAAGCAGCAACACCAACATACCCAGTAAATTATGACGTATTACAATTGATTAATGGAAATCCAAATATGGTAGAAGAAGCAAGAAATGCATTATGGAACAGATATAATGCAACAGATTCATCAGGTGTACAAACACAAGCAGAACAAAGAAATAACGTGATCGATGCGACAATTAATGAAGATCCAGAACAATCACAAAGCAATTATGAGTCAAATATGGAAGAAAGTATTACAAATTCTATAACAACAAGACAAGAATATTTAGAAGGATTATCAGCAGCGGCAGCAGCGGCAGCAGCAACAACAACGACAACAACAAATTAAAAGAAAGGAAATCGGTATGAAAAGAGTAGGATTTATAGGAATGTATGACAAAACAGACTTAATACTAAATATTGCTAAAATTTTAACAACAATGAAGAAAAAAGTAATTGTAGTAGATTCAACATTAACTCAAAAAGCAAAATATGTTGTACCAGTTATAAATCCTACGATTACATATATAACCAACTTTGAAGATATAGATGTGGCAGTAGGATTCAAAGATGAAGCAGGCATAAAAAGTTATTTAGGAATTGCTGACAAAGAACCTTTACCTTATGATATTATGTTATTTGATGTAGATGATTCAGAAGCAATTGAGAGATTTAATTTGGCTAGTACAGAAGTGAAAAACTATTTTGTTACTGCATTTGATTTGTATTCATTAAAAAGAGGATTAGAAGTATTAAGTAATCTAAAAGCACCAATGGGATTGACCAAAATCTTATTTACAAAAGAAATCCTAAAAGAAGAAGATGACTATTTAAATTTCTTATCATTAGGATATAAAGTGATGTGGAACGAATATAGAATTTATTTCCCTATTGAAAATGGAGATTGGTCAGTATTAGCAGAAAATCAAAGAGTAGCCAAAATAAAATTTAAAAGATTAAGTACACAATATAAAGATAGTTTAATTTATATTGTAGGTGAAATTTTAAACGATACCAGTGAAAATCAGATAAGAAGGGCAGTTAAAATTATAGAAAGAGGAGTATAAGCATGTCAATTGTAACTTTTTATAATAGTAGTATAGAACAAACGGGAAAAACAATGTCAATTGCTGCAATTGCTACATACATGGCGATAGAACATAATTACAGGATATTAGTCGTTTCAACTACAAATAGAGATGATTCTCTAAAAAGATGTTTTTGGGAAGAAAAGAAGAAAAAAAGAAATCTTGGAATTTTTGGACCAAATGCATCTCTAGAAGTAGAAACGGGAGTAGAAGGATTAGCAAGGGTTATTAGAAGTAATAAAATATCACCAGACATTATTACCAATTATACAAAAGTGGTATTTAAAGATAGATTTGAAATATTACTTGGATGTGAAATTCCACCAAGTGATGGAACTGTTATTGAAACAATGTATCCTAGTATTATAAAATCAGCTAACCAATATTATGACTTAGTTTTTGTGGATTTAGATGAAAATGTGGATGAGGAAACAAGAAAAACGATCATACACGATTCAGATATTATTGTTATCAATATGTCACAAAGATTAAAAAGTATTAATAAATTTAAAGAATTAAAAGAAAAGAATCAATTATTTGCTTCTAAAAAAGCATTAATATTAATAGGAAGATATGATAGATTTTCTAAATATAATTCTAAAAATATATCAAGATATTTAGGAGAAAAAAATCAAGTATTGACTATACCATATAATACACTATTTTTTGAAGCAACAGAAGAAGCAGGTGTACCAGATTTATTCTTAAGATTTAGAAAAAATTTAGATCCAGAAGATAGAAATGCATTTTTTATAGAGGAAATCAAAAGAGCTTCTGAAAATATAGTATACCGATTACAAGATTTACAAATGAAGCTATAAAAGAAAGGAGACCTTATAATGACAATAACAAATATTGTACTAATTTTAGTGGTTTTAGGAATTGCAACATTTGCAATCTACTACGTTTTAAAAAAGAAAAAGACAGAAGAAGTAGAAAACACACTTAACGTAGATGATAAAACTTACACATTAGATGTTATGAAGGCGTTTATCAAAAGAAGATTAGATGAAATAACAAAGGTCAATTTATATGATATAGGTCTTTCAGAAGAAGAATTAAAAAGAAGAAAAAATAAGAAATATGAATTAAAAAAAGCTTTAAAAGGTTGTACATATGGTGATGTTAATGATAAAAAATATGTTAAAGAATTAATATATGATTTATTGGCACAAGAATATGGAGTAAATGAAACCAATATATCAAAAGCCATTCCATTTGATGTACCATCTTTATTAACAGCACAAGATAAATTTGATATATTAATTTATGTATTTAAAAAAGAGTTTGGATATGAAGCATTGGCTGAAATGATTAAAAAATATAATTTGGATGTGCTAAAATATGTTGAAGGAGAAGCAAAACCTTCATATGTGATTACAGAACAAGAAATAGATGATATCTATGAAAAAGAAAATATTACATTATCTTTTTCAGATAAATTATCAGTTGTTGTACAAAGAATATATCAACATTATAAAGGATATAGTAGTATTGACGAAATTAGAGACATGAATATAGATGGTGTTTCTGGTGGTGTATCTGGTCTACCAGAGAGTTTTTTAAGCCAAGTAGCACAAACAGATGGAGATTATTTAAGCCAAATTGCAGAACATAAAGTACCAAGAGCTTGTGATAGTATTTGGATTATGTTTAGAGGTAAATCTATTCGTTTAGCATTTTTATCATTTGGTACAGAAGCAGAATTAAAAAGGGTATGTCAAAATATTTATAAATATAATAACCCAGGACAATTATCAGATACAAATGGTTATAAAATCAATGAGATGAAAGATGGTTCACGTGTTGTTGTTGTAAGACCATCAATGTCAGAAACATGGGCATTTTTCGTAAGAAAATTCGACGTTAAGAGAGCAGCACTAGAACAAATTGTTCACGGACCAGGTAAAGAAGAAGCAATTGAACTATTAAAATATTTAGTTAAAGGTGCCAGAATTATATCACTTACAGGTGAACAAGGTTGCCGGAAAAACAACTATGCTTATGGCAATGATTGAAAATATATATGAAACGATGAACCTTCGTATTACAGAAACGGCATTCGAGTTACACTTAAGAAAAATTTATCCAACAAGAAATATCTTGTCAATGAGAGAAACAGAAACTATTTCTGGACAAGACTGTTTGGACGTTCAGAAAAAGACAGATGGTTCTGTTAACATCATCGGTGAGGTTGCAACTGACCCCGTAGCATCTTGGATGATTCAATCTGCACAGGTTGCATCAAAATTTACTTTATTTACTCACCACGCAAAGACTTTTCCAGACTTAGTAACAGCATTGAGAAACTCAATGTTAAGAGCAGGTGTATTTAAAGATGAAAAAACAGCAGAAGAGCAAGTTGTTCAAGTATTAAATTTTGATATCCACTTAGTAAAAGACTTTAGAGGAAGAAGATATATTGAAAGAGTAACAGAATGTGTACCAGTAGAAGACAAAAATGAATATACATTTGACCATAGAAATGAAAAAACATTAGAAGGGAAATTTGATAAATTCTTTGATAATGCAACACATTATTTTACAAAATCAACAGACAAAAAATTATATATTTATAGAAATATATTAGAAAATGTTGATGGAGAATATATTATGACAAATCCAATTACAGACCATAATATCAAAGAAATGAGAAATAATATGGATGAATCTGACATTGAAGGATTTGACAAATTTATTGAAAGAAATTGGGGAATAAAAAAAAGAGAAGCTGTACAAGTATCAGCAACAACGGAAGGAACAGTTAAAAGAGGAAGACCAAGAAAAGCTTAAAAATTAGAAGAGAAGGAGGTGCTATTTTAAGTGTCTAACCAACTTATTTTCTACATAATGGGTGGCTCAGTAGCTGTATTAGTGGTAATTATATTAGTATATTATATATTATCTAAAAAAATGCAGAAATCGGAATATAAACAAATCAGAAAATTACAACAAGGAACAAAGGAAAAGAGTTTTTCAACAGAGATTTTATATCAAAGACTATATATTACCTATGCTAGAATACCATTCCTAAAAAGATACATATTAAAATTAAGACGAAGATTAGAAATCATTAACATAGATGATGAGTATAATACAAGACGTGATTCAGCAAAAATACTAACAAGGGCACTTGCAATAGTAATTCCAACAGCAGTTATTACAATTATTATAACAAAAAGTAATTATTTATTAATGTTTATTTTATTAATATTTGAATTATTTATGGTAGATACATTAATAGATGGTTCTATTGATAAAAAAGATACAAACTTATTAAAAGAACAATTAGACTTTTTCTCAGAAATTAGACATGCTTATCATGAATTTAACATGGTAGAAGAAGCAATATACCAAGTATCACAAGATGATGAAATGGATATATCAAGACAAGGAGAAAAGATTTACGAAACATTAATTGCAGATGATCCAGAGATGGAACTTGAAAAATATTATGATATTGCTCCAAATGTATTTTTAAAAGAATTTGCAGGTGTATCTTATCTAACTAAAGAATTTGGTGATAGAAAAGTCAATGGGGCATCTTTATACTTGAAAAATATTAATAATATTACAAAAGAAATGCAACTAGAAATTTTGAAAAGAGATAAATTAAATTATGTATTTCAAAGTTTGTCTTTAATTTCTATTGCACCAATATTATTACTAGAACCATTAAAAAGTTGGTCAATTAGCAACTTCTCGTTTACAGAGAGCTGGTATAATGGAAAACCAGGAATGATTGTTCAAATTTTAATATTAGTTTTAACGATTATCTCTTATATATTGGTTAGAAGACTAAAAGATAATGGTTCAACAGGAATGAATACAAAAAATACAGAGAATCCATGGCAAGCAAAATTATATAAAAATAAATTTATTAAAAAGATTGTGGATATGTTCATTCCAAAAGATGGTACAAAAGAATATAGAAAAGTACAACAATTACTAAAAGATGCAGCATCACATTTAAGAATGGAATGGTTGTATATTAATAGAATAACCCTTGCAATTGTAACTTGTATTGCATCACTAATTCTATTTGTATATTTGCATCAATTAGCGATTGACTATGTATATACAGAGCCAACGACAACATATGATATTTTGCGGAGAAATGACAGAAGAAGATAGAGCAACTGCAATGGAATTGACAGAACATGATAATGAAGTTATCGATCAATTTAGAGGAAAATTAGATACAACATTACAACAAGTACAAATTGTTGTGGAAAGAACAGATTTTTATGAGGAATATGATGAAAGTGGAGTAGTACAGGCAGCAGAAAGAATTTTTGATAAAATTCAAATCGTTAATAGTGAATATTTACAATGGTTTGAAGTATTATTATCTTTCGTATTTGCGATTATTGGATATATGGCACCAATTTGGATGCTAACATTCCAAGCTAAAATGAGGCAAATCGAAATGGAAGATGAAGTAATGCAATTCCAAACAATCATCTTAATGCTTATGAGAATTGAAAGGGTTAATGTAGAGATGATTTTGGAATGGCTAGAAAGATATGCCAATATCTTCAAAGAACCGATTGGAAAATGTTTGAACAACTACGAAGCAGGGGCATGGGAAGCCTTAGAAGAAATGAAAGAAGAAATTAGTTATATGCCACTTGTTAGAATTGTAGAAAGTATGCAAGCAGCAGTAGAAAAAATACCAATTAAAGATGCATTTGATGAATTAGAGTCAGAAAGAGATTATTACCAAGAAAAAAGAAAAGAATCAAATGAAAGATTAATAAAAAGAAAAGGTATGATAGGAAAAGCAATTGGATTTGCACCAATGGTGTGTATGTTTGTAGGATACTTAATTGTACCACTAGTATTCATAGGATTAACAAGTATGTCAAGTTCATTTAGCACAATGATGACACAAACTTAGAATTTAGATAAAGGAGGAATTATCATATGGAAAATGCATCAAAAGCTTTAATTATGGCTGCAAGTGTGTTAATTGCCATTGTCATAATTTCTGCCTTTGTTCTAATGATGAGTAATTTAACAAGTTATCAAGAATCCTCTTATCAATCAAATTTAAGTGCACAAATAGCAGAATTTAATAATCAATATACCACTTATGAAAGAACAGATATAAGAGGGAGTGATATGATATCACTCATGAATAAAGTATTAGATTATAATACAAGATATACAGGTGAAGAAAATTTTACAAAAATGAAAATAACAGTTAAAATGAAAGGACATAATGCTGAATTGACATTTGATGGAACTAATAGAATTATTGAAAAAACTGAGTATACACAAGATAACATTTATCTAATTGTTGGACAGCCTTCTGCAGTGACTGGAGATATTACAGATGGTGAAATTAGAAGAATTGAAAAAAAATATCAACAAAAATATTGTAACCAATTAGCTTCAGAAATTTCTAATATTGAATCCATTATAGAAAATGGTGCTTATCGAACAGCAAGTGAAAAAAATCAAGCATTTGATGATGAAAAGATTTTACCAAAGTTAGCAACTACTTATGGAGGCATTACAGTAATTTATGAAGATGCTTTAAAGTATTATGAATATATACAATTTAAAAGGTCATATTTTGATTGTGTAGGAGAACCTGAATATGATAAAAATACAGGAAGAATTCTTAAAATGGAATTTGAATGTACAGGAATAGGAGTGTAATATGGAGAATGCATCAAAAGCTTTATTAATGGCTGGAGGCGTACTATTAGCAATTATGGTTATTTCCTTAGGAGTATTATTATTTACAAGTTTTGGAGGAACTTCTAGCCAAATACATGATAATATAGAAGAAAATCAAGCAACGCAATTTAATAGCCAATTTTCATCTTATGTGGGAAAAAACAATGTAACTATTCATGATGTAGTTTCTATGGCAAAATTAGCAACGCAAAATAACCAGAACTATGAATTTGCTCATAGAGTACCTACAGATGTTACAGGAAATGACAGATATATATCTGTACTTTGTAATAATGTTTCCATAGAATTAGGATATAATGAAAGTCAAACTAGAGAACAAAGGAAAAGTCAAATGGAAACACATTTTAATAATTTGATTGCAAATGAGCTAAGCTTGATAAATGCAAATGGATTACCAAAATATAATGTACAAGTTCAGATAAGTGATATCACAAAAAGAGTATATAAAGTGATATGTGACAAAATAACATAAATGTAAAGGTGAAATATGAAAAAAATATGTATATTTTTAGTAATTATATTAATCATTGTAGCTACAATAGGATATATGTACTTAAATTATAAAGCAACTTATCATGAGGCACAAATAAAAAATGCACAATATGAAAGTTATGATGGAAAAGAAATATTCGGTACAGATTTAGCGACATTAATTAATAAAGCAGTAGATGATAATACAAAAAATAAAATAGAAAAAGAAGATACAGGATTATATGCTGATAATGGCACAGATTCTATCAGAATTGATGTTTTATTTACAGATGATAATAAAGTACATTCTATGGAAGAAATTTATAATAGTGGAACAAGTACATTTATGCAATATTATAATCAAATTAGATTTAAATGTACCAAAATAGAACATCATAGTAAAACAGGAAGAGTTAGCTATATGTATTTTGAGCAAGTAGCTAATTAAAATGATTGTTATTAATGTTACTAAAGAAATTTAGTAAAAAAATATATATATTATAAAAACAAAGGAGGAATTTATTATGGAGAATGCATCAAAAGCATTAATCATCGCAGGTGCTATATTACTTGCAATCTTAATTATTTCATTGGGTATATTAATTTATAACCAAGCAGCAGGAATTGTTAATAGCAATTCAATGAGTGATGTTGAAATTACACAATTCAATGCACAATTTACACAATATCAAGGAAAACAATCAGGAACAACAGTTAGAGCATTGTTACAAGAAGTGTTATCAAACAATATGACACAAGATGATGATGACAGAAAAGTTGGAGTTACAGGTGCAGTTACTATGGATAAAAATGCATCAACAGCACCAATTGAGCAAATACCAACAGGTGCTACTTATGAAGTTAAATGTACTTATGGAACAAGTGGAGCAGCTAATGCAGGATTAGTAACAAGCATTTCTATAACAAAAAAATAAGTAACACATTGAATGATTAAAATTTGTAAAAGAAAGGATGATATACTATGGAAAATGCAGCAGACGCATTAAAAATGGCGGCAGCCGTTCTTGTTTTTGTAATGGCATTGGGAATTGGTATATCATCTTTTTCTCAAGCAAGAGTGGCAGCAGATACATTAATTCGTTATACAGATAGAGAGAGTGTAACACAATATGCAGAAGATATTGGGACTAAAACTCGATTTGTTGGAAAAGAAACCATTGTACCAACAATTTATAGAGCCTATAAAGAAAATTATAGAATTCAATTTTATGAAGCAGATGGCATAACACCGATTGCTTTATATACAAAAATAAAAGATGGAGCAAGGGTAGAAGTAAATTATATAGATTTAGAGAGAGAAGTTATAGGAAATGCTAGACAACAAGACAATTTTATAATGGCATTATTATATGGTGCAAAAGGAACATTTGAAAAATCAAATGGGACAGAAATGAGTTTTGATGAATTTAAAACAGAATTAGAAAAGAATAATTCAGGAATAAGCTTGAATTCTCAAGGAATCTATGATACAATATTAAAAGGAAATACTTTCGAAGAAAAATATGGAGTATATTATCAAGATGATTTATTGCCAGAAAGTTATGATCCAGATACAGATATTAGTGATCAGTATGATGAAACAGATACACCAGATGTAAACAAAACGAAAAAGAGAGTGATATCATATTGTAGGCAATAAATATATGTACAATATAATAATGGTATTATAAGGAGGATAAATATTATGGGAGATTCATTAATGACAATTATTGCAATTGTATTAGCGGCAGTTTTAATGTTTGTTTTTCCATTAATGTCAATGTCAGACAGAAGTGATGATATATCACAATTAACTGTAAAAACAGCAACAACAGAATTTGTAGATAATGTAAGAACAACAGGAAGATTAACAATGGATGATTATGCAGCATTTGAACAAGAAATTTCAGCAACAGGAAATACATATGATATCGAAATGGAAGTAAAGGTATTAGATGAAAACCCTGGAAAGAAAACAACCATAGCAAGTTCAAAAAGAATAGGTGAAAATGTTTCTTATTCAATGTATACATCACAAATATTAGATATATTATCTTCAGAGGATGGAACCAATAAAGTACTTGCATTAAAAGAAGGGGATATGTTTTCAACAAGTGTAAAAAATACAAATACAACTTTATCACAACAATTGAAAAACTTCTTTTATACAGTAGCTGGAAATGATACATATACAATCGCAGCAGAACATGGTGGATATGTAACAGCAAATGGAAGCGAAAATTAACATTGTAATATATTATGAAATAGCCTGTAATGAAGAATTACAGGCTATTAAAAAATTAGATACAAAGGAAAGATAGAATTATGATGAAATATCAATATTTAGCCGTTGTTTTTGTTATTATTATGTTACCAATATCATTAGTTTTTTCAGCATATATTGGTGCACAACTAGATACATTAGATTTACAAATATCGTATGATACCAAATTAGATAATGCAACATATGATGCTATCAAAGCTTTTCAATTAAATACAGTAAATAGTAGTACATCTGATATTGTGAATTCAAAAATTAAAGATATTGAAGCAGCAGCAAATAGTTTTTTTGCTTCAATAGCAACTAATTTTGATATGACAGGATACAATAGTGACAATTTGAAAGAATATATACCAGCATTGGTATTTACTTTATATGATGGCTTTTATATATATTCACCATTTGAAAACACATTAGATGAAGAAACAAGAAGTCATTTACCACCAAATGTAACCTATACAGGAGGAGAAGAAGTCACAGGATTAAAACCATATATTTATTATAGTTGTCGATATGTAAAAGGACAAATGGATGTTACGATAACATATTCTTTAGACAATTATATAACTGTACAAGGATATGACCAAAATGGAAAAGGAATTAATGATGCAGGTTATTTGTTAGATGATAGTTTGTATTATAATGATGCAACAGGAGAAGTTCGATATAGAGGCGTAAATATTACTTCAGAACCACAATTAAAAGAATGTGTGGGGGAAACAGAATATGCATATGTCAAAATAAATGGTGTAAAATATTATAAAGAAAATGATACAAATACATGGTTTACAATAACAAATGGAAGAAGAAGTACAGTTACAAATCCATTTAGAGATGAAAATAATGATATGGGATATCGCTATTATGTAGAGGCATTTAACTTTAAAAAAAGATTACAAAGTTATGGAGTTACAAGTTTAAAATCATCAAATGCAGTAGGCGTAAATGATATTACAAATGCAGATGGAGAAGTGATATATAGTTTTACAGATGCAGAGAATAATATATTTGATTTTGATGGTATAGAAGAACCAGATTCAACATTTAATAATCATAGATTGGCAGTTATTCGTTATGTCATTGAAAGCAATTTAACAGTTGCTTTAGCAAATTATAATAATTTTGGAACTGGAAGTTACGAATTTAGAATGCCTAAATTAGCAGAAGAAGACTGGACAAGAATTTTAGACAATGTTTGTTTAATTAGTTTCTTACAAGGAATTAGTATTGGAGGAAAAATATATAGTGGATATTCTGTTATAAATAATAACAAAAATGAAGAAGTAGTAACAGAAAATTCTATTTATATTATAGAAAACATTAATGATGATAATAGTGACTATCACAGAATAACACATAAAGGATTAGAAAATATGGTAAATGCAACAACATCAAGAGGTGTATTTAATATTGATTTTGAAAGAAAATCTCTAGGAAGTACGGGTTCAGAGACAACATTGTATTTTTATCCTCATTGGAACTTAGGATGTT
Source organism: uncultured Eubacteriales bacterium (assembly GCA_949289635.1). Classification (GTDB taxonomy): domain Bacteria; phylum Bacillota; class Clostridia; order TANB77; family CAG-508; genus CAG-269. The sequence goes on along the minus strand of CASEOS010000001.1, from coordinate 79,472 downwards.
ACACATGTTATGTGGCACAAACCAATACAGTAAATAGTTTTACAAATATTTATGAATATTTAGATGGACTTAGCAATAAAACACTTGCAAAATTATATTATACAGCGTTAGGAAGAGAACGATATAGTATGTATAAAGTATACAGAAATGCAGAAGAACATGTAAATCAATTTAAATAATTTTGGACGGATATAGTAAAATAAAAAAATAATCGAAATATTTATAAAAAGATATTTGCACTCAAAAATTGAAATAGAAATCTTGAAAAAAGATTTCTATTTTTGTATGTAATTGAATAGAAAAAGTAATAAAGTTAATACTATAAATAAAGGAAAGTAGGAGAATATATGAAAAAGATTTTCAAAAAAATAATAGTATTAACTTTTTTATTAATTATATATATGTATGTATTAGTTATTCATTATATCCCAGATAAAATTACGATATTTGAAGGAGAAAATATATCATTAAAAACAATTTTCGGAATAACACTCCATTCCAAAGATGAAACTATGGAAGTTTCTGCAAATTCAGGAGAAAAGACAATTCATAAAATCGGAAATGAAACATTATCTGTTAATTTATTTAATACAATATTTTTAAAAAATATAGATGTATCCGTCCTTCCCAAAACAACAGTGATTCCTGTGGGAAGTGTGGCTGGTGTTAAATTATATACAAATGGTGTATTGGTTGTGGGAATGTCTGAAATAGAAGGAGAAGACAGGAAAATATATAAACCATATGAAAATACAGGCATAGAAGAAGGAGATACAATTGTTAAAATTAATGATAATCTTATTAATTCAACAGATGAATTGATAGAAAAAGTGAATATGTCAAAAGGAGAAGAAGTGGAAATTGAATATATACATGACGAAGAAACAAAAGAATGTAGTATAATGCCTATAAAAACAAGTGAAGAAGAATACAAATTGGGATTATGGGTAAGAGATAGTGCAGCAGGTGTTGGCACAGTTACTTTTTACGAGCCTGCAACACAACATTTTGGAGCATTAGGACATGGAATTACAGATATAGATACAGGTGACTTGCTAAATATTGCATCAGGAGAATTTGTTACAGCAAAAGTATTGGATATAAAAAAAGGAGAAGATGGAAATCCAGGGAAAATACAAGGAACGGTAGAAGATCAAAAAACAATAGGTGAAATTACAAAAAATACAGAATTTGGAATATATGGGAAAATAGAAGATTTGTCTAGTTTAAATATTGATACAAGTAAAGAAATGGAAGTGGCTATGAGAGAGGAAATACAAACTGGAAAGGCAACAATCTTATGTAGTTTAGATAATCAAACAGTAAAAGAATATGAAATTGAAATAACAAAAATATATCGAGATAATAATTATAATAATAAAAGTATGGAAATTAAGGTGACAGATGAAGAACTAATAGAAAGAACAGGTGGCATTATTCAAGGAATGAGTGGATCACCCATTATACAAAATGGAAAATTTGTAGGAGCAGTTACGCATGTTTTAGTAAATTCATCCACAGAAGGCTATGCCATATTTGGGGATTTGATGCTAAAACAATCTAAAGAAGTCCATTAGGGATTTTGGGGACGGACTCATTTTCCCTTTTTAAATTGTGATATCTAAAAAATATAGAATATAAAGTCATTACACGATTTTGTATAAGCTAAATTTTCACAGAAATTCTAAAAGAAAAAAACGAGCCTCTTTCATTCAGGCTCAAGCAAGCGATATATTCATTTCGCATAATATGTCGAATGTGATTGGAGTACAGTATGTATTGAGCCGAGACATTTATAAGAAATGAATATATCACTTGCTTGCCCATGAACATCCCTCATTTTTTTCTTTAAGAATTTCTAGTTTCAAATTTAGATACGCAAAATCGTTTCATTTTTTATATTCTATATTTTTTCTGTATATAAAATTAAAAAAAGGGAAAAATGAGTCCGTCCCCAAAATCCCTTTTTAATTAATAAGCATTGGACCAATATTGGTAACGGTTCCAGCACCTAATGTTAGAACAATATCATTTTTTTCAACATGTGTTTTAACATAATTTGCACATTCATCAAAGTCTGGTATATATAAAGCTTCTTTTCCTAAAGATTGAAGTTTAGAAACCAAATCTTCAGAAGAAATGTTATATGTATTTGTTTCTCTAGCAGCATAAATGTCTAGTACGATGACATGGTCAAAATTCATTAAGGCATTAGCAAATTCATCTAATAAATTTTTGGTTCTGCTATATGTATGTGGTTGAAAAATAACCCAAGATTCATGATATTTTTTATTCATTAAAGATTTTGCAGTCGCCATAATTTCTGTTGGATGATGTCCATAATCATCATAGACACTTGCCATATGATTAATTTTTCCTTTATATTCAAATCTTCTGTGAGCACCAGTAAATTCTGACAATGCAGATTTTATAACATCTAAAGATATGTTGTATTTCATACAAATAGAAATACAAGCAAGAGCATTGGAAACATTGTGCTTACCAGGAACAGATAATTGGAATGTATCCAAAAATTTATCTTGATAGTAAACATCAAATTTTGCAAAACCATTATCATTAAATTCAATATTTGTACCATAAATATCAACATCTTTATTAGAAACACCATATGTTATAACAGTAGCGTTTGTTTCATTAGCTAGTTCTAAGCAGTTGGTATCATCTCCATTTAGAATTAAAATACCATTATCAGGTAATAGTTTTACATATTTGATAAATGCTTTTTTGATGTTTTCTAAATTCTTAAAGTAATCTAAATGATCATTATCAATATTTAAAATAATTTCTGCCTTAGGACTAAATTTTAAAAAGCTTTCTACATATTCACAAGCTTCTATGATAAAATGTTCACTATTTCCAACTCTATAATTACCATCTAATTGTTTTAAATAAGCACCAACTTGTATACTAGGGTCTGTTAAAGCTTTCATAAAACAAAGAGAAACCATAGAGGTTGTGGTAGTTTTTCCATGTGTTCCAGAAATACATATGGTATCTTTAAAACATCTTGTAATTTCTCCTAAAAAGTCTGCTCTTTCAATTGTTGGAATATTTTGATTTTTAGCTTCTACCATTTCAGGATCTTCTGGTTTAATAGCTGCGGAATATACAACAACATCAGCTTTTTTAACATCTTCTGTATTATGGCCAATTGTTACTGGAATTCCTTTCTTTTTTAGTATTTGAATAGATTCAGAATTGGACAAGTCAGAACCTGTAATATGAAAGCCCCAATTGTGAAGGATTTCAGCAATTCCACTCATACTGACACCACCAATTCCAATCATATGTATATTTTTATATTTCTTTAAATTATCTATATTTGGCATAAAAAGACACTCCTTTGTAAATATTTGATTCGCATAAAATTCCAAAGTGAATTATATAATTATATTCTTAAAAATTCAATACTTTTGGACAAATTTGCTAATGAAGCCCATATATTTTAGTTGCAATTCATAACCCACTAAGGGACAGGGAAAGGTTATGTTATTCTAGATTTCATAAATTTCTCGGTTCAATGCGTACTTTAGCCTTTTTAAATCCAAAACAAACGAGCCTCTCGCTATTCCCGCTTCCTCATTTGTTTTAGATTAAGAAAGGCTACAAGTACTTCAATCACATTCGAAATTCATTTAATCTAGAATAACATAACCTTTCCCTGTCCTTTAGTGGGCTATGAATTGCAACATATTTTAAGATATGAAAAAGGATAAAAATGGTTACTGTATAAAAAAATAAAAAAAATGTAAAAAAAAGAAGGAAAAAAATTTTTTATGGAGAATAATATAATTGTACATAAGAGTAAATATATGTACAAAATTTTTTAAAACTTAAGGAAGGTAGGTGCACTACAAAATGCAAATCACAGATGTACGTTTAAGAAAAGTAAATTCAGAGAACAGAATGAAAGCTGTTGCTTCAGTTATCGAAAGTCAAAATGGATTATTTATAGCTATGCCAAGTAGAAAAACTCCAAACGGAGAATTCAAAGATATAGCTCATCCAATCAATGCTGAAACTAGAGAGAAAATTCAAAAAGCTATATTAGAAGCTTATGAAGCTCCAGAAACAGAGGAATCAGCAGAATAATAATAAATGAAAAGCACTTTTGATAGTGCTTTTTTTGTTGAATAGGAAAAATGAATTGTAATAAATTATGGCTAACGAAAATTTATTGAATAAAACTTGAAAAACAAGCAAAAACAATGTAAAATAGTATAGATTATTGTTTGAAAAGAGGAAAGAGAATGTTTTTAATAGTAGGTTTAGGAAATCCTGAAAATGAGTATGAAAATACAAGACATAATATGGGATTTGATACAATAAACAAATTAGCAAAACAATATGCGATAGAAATGAATAAACATAAATTTAAGGGAATCTATGGTACTGGAATGATTGAAAACGAAAAAGTTATTCTTTTAAAACCACAAACCTATATGAATTTAAGTGGAGAAAGTGTCATAGAAGCTATTCAGTTTTATAAAATTGATTTAGAGAATGTTATTGTTATCTATGATGATATGGATGTAGAACCAAGCAAAATAAAAATAAGAAAAAAAGGCGGACCAGGTTCTCATAATGGAATGAAATCTGTTATACAAAATTTGAATTCAGAAGAATTTACAAGAATTAGAGTAGGAATTGGAACACCTGAATATAAAAATGATAGAATTCAATATGTCATAGGAAGAATTTCATCAGAAGAAGATAAGGAAAAATTAAATATAGGAACAAATAAAGCAAAAGATGCCATAATAGAAATCATAAAAAATGGCGTAGATACAGCAATGAATAAATTTAATTAGCAGGAGAGGAAAGAAGCAGATGTTAGAATTATTTATAAAAAGAGATGAAAAGCAAAGACAAATTATATTAGTAGAAGATGGTAAAATCATAGAATATTATGAAGAGAAAGAAGAAGATAATAGGAATGAGGGAAATATTTACATTGGTGTTGTTAAGGATATTGTAAAAGGAATGCAAGCAGCATTTGTAGATATTGGTATAGAAAAAAATAGTTTAATTCATTTAAAAGATATTCTAGAAAAGAAAGATGAAAAAAAGGAAAAACCAAATATCAATCAAGATATTTGTACTGTTATAAAACCAAATCAAAAATTATTGGTACAAATCAAAAAAGATAGTAATGAAAAAAAAGGTGCTAGAATATCAACACATATCAATTTACCAGGAAAATATATTGTTCTTATGCCAAATACAGATATTATTACAGTTTCACAAAAAATAGAAAATAAAGAGGAACAAGAACGATTAATAAAATTAGTAAAACAAAATATGACAAAAGGAAATGGAGCTATCATTAGAACATCAGCAGAAGGAAAAGAAAAAGAAATCATAGATGATATAAAATATGTGGAAAATAAATGGGAAAGAATCCTTAAAGATAGTAAAGATGAAAAACAAAAAGTGCCAAGACAGTTATATAAGAGTGAAGATATTGTTGAAAAAATGTTAATGGATTTAGCCAATAAAGGAATTGCACAAATAACTGTAAATGATAGTATAGATTATAATGAAATTCAAAAAATAAAAAGTGAAAATGAAGAATATAAAGATTTATCAATCGTAGTAAAAAGTGAAGAATCTATTTTTAATGTGTATGACATAGAACAACAAATTCATAAAATTATGAATAGAAAAATATGGCTAAATTGTGGAGGATTTATCACAATCGATAAAACAGAAGCATTAACAGCAATAGATGTGAATACTGGAAAATATACAGGAAATAAAACCATGGAAGATACTGTTTTCAAGGTCAACAAAGAAGCGACTATTGAGATTGCAAAACAATTAAGACTTAGAGACATAGGAGGTATCATCATTATTGATTATATAGATATGCAAGAAGAAAAAGATAAAAAAGAAATAGAAAATTTATTAAAAGAAGAACTAAAAAAAGACAGAAGCAAAACACAAATAGAAGGATTTACAAAACTAGATTTAATGGAAATGACAAGAAAACATATATGTAGCCATAAAAATTGAAACGTTGGGGACGTGTCAAATCGTTCCATTTTGGAACGATTTGACCTGTCCCCAACGTTCCATCAAAAAGAAAGGATATGCCAAAAATGAATGTAGGATTTATATCACTAGGTTGTAGTAAAAATCTAATAGATACGGAATGTTTAATAGGAAAGTTTAAAAATAATCGATTTCATATTGTGAATGAAGAAGAAAAAGCAGATATTTTAGTGATTAATACTTGTGGATTTATAGAATCTGCCAAAGAAGAGGCAATTGATACAATATTGGAGATGGCAGAATACAAAAAACAAAGATGTCAATATGTAATTGTTATGGGATGCTTAGTTCAAAGATATTATGAAGATTTAGTAAAAGCTTTACCAGAAGTAGATTTATTCATAAAAATAGAGGATTATGATAAATTATGGGATAAAATAGAAGATTTGCTAAAAAGAGGCATTGTAGAAAGAGAGAACAAAAGGACAAGTAAAAAAATAACAGAAATACCACAAATGCCAATGTTAACACAAGAACAATTTTTAAATAGAGTTGTAACAACAGGCGAAAATTATGCCTATATAAAAATTGGAGAAGGATGTAGTAATAAATGCACATATTGTGCTATACCATATATCAGAGGACCATTTGTAAGTAGAAAGATGGAAGAGATTTTAGAAGAGGCAAATATGTTAGCAAAAAAAGGAATCAAAGAACTAATTGTCATTGCGCAAGATACGACAAAATATGGTGTGGATATATATGGTAAATCAAAACTAGCAGAATTATTAGAAAATTTGAGTAAAATAGAAGGTATTGAGTGGATTCGCTTTTTATATGCCTATCCAGAAGGGATTACCGAAGAATTGATTGATATAGTAGCCAAAAATGATAAAATTGCAAATTACTTTGATATTCCTATTCAGCATATTTCTAATAAAGTGTTAAAAAGAATGAATAGAAGGACCAGTAAAGAACAGATAGAAAATTTATTAAAAACCATTCATAAAAGCATACCAGATGTTGTTTTAAGGACAAGCTTAATCGTAGGCTTTCCTGGAGAAACCAAAGAAGATTTTGAAGAATTGAAAGAATTTGTAAAAGTTGCAAAGTTTGATAAATTAGGTGCATTTATGTATTCAAAAGAAGATGGAACACCAGCAGAAAAATTACCAAATCAAATTCATGGAAATACAAAGAAAGCAAGATATAACCAAATTATGCAAATACAACAAGAAATTTCTAAAGAAATTCAAAGTAAAAAAATCGGTAAGACATATGAGGTATTAGTGGAAGACATCTCTTTTGATGGTAAATATTATATAGGAAGAACCATGCAAGATGTACCAGAAATGGATGGAATTGTATATATAAAAAATGAAACAGATAAAAAGCCAGAAGAAATTGCTAATCACTTTATAAAGTGTAAAGTAATAGATATTAGTGATTATGATTTAATAGCTGAAATGATATAGCCACCTAAGAATATACAGGTGGCTTTTTTGTATAAGAAACCATATGAAAAATTTTCGTGTATGATAAGGTTAGTTTTTTTGTGTTTACTATTTTACTAAAACATTGAAAAATGGTATAATATATAGTGATAAAGAGTGTAGAAAGGAGTTTTTATGAAAGTAAAAAGAACAAAAAAATTAAAAGAATATTATTTCTACAAAGGAGGTTATAAGGAAATTTCTCTTCAAACTGTTCGGGATTTCAAGCCGGACAGAAAATTTAAGGTGGGGAGTATCCGTGTGGAAATTTACTATTCTCCCAAGTTTCAAGATGATGAAACCAGAAAAAGAAACATAAGTGAGTATCTGGAAAAATTCATCAAAGAAAAGAGGGAGGTAGAAGAGGCAATGATTAATATTTCTATGCTGCAGAATGTGAAAGTTTCATATTCTGCAGTATGGTGCAAGAAACGGCTAAGACTCTTTATCAGAACTCCGTAGGGGTGTGGCATTCTGCCACCCCTTATTTTTTATCAAAGATAACAAGGTTCTTATCATATAAAAAGGATTGTATTTTAATTCTACATAGATTTTTCTAGATAAATGGAAATTACTTGAAAAATTGCATATAATCTAGTATAATAATGATATTGAAAAAGAGAAAGAAAAGGTGGAATAAAATTATGAAAAAAAGAGTATTAACAGGAGATAGACCAACAGGAAAGTTACATATAGGACATTATTTTGGTTCATTAAAAAAGAGAGTAGAAATGCAAAATAGTGGAGATTATGATATCTATATATTAATTGCAGATGTGCAAGCACTAACAGACAATTTCAATAATCCAGAAAAAGTAAGAAAAAATGTAAGAGAATTAGCAATGGATTATTTATCATGTGGAATTGACCCAGAAAAAACAACCATATATATTCAATCTATGATACCAGAAACAGCAGAATTAACCGTATACTATTCAAACTTAGTAACAATTGCAAGACTTCAAAGAAATCCAACAGTAAAAACAGAAATTGCTCAAAAGAAAGAATTATTTGGAGAAAGTGTCACATATGGGTTTTTAGGATATCCAGTAAGTCAAGCTGCTGATATTACAATTTTTGAAGGAGAATTAGTTCCAACTGGTGAAGACCAAGAACCATTAATTGAACAATGTAGAGAAATTGTTAGAAAATTTAATAGTATTTATGGAGAGGTATTAACAGAACCTAAAATTGTTTTATCAGAAGGAAAAAGAATCAAAGGATTAGATGGTAATGAAAAAATGGGGAAATCTCTAGGAAATGCAATCTATTTATCAGATTCAGAAGAGGAAATTACAAAAAAAGTTATGAGTGCAGTAACAGATCCCAATAGAATAAAAAAAGACGATTTAGGAAATCCTGATATATGTATGGTAGCATATTATCATAAACTATTTTCTAGCAAAGAAGAAATCGATACAGTATGTGCAGAATGTAAAGCAGGAAAAAGAGGATGTGTTGCTTGTAAAAAACAACTAGCAAAAAATATTATAGAATATTTAAGACCAATTAGAGAAAAGAGAAAATACTACGAAGAACATCCAGAAATAGTAGATAAAATATTACAAGAAGGAACTAAAAAAGCACGAAAAACAGCACAAGAGACAATGAAAAAAGTAAAGAAAGCAATGAAATTAAATTATTTTGAATAAATAGTTGCCAAAGTGATGATTTTAGGGACGGAGCAAAAAATCATCACTAATAGTTAGTTAAGTAATATTATAAATTAATTTTTAATAGCGATGATTTTTTGCTCCGTCCCTAAAATCATCACTTTGGCAACAGGGAGGTAAAACATGTTTACAGATTATACAAAAATCATTATCAAATCAGGAGATGGTGGAAATGGTGCCGTATCTTTCAGACGCGAGAAATATGTAGCAGCAGGTGGACCTGATGGTGGAGATGGTGGAAAAGGTGGAGATATCTATTTCCAAGTGGATAAAGATAAAAATACATTAATTGATTTTCGATATAATAAAAAATTTAAAGCAGGAAATGGCGAAAATGGTAGTGGAAGTCATTGCAATGGAAAATATGGAAAAGACTTATATATTAAAGTTCCAATCGGTACAGTTGTAAAAGATGTGGAAACTGGAAAAGTTGTAGCTGACTTATCTACACCAGAACAAACAGAATTAGTTTTGAAAGGTGGAAGAGGAGGAAGAGGAAACTCTCATTTTGCTACTTCAACCAGACAAGCTCCTAGATTTTCTGAAGATGGAGATAAAGGAGAAGAAAAAGAAGTTATCCTAGAATTAAAATTATTAGCAGATGTAGGATTATTAGGATTCCCAAATGTCGGAAAATCTACATTTTTATCAATTGTTACAGATGCCAAACCTAAAATTGCAAATTACCATTTTACCACTTTACAACCAAATTTAGGTGTTGTGAAAACCAAAAACGGAGATGGATTTGTGATTGCAGATATACCAGGAATTATTGAAGGAGCAAGCGAAGGAGTTGGCTTAGGAATTCAATTTTTAAGACATGTAGAAAGAACTAGATTATTACTACACTTTTTAGATGTGTCAGGACAAGAAGGAAGAAATCCAGTAGATGATTTTTATACCATTAATAAAGAATTAAAAAATTATAGTGAAAAATTAAGTACTAGAAAACAAATTATTGTAGCTAATAAAATTGATGTACAAAATGAAGAATTAATAAAAGAAGTAGAAGAATTAGCAAAAAAAGAAGGATTAGAAATTTATAAAATTTCAGCAGCTACAAAACAAGGTGTTCAGGAATTAATTGACCATGTGGCAGAAGTGTTAAAAACATTACCAAAAGAAGAATTGGTTGAAATCGAAGATAAGAAAGTATACACATTAGAAGAAAAAGAGGATGATTGGACTATTAAGATAGAAGATGGCGTATTTATTGTATCAGGAAGAGCTGTTCAAAGATTAATGGGAAGAGTGAATATCGAAGATAATGAATCTATGTACTATTTACAAAAATGTTTGAAAAATATGGGAATTGAAGATAAATTAAAAGAAATGGGTGTTTGTGAAGGAGATACCGTTATTTTAGATGATTGGGAATTAGAATGGTATGAGTAAATTGTCCCCAATGGGACAAAAATTTACGAATAATAGTTGACGAATGGGCGAAAAAATGGTATAACTATAAAGTAAATTTTATGGCCCCTTGGTCAAGCGGTTAAGACGCCACCCTCTCAAGGTGGAATCATGGGTTCGATTCCCGTAGGGGTCACCAAATATTAAAAGGGAGTAGCTTTTAATTACTAATCAACAGTCGCGATAATTATTATCTGGTTAGTAAGCTTTTAAATAAGTAAGCAAGACTTTTAAAAGGATAAAATCTTTTTAAGAGTCTTTTTTTATTGAATCGGAAACATTATTTTTTTCTATTCAATAAAAATAGTCACATACAAATTTTCTTATGATGGTTAAAAAGATTTGATTTCCTAAGTCAAAGGAAAAGGAGGCTACCCAAATGTAAAAACAAGTTTTAAATATTACATTTTTACAGAAAAATCAAACAAAAATATTGATATATTTTCATGGTTTGGATAAAATAAAAGTGAAAATATGCGAAAAAATTAAAGGAGGAAACAAATTGGAAAGTAAAAACTGGTTTAACAAAGAAGTAAAGGACGTAGAAAAAGAATTAGAAACAAATCAAGAGACAGGTTTATCAGCAGAAGAAGTTGCAAAAAGAAGAGAAACATATGGATTCAATCAATTAAAAGAAAAGAAAAAGAAATCATTATTCATGAGATTTGTAGACCAATTTAAAGATTTTTCCATTATCATTTTGATTATTGCAGCAATTGTATCAGGAGTTGTAGGTGTTGCAGAAGGAGAAGGAATTACAGATACCATTATTATCTTGATTGTTGTTATCTTAAATGCCGTTATTGGTGTAACACAAGAATCAAAAGCAGAAAAATCACTAGAAGCTTTGCAAAAATTAACAGACCATGCATCTAAAGTTGTAAGAGATGGAAATGTAACGGTTGTTCCAGCAAAAGAATTAGTACCAGGAGATATTGTAGTATTAGATACAGGAGACTATATCCCAGCAGATTTAAGAATTATAGAAGCAGTTAACTTAAAAACACAAGAATCATCATTAACAGGAGAATCTGTACCAGTTGATAAAACAACAGAAAAAATCGATGGAGAAGATGTTGGAATTGGTGATAGAACCAATATGTTATTTTCATCTAGTTTAGTAACGTATGGTAGAGGAAAAGGAATTGTTGTAGAAACAGGAATGACAACAGAAGTGGGAAAAATTGCAGAAATGATTAATGAAACAGAAGAACAAATTACGCCGTTGCAACAAAAATTAAATAAACTAGGAAAAACATTAGGAATTACAGCCATCGTGATTTGTATTGTTATCTTTATTATAGGATTATTCCAACAAAAAGAACCAATTCATATGTTTATGACAGCGGTATCATTAGCAGTAGCGGCAATCCCAGAAGGATTGGTAGCCGTATCAACTATCGTTTTAGCTATTGGTGTGCAAAAAATGGTTAAGAAAAATGCAATTGTGAAAAAATTACCAGCAGTTGAAACATTAGGAAGTGCAACCGTTATCTGTTCAGATAAAACAGGAACTTTAACACAAAACAAAATGACAGTAGAAAAAGTATTTTTAAATGGAGAAATCAAAGACCTAGAACACATTGATAGTAAGAACGTATCAGAAGATATGACTACATTGGTATATGCCAATATGTTATGTAATGATACAAAAATTGCAAAAGACGGAACTTTAACAGGAGACCCAACAGAAACAGCATTGGTAGATATGGCCTTTACTTTAAATTTTGACCCATCTATCTATGATAGAATGACACGTATAGCAGAAGTACCATTTGATTCAGATAGAAAATTAATGACAACGGTTAATAAAGTAAACCAAAATTATATTGCCTATACCAAAGGTGGAGTAGATGAATTACTAAGAATTTGTAAAGGATATGTATATAATCATGAAATAAAAAATGACTTAGAAAATTATGCAGTAACAGTTAGACAAAAAAATGAAGAAATGGCAAAAGAGGCTTTAAGAGTACTAGCATGTGCATATAAAGAATTTGACCATGAGCCAACAAAAGAAGAATTAGAGAACATAGAAAGTGATTTAATCTTTGTGGGTATGGTTGGAATGATAGATCCACCAAGAGAAGAGGCAAAAAAAGCAGTAGAAAAATGTAAGACAGCAGGAATTAAAACCGTTATGATTACAGGTGACCATAAAATTACAGCAACAGCCATTGCTAAAAAATTGGGAATCTTAGAGAATGAAGATGAGGCAATTACTGGTGCAGAATTAGAAAAGATGTCTGATGAAGATTTACAAAAACATGTAAGACATTATTCTGTATATGCTAGAGTTTCTCCAGAGCATAAAGTAAGAATTGTAAAAGCATGGCAAAAAAACGGCGAAATCGTAGCCATGACAGGCGATGGTGTCAATGACAGTCCTGCATTAAAAACATCAGATATTGGTTGTGCCATGGGAATTGTAGGAACAGATGTTGCAAAAGAAGCAGCAGATGTTATCTTAACAGATGATAACTTTGCAACCATTGTATCAGCAGTAGAAGAAGGTAGAAGAATTTATGACAATATATTAAAAGTTATCCAATTCTTGTTATCAAGTAATATAGGAGAAGTGGTTGTACTATTTTTAGCGACACTATTAACTCCATTATTTGCGAGTTGGTTTGGAATAACGGATATTGCTCACTTAGAAATTTTATTACCAATCCATATTTTATGGATAAATCTAGTAACAGACTCTTTACCTGCATTAGCACTAGCATTTGACCCAGCAAATGCAGATATTATGAATAGAAAACCAAATAAGCCAGGAAAAGGTGTATTCACAAAAGGAATGACATGGAGAATTGTATATCAAGGTGTTATGATAGGATTATTAACACTTGGCGCATTTATGATAGGACTTGCAACAACAACAGAACCAATTGATGGATTAACATTAGACGAATCAAAAATAGAAGTAGGTCAAACCATGGCATTTGTGACACTTGCTTTCTCAGAATTGGTACATGTATTTAATGTAAGAAATAACAAAAAATCTATCTTTAAAACAAAAGTATTTAATAATAGTAAATTAATTTGGGCAATACTTGCTTCAGCATTACTAATGGGAATTATCTTGGCAGTACCTGCTTTAAGAGGCATCTTTAGTATACCAGTATTACCAACACAAAATATCTTAGAATTAATTGGTTTAGTGATTTCACCACTAATTATTGTGGAATTGTTTAAATTGTTTAAGATTAATAGCTTTAAAGATGAATAACAGAAAAAGGGAAATTGGAGACGGACGAAAAGGGATTTTGGGGACGGACTCATTTTTCCCTTTTTTATATAATATTTTAGTAAACAATTAAAACTTGAAAAAAAGGGAAAAATGAGTCCGTCCCCAAAATCCCTTTTCGTCCGTCCCTTTAACAAGCCTTAATAAAAAATTAATAAATCCTCTATTTATTATTAATAAAAATATGGTATAGTATATATGCTAGGAAATAGAAGCAAATATGAATTTCTAAATAATAGGGAATGAACTTTATCAAATTTTATAAGGGTTTATTAAAGTTCAAGAAAGGAAAAAATGATGTACAATATATTAGTAGTAGATGATGATAAAGAAATCGTAAATGCCATAGAAATTTACTTATCACAAGAAGGGTATCATATTATAAAAGCTTATGATGGAGAAGAAGCTTTAGAAAAATTAAAAGAAAATGAAATTCATTTAATTATTTTAGATATCATGATGCCAAATAAAGACGGAATTGAAACATTGCAAGAAATTAGAAAAGATAAAACAATTCCTGTCATTATGTTATCAGCAAAATCAGAAGATTATGATAAAATATCAGGATTAAATACAGGAGCGGATGATTATGTGACAAAACCATTTAATCCATTAGAATTAATTGCAAGAGTAAAATCCAATATTAGAAGATATGTGGATTTTAGTCATGCAAATGATACAAGTATAAAAAATGAACATCAAAAAGAAACATTATTGAAAACAGGTACTTTAGAGATGAATGATGAAACAAAAAAAGTGATGGTTGACGGGAAAGACATCAAGCTAACAGCAACAGAATATAACATATTAAGATTTTTGTTAAAAAACAAAGGAAAAGTATATTCCATAGAGCAAATTTATGAAAATGTATGGAATGAAGAAAGTTATGGAGCAGAAAATATTATAGCGGTTCATATTAGACATATCAGAGAGAAAATAGAAATTAATCCAAAAGACCCTAAATATTTAAAAGTAATTTGGGGAATTGGATATAAGGTAGAAGATATAAAATAATAAAGATATCAATAGAGAAGAAGGTGAGTCAATGCAAGATATTAAAGAATCTATATTATTAAAATTTTTATGTTATATATTGATTCCTATCATGATTTTTGTTTTAGCTGTTAGTATTATCAATGTATCTATTACATCACAATATGGAGAAATGAAAGGACCAGAAGAATATATAGAAACAGAAGAATTTGGAAGAGAATATTTATTAACATTAATTTATAAAGTTCAAGATGTTAACGATGATAAAAAAGAACAAAGAATAAAACCTCAAAATACAAATATATTTAACCATTATGATGAAATTCAAGACGAAAGTTATGTTCATCCAGTATATTATGAAGTCATCAATTATAGTAATACAATAGTAAGCCAATATATCAATTATATTATCATAGACAAAGAAAATGGAAATATGTTTACCAATATTCGTTCAAATAATTATCCAGAAGAGATTAATAAATTAAAGGCAGAAAAAACAAATTGGTGTTATCAAGATGGAAAAATAACAACCAATATAGATAGTATTAATCAAGAAAGCACAAAATATATGACTTCATATACATATTCAACAGATAATTTGGAAGGATATGAAGTATATTCTAATATTGATCCAAGCACATTAAGTTATTCCAATTCTTTATATGTTCAACAAACGGTATATAACATGTTTAAAGGACATGAGAACTTGCCCGTGTATCTAATACCATTGTCAGCAATTTCCATCATTATTATGATAGTCTATTTAATCTGGGCAACAGGACATGAAAAAGGAAAAGAAGGCATTCAATTAAATAGTATTGATAAAATTTCTTATGAAGTCATATCTATTGTGATTATGTTTGTTATTGGTATGATGATGAGTTTTGCAATAGCAAGTATAGAATCACAGATTCCGCAAAAGATTCTCATTTCTGTATTCCTACTATGTTATTTAATTGGATATGCATGTTTGGCAGTATGGGTTAGCACAACCATTAGAAGATTAAAAGCAAAACAATTTATCCGTTCATTTTTAATTTATAAAGTATGTAGATGGATAAAAGTAACATTAGAAAAAATCTTTAGAAAAGTGACAGATAAACAAAATACAAATCGAAAAATTACGATTATTTATTGGGGATTTGTTGTTATTAGTATCATATTAGCATGCTTCTTATGGAGTGGAATTGGATTACTTATCCTGATTGCTTTTTGGATATGGGCATATTATAAATTGTTACAATATAATAAAAAGCTACAAAAAATTAATGAGGCATTAAGAAATATCTATGAAGGAAATCCAAATGTAAAACTAAATGAAGAAGAACTAGAAGGCATATTAAAAATCATGGCAAAATATATCAATGATATTGCAGGTGGATTTACCAATGCCATTGAACAAAGTTTAAAATCAGAAAGATTAAAAACAGAATTAATTACCAATGTATCACATGATATCAAAACACCATTAACATCTATCATAAACTATGTAGATTTATTAAAAAAAGAAGACATTAACAATGCACAAATTGAACAATATATTGCAGTACTAGATAAAAAATCACAAAGACTAAAAAAATTAATAGAAGACTTGGTAGAAGCCTCAAAAGTATCATCTGGAAATGTAAAACTAAATATGGAAGTGATTAATTTAAAAGAATTATTAAATCAAAGTATGGGTGAATTTGAAGATAAATTAGAAAAGAAAAATTTAAAAATAGAAATGGACTTACCAAATGAAAATGTGTTAATAAAAGCAGACAATCGATACCTATATCGAGTAATTGAAAATGTATTTAGTAACATTTCAAAATATGCATTAGAAGGCTCTAGAGTATATATCAAACTAGAAAAACAAAAAGAAGAGATATACTTAGAATTTAAAAACATATCCAAAGACAAATTAAACATTAGTGCAGAAGAATTAATGCAACGATTTGTAAGAGGAGATAAATCAAGATACAC
The DNA here is from genome assembly GCA_949289635.1 of uncultured Eubacteriales bacterium. Taxonomy (GTDB): domain Bacteria; phylum Bacillota; class Clostridia; order TANB77; family CAG-508; genus CAG-269. The sequence continues at coordinate 62,670 of CASEOS010000001.1, read as the reverse complement.
AGAAGGAAGTGGATTAGGACTTTCCATTGCAAAAAGTTTAACAGAATTACAAGATGGAAAATTTAAAATAGATATTGATGGAGACTTATTTAAAGTTGTCATCAAATGGAAAAAGGAACGATAGGGACGTGTCAAATCGTTCCTTTTTGAAACGATTTGACACGTCCCTAATGTTCCATAATCATAAAAAAAGTCTTAGAGTTAGACACTCTAGGACTTCTTTCTTTTCAAATTATATCAATAAATGATTTAGATATCAATAAAAAAGGAGAAATCCATAAAAAAAATTTGTTTAATCTAAAAAAGAAAAAGTTGAAAGAAAAAAGTTTAAAAATAAAGAAATATACACATTTAAAAGATACTTAGTATTTCTTAGAGTGTCTAACTAAAAGAAAATTGAAAACTTTCTAAATAGTTAAACAATAGAAGAAATGAAAAGAAAAGAGGTATCTAATATGAAACAAAAGAGAATAAGTAAACAAGAAAAGGGAATTACTTTATTAGCATTGGTTATTACCATTATTATACTATTAATTTTAGCAGGAATTACCATAAGTGCTATAACAGGAGATAATGGAATTATTGGAAATGCGGGACAAGCAAAAGAAGAAACAGAAATTGCCAATGAAAAAGAAATAATAGAAAAGGCAACCGTACAAGCAATGGGAAATAATAAATATGGAAATATAGAAGAAGATGAGTTACAAAAGCAATTAGATAAAGAAACAGGAGAAGGAAGAATAGAAGCAACAGATATAGGTGATGAGTTCGAAATTATATTTAATGATTCCAATAGATATTATACAGTAGATAAAGATGGAAATGTAGGAGAAGCACAAGACATTATAGAAGATAAAAATCCAGGAGATATTACAACTGGAAAAGATGGAGAAACATTAGATGGAAGTGAAGAAAAGCCATATGAGATATGGTGTATTGAAGATTTATGTGCTTTTTCAAAAAGTGTTAATGAAGGAGAAAATTATTTTAATAAATTTGTAAAATTAATGACTACGTTAAATTTCAATTCTAGTTTATCATATAAGGATAACCAATATAAATATCAATATGATGAAACAACAAATACATATATAATAGACGAAAATAGTGAAAAAACATTAAAGGAACTTATTACAGATACAAATGGAGTAGGATTTATTCCGATAGGAAAAAGTGCTAGTGATGTGGAAGCGAGATTTCGAGGAACTTTTGATGGAAATAATCATGAAGTAAAAAATATATATGTAAATACGGCTAATAATGCAGGATTATTTGGTGGAGTATTTCAAGCGACAGTAGAAAATATAAAGATAAGTGGTACAATAATATCAACGGAAAATAGTGCAGGAGGATTAATAGGAAAGGGCTCCGCAACAATTAAGAATTCTAGAAATGAAGCAATGGTAAAAGCAAAAAGAATAGCAGGAGGAGTTATTGGTGAGGGAGGTTGGCAATCTATATTACTAGAAAGTTGTTTTAATGCAGGAGCTATTTATTCAGAAACTAGTTATACAGGAGGTATTGCAGGAACTTATGCAGGAAAAATTAGCAATTGTTATAATTTAGGAAAGGTAGAAGGAAATAATTATTCAGCAGGGATATTAGGAGAGGCAGCAGGAAAAGTTGAAATTACAAATTATTTTAATCAAGGTAATGTAATATCAACACGAGTAATTGGAGCAGGAATTATAGCAGATGAATATGCTGAGACAATTGTCAATAATTGCTATAATTTAGGAGATATTACAACAACAGGTACAATAGTATCACATACAGCTTCAAAAGGGATAGGAGGAACGTATACAAATAATTCCTACAATATTGGTAAATTAGAGTCTACAAAAAGTTGTTATGCAATTGGTGCTGAAATAGTAACAAATTGCTATTATGATTCTACACTTGTAGGAAAGGTGGAAGATGCAAACAATATTAAAGATATAAGCAATTTAGATAAAAACGAATTTGTAAATTTATTAAATGCATATAAAAATCAAGAAGGACAATATCCAACAGATTGGAAAAAATGGAAATTAGGAGTAAATGGATATCCAATATTTGAATAAATAAGTAAATAATATAGGCATGTAAAAAACAAAAAATGGTCTTTTTTACATGTCTATAAAAATCTTTAAACTTCAAAATTTTTATAAAAAAGGTTTGACATTTTTATCTATTTAATAGATAATGTATATGTAAAATAAAAAGCAAACGAAAAAACCAAAAGAAATTACTAAGGAGGAAATATAGATGTATGTATTTAATAGGATAACGGTAAATCCACAATTACCAAAAAGAATAGAAAAGTTAGGAGAAATATCAAATAACTTATGGTGGTCTTGGAACACAGAATTTTTAAGATTATTTCAAAAAATGGATATGGATTTATGGGAACAATGTTCAAAAAATCCAGTAAAGTTCTTAAAACAAGTATCACAAGAAAGACTTGAAAAAGCATCTAAAGATATAACATTTTTAAAAGAATATGATAAAGTAACAGAAAACTTTGAAAACTACATGAATAGTAAAAATACATGGTTTTCTAATAAATATCCTGGAAATAAAAAGGATTTAATTGCATATTTTTCAGCAGAATATGGATTAGATCAAACTATACCAATCTACTCAGGTGGACTTGGAATTTTGTCAGGAGACCATTTAAAATCTGCTAGTGATTTAGGTGTACCACTTGTAGCAGTGGGATTGTTATATAAAAATGGATATTTTAATCAAAAAATTAATGGATATGGACAACAAGAAACAGAATATAATAATATAGATTTATATGACTTACCAATTAATCCTGTAAAAGATGATAAAGGTGATGATTTAACCATCTATGTTAAATTCCCAAAAAGAAGATTATACTTAAAAGTATGGCAAATTAATGTAGGAAGAGTAAAACTATATTTGCTAGATTCAGATATTCCTAAAAACAATGAAGAAGATAGAGATGTTACATTGCGACTATATGGTGGAGACCAAGAAATGAGAATTAGACAAGAAATTGTCTTAGGTATGGCAGGAGTTAGTCTTCTTACAAAATATTTAGGTTTAAAACCAACCGTTTATCATATGAATGAAGGACATTCAGCATTTTTAAACTTAGAAATCATCAAAAATATTATCAAAGATAAACAAGTTTCATTTGAAGTGGCAAAAGATATAGCAAGTTCAAAAACTGTATTTACAACACATACACCAGTACCTGCTGGAAATGATATATTCCCAATCGAATTGGTTGAAAAATACTTTAAAGATTTCTGGCCAAGATTAGGTATTTCAAGAGAAGAATTCTTGAAACTAGGAATGAAACCTGGACCAGATTTAGATAAAGGATTTAATATGGGAATATTAGCACTAAAAATTGCTGGAAAGAAAAATGGAGTTAGTAAACTTCACGGAGCAGTTTCAAGAGAACTATTTAGTGATGTATGGCCTAATATTGCAGCAAATGAATCTCCAATTGGATATGTAACAAATGGAATTCATACTTGCTCATGGTTAGCACCAAAATTAAAAGAATTATATAATAAATACTTAATACCATATTGGCAAGATAATATGCATCATGACTATGTATGGGAAAAGATTAAAAACATTCCAGATGATAAATTATGGAGTGCTCATGTAGAAAGAAAAAGAAAATTAATTAATCTTGTAAAAGAAAATACAACAGAAAGATTAAGAAGATCTGGATATAGTTATGAAGAAATTAATGAAATCGTATCAAAATTAAATCCAGATGCTCTAACAATTGGATTTGCTAGAAGATTTGCTACATATAAAAGAGCAACATTAATCTTCAAAGATATTGAAAGAATGACACAAATTATGAATAATACAGGAAGACCAGTACAATTAATCTTTGCAGGAAAAGCACATCCAGCAGATAAAGAAGGACAAGATTTAATCAAATATATTCATGAAGTATCTATGATGCCACAATTTAAAGGAAAAATATTCTTACTAGAAAACTATAATATTGCCATGTCAAGATATCTAATAAGTGGTGTAGATGTTTGGCTAAATAATCCAAGAAGACCAATGGAAGCTTCTGGAACAAGTGGACAAAAAGCATCTGTTAATGGTGTTATCAACTTTAGTGTGTTAGATGGTTGGTGGGCTGAAGGATATACACAAGACAATGGTTGGACAATTGGAACAAATGCAGAATATGATTCATATGAAGCACAAGATATGGCAGATAGCCAAAGTATGTATCACACATTAGAAGAAAAAATTATTCCAACATATTATGACAGAGATAAAAATGGTATATCAAAAAGATGGCTAGAAATCATGAAAAATTCTATTATAACAACAGGAGGAAAATATAGTACAGCCAGAATGTTAGTAGATTATACAGATCAATTCTATATTCCATTATGTAATCTTACAAAGAAATATTATGAAAATATTGATAATGTAGCAGCATATAATGCATGGAAAAAAGATTTATTCGAAAATTGGAAAGATGTAAAAATAACACAAGAAAATAGTAATCTTGATAATATCACGATTGATGCTGGAAATAATATTGAAGTAGGCTGTGAAGTACAACTTCCAAATATTGATGTGGAAAATGTAACAGTAGAAGCATATTATGGAAAAATATTAGATAATGGTGTAGTAGAAAATGTTAGCATTATTCCAATGCAATTACAAGAAGTAGATGAAGAACACAAAAAATATTATTTTACAACAAAAATTGAATTGACAACAGGTGGAAATTATGGCTATACATTTAGAGTGATGCCAAAACATGAAATGCTATTAGAACCAGCAAACTTAAATTTAGTAAAATGGATAACAAAATAAAATGAACAAAAGGGAATTTGGGGACGGACTCATTTTTCCCTTTTTTACGTTAATAAATAAAAAAATATAGAATATAAAGTCATTACACGATTTTGTATAAGCTAAATTTTCACAAAAATTCTAAAAGAAAAAAATGCGCCTCTTTCACTCAGGCTCAATTAAGTAATATATTCATTTCGCATAATATGTCGAATGTGATTGGAGTGCTTGTAGCCTTTCTAAATAAAAAATAAATGAGGAAGCGCGATACAGAGAGAGGCTCGTTTATTTTTTATCTAGAAAGGCTAAAGTACGTATTGAGCCGAGACATTTATAAGAAATGAATATATTACTTAATTGCCCGTGAACATCCCTCATTTTTTTCTTTAAGAATTTCTAGATTCAAATTTAGATACGCAAAATCGTTTCATTTTTTTATATTCTATATTTTTTATTTTGCTTAGATTTAAAAAAAGGGAAAAATGAGTCCGTCCCCAAATTCCCTTTCATAATGTTATTAATTTATGTGTATAATCTAAATTATTCCAAGAATCATATTCATATCCGATAGTATAGACATTAGTTGCCCAAATATCCTTTTCTAGCATATATCTAGAATTCTTGTTATTACTAGAATCCATATATTTTTTTACAGAAGTAATGATTTCTAGTTTAGGATTGGCTCTAGCAACTTCTGAAATTAAATATTTCCCTTTATTATTAAATCCTAAAACTCTAATATATGGTATTGCTTTTTTAGATAAAGCCATATCTTTTTTGGTGATTCCTAATAATGCATATAGTAAAATTCTTTGAAGTCTAGTATTGGTATATCTTTTGGATTTTATAATATTTAAAAATTCGACTACACTATTACAAGAATTGGCAGCATGTTTAATGGCATTTTCTAGTCCTTCACTAACATCAGGAAGTTCTGCGATTTCTTGAATAGACATTTTTCGTAAATTATAAATGATTTGTTTCTCAAAAACAGATAAGTCAGGAACAACATGTCCTATTTTTATATTTTCTAAAAGAGTAGAAAATGTATTTTCTGGAACAACTTTTCTTAAAATATCCCAACCATTATTTTTAACAATATTTCGTATAGCTGTGGCACTTGCAACATTTCCATTATAAGTTGTGTCATGATATCCTGTATTATATCGTTCAATGGTAATAGGAGTCATAGAACTTTTTGATTTTTTTAAAGCTTTTAAATATTCGATTCCTAAAATATTATTAGGCGAAGAAAGTACATTAGAAAATCTTCGAATATCATTTAAATACATAAGTAGTGCATTTTCTCTTGCTTTAGGAAAAGATAAACCTTTACTTAGTTCATGAGACAATATATTTTTATAGGCTTTTGGTTCTTTATATAAAATATCAGCTACCATATTTAATGTAGAAATATCACCTGATTCAGAACCAAAAGAAAGATAGTCAACAACTTTCAAAGAATCTAAAATTTTAATAGCACCTTCAGCAAAATTTTCAGCACTAGAAATCGAATATAATAAAGGAAGTTCAATTACTAAATCAATACCATTTTTGATAGCCATTTCTGTTTTTGCCCATTTATCCACTAAAGAAGTAGAGCCTCTTTGTGTAAAGTTACCACTAATAACAGCAACAGAATAAGAGGAACCAGTATTTTGTAATGATTTTTGCAAATGATATAAATGACCATTATGAAATGGATTATATTCTGCGATAATTCCGATAACTTTACTCATTTTCCCAACTTCCTTTCTTAAAAATATTGTATAATTTGTCATTTACTGATATAATGTTATCATAAAAAAAAGTAAAAAACAATGAAGAAAGGTTTTTTTATGGAAAAGGTTATTATATATACAGATGGTGCATGTTCAGGAAATCCAGGACCTGGTGGATGGGGTTCTATTTTAATGTATAAAGAAAACACAAAAGAAATATCAGGAGGACAAAAAAATACAACGAACAATGTAATGGAATTAACAGCTGTTATTGAAGCACTTAAATTATTGAAGTTTCCTTGTGAAGTAGAAATATATAGTGATAGTGCCTATGTTGTAAATGCCTTTAATCAAGGGTGGATATATAATTGGATAAAAAATGACTGGAAAACATCAGGAAAAGAACCAGTTAAAAATAAAGAAATTTGGCAAGAATTATATGCTTTGACAAAAACACATAAGGTAAAATTTATTAAGGTAAAAGGGCATAGTGATAATGAATTTAATAACAGATGTGATGAAATGGCAAGAAATGCAATTAAGAATTTAGAATAAACAAAGAAGAGGAGATGTAAAATGATAATAGAACAATTTATATTTACAGTTGTTTCACTTGCAATTTTTGTATACATGTTCTTTAAAATGATAAAAAACAATGATACAAGTTATATTGTCATTTTAATATTAGAAGCAATTGGAATTGCACTAAACTTTTTAGGGTTTGCACTTTTCATAGAATTAAATATGCTTTTAAATATATTAAAATATGTGGTTTCGATTGTTATACCAGGAATTGTCATCATAATAGAAAAGAGAGGCATGACATTAATTGAAATCATGAATATAGCAATAGCAAGAATATATTTGACAGTGGGGAATGACAAAAAAGCAAAAGAGGCTTTACTAAATTTAGTTTCCAAAATACCAGATAGTTATAAAGGGCATAAAATGCTTGCAGAACTATATGAAAAAGAAGGTGGAATGCGAAAATCCATTGATGAATATGTACAAGCAATTGATATTAATAAAAAAGATTATCAATCTTATTATAAAGTAGCAGAATTATTAAATCAGCTAGATAAAAAAGATGAAGCAACAGAGATGTTATTTAATTTGTTAAATAAAAAGCCAGATATGTATAAAGCAACAGAATTATTGGGAGATATTTTAATTTCTAAGGAAATGTATAAAGAAGCAGTTAATGTTTATCAGGAAGCTTTAAAATATAATCCTGGCAGTTACGAAATAAACTATAATCTAGGAATTGCTTATACAATGTTAAATGATTTTCAAAATGCTAAAATCTGCTATGAAAAAGCAGCTGAAATTAATTCTTTGCTATATAATGCCAAATATTCTTTAGCAGAAATTGCATTAATTTATAAAGATTTAGAAGAAGCAGAAAAAAGATTTTTAGAATCCATAGAAGAAGATGAATTATCAGCAGATGCTTATTATGAATTGGCTAAAATATACTTAATGAAAGGCGACAAAGAAACTGCTATCAACTATGTAAATACGGCAATTGATATTGCTTCTAAAAAAATAGTAGAAAAAGTAAGGAAAGAACCATTATTTATACCGATTATGGCAAGAATTTCTATTCCATTTAACTTAGAAGAGCAAGAAGAAAAGGAAATGAAATTAACAGAAAAAGAGATAAAGGCAAAAGAACATTTAGAAGAAATGGTAGATATCACAAGACACTTAAGCTATAATGATATTAATTTATTAAAGAAAAATGCAAAAGAAAAAAATGGTAAAAATATCAATTTAGAAAATATAGAAAGACAGTCAGATGAAAGGCAAAAATAGGGAGATAATCTGGGTTGTATAAGGAAAATCTTAAATAAGAAAATATAAGAGTTAAAATTCCAATATCATAAAAAGTACTCATAAAAGTTTATAACTATACTATAATGTATAAGAAGGAGGATTTTATGAGTACGAATTTTTGTCTTATAGGAGGAGATTTAAGAACTTTTTACTTGGCAAAGATATTAGCTAGAGAAAAGCATGAAGTAAAACTATATGGATTTGATAAGTTAGAAAAGTTTAAGGAATGTGAAAAATATGATGAAATGATTAAAACTTCTAGTAATATTGTTTTACCAATCCCATTTTCTAAGGATAATCAGTATGTCAACATGCCATTTTCTAATAAAAATATTGCAACTAGAGAACTATTTTATTATTTAGAAAATAAAAATATATTTGTTGGAAATATGCATCAAGAATTAAAAGAGGAATTACATAGAAAACATAATCAAGTAATTGACTTTATGCAAAAAGAGGAATTTGCCATCTTAAATGCAATCCCGACTGCAGAAGCTACAATTGAAATTATTTTAAAAAATACAAACAAAATATTACAAAATAGCAATTGCTTAATTATGGGATTTGGAAGAATTGGAAAGGTTTTAGCATATAAGCTAAAAGGTCTATCTACTAAAGTTACTTGTATGACAACAAATGAAATAGAAAAGGCATGGGCAATAGCATATGGATATGAAACGACAAAAATAGAAAATTCACAAAAAAATTGTACAAAATTGAAACAGTATGATATAATCATAAACACAATTCCTAAAATAATATTGAAAGAAGAATTAAAGGAAATTAAGAAAGAAACCTTAGTAATTGACTTAGCTTCCAAGCCTTATGGAATCGATAGAAAAATAGCAGAACAAGAAAAATTAAATTTTATAGAAGCATTAGGATTACCACGGAAAATCAGCACCGGTGACATCAGCAAAATATATGAAAGATATTATAAAACAATATGTATGAGGAAAAATGAACAATAAATCACAAGGGGAGGGGACATTAACCTAAGTAGAAATGACCCAAAGGTAAGGTGTGTCCCCTGACATTAAATAAAGGAGAGCGAAAAGATATGTTTTTAGATATTATAAAATCTATTATATTCGGAATAGTAGAAGGAATTACAGAATGGTTACCAATTAGTAGTACAGGACATTTGATATTAGTGGAACAGTTTTTAAAGTTTGAAAATGTTTCACCAGAATTTTGGTCAATGTTTCAAGTAGTTATTCAATTAGGAGCAATTCTAGCAGTTGTAATATTATACTTCAAGAATATATGGCCATTTACGAAACATAAAGAAAAAGCGATTAAACCAACAGGGATTTTGTCTTACTTTGACAAGAATATTATGAATCTGTGGGGAAAGATTTTAGTAGGTTGTGTACCAGCAGCGATTATTGGATTATTATTTGATGAAACATTTGAAGCTTTATTTTACAATCCAACTTACATAGCCATTGCTTTAATTGTATTTGGTATTGCCTTTATTGTAATCGAAAATTGGAATAAAAACAGAAAAGGTGCAAAGGATAAAAATTCTGATATTACATATAAAGATGCTTTAATCATTGGTGTATTTCAATTGTTAGCAGCTATTTTTCCAGGAACTTCACGTTCTGGAGCGACCATCATTGGCGGATTATTAATTGGATTATCAAGACCAAATGCTGCAGAATTTACATTTTATTTAGCAATTCCAACTATGTTAGGGGCTAGTTTACTAAAATTAGTAAAATTTGGATTAGCATTTACAGGAGCTGAAATTATTATCTTATTAGTTGGAATGATAATATCTTTTGTGATATCTATGTTTGTTATTAAATTCCTAATGAATTATATTAAAAAACATGACTTTAAAGTGTTTGGATATTATAGAATTATATTAGGAATTATTGTGTTAGCATATTTCTTTTTTGCATGATGATTTTAGGTGATTTTAGGGACGGAGCAAAAAATCATCACTAATAGTTTTAGTTAATGTTATATTATAAATTAATCTTTAATAGTGATGATTTTTTGCTCCGTCCCTAAAATCATCTTTGGCAATTTTTTATGTATTTCTATTATCTCTTTTTTCAGAATTAGAAGAAGAAGCACATAATTTTTCATATTCTTTACATTTTATCTTGTAATCCATTTGCATACACAAATATCGATAATAACTAAAAGCTTGTTCATATTGCATGATAGGATTAAACATAGGATCTTTATATAGTTCATTCATATCAAAATTGGGATTTCCCATATTAAAATCCATAAAAGGTTGTTGATAATAATTAAAATCTTTTTCCATAAAAAAACCTCCATTAAAATACAAAATACAAGAAATGTTTTTACATAAAATTTTCAAAAAATCATTCTAATAAAATATATTAAGATAAATGCAATATATTACAAAAATGCAAATTGTTATAAATCAAAATTGAAAAAAGGGAATAAGTTCATTAATATAAAAGTATAAAAAACGGCTATGATTCCATGCAATAGTTTTCCATAAATATATGGTTTAATAGATAAGTCACTTTTGGAAGTGATACTAAGTACTTGTAACAAAACAGAGATACCACCAAATCCAAGTAAAAAGGCGGTAATCAATATATTAATAGAAAGCTTTTTACAAGCAATATTAGAAATATTGCTAATTCCGTTTGTAATTTCAAAAAAACCTGTAAATAAGGGTTCAATAAAGGAAGGTGAAATATGTATAAAATTGAAAAATGGTGTTGCAATCGTTTCTATTATATGTGTTATACCACTTGATTTTAGGATAGAAATGATAGAAGAAAAGATGACAACAAATCCACCAATCACTAAAATAGATTTTATACTGCTTACAATACTTTCTGATAAGATTTCACCTAAGTTAGAAAAAGAGGCTGGTGTTTTTGTATTTGCATATGCTCTTGAAGTGGAAGGAGGTAAATCACAATCTTTTGTTTTTTTCCAAAAGCGAAAAATCATGCCGACAGATAAAGAGGCAAGTAAATGTGTCATAAATAATAAAATTCCAATCATGGTATTTCGATATAGCAAAATGCCAACAGAGCCAATAACGAATAAAGGTCCAGAATTATTGGTAAAACTTAAAAGTCTTTCACATTCCTCTTTTGTACAAATATGTTCTTTTCTAAAATTGGTAGCAATTTTTGCACCGATTGGGTATCCACTGATAATGCCCATAATAAAGGCAAAGGCACCTTCACCTCGAACATTAAATAAAGGTTTCATAAATCGATTTAAAAGATTTCCAATATAATAAACAATATTTGTATGCATTAAAAGTTCTGTTGCCACAAAAAAAGGAAATAAAGAAGGAACAACAGAAGTAGCCCAAAGATTAATTCCAGATTTAACAGCTGATAAATTAGCGTTAGAAAATATTAAAATAGAAAGTGTAAATAGTAAAAATAAAAGGGAGATAAAATTTCTCTTTAATTTTAATACAATAAAGTTATTTTTTAGGAACATGAAATCCTCCTTTATGTTGATAATGGTAAGTTAGAAAAGACTAAAAAGTTTCTTATAAAAATAGAAAATTTTGTTGACTTTTTATATAAAAGATAATATAATCAGTTCATCATTTTTATTCAATTAAAATTTTTTGTTCTAATTTTTTATATTCATAGAAATTTATTTTATGAAATGTGAGAATTTTTTAATAGATTATTATAGAAGATTTTAAGTTTATAGAGCAATTTTGTCGCTTAGAAAATTCCAATCTTGTTTTTTTATCTAATCTTATTTTTTAAATCTTAGGATTCACTTTAAAATTATTCTATTCAAGGAGGTGAGGAATATGCAGGAAACTTTAGAACTTATTTTGCAAGAAATAAGAGAAATAAAAACAAAAGTAGATACATTAGAAAAGAAAGTAGACATTTTAGAAACAAAAGTAGATAATTTGGAAGCAAAGGTAGATGAGCTAGAAGAAAAATTTGATCAAAAATTATTAGCATTAGAAGAAAAATTTGATCAAAAATTATCAGCATTAGAAGAAAGATTTGACCAAAAATTATCAGCATTAGAAGAAAGATTTGACCAAAAATTATTAGCATTAGAAGAAAAATTTGACCAAAAATTATCAGCATTAGAAGAAAGATTTGATCAAAAGTTAGCAGAACAAGAAAAACGTTTATTAAAAGCGATGGACAAGAAAATTGAAGAAGCAATTAGCAAACAAAGTAGAGAAATTGCAGCAGAATTTCAAAATTTAATAAAATATTTAGACCAAAGGTTTAAAAAAATAGAAAAGAAATTAGATGAAGAAATCTTAAGTAATAAAATTGCACATGAATCTTATGAAGCAAGACTACATAAAATAGAGACAACACTAAACTATTTAGAGAAGAGAATATTGGCGAAAAATATGTAGTTTGAATAACTAAAAATTTTATAAAATTTTCAGTTCATAATAACAAAAAATCATTTAAGTGAATAAAAAAGAAAAAAATGCACATACCTAAAATAGAAGTTATTATTCAAAATGAAATAGTAACAAATAAAAAGGAAGTGCATTTTTTTATGGATAATAAAAAGTCAAGAGAATTTGATAAAAAGAGTCATGAAGACTTTGAACATAGAATTAATGGTAATCTAGAAGAAAAATATGAAGTGGGAGAAGATAGCACAAAATATGGAGAGTTTATTTCATCCTATTTTGCATGGATTTCTTTATCAAATCAAAAAGAAAGGGCAGAAGAATTGCATAATATGACAAAAGGAAAAAACAACAGAAATAAAAGAAAAAGTGAAAAATAATGAGAAAAAAGTATAAAAATTAATAAAAATTATTTAAAATAAGAATATTTACTATAAAATGTCAAAAAAGCAAATAAAAATAAAGTTGAAAAAATATAAAAAGGGAGTATAATAGAAATGTAGGTCAAAGAAAGTCAAAGTCAAAAAGGAGATGAGACCAATGCGAATGTCAGATATCATAGAAGAATTTATAAAAGATTTATTTGATGATGATAATCAATTAGTAGAAATACAAAGAAATGAATTAGCAGAACATTTTAATTGTGTACCATCACAAATTAATTATGTTATATCAACAAGATTTAAACCATCTCAAGGATATTATGTAGAAAGCAAAAGAGGTGGTGGAGGTCATATTACCATAAAAAAAGTCAATAATACAAAGTCAGATTATTTTATGCACATTATTAAAAATATTGGAGAGGAAATGACTTCTAATGATGTGGATATACTCATTAGTGACTTTCTAACTTATGATTTAATCACTAAAGAAGAAGCAAAGCTCTTAAAAGTGGCAACAAGTGATAATGTATTGTTGTTAGCAAAAGATGTAAAAGATAAATTAAGAGCAAAGATATTTAAAAATATGTTATTAAATATAGAATAAAGGAGGAATCATTATGTTGTGTGATAATTGTAAAAAAAGAGAAGCAAACGTAAGATATTCAGAAAATATAAATGGGGTCAGAAGAGAATTGAATTTATGTGAAGAATGTAGCAAAAAATTAGGAATTGGTGAAATTGGATTAGATATGCCAATTAATTTTTCAAGCTTTTTCGGAGATTTCTTAGAAGATTTTTCAAATACAGAATTCATGCCAATGTTTAATGAATTAAAAACATTAAAATGTGATCATTGTGGATATACATTTGAAGATATAGCACATACGGGAAGAGTAGGATGTGCAAATTGCTATGATGTTTTCCAAGATAGATTAGATCCAATTATTAGAAGAATTCAAAGTAGTAATCGCCATGTAGGAAGATTAGGAAAAAGTATTGATAAGAAAATAGAAGAAAGACAGGAAAGAAAAGAGAATAATGTGCAAAATAAAAAAGAAGAAACTCCAGAAGAAAAATTAGAAGGGCTAAAAGAAGATTTAAAACAAGCAATCAAAGAAGAACGTTATGAAGATGCAGCAAAATTAAGAGATGAAATTAAAAAAATGGAAGAAAATCAATAAGATTGATTTTATGATATGGTATAATGTTAAACTAAAAAATAGTTTTTTAGTTCTTGATACAAGATAGATTTTATAAAGAAAGTATAGAAAATGTTAAGAAAGGATGATAAATAGAATGAATTGGTATTTACAAAGTGGAAAAGAATCAGATATAGCAATCAATACAAGAATACGTTTTTCAAGAAATATACAAGGATATAACTTTCATTTGAGCCCAAAAGAATTACAAGAATTGGAAAATAAAATAAAGGATAATATATATCAAATTGGATATGGACTAAGATTTTTGAAACTAGAAGACATGGATGATATTACAAAATTAAGTTTGGTGGAAAAAGGATTGATTAATTATCATTTCGCTTTTGAATCAGGAAATATAGGTGCTATTTTAGTCAATGATGAAGAAAATATTTGTATAATGATAGGAGAAGACGATCATCTAAAAATTCAGGTATTTAGTAGTGGATTAGAATTAGAAAGCACATTAAATTTAGTGATTGAAATGGATAAAAAAATAGAAGACATATTTGGCTACTCAGTTAGCAAACAATATGGCTATTTAACAGCTTGTCCTAATAATATCGGAACAGGTTTAAAAGCTTCTGTAAAATTACATTTACCAGGTTTGGCTAAGACAAGAAATACAGAAAAAGTATTAGAAGCGATTAATAACTTTGGTATTCATATCAAAGGTGTTTATGATGAAGAAGGTCATATCGTAGGAGATATGTATGAGATATCTAATAAGAAAACATTAGGAATTACAGAAAATGAAATTATACAAAATATTAAGATTATTGTAGAAAAAGTTATCAAACAAGAAAGAGAAGCTAGGAGATTTTTGGCAAATGAAGGAATTGAAGTAGAAGACTTAATTTATAGAAATTATGGAATTTTAACAAATTGTAAAAAGATTACGATGGAAGAAGCAGAAAATCTATTATCTACTGTAAAACTAGGAGTAGATTTAGGAATCTTAAAAGAATTATCTGATTTACAAATACAAAAGTTGTACTTATACATACAACCAGGTAATTTACAAAAATATTTTGGACAACAATATGAAAGATTAGATAGAGAAATCAAAAGAGCTGAAATGATAAAACAAGTGATTAGCCAATAAAAATGTCCAAAAGGAAACGTCCCCAATGGGACAAAAAAGAAAGGTAAGGTGATAATGATGACATATAATTTTACAAGTAGAGCAAAAAAGGCAATAGAAATTGCCAATGATGCAGCTTTAGAATTAGGACATAGATATATAGGAACAGAACATTTGCTATATGGTTTAGCAAAAGAAGGTAGTGGTGTAGCATCTAAAGTTTTAGAAAACCAAGAAATTACACCAGAAAATATTATTGATGTCACGATTGAATTGGTTGGAAAAGATGAACCAATTGAAGAGACATTAGGATTTACACCAAGAACCAAAAGAGTTATTGAAAATGCTTTTATTGAAGCAAGAAAATTAGGATATAACTATATAGGAACAGAACATCTTTTAATTGGATTATTAAGAGAAGGAGATAGTGTAGCAGCAAGAATTTTGATTGAATTAAATGTCAATATTCCAAAGCTATATGGAGAAATTATCAGAGTGATTAATGAAGGAGAGGATTTAGCAGGAGAAAGTGATTCTAAACATGGAAGAAGAAAATCTGGAAGCTATAACCAAACGCCAACATTAAATCAATTTGGTGAAGATTTAACAGAAAAAGCAAAAGAAGGAAAATTAGACCCAATTATTGGAAGAAAAGAAGAAATCGAAAGGGTTATCCAAATTTTATCAAGAAGAACGAAAAATAATCCTTGCTTAATTGGTGAACCAGGTGTTGGTAAAACAGCAGTCGTAGAAGGATTGGCACAAAAAATTGTGTCAGGAGATGTTCCAGAAATTCTAAAAAATAAAAGAGTAGTAACAGTTGATATTTCTAGTATGGTAGCTGGTGCTAAATATAGAGGAGATTTTGAAGAAAGAATCAAAAAAGCATTAAATGAAGTCAAAAAAGCAGGAGATGTTATCTTGTTTATTGATGAAGTTCATACCATTGTAGGAGCAGGTTCTGCAGAAGGAGCAATTGATGCAGCAAATATCTTAAAACCATTATTAGCAAGAGGAGAAATTCAATTAGTAGGAGCAACCACTTTAAATGAATATAGAAAATTTATAGAAAAGGATTCTGCACTAGAAAGAAGATTTAGTCCAGTAACGGTTAATGAGCCATCAGAAAAAGATACGATTACCATTTTAAAAGGAATCAAAGATAAATATGAAGCCCATCATAATGTTAAAATAACAGATGAGGCAATTGAAGCTGCAGTAAAATTATCTGTTAGATATATAAATGACAGATATTTACCAGATAAGGCAATTGACTTAATTGATGAGGCAGCATCAAGAGCAAGATTAAAAACATATACAGAACCAGACTCTTTAAAAGAATTGGAAGAAGAACTTGCCAATGTAACAAAAGACAAGGAAGAAGCTGTTAAGATTCAAAAATTTGAAAAAGCAGCCTCTTTAAGAGATAAAGAAAAAGAATTAAAAGCAAAATATGAAAAAGAACAAAATAAATGGAAAAATAAAAACAATAAATCTGTAACAGACATTACAGAGGAAAATATTGCAGAAGTAATTTCAAGTTGGACAGGAATTCCAGCTAAAAAGATAACAGAGGATGAAAATGAAAGATTAAAACATCTAGAAGAAAACTTACATGAAAGAGTCATTGGTCAAGATGAAGCAGTAGAAGCAGTTGCTAAAGCAATTAGAAGAGGAAGAGTGGGATTAAAAGATCCAAAAAGACCAATTGGTTCATTCTTGTTCTTAGGACCAACAGGTGTAGGTAAAACAGAATTATCAAAAGCATTGGCTGAATGTCTATTTGGTGATGAAAATGCCATGATCAGAATTGACATGTCTGAATATATGGAACCACATTCTGTATCTAAATTAATTGGTTCACCTCCAGGATATGTAGGATTTGATGAAGGTGGTCAATTAACAGAGAAAATCAGAAGAAAACCATATTCTGTTATCTTATTTGATGAAATCGAAAAAGCACATCCAGATGTGATGAATATGTTACTTCAAATACTAGAAGATGGTAGATTAACAGATAGCCAAGGAAGAACAGTTAACTTTAAAAATACAGTCATTATCATGACTTCTAATATCGGTGCAAGATTAATTACAGATAAAAAATCTTTAGGATTTTCAGCAAATGCAACAAATGATGATAAGCAAAAAGTAGAAGAAAAAGCGAAAAAAGAATATGAAGAAATCAAAAAAGAAGTGATGGAAGCTTTGAAAAAAGAATTAAGACCAGAATTTATCAATCGTATTGATGAAATTATCGTATTCCATAAATTAACAGATAAAGAAATAGACAAAATTATTGATATTATGTTAAAAGAAGTAGTGGCTAGACTAAAAGACCAAAAAATTAATATCGAGATAGAACCATCTGTTAAAAAGTTAATTGCAAGTAAAGGAATTGATAAAAACTTTGGAGCAAGACCTTTAAGAAGAACAATTCAAAGCATATTAGAAGATAGCTTAGCTGAAGAAATATTAGATGGAAAATTGAAAAAGACTGGAGTTAACAAGATTGGCGTTAAGGATGAAAAAGTAGTTGTGGAACGATAGGGACGTGTCAAATCGTTCCATCTTTGTTTAATAAAATCTAGAGAGGTCTTTAAATTTCAAAAAAAGAAGAACTTAAAAAAGGTTCTCCTAGTTTGGAATATATTGAAAAATTAAGGAATACAATAAATGTGTGAACTTTATGTGAAAAATCAAAAAATACTATTGACATTTACTAAAAATGGGTATACAGTATTAGCAGTCACAAAGATAGAGTGCTAAAAATAAAGGAGGTAATTTAAATGATCAAACCATTAGGAAGTAGAGTATTAATAAAAATGAAAGAAGGCGAAGAAACAACAAAAAGTGGAATTATACTAGCACAGGCTGCTCAAGAAAAACCACAAGTAGCAGAAGTTATAGAAGTAGGACCTGGCGAAATTATAGATGGAAAACCAGAAGCCATGATTGTAAAAAAAGGTGATAATGTTATTGTTAGTAAATATTCTGGAACAGAAGTAAAATATGAAGGAACAGATTATATTATTGTAAAACAAGATGATATATTAGCTGTTGTAGAGTAATATAAAAAGTTGCCAAAGGGGACGGGGCATTTTGGCAACTTTGTTAGGAATCATAATTATAAAAATATAAATGAAATTAATAAAGAAGGTTGCCAAAATGCCCCGTCCCCTTTGGCAACTAGAGGAAAGGAAGGATTTTAAATGGCAAAAGTTATTAAATTTGGAGAAGATGCAAGAAAATCTTTATTAGAAGGTGTTAATAAATTAGCAGATACTGTTAAAGTAACATTAGGACCAAAAGGAAGAAATGTTGTTTTAGATAAAAGCTTTGGAGCACCATTGATTACAAATGATGGTGTTACAATCGCAAAAGAAATTGAATTAGAAGATAAATTTGAAAATATGGGTGCAAGATTAGTGAAAGAAGTTTCAACTAAAACAAATGATGTTGCAGGTGATGGAACAACAACAGCTACTGTTTTAGCACAAAGCATGATTAAAGAAGGTGTAAAAAATGTAGCAGCTGGTGCAGATCCAATGGCAATTAAAAGAGGTATGGATAAAGCTGTCAATACTGCAGTAGAAGGATTAAAAGAAATTAGTTCAGATGTTAACGGAAAAGATGATATTGCAAGAGTTGCAAGCATTTCTGCAAATAATGAAGAAATTGGAAACTTAATTGCAGAAGCAATGGAAAAAGTTTCAAAAGATGGTGTTATTACAATTGAAGAATCAAAAACATCAAATACAGAACTAAATGTTGTAGAAGGAATGCAATTTGACAAAGGATATTTATCACCATATATGGTAACAGATACAGAAAAAATGGAAGCTGTTTTAGATAATCCATACATTTTATTAACAGATAAAAAGATAAGCAACATCCAAGAAATTTTACCATTACTAGAAAGTTTAATGCAAGAATCAGGAAAACTATTGATTGTTTGTGATGATATGGAAGGAGAAGCATTATCAACATTAATCTTAAATAAATTAAGAGGTGTATTAAATGTTGTAGCTGTTAAAGCTCCAGGATTTGGAGATAAGAGAAAAGCAATGTTACAAGATATTGCTACATTAACAGGAGCAGAAGTTATTACATCAGATTTAGGATTAGAATTAAAAGATACAACCATTGCACAATTAGGTAGAGCAAAACAAGTAAAAGTACAAAAAGAAAATACAATCATTGTAGATGGTGCAGGAGATAAGGGGCAAATTGCTGATAGAGTTGCTCAAATTAAAGCACAAATTAATGAAACAAAGAGTGATTATGATAGAGAACAATTACAAGAAAGATTAGCTAAAATTGCTGGTGGTGTAGCAGTTATCGGTGTTGGAGCTGCAACAGAAGTAGAAATGAAGGATAAAAAATTAAGAATAGAAGATGCTTTATCTGCAACAAAAGCAGCAGTAGAAGAAGGAATTGTTGCAGGTGGTGGAACAGCTTTAGTAAATGTAATTCCAACTGTTGAAAAATTAGTAAATTCACTAGAAGGTGGAGAACAATTAGGTGCTAAAATTGTATTAAAAGCATTAGAAGAACCAGTAAGACAAATTGCGATTAATGCAGGATTAGAACCAGCTGTGATTGTTAATAAAGTTAAAAATGAAAAACCTGGTATTGGATTTGATGCAGCAAAAGAAGAATATGTAGATATGAAAAAAGCAGGAATTGTAGATCCTACAAAGGTTACAAGAAGTGCTTTACAAAATGCAGCATCAATTGCTTCAATGGTATTAACAACAGAAAGTCTAGTTACAGATGCACCAGAAAAGAAAGATTGCCACTGTGGTGGACATGAAGCAATGCCATCAGGAATGGATGGAATGTATTAATAAAACAACAAAAAAAGAACATTTAATTTAAGTTTACACTTATCTTAAGTGTTCTTTTTTGACCGTTTATGTTATATTTCTATATAAAATAAAAAAGAAACTAAATTAGATTAGTTTCTTTTTCTGGTGGCTTCAAGTGGAATCGAACCACTGACACGAGGATTTTCAGTCCTCTGCTCTACCAACTGAGCTATGAAGCCATAAAAAAATGGCGACCCGGAACGGGCTCGAACCGTCGACCTCTAGCGTGACAGGCTAGCGTTCTAACCAACTGAACTACCGGGCCGTAAAAAACATGGTGGTCGCTACAGGGCTCGAACCTGTGACCCCCTGCTTGTAAGGCAGATGCTCTCCCAGCTGAGCTAAGCGACCATGTCCTTTCGACGAAATCTAGTATACAAAATTTTTAATAAGTTGTCAATAGATTTTTATAAAAAATTCAAAAAAAATTCAAAAAATTCCAAATAGATCTCCGAAACACTTGAAAAATAATAGAAAGAGAGCAATTTTAAGAAATAGAAATTTAAAAATAGAAACAGTAACACAAATCCATAAAATACATATTATATATCATACAGAAGAAAGAAAAAGAAACATAGTTCTTTTAATGGAAGGAGGTCTAGACTATGCCAGAGAACAGAGGATGTGGAGGATTCGGATTTGGTGATGATTGTTGCTGGATTATAATCCTTATCTTATTAATATGCTGTTGTTGCGGAGGTAACAGAGGAGGATGTTGCTAATCTTTTAGTGTTACTTGTAGATAAGAGAAGTGGACTCCATTTATGGTGTTTCCACTTCTCTTATTCATTTTGTCCTTTTGGGGACGTTTCTGTTTGGACATTTTGAGGGATTTTGGAAACTCATTTTTTACTTTTAGAATATTAAATAAGAAAAAAATATAGAATATAAAAGAATGAAACGATTTTGCGTATCTAAATTTGAAATTAGAAATTCTAAAGAAAAACATGAGGAATGCTCATTTTGCTTAAGCTTTACAGCAACAATGAGAGAGGCGCATGTTTTTCTTGTAGAATTTCTATGAAAATTTAGCTTATACAAAATTGTGTAATGACTTTATATTCTATATTTTTAAGTTTTGTAATTTTAAAAAGGGAAAATGAGTCTCCAAAATCCCTCAAAATGTCCAAACAGAAACGTCCCCAATTGTCCCAAATTGTCCATTTTTATTTTTCATCATATTTCATATTATCACCATATCGTTTTACTTTTTGAGTCGTTGTTTTTTCAAATTCTTTATCTCTAATAATAAATCCCTTAATATGTTTGTAATTTGGTAATTTGCTATTAACATTAGAAACAACATCAGAAATAATTTTTTTAATTTCTTCTTTTGTAGGGACACTACCTTTTAAATATTCTGAAATAGCTTCTAAATTTGGATATATTTGTGCTTTTACATAAGTCTCATCATCATCATCTTCTTGAATTCCTTGTACCAAAGCTTCAGAAATTAAAGGATTGTCATTTAAATAATATTCTACTTCTTCAGGATAAATATTTTTACCATTTTTTGTAACAATCACACTTTTACATCTACCAGTAATATATAAATAACCATTTTCATCAATTTTTCCTAAGTCACCTGTATGAAACCAACCATCTTTTATGACATTGGCAGTTGCTTCTGGATTATTGTAATAACCTAACATGACATTAGGACCTTTGACAATAATTTCACCAATACCTTCTGTATTTGGAGAATCTATTTTATATTCTACATTTGGAATTGGAAGTCCAGCAGCATCGTCTTTTTGGAAGAAATCTGTATTTCCAGCAACCAAAGGAGAACATTCTGTTAGACCATACCCTTGCAATGTATTTAAGTTTAATTTTCTAAAATCAGATAAAATTTCTGGATTGGCAGCAGCAGCTCCAACAATAAAGACACGTAACCTTCCGCCAAGTGTATTCTTTACCTTATTTTTAACAATTTTCTTTATAAAGAAAGGAAGGTTATCAAATGGATTTTCATCTTGATTTTTTTTTCTATATTTTTCTGGTAAGGTTTTATTCATATTTCTAACAATTGTTTTATGCATTTTTTCTAAAAGTAAAGGAACACATAAAATAACGGAAGGGTGAAATTCTGTCATGTTTTTAGAGATATATCGTAATCCTTCACAATGAGCGATACTAGCTCCACTATAAATAGGTAGTAAGAAGCCTAATGTACATTCATAGGTGTGATGTAAGGGAAGAACTGAGAAAAATAAGTCACTTCTTTTTACTTTTACAATTCCGTAGGTTGAAAGAATGTTAGAACAGATATTTCTTTGTGATAAGCAAACTCCTTTAGCATTTCCTGTTGTACCAGAAGTAAATAACAAAATACGCAATTCATCAGGATTCACTTGGATTTTATCAAAATCATGAAATCCATTTAAATAACTATCTTTTCCAATCACTTTTAGATTATCAAAATATAAGATATCGTTTGTTTTAGCATCTATTTTATCAAAAGAAACCAATACAGTTTCTTGATTATTTAATTTCGCAAAATTTTCTTTTATAGAAGTCAAATTTTTCAAATCTCCTAAAATACAAACAGATTCTGAAACATTCATAAAATTAATAACATCATCACAATGTAATTCTTTATCAATAGGAACAACGACACCTACAATAGAGGCAGCCATATAAGACACGCACCATTGATAGCTATTTTTTCCAATAACGGCAATTCGTTTATTTAAAAAGCCACGTTTGATGAAATCAGTCCCTAAATAAACAACATCATTCTTAAATTCTTCATAAGTAATAGAAACAATATTGCCATTTTTATCTTTTAACTTAAAAGCAGTTCTAGATTTAAAGTTTTCACTAGAGTTGTATAACATATCTTTAAAATTCGTTACTTCAGTAGTTTTATGATATTTTTCTTTTAATTGTTCAGCAATAGATAGTTTAGTTTTCATTTTGTATAAGCCTCCTTGAAAAATTGTATTTTAATAATAGTAAAAACATGCAATCAATATAGCGAATCATATGTTATTAGTTATATCGATAAAACGTATAATTTGTATCTTGATTGATTGTTAAATTACCATCAAATATGGTTTTGTCCTCAGAAGAAAGGGGAATATCAATAGATACAGTTGTCTTAAAATCTTCATCCAAGTTATTGGTAATATAAATATCAAATGAAAGGGTACAAGTGATATTTTCTAAACCAATATTGCATTTTTGTAGTAAAGAGCCATCATATGTGATTGGTGATGAAACATCTGTAATGGTATAATCAGATTTTATATTAGAGTTTACATAGCTAAATGTTAAAGGATTGGCTAAATTATTATATAAAGTGGAAGTGCTTAAATCTGCTTCATCACTAGAAGAAATTGTAAATTCAAAAGAATCTGTAATGTTATTTTCTTCTTTTATATCACTTTTGGCAAAATCATTGATACTTTTGAAATATAAATTTGGTTCTCCAAGTGTAGGTGCATTTATAAATTGTACATTTTCAATACGTACTTTCTTTAATGTGTTTTCTAATGTATCTTCATCAGATGTATTTTTGATAAATAAAGCAATATCTGTATATTGATATAAATTTTGTATGGTAAAATTATTGGCTGTATTTGTTTTGTATCCAGCATCAGCACTACTGAATAATGTTATGTTATCAACAGTAAAAATAGTAGACTGATTTTTATCAGCAAAATTTAAAATATCATTTTCAAAATTTTTCTTTAATATATATTTTTGAAAAACTAGGTATGCAAGAAAAATTACGATACAAAGTAGAATAATCGTCACAATAGTTAATATCATTTTGGCCTTTTTTATATTTTTTTCATTCTTTTTATTTTTCATAAATTCCTCCTCAGTAAACACCTATATCATATTATAAAACCCTGAGAAAATCAATAGGAAAAGCTAATAGAAAATTTCCAAAATTTTAAATTGACAAAAATAGACACAAAAGGTAAAATGATGATAGGTGATAATATGAAAACAAAAGAGAATAAAGAGAAAAAAGTGAAAATAACAATCAAGAATTTCATATATTTTTTAGTTTTTGTTGTGTTTATGTTATATTCTATTCTTTTTTATAATCTATATTTTTCAAAAAAAGTATATGCCACAGAAGAAACAGCAAGTCAAAATACAGAAGAAATAAAAATTAGTCAAGCAGAAAAGGTCAATTTAGAAGAAATTATTTCACAAAATACAAACAATGGACAAAGAGAAGAATATGAGGTGAGAGAAGAAGTATTAGAATATATTACCAAATATAGAACAAATCCGAGTATACCAAAAGGTGTTGTACAAGTAGTGCAAGAGGGAAGAGAAGGTACCCAAGAATTAACTGTAAAGAAAACCTATCAAGATGAGACATTGGTAAATGAAGAGCAAGTAAATCAAAAGATTACAAAAGCATCGATTAACAAAATAGTAGAAATAGGTGGAGGAACAGGAACTAGTAATTATAAAGTAAAAGTTGGTGACACATTATATGTTACTTCTGATAGGTTATCTGTAATGACAGAACCGGATGAAAATTCACAAAAAGTAGCAACCTTATCTAAAAATGATCAATTAAAATTAAAAGAAATAAAGAATTCGTGGTATCGAATAGAAAGTGGTACAGCAAGAGGGTATGTAAAAGCAGAATGTACAACATATATCAATCCAAATGCGCCAGAGAAAGAAGAAACAACTAATGATACAGGAACAGATACAAAATCAGCAAGTACTTTAAAAAGTACACTAAGTTTTAATATGGCATTAAATCAACCAAGTGGTTTATCATTAGAACAATTTAAAAAAGTATTAACAGATTCTAAAGATAAAAATAATATATTTGCCAATAATGCACAGTATTTTTACTATATAGAAAAACAATATAACATAAATGGTATTTTTGTTGCAGCAGTTGGAATACATGAAAGCGGATGGGGAACTTCAAAAATATCCTTAGAAAAGAAAAATCTATTTGGATATGGGGCTTATGATTCTAGTCCATATAATAGTGCTTATCATTTTTCTGATTATTCAGAAAGTATCGATTTATTAGCAAGAGTATTTGTAAAATATTATTTAAATCCAAAAGGTACAAGTATATATGGGGGAGAGGTAGCAACTGGTTCTTATTATTATGGAGCGACCTTAACAGGAGTAAACACGAAATATGCAACAGATAAAAATTGGGCTAATCGTGTATATCAACATATGCAATATTTGTATAATAAATTGTAAAAAAATCTTGCTATTTTTCTAAAGTTATTGTATGATATATAAGTATAAGAAAAAATAGGGAGTATTTTGCCAAAAATAAAGAAGAAAGGGGCAATTTATAGATGAAAAAAGCAATCATCATTATTACAATATTTACAATTGTTTTTGGAATATTTATTTGTACAAATACAGTTAAAGCAGCTGAACAAGCAATCGATCAAGAAACAGAAAGCAAATTGGTAGAAATAAAAGAAAGTACAGCGAATTCATTAAAAGATTATCAAGAAAAATATGGTTCAGATGTTTATGGTCTTGTAGCTTACATATTAAATATTATTAGAATTTATAGTATACCATTTTGTTTTTTAGGAATTGCAATAGGTGCTATTCATAAATATGTAATCGGTATTAGAAAACTAGATACTTTAGAGAAAGGTCTAGGATTAATCGTAACCTTTGTAACAATATTAATTATATGCCAAATATTACCACTAGCATTTGCAGTGTTTGTAAAATTTGGAAGGGGGTAACAAATGAAAGTTTTATTTGCTGTAAGTAATGAAGAAATTTCACAAGCAATTATAAAAAAATATCAAAAAGAATATAAAGAAATTATCTCACATAAAAATGTATATTACTTTAATGCAATATTAAAAGAAATACAAAAAGATAAATCATATGATAGAATTGTTATTAGTGAAGATCTAGAAGCTTTTTCACATACCCAATATGATCAAATAGACAAATTTATATTTGAAAAATTAGATAGTATTAGTGATGAAGCATCTAATATGAGAGGGAATGACATACCAATTATTTTAATTTGTTTAGACAGAAGAACCAAGTCAGAACAGATGTTAGTAAAATTATTTGGTATTGGAATTTATAATGCTATATTGGGAAATGACAGAAGTGTTGATGAAGTTTGTAGATTAATTCATAGACCAAGATTGAAAAAAGAAGCAAAAGCATATTATAAAATTGATTCAGAAGAAGTTGTATATCAATCTGAAAATGAAAATGATGTTAGCGAGATGGAAATACAAAATATCTTAGCACATTATAAGAGTTTAGGAAAAGATGAAGATAGATATATTGATAGTTTTAACAATATTGCAGCACAATATAATGATACACAATTAAGAATTATCACAAAATTCTTACCATTAAATGTAAGAGCAGTATTAGAAGAAAAATCTCCCAAATATCAGAAAATTATGGCATTTAACAATAAAGTGTCAAATAGTTTAAGACAGGAAAACAAAAAAGAAGAATCAGGAACAAGTGAAAAATTATTAAAATCTAAGAATAAGACAGTTACAATGACAAAACCAGTTGTTATACCTTCTTCTGTGAATATGTCAGGTGTAAGAAAAATGTCTAAGCCTAAAAAGACACAAGAAGTACAACAAACATTACACCAAGTACCACAGCAACAATCAGTACATCAAGTAGCACAACAACAAGCTATGCACCAAATGACACAACAAGTGACAAATCAATCAATACAACAACCAGTAAGAACAGTTACAACAGCAGAAACAGTAGAAAATACATCTACGGTGTCAGCAAATGTAGGACAAAGAACCTCAAACACACCATCTGTTAATACAGCACAAGAACCACAACAACCAGTAAAAAGAGGAAGAGGAAGACCAAGAAAAAACCCACTTCCAATAGAAAATAGTCAAGAAACAAAACCAGTAAAAAGAGGAAGAGGAAGACCAAGAAAAAATCCACTTCCAGAAGAAGAAACCATTTTACCTGGATTTGAAGAGGAAGAAAACAATACAGATACTGTATTACCTGGTTTTGATAACTTTAGTACACAGGAAGAAAATCATAATACCATATTACCAGGATTTGAAGAAAATGATAATGATACAATGTTACCAGGATTTGAAGAAAATAATTCAAATAATAGTAGCACAGATGCGATTTTACCGGGATTTGATGATGAAGAGGATATGTTATTGCCAGGATTTGAAGAAGTAGATTCTATTCCAGAACCAGAACAAAATACAACACAAGAACCAGCATTTAATTATTCTCAAAATACAAATCAAAGTTCATATAATAATGAATATGTATCTTCAAATTCAAGAGAAATGACAAGAACAAATAATAATTATGTACAAACAATAGATATCTCATCACTTTTAACATCAGATAAGAAAATTGTAACATTTGTTGGGACAAGTAAAAATGGTACATCATTTATTGTTAACAATGTGGCAGAATTATTATCATCAATGGGAATCAATGTAGCTGTTTTAGATACAACAGCAAATAGAAACTCATATTATATATATACTAAAAATGAAGAAGCATTAAGAAATATTGCAGCAAATAGTATAGAACAATTATCAGAAGGTATTGCCAATGGGATACAAGTAAATAAAAACTTAACTGTATTCACATCTTTACCAGATGAACAAGATTCTATTAGTAGAGTTGATGAAATATTAGAAACATTAGTAAAAAATTATTCTTTAATATTAATTGATTGTGATTTTAATACACCAGTAGGATATTTTAAACAATCATTAGAAACTTATTTAGTGCAATCTTTAGACATACTTACAATTCAACCACTTACAGCTTTCTTAAGAGAACTAAAATCAAAAAATATATTAGAAGAAGGAAAATTAAAGATTATATTAAATAAATTTGTAAAAATTAGAGGAATTAATGAAAAAACAATTATTGGTGGAATGGCATTTTATAATGACCCTGCGATGTCATTTATGACAGAATTGTTTGATAGAAATTTAATCAAATATATTACAATACCTTTTGAAGAGGAAATATATATAAAATATTTAGAAGGCATTATTAATTGTGATATTAATTTAAAAGGATATTCAAAAACATTTATGCAAGTTTTAAAGGCATTAGGAAATATGATTTATCCATTAGTGTCAGGACAAGGAACATATAGACCACCAGCAGTTGGAGGAAACAGTCAATCAAATGTATTTTCTCCAAGTATGAATGATACATTAAATCAAATGAAAAGAAATTTTTAAGTTTAAATAGGAGGAATTAACAGTGATAATAGGAGTTGCTGTAGTATTAGTAATAATTGTCATTATACTAGTTATCTATAATATAAAAATTAGTCAAAAAATTCAAAAATTTAAAAATATTAATCAAAAAATTACTAACCTACAAGTCGTTCAAGATTTTATGAGTACAATAGGTGAAACATCTTCTGTAGATGAAAAAATAAAGAAGATAAACAATATTTTAATTGAAAAATATGAAATAAAATATTCAACTATTGTTGTCTTTAATGGTGCAGAATATGAAATAAAAGCATCTAATGTTGACACAAGACATTGGGATTCATTAAAATCTTTACAAGATGTAGATATGTTTAAGGATAGTATACAAACAGCTACTCCAAAATATGTTACTGTAAACAATGAAAATGAAAGACTTCCATATCAAAAAATGGAATTTGGAAGAGCAAAATCAGCCATATTCTTTCCACTATATATAGATAACGTATATATTGGATATTGGATATTAGAAAGTGGTACTCCACATGATTTTGATAATGTAGATATTACAGTTTTAGAAGTCATAAAAGACAATATTGTATCTGTATTAAAGACAGTTGTACATCAAAAAACATTAGAGTCTATTGTAAGAACAGATTTATTTACAGGACTATATTCAGAAGAATATTTATATGGAGAGGGCAAAAAAATTATTGATCAATATACAATATCAACGATATGTATGTTTAAAATTATTAATATTGAGGAAATTAATAAAAATTATTGTAGAGAATTAGGAAATGAAGTTATAAAACAAATTAGTAGATATGTGCAAGATAATATTTCAGAAGATTATGTATTTGTTAGATATATGGGACCTAAATTTGTTATTGCTTTTTCAGGAGTAGATACAGAAGGAGTAGCAACATTTGTGAATGATATAAAAGATTATATCGAACAAATGAAAATATCTTTACCAGAAGATACTACGGAATATACAAATGAAAACAGCGAAAATAAAAATATAGACATGACAAAACAAGTAGTAACACCAAGAATAAATGTTGCGCTATCTTCTTATTATAAAGGAACAGGATTGGAAGAAGTTTTAAAGAAATTAGAAGAATATTTGGATAATGCTGACAAGCAAGAAAGTGATATAACTAATATATAACTATGATAAAAAGAATTCTTTGACACAAAAAACAAAAAGGAGGTACTTGTATGGAATTTGACAAAACAATGAATTTTAAAGTAGAAAAAGAGCAAAATGTTAAAAGTCAAGAAATTTTAAAAGAAGTATATGAAGCTTTAATGGAAAAAGGATATAATCCAATTAATCAAATTGTCGGATACATTTTATCAGGAGATCCTACTTATATAACAAGTCATAATGATGCAAGAAATAAGATTAGAACTATTGAAAGAGATGAATTGTTAGAAAAAATGGTAAAAAAATATATAGGATTAGAAGAGGACTAATATGAGAATATTAGGAATAGATTATGGAGATGCAAGAGTAGGAGTAGCCATAACAGATGAATTAAATATAACAGCACAAGGATTAGAAACAATCCAAAGAAATCAATCTGATAAAATTGTACTAAGAAGATTGGATGAAATTTTGGATACATATGAAGTAGATACCATTGTGGTAGGATTACCTTTGAATATGGATGGAACCATGTCAGAAAGAGCAGAAATTACGAAAAAATTTGTCCATAAATTACAATGTAAATATAATAAAATAAAAATCGAAGTAATTGATGAAAGACTCACAACTGTTGCAGCTCATAAAACGATGAATTTTTTAGATGTAAATAAGCATAAAAAAAGGAATATTGTTGATACAATATCGGCGGTATACATTTTAGAAACATATTTAAATAAATTAAAAAATACATTGAAAAATTCAGATTAATCATGTATTATATGTAATATATAATAAAATAAATAAATGAAAGGAGAAATTTATGAACGATAACGAAAATTATGAAGGAGAAGAGTTAGATAACGTTGTTATATTAAATGATGAAGATGGAAATGAAGTAAGATTCGAATTCTTAGACTTAGTAGAATTAGATGATGAAGAATATGTTGTTTTATTACCAATGGCAGAAGAAGGAGAAGACGAAGAAGGCGAAGTTGTTATTTTAAAAGTAGAAGACACAGACGAAGAATCAGATGAAGAATCTTATGTAAGTGTTGATGATGAAGATACACTTAATAAAGTATTTGAAATTTTCAAAGAAAAATTTAAGGATGACTTTGATTTTGTAGATTAATTAAATAAGGCGAAATCTTTTCGCCTTTATTTTTCTATGTAAATAAAGGAGGAATTACAAATGAGAAATTTTTCTACATGGTTATTGGCTTGCTTTATGGTAATGTACTGGGTATTCAGAATTATGGTTGCCTTAATGGCACAACTACATCAAGACTTTTTTATAGTTCCAGTTAATGAAACGATGGAAATTGTATTATTATTTGTTGTATTAGTATGTTTAGTTTTAGTTGTAAAAAGAAAAATTGTGGGAGCTTTAATTTATTTATTAGCATATGGAATGTATTTTGGAACAGATATTATGACAAAAATAACGACATTAATTGATGGATCTTCACAATTGGGATTAAATGATTATACAGCATTAATCATATCTTTAATAGGAATTATTTTACCAATAGCTGTATTATTAGATTTATTAGCAGATAAAAATAGAAAGGCACACCCTAAAGATAAAAAAACAGATTGGTTTTATAAAAATGAAGCATATGATAGAAAATTAGATGATAGAGCAGATAAGAATAATTATAGAACTTTGTAGAAATTAGGGACATTTGAGAGTGGTCTCAAATGTCTTTTTTAAATTATATTATGAAGATATGACTTACTTATGTATTTGTATGGATTTCCAGAAATTGATACATGGGAAAATCAACAGCAAACATTTGACTCTGAAACCTTAAATATTTTAATAATCTGTTTAGGTGTAATGTATGGAGTAGCTGGAGCTAATACAGCATTAAAAGCTATGGCTAAAGGACTTGCAAACGGGATAAGTAAGAAAATAATGAGTACCGCACTAACCAAAGGTACATTGTATCCTATAATTAAGAGTATATCTAAATAGTTTGGAGTAAATATGACTAAAAAGATGTTAACAGGTGCAGTTCAAAAGTCTTTACCAATTGTAGGGGGCGTTGTTGGAGGAGGTATTACTTTTCTAACATTTAAGCCTTGTTGCGATAAGTTAAAAATCTCATTACAGGATACATTATTAAGTAATCCGAATCATGTAGAAACAAAAGAGGAAGATATTATTTTTGATAAAGAAGATTATGAGGTTAATTAAAATTATATAAAAAATAATGAAGGGGAATGATAAAATGAAAAATAAAAAAGTATTAATTATATCAATTGTTATAGTGGTTATTTTATTAATTATTGGTGGTATTTTTGGATATATAAAAATTATAAAACCTTATAATATAGCAGTTAAAAATTATAATGATGTAGTAAAAGTTATTGAAGAAAAGAATAATGAGCTTGATACAAAAATAAAAAAGCTTCAGGATTTAATTGATTCTAATGAAAATGTATTAGATGAAAATATAATTGAGATAGCGAAAGATGTAACTAAAAGAGCAGGAGCTTCTAAATTAGTATTAGATAAAATGCCAAAAACCACAAAAGAGATTATAAGTAAAACTGAAGAACTAAGTACACCTCCAGATTATACTGAAATATCTAAAGAATTGGATGAAACATATAATGCATATGATATTAGTATTAAACAATATAAGCAGTTTATAAATCCTAGTGAAGATTTTGTAATCCAAAGATTACAAACGATAGATGAAATTGCTGATGTTAGAGCAGTAACAGAAGATAATGACCCAAATGGTAATTTAAATAAACCAGGAGGTTATACTGCAACAGTATATTTTGAAAGTAAGAATGTTAATCAAAATGAAGTATATGGAACAGACCTTATTGATAAAGGAACAGATGCAGGAGGAGCTATTGAAGTGTATGCAAATGAAGAAGATGCTAAAAAACGAGAAGAATATTTGGCTGCATTTGACGGTGGTATACTTGCGTCTGGATCACATAGAGTTGTAGGAACAGTTTTAATTAGAACATCTAATGAATTAACTGCTACTCAACAAAAAGATTTAGAGGGAAAAATAATAAATGCTTTAAGTCAACTAGACTAGTATAATCGATAATGATAATCAAAAAATGATTGATGTTCTATAAATATAAACATTAAACATAAGGATAAATATAAAATATACATTTTATAACAGAAAAGAGTTATTCTATAATAAGATAGGATAACTCTTTTTCTGGGATTTATAGACATAAAATAAGATACTAAAAAAAACAATGTACAAGCCATAGATTTGAAACACTTGTAGATATTTATGTTAAGTTTGCGATTTTATTAAGTATATGCTATAATAGAAAAGAATTTTTATAAAACAACGGAAGGAGGCTGTTAAGTTTGAATAAAAAAAATAGGAAAAGAAATAATAAATCCGAAAATGGAAAAGTGTATTCCAAAGTATCGATAGCGTGGTATCCAGGTCATATGGCAAAAACGAAACGACAAATTATAGAAGATGTAAGATTGGTGGATATTGTCATAGAATTGCTAGATGCACGTATACCCATTTCTAGTCAAAACCCAGATATAGCAGAAATTACAAAAAACAAAAAGAAAATAGTTGTATTAAATAAATGCGATTTAGCAGATGAAGGACAAAATAAAAGATGGATAGAATATTTTAAAAGTAGAAATATTCCAGCAGTTTTAACAGATTCTAACTCTGGAAAAGGAATTGAAGAATGTGTCAGAAGAATAGAAAAAATAATGGATGAGGAATTAAAAAATCAAGCAGAAAAAGGAAGAATCGGAAGAAAGATAAAAGCCATGGTATTAGGTATACCAAATGTAGGAAAATCTTCATTTATTAATCGAATTTCTAAAAGAACATCTGCTGGTGTCGGAAATAAGCCAGGTGTCACCAAACAAAAGCAATGGATTCGTATTAATGAAAAAGTTGAGTTGTTAGATACACCAGGTGTATTATGGCCTAAATTTGAAAGTGAAGAAGTAGCATTACATCTTGCATTTACAGGAACCATAAAAGAAGATATTTTGCAAAGAACAGAAATTGCCTATTATTTAGTAAAATTTTTAATAGAAAATTATCCAAAACATTTATGTGAAAGATATAAACTAACAGAAGAATATATAAACGAGCAATTAAAAAATGAGGAAAGACCAGAAAATGAAAATATTTATGAAATCTTTTTAGCAATTGGTAAAAAAAGAGGTTGCATTATTTCTGGTGGTAATATTGATGAAGAAAAGACTGCAAGAATTATATTAGATGAATTTAAGAATGGAAAAATAGGAAGAATATCATTGGAAAAAGCTTAATAAAAATATATAGAAACTTATAGGGGGTTATAGATAATGGAAGAAGTAGTAAAAAAAGCTAAAGAATTAATGTATGAGCAGACCAAAAAGAATAAAGCTCCTGCATGGGGATTAACTGAAATTGCAATTGAAAAAGGAGAAGAATTGGCTAATCAATATAATGTAAATAAAGATTTAGTATTAATATCATTATATTTGCAACATACTGTTTTTAGTCGTGTATATAAAGGAGAAATTCAAAAAAAACATCCACAATTAAGTGCAGAGTTTTCTAAAAAGTATTTAGAGGAGTGGGGTGTATCAAAGGAAAATCAAAAAGTGATTTTAAATTCAATCGAGGCACATCATAATGCTATTAAAGCAACATCGCTAGTAGCAGAGGTAGTAAAAAATGCAGAATGTTTTAAATTTGTTACTGTAAAGGGGGCTTTAATTTGGCTTCATGAACTTGGATTAAGAGGTGTATCATATGAAGAATCAGTTGAAAGGGTTATAGAAAAGATGGAACAGAAGAAAAAATTATTAACATTATCAGCATGTATTGAAGAGGCAGAAAAAAATTGTAAAGATATCATACAAATTTTTAGTTTGTAGCGAGTGTCGTAATATAAATAATATATAAAACTGATGGAAAGACTCACATAGTGTTGCAAAATAATAAAACATAGTAAGATGAAATATAATAATTAATAAAATAAGAGAGAAAAGGAAAAAATGAAATGGAAGAATTCTTAAAGATAGATAGGACAAAAGAAGATGTTGAGTTAATGTCACCATTGACATGGGCATATATTGGAGATGCTGTATATGAACTATTTATAAGAAATAAATTAATTAATGAAACAAATTTAAAACCACATAAATTACATATAGAGGCTATTAAATATGTAAAAGCAAAAAGTCAAGCAGAAAAGTTAAATGAAATCTACGAAATGTTAACTGATGAAGAGAAAGATATTGTAAGAAGAGGAAGAAATACACAAAATCATCATTTGCCTAAAAATTCTAATGTACAAGAATATATGTATGCAACAGCATTTGAAGCTTTGATAGGGTATTTATACTTAACAGAACAACATTCGAGATTAAAAGAGATTTTAGATAAAATTTGATTTTATGTATTTTGCCTAAGAAAATGAGAAAATTCTCAATAACACTTGAAAAAAATAGAAATATATAGTAAAATAGGTATGTTGAAAAACAACATACCTTTTACTTAGCTTATAGATAAGCACCAAATCTTAAGCTCAGTTAAAGGAGAAAACAAAAAAATAGGAGGTGTAAACGATGACAAAGGAAAGAAAACAAGAAATCATTAACACATATAAAAGAGAAGAAAACGATACTGGTTCACCAGAAGTTCAAATCGCTCTTTTAACAGAAAGAATTAATGAATTAACAGAACACTTAAAAGTTCACAAAAAAGATAACCATTCAAGAAGAGGACTTCTAAAAATGGTTGGTAAAAGAAGAAACCTATTAAACTACGTAGCTAAAAAAGATATCAACAGATATAGAACAATCGTTGAAAAATTAGGAATAAGAAAATAACATATAAGCCCGGTGTATAATCGGGCTTTAAAAAAATTTTAGTAAACTTGTTGATTTAGGTAAGTAGCTTGTATGATGAGCTGGTGATGATTTTGGGGACGGAGCAAAAAATCATCATTTTATTTAAAAATTAATGATTAATTTTAATACTTTAGTGCAATGATGATTTTTTGCTCCGTCCCCAAAATCATCACCAGCTCATCATAGAGGTTACCATCTAAATTAAGTTTACTAAAGTTTCTAAATGGTGCAAATTTATTTAATTTAGGAGGATTTTTTATGTTTAAAACGTATGAAACAGAATTAGCAGGAAGAAAACTTGTTTTTGAAACAGGTAAAATGGCAGGATTAGCAAATGGAAGTGTATTAGTTAGATATGGAGATACAGTTGTAATTGTTAATGTTACAGCTTCTAAAGAACCAAAAGAAGGAATTGACTTTTTCCCACTTTCAGTAGATTATGAAGAAAAATTATATTCTGTAGGAAAAATACCAGGTGGGTTTATTAAAAGAGAAGGAAAACCAAGCGAAAAAGCAATCTTAACATCAAGAGCAATCGATAGACCTTTAAGACCTTTATTCCCAAAGGATTTTAGAAATGATGTAGTTGTTGTGGCAACTGTTTTATGTGTTGACCAAGACAATTCACCAGAAGTGGCAGCTATGATTGGTGCTTCAGCAGCATTATCTATATCAGATATTCCATTTGGTGGACCAACAGCAGCAGTCAATGTTGGATTAGTTGATGGAAATATTATTATAAACCCAACAGAAGCAGAAAGAGAAAAAAGTGATTTAACATTAACAGTTGCAGGAACAGAAAAGAAAATTGCCATGATTGAAGCAGGAGCAAATGAAGTTCCAGATGATGTGATGTTAAAAGCAATCGAAGAAGGTCATAAAGAAATTAAGAAAATCTGTAAATTTATTGAAAAAATGAAAAAAGAAATTGGAAAACCAAAATTTGAATATAAATCATTTGCTGTACCAGAAGATATTTATGAATTTGTAGAAACCAATTTCAAAGAAGATATGATAATAGCTGTGCAAGAAGTGGATAAAGAAATAAGAGATAATAACATTTCAGAATTAACAGAAAAAATAGCTAATACTTATGAAGAAAAATTTGGACAAGAATCAGCTGAAGAACACAAAGGAGATTTAGGAGAAGCAATTTACAAATTAGAAAAGAAATGCGTTAGACATTTAATCTTTGATGAACATAAAAGAGTGGATGGAAGAGCATTAGATGAAATCAGACCATTGTCATGTGAAGTAGGATTATTACCTCGTACACATGGAAGTGCTTTATTTACAAGAGGACAAACACAAGTCTTATCAGTAGCAACATTAGGAATGGTTAGCGAAGAACAAGTATTAGATGGAATTGACACAGAGGAATCAAAAAGATATATGCATCACTATAATTTCCCAAGCTATAGTGTTGGTGAAGCAAGAACTTCAAGAGGACCTGGTAGAAGAGAAATTGGACATGGAGCTTTAGCAGAAAAAGCACTAGTTCCAGTAATTCCATCAAAAGAAGAATTCCCATATGCTATTAGAGTTGTATCAGAAGTATTATCTTCAAATGGTTCTACATCACAAGCAAGTATTTGTGGAAGCACATTAGCATTAATGGATGCAGGTGTACCAATCAAAAGACCAGTAGCAGGTATTTCAACTGGATTGGTTACAAATCCAGAAGATGAAAATGACTATGTGATGTTAGTCGATATCCAAGGACTTGAAGATTTCTTTGGAGATATGGACTTTAAAGTAGGAGGAACTGAAAAAGGAATTACAGCAATTCAAGTAGATATCAAAGTAGATGGATTATCTTATGATATCATCAAAGAAGCGTTTGAAAAAACAAGAATTGCTAGAAAACACATATTAGAAGATGTTATGCTTCCAGTATTAGATAAACCAAGAGCAGATATTTCTCCATATGCACCAAGAATTGTTAGTACACAAATTAAGGTTGATAAAATTAAAGATGTTATCGGTGCTGGCGGAAAGACAATTAACAAAATTATTGAAGAAACAGGTGTAAAAATCGATATTGAAGAAGATGGACAAGTATTTATCTATTCAAATGATAATCAAAAAGCAGAACAAGCATTAGAAATGATAGAAGATATTGTTAGAGAAGTAGAAGTAGATGGTATCTATTATGGAGAAG
The DNA here is from genome assembly GCA_949289635.1 of uncultured Eubacteriales bacterium. Taxonomy (GTDB): domain Bacteria; phylum Bacillota; class Clostridia; order TANB77; family CAG-508; genus CAG-269. The sequence goes on along the minus strand of CASEOS010000001.1, from coordinate 25,041 downwards.
TTGTTAGAATTATGAACTTTGGCGCATTTGTTGATTTAGGATGTGGAGGAAAAGAAGGATTATTACATATTTCTCAAATCTCTAAAGATAGAATCAAACATGTAGAAGATGTATTACATGTAGGAGATAAAGTAACTGTAAGAGTGACAGATATTGATGACCAAGGTAGAATTAATTTAACAATGAAAGATTTAGCTGAAACAAAATCAGAAGAAAATAAAGAAGAAGAAAATAAAGAATAATATTGATTTTATTGAAATAACATATTAAAATATAAGAGAGTTGTATTGAAATATACAACTCTTTTGTATTCATTAGAATACAAATATATATAAAGAAAGAGGGAAGATATGGGATATATACAAGAATTTTCAATATATTTAGGAAAAATGACAGGAATGGATAGTGAATACATAAAATTAACGATAATAACGATATTAATATTTTTGGTTTTCGGAATTATAAAATCCATTATAAAAAAGATATATTCTAATTTACCAGTCAATGATAAAAAGAAATTTTTCAGAAATCGAAAAATTAGAATTATATTAACAGTCATTTCTTTTATATTAGTTTTTCTTCTTTGGGGAGAAAAACTATCAGGACTAATTACATTTATTAGTTTAATATCAGCTGGTTTAACGATTGCCATAAGAGAAATTATTTTTAACTTTTTTGCTGGTATGTATATTAATATTAATAGGCCTTTTGAAATAGAAGATAGAATTGAAATTGATGATGTTATGGGAGATGTTATCAGTAAACACGCCTTAGGGTTTGAAATATTAGAAATAGGAAAACGAGTATATGGAGAGCAAAGTACAGGAAGAATTATTCATATACCAAATTCATATATCTTTACCAAAACACTAAAAAATTATACAAAAGTGTTTAAATACATATGGGATGAAATAAAAGTAGATGTTTCATTAGATGCAGATATTAGAAAAACAGAAGAAATATTATATGAAATTGTATTTGATAATGAAACTTTAAAAGAAATTCCAAGAAAAATGGAAGATGCTGTTGATGAGGCGATATTAGAATATAGAATTTATTATAATAATTTAGACCCTATTATCTATATGAAAATAGAAAGATCACATATAGAAATGTACATCAGATATTTAGTAAATCCTAAAAAAGCAAGAGATGTACAAAATGAAATCAATATGAGAATTATGGAAGAATATCAAAAAGGAAATTTACAATTATATATCAATGATTAAAAAATACTGAATTTTTTTGAAAAAACCTTGCATTTTTGGTAAAAAGTGGGTATAATATATAAGGAAAACAACAAGAGCGAGAGAGTGGGAACAAATCCCACTCTTAAATTTTGAAAAAAGGAGGAAAACTTCTTGGCAAGTATAGAAGAAAAAGTAGAGAACCTATTAAAAGAAAAAATAGAGAACATAGGTTATGACTTATATGATGTAGAATATGCAAAAGAAGGAAAAAACTATTTCCTAAGAATCTATATTGATAAACCAGAAGGAATTGATTTAAAAGATTGTGAAACAGTAAATGATGCCATATCAGATTTACTAGATGAAGCAAACTATATTAAAGACCAATACTTTTTAGAGGTTTCATCACCAGGAATAGAAAGAGTGTTAAGAAAAGATAAACACTTAGAACAAAATAAAGGAAAAGAAGTTGCTATCAAATTATTCAAAAAAGATGCATTAGGAAATAAAGAGTATCAAGGAATATTAAAAGATTTTAATGAAGAATATATCCTGTTAGAAGAGGATATAGAAGTTGAAAGGAAGAGTATTGCACAAATCAAAACCATATATAACTGGGATTGAAAAATAATTACAATTTTGGACTACGTCAAATTCCATTTAAAACGCGGTTACATACAAACGTATGCGCCCTTGCCTTTTAAATGAAATTTTCCTTGCCAAAATTTAATTCTTTTCCAATCTTAGATTGAAAAGTAAGAAAGGAAGGAAAAAAGATGAAAAGCAAAAGCAAAGCAAAAGAACCAGCAATCGATAATAAAGAATTAATATTAGCTCTAGAAGAATTAGAAAAAGAGAAAGGAATCAAAAAAGAATATTTATTAGAATCCATTGAAACAGCACTATTAACAGCATACAAAAGAAATTTTGATGCATTAGAAAATGTAAAAATTGTCATGGATCCACAAACTGGTGCAACACATGTATATTCTATAAAAGAAGTTATGGAACATGCAAATGATAGTGCATTAGAAATCAGTTTAGAAGATGCTAAAAAAATTAACAAAGATGTGAATATCGGAGATACAGTAGAAGTAGAAATTGTTCCAAGAAACTTTGGAAGAATTGCAGCACAAACAGCAAAACAAGTTATCATTCAAAAATTAAGAGAAGCAGAAAGAGAAATTATTTACACAGAATTTAATGATAGAAAAGGCGAAATTGTTTCAGGAATTATTCAAAAAGCAGATAAAAATATTGTGGTAATGGATTTAGGAAGACTAGAAGGCATTATGCCAACAAAAGAACAAGTACCAACCGAAACTTATAGAGTCAATGATAAAATAAAAGGATATGTACTAGATGTAGAAAGAGGAGCAAAAGGAGCACCACAAGTTATTGTATCTAGAAGTCATCCAGACTTTGTCAGAAAATTATTAGAATTTGAAATACCAGAAATTTATGAAGGGGTTATTGAAATTAAGAGTGTGTCAAGAGATCCAGGGTATAGAAGTAAAGTAGCAGTATATTCTCCAGATCCAAACATTGACCCAGTTGGTTCTTGTGTAGGACAAAAAGGTGTTAGAATTCAAAATGTCATCAATGAATTAAATGGAGAAAAAATAGATGTCATTGAATGGAATGAAGACCCATCAATTTATATATCTTCAGCATTATTACCAGCACAAATATTGGCAGTAGATATAAAAGAAGAAGAAAAATTTGCACAAGTCATTGTTCCAGATGACCAATTATCACTTGCTATTGGAAAATCAGGACAAAATGCAAGATTAGCTGCTAAATTAACAAATTGGAAAATAGATATTAAATCAGAAACCCAATTTAGAGAAATGTTAATGAAAGCACAAGAAGCTGAAACACAAAAAGAAGAACCAATAGAAGAAAAACAAGAACAAGCAGAAAATGAAGAATAATTAAGATTATAAAACATAAAATAGAATGGACAATAATTGAAAAAATAAACTGTTCGAATGGAGGGTTTTAAGTGAAAAAAATACCACAAAGAACCTGTATGGGATGTAATGAAAAAAAAGATAAAAATCAATTCATTAGAATTGTGAAAAATAAAGAAAATGAGATACACATAGACAGAACAGGTAAGATGGAAGGCAGAGGGGCATATATTTGTGATAATATAAACTGCCTAGAAAAAGTTATCAAATCAAAAAGATTAGAAAAAGTATTAGATATACATATATCAGACGAAATTTATGAAAGTTTAAGAGGTGTCATTCTTGGTAAATAAGAAAATATTAGGTTTAATTGGATTATCTGCAAAAGCACGGAAAAATATCTTTTGGTGCAGATAGCGTAGAAAATAGTATAAAAAAGAGATTAGTAAAGTTAGTGATTCTAGCAGAGGATTCATCAGATAGAACAAAAGATAAATTTAAAAAAATATGTGAACAATTTCATATACCAGTTATAGAAATAGCAGATATAGAAACATTAAGTAAAGCAATAGGAAAGAAAAATAAAGCAATCATTGGTATACAAGATATAAATTTATCTAAAGAAATAGAAAAAATAAACAATGGGGGTGAAGTTCTTGGGTAAAATAAAAATACATGAAATAGCAAAAAAATTAAATTTAACAAGTAAAGAAGTATTAGATATTGCTAACAAATTAAATATTGAAGCCAAAAGTCATTTAAGTGGTGTGGAAGAAGAGGAAGCAAAAAGAATAGAAGAAGCAATTACAAAGAAAAATACAGGAACCAAAAAAGTAGTAGAGAATAAAGAAACCAAAAAGGATTCTAAAAAAGAAGCAAAAAAAGAAACACCTGTTATTATTAGAAGAGAAGTGATTATTTCACAAGATGAACCTGAAAAAAATAAAGAAGTTGTAAAGAAAGAAGAAAAAAGAAATAGCAATATTGGTTTTGTGGAAAGAAAAACCAATAAAGACTATAATATTGTTTATAGAAATAAACCAAACAAACCAATGACAGTTAGTGAATTATTTGGTTTAAATAAACCAGAACCAAAGAAAGAAGAAAAGAAGGAAGAAGTAAAAAAAGAAGAAAAAACAAAAGTAAAAAGTGAATCAGTGGTAAAAGAAGAAATAACAGCAAAACCAGAGACAAAAACTGTTCAAGAAGAAAAATCAAGTAAAGATACAGAAAAGGTTGAAGAAAATAAGAGTATGAAAACAGACATAAAAAATGTAAGAGTAAATAACAATCATATGAACAATCAATATCAAAATAGAAACAATAATTATAATAATCAAAGAAGAAATAATTTCAATAATAATAACAATAGTAGTAATAATAACTTCAATAATAGAAATAATAAATTTAATAATCGCAATACCAATAATGATCGATATGGAAAAAGACCATTAGATGAAAAAGGTATTGAGAAAAATATTAAAAATATTATGGCAACAGAAGTGGTAGAAAAAGAAAATGTAAGAGAATACAACAAAAATATTGATAAACAAAAAAATAATAATAAATTTGATGAAAATAAAAATACCAAAAAGTCAAAAAATAGAAGAAACTCTAATAATGGTAATTTTGATGAAGGAAAACTAAAAACATTAAAAACAGCAAATCAATTATCTAATATGTTTGATGACCAAGAAGGTGGTATGTTAGATTATTATGATTTAACAACAGAAAGAGGAAGAAGAGGAAAGAAAAAGAAAAACCAAAATCAAGAAGAAAGAACAAAACAAAAAATCTTCAAATTAACAGATATAGAAATCCCAGAAACGATTACAGTAAAAGATTTAGCTGCAGAAATGAAAAAGACAACAGCAGATGTTATTAAAAAGTTATTAGGATTTGGTGTTATGGCAACGATTAATCAAGAAATTGATTTTGATACAGCATATCTAATTGCTCAAGAATTTGGTATTACAGCAACAAAGAAAGAAACAGTAACAGAAGAAGATATCTTATTTGATGAATCTGAAGATAGAGAAGAAGAACTAGTTGCAAGACCACCAGTTGTTGTTGTTATGGGACATGTAGACCATGGTAAAACTTCGTTATTAGATGCTATTAGAAAAACCAATGTCATTGAAGGAGAAGCAGGAGGAATTACACAAGCCATTGGTGCATATATGGTAAAAATTAATGATAGAGAAATCACTTTCTTAGATACACCTGGACATGAAGCATTTACAGCAATGCGTGCGAGAGGTGCACAAATTACAGATATTGCTATCCTAGTAGTTGCTGCCAATGATGGTGTAATGCCTCAAACCATTGAAGCGATTAACCATGCAAAATCAGCAGGAATTCCAATTATTGTAGCAATTAACAAAATTGATTTACCAGATGCCAATATTGATAAAGTAAAACAAGAATTAATGGCGTATGAATTGGTGCCAGAAGAATGGGGTGGAGATACAATTTATGTTCCAATCTCTGCTAAGAAACATCAAAATATAGATCAATTATTAGAAATGGTATTATTAGAAGCAGATGTATTAGAATTAAAAGCAAACCCACATAAACAAGCAAAAGGTGCTGTTATCGAAGCAAGACTAGATAAAGCAAAAGGTGCCATTGCAACCATGTTAGTACAAAGAGGAACTTTAGATGTGGGAGATACAATTGTAGTTGGTTCATCAATCGGAAGAATCAGAGCCATGGTAAATGATAAAGGTAAAAAAGTAAAATCAGCAGGTCCTTCAACACCAGTTGAAATCATGGGATTAACAGATGTGCCAGAAGCTGGAGATACATTCTATGAAGTAAAAAATGAAAAAATGGCAAAACATTTAATAGAAAGAAGAAAACGTCAAGCAAGAGAACAAGCAATCAATAGTGTGACAAAAGTAACATTAGATAATCTATTTAGCCAAATGGAAGAAGGAAAATTAAAAGTATTAAACTTAATTGTAAAAGCAGATGTACAAGGTTCTGTGGAAGCTGTAAAACAATCATTAGAAAAACTACAAAATGAAGAAGTTAGAGTAAAAGTAATTCATAGTGCAGCAGGAGCAGTTAACCAATCAGATGTTACACTTGCAAAAGTATCTAATGCGATTATCATTGCATTTAATGTAAGACCTGACCATACAGCAAAAGAAATGGCCGAAAAAGAAGAAGTAGAAATTAAACAATATTCTGTTATTTACCAAGCAATAGAAGATGTAGAAGCTGCTATGAAGGGAATGTTAGCACCAAAATATGAAGAAAAAGTAATCGGAAATGTAGAAGTAAGACAGACATTTAGAATTTCAAATGTAGGAACCATTGCAGGAGCTTATGTATTAAATGGAAAAGTAGAAAGAAATGCAGGTGTCAGAGTAATTCGTGATAATATTGTTATCCATGAAGGACATTTAGCAACCTTAAAGAGATTTAAAGATGATGTAAAAGAAGTAACAAAAGGATTTGAATGTGGAATGCAAATTGAAGACTATAATGACATCAAAGAGGGAGACATCATTGAGGTTTATGTAATGGAAGAAATTAAAAGATAAATAAAATGAATAGATAAGTAACAGATAGTGGCATGAATATCATATAAAGAATTTTATCATGCCACTGTTATGTTAAAACAAAGGAGAGAAATATATGCAAGGAAAAGAAAATCCAAGATTGGGGAGAATTGATGAAGAATATAGAAAAGAGCTTAGTCAAATTATTGGATATGAACTAAAAAATCCAAATGTAACAGGAATGATTAGTGTTACAAAGGTAAAAGTAACCAATGATTTGAAATTTGCTAAAGTGTATGTTAGTATTTTAAATTCAAAAAATATAAAAGATACATTGGCAGGACTAAAAAAATCATCAGGATATATTAGAAGTGAATTAGCTAGAAGAATTAATTTAAGAAATACACCAGAATTAATCTTTGAATTAGATGATTCTATTGAATATGGAGCAAAAATTGATTCTATTTTAAAAGAAATCATGCCTAAAAAAGAAGAACAAGAGTAAAAATTAAGGGGAAGCTTTAGCGAAGGTTATCAGTAAATCACAAGGGGAGGGGACATTCCTTAACCTGAGTGGAGATGACCTAGAGGTAAGGTGTGTCCTAGAAATAAAAGAAAAAAGAGGATACACTATTAGCAAAGGTCAACAGTAAATCACAAGGGGAGGGGACATTCCTTAGCTAAAGTGGAAATGGCCAAAAGGTAAGGTGTGTCCCCTGTCATTAATAGAAAGGAAGAAAAAAATGACATTAGATGATATTTTAGTAGAAATAAAACAAGCAGAAACCATTGTGGTAATGGCACATGAATCACCAGATGGAGATGCAATTGGAAGTGTGCTAGCCATGAATTTGGCATTAAAAAAAATGGGAAAAAAAGTAGATGTAATTGTCAAAGAATTTCCAAGAACATTTGACTTTTTACCAGGAGCTAAGGATGTAAAAACAACTTCAGATGTAGAAACATATGATTTAGCAATTTCATTAGATTGTGCTGATTTAAAAAGACTAGTTGGAAGAGAATATTTTGAAAAAGCCAAAAAAACAATTGTTATTGATCATCATAGTACGAATATGATGTATGGAGATTTGAATTTTGTCAATCCAGTATCTCCTGCTTGTTGTGAAATTTTAGCAGGTATGTTTGAATATTTTGATATTGACATTGATGCAGAAATTGGAAGTTGTATTGTAACAGGAATTATTACAGATACAGGTGGATTTAAGTATGCTAGTGTGACAGCAGAAACATTTGAATTTACAGCAGAATTATTAAGAAAAGGTGTCAACATATCTGATATTTATCAAAGAGTATTGGAAACTAGAAGAAAATCTAATTTTGAATTATTAAGAAGAGCAATGAATCGATTAGAACTTTTAGAGAATGACAAAATTGCATTTACATATATTAATAAACAAGACGAAGAAGATGTACAAGCAGAGCCAGGAGATCATGAAGGAATTGTGGAAAATGGAAGAAGCATAGAAGGTGTTAAGGTTTCTGTATTTATACGTGAAAAGGAAGAAAATCTATATAAAGTTTCCATGAGAACAGGAAATGGTTCAAATATTAATGTTTCTGATATTTGCTATATCTTTGGTGGTGGAGGACACCCAAGAGCAGCAGGTGCAACAGTTGCAGGAACAGTTGAACAAGTAAAAGAAAAATTGATAAAAGAAATTAAAAAGGTAATCTAAATAAGGAAAGTAAAATAATATAAATAAATTTTTTAGATATCTTTAAAATTTAAAATAAATGAAAAGCAGTAAAATAATATGAAGTGATATTATTTTACTGCTTTTTTGTCGAAAAATTTATAATTAAATAAAAAAATCCTAGAGTTCAATACTCTAAGAAGACTTCTATGGATAAATTTTAACAATAAAATATAGTAAAGTCAATAAAGATATATTAAAAAAATTTAAAATTGAACATATAATAATTTTTTATATTAAAGAGATTTTTAAATATAAGAATTTTAGAAAAAGATTGTCATATCAATATTTTTTTAAATATGTATCTTCTTAGAGTATTGAAATCTAAGTAAAAAAACAAGAAATAAAATACGATAATATATTGACTTATATCAATAAAATAAGTACAATAAGAGTACTGAAGAGAGGAGTTGTAAATAGTAATCAATAAATAGATTAAAAAATATATATGATAGATGTTTAGAAAACAGAATAGTGTAAATACTATTTACGAAAAATATTATATATAACAAAAGAAGGGAGTTTTTTATGAAAAACAAAGGAAAACAAAAAAATAATGGAATTACATTAATTGCGTTAGTAATAACAATCATTGTTTTGCTAATATTAGCAGGAGTAAGCATTGCAACATTAACAGGAGAAAATGGAATTTTAACAAGGGCAAGTGAAGCCAGTGAAAAAACAAGTATAGGACAAGAAATTGAGCAAATTGAATTAGCTATACTTGATGTAACATCTGATAATCTTGAAACTTCAGATTCTAGTGATTGGACTTCTTCTGAATTATTATCGGCTTTAGAATCTGAAATTTCTGATAGTAGCATAGATGTAAGTTCTAAAAGACCTGGTGAAGAATATTTATATCTAGTTACAATTGGAGATAATCAATATGGTATAACTGAAGATAATGAAGTTGTATATTTGGAAGGTGGAATTTTTAACCAATATATTTATGTAAGCGAAGTTAATGAAGAAACACCAACATTTGAATTTACAAATACGGTTACACAAAAAAATATTGATGTGGTCACAGGGTCTTCTAATTCTGAATATCGAATTGTAGGAATTAGTCTTTCAGAAGATGGTAATTTCCAAACTGAGGATTTAGATGGCAAATCTGGAACACTTTCTATTACCAATATTGATGAAGCAAATTTCACATATACTTTAACAAATTTCTTTCAAGATGATGAAGTTTTTTATGTAAAAATTGCAATTGGTCAAGAAGGAGCAGATGAATACCAAGAAAAAATTCAAAAACTTACAATTGTTCAAGGGAATGTTGTTAAGTATGAAGAAAATTTTAGTGGAATTACTTATAGTGGTACTTGGTATGATTTGGAAGATGAAAGATTTAGTGGAGGAAAAGCTAAGTATACTGAATATTCAGGTAATCTTACATTTAACTGTTATGGATCTGTACTAGATTATGCATCTATGCTTAATGATACATCACGGTATGATTGCAATACAAGTTAGAGATTATGAAACAGATAGTTTGAAAAAAGTTTATGCAGCTAATTGGACGAAAGTAGAAGGTGAAGATAAAGTTGCTAGGCAAAGTGAGCATGAAGAAATTTGTGACTATTCAGATGAACCTTTCAATGCAATCATAAAAATGACAGATACTTCTGGTACAATGACAATAGATGCAATTTGGATATATAAATAGAAAAAAATAGAGTATTTGACTTATCTTCTTTTTGCATATATAATGAAAAAGTAAAGAAATAAAGAGTTAACTAAGCGAGAAGAGGTCAAATATGAACGGAATATTAATTGTCAATAAATCAAAAGGATACACATCACATGATATCGTAGCAAAAGTGAAAAAAATAACAGGAGAAAAAGTAGGACATACTGGAACATTAGATCCAATGGCAACAGGGGTATTACCATTGTTAATAGGAAAAGGAACACTATGTTCTAAGTATTTAATGAATCATGATAAAACATATACAGTGGTTTTAAAACTAGGAATAAAGAAAAGTACAGGAGATGAAGAAGGCGATATTTTACAACAAGAAATTGTAGATGAGAAAATTTTAGACGAAGGCAATGTAAAAATAGTTTTAGAAAGCTTCTTAGGAGAACAAGAACAAATGCCACCTATCTATTCTGCTATCAAGGTCAATGGAAAAAAGTTATATGAATATGCAAGAAAAGGACAGCAGGTAGAAATTGAACCAAGAAAAATTACCATATATGATATAAAATTGTTGAAAATAGATAAAGAAAATAGAGAAATCCAATTTGAAGTAAGTTGTTCAAAAGGAACATATATTAGAAGTTTATGTGAAGATATTGCTAAAAAGATGGGAACAATAGGATATATGAAAGCTTTACAAAGAACAAGAGTAGGCAATTTTACCATAGAGCAATCCATTTTAGTTGAGGACTTGAATGATAAAACAATTGAAAAGCATATGATAACACTTGAAGATTTATTTAAAAATTTAGAATCTATTGAGTTAAATGAAAAAAAATTACAATTATTTTTAAATGGTGTAAAATTAAATTCTGAATTAAAAGATGGAATTTATAAAATATATAGCAAGAAGCAATTTATAGGAATTGGTGTTGTAAACGAAAAATTTTTAAAGAGAGATATTATAGTTCTATAAACAAAATCACCTTAATATACTTAAAAAGAGAAAAGTATATGAGGTGATTTTATGTATTATATAAAAGAAATTGACAAGCCTAGTAAAATTGCAGAATGGTTACATATTGTGAGATTAGAAAATGATAGCATTATTTTACCAATAACAAAGACAAGTTTAGATGAAAAAACAGCATATAAATTAGCCATCAAAACAAAGACCATTTTAGATAAAACGAATAGTAAGAAATTGGTATTAAGCAAACAAGTAAAGCAACAAGAAAACTATATGAATTATCTATATTCATATAACTACGAAATTGTCGATGGAAGATGGCTATTTCAAATGTTATTATTTGATGTTTTAGAATATGTCATAAAAAAGTTAAAAATAAAAGAAGAGGAAATAAAAATGGGAATTTTAGTAAATGACATTTCAGAATTAGCAATTTATGCAATTCAAAAATTGGTTATGAAATATAAATATGTAAAAATTGTTACAAATCATATAGACCGTTTTAAAAATATTGAAGAAAAAATTTCAGAAGAGCAAGGAATTTTTATTAATGTAGGAAATAATAAAAGAAAAATTTTATCAAAAACTAATATCATCTTTAATCTAGATTTTCCGACAGAATTAATTAATAGATATACGATTAATAATACTGCAACTATCATTAATTTTAAGGGAAATGTAGTTATAAAGAATAAAAGATTTAATGGATTAAATATTAATGATTATGAAATTGATTGGAAAACAAATCCACATTTAAAACAGTTTGAGGCAAAAGACATTTATGAAGCAATGCAATACAAAAACCAACCGATAGAAGAAACATTAAAAAGAATAAAGAGAGATAATGTGATTATCCAATATCTAAAAGGAATCAAAACAAAAATATAATATTGGCAAATTAAAAATCATATTTTAATTTATCATTTGAAGAATTTACAAGATATTTGTGAAAATCTTAAAAATTTTATCAAATACTTTCCTTTTTTTATAAAATATAATATAATGTAGATATCGATTTTTTAAATTTAATTAAGTAACAAATGAAGATAAAAAATTGCAAGATGAAATTTGTACAAACTGGCAAGGAGGTAAACATATGCCAAGTAGTAATAGAAGAAATAGTGATGAAGATAAAACGAGAAAATATAATACGAAGCGTGCAAAAAAAAGGAGAAAACCTAATGCAACAAACAAAAGAGATATAAGAACAACAAAAAGAGTACCAACACAAAATAACAATAGAAAAACCAAAAGGAAAAAATCAAAAAATACAGAAGGAAAATTTTCAGCAAGACATCCAAAATTAATGATGGCCTTAAGAATTTTTATACTAATTTTCTTATTATTATGTGTCATTGGAGCAGGCGTTGTAGCAGGTGTATTTTTTGGACTATTTGGAGATGATTTTGAAATTACTAAAGAAGAGTTAACCATTGGTGCTGCTAACTCTGTTGTTGTGGACGCAAATGGGGCAGTGATTGCAGAATTAAGTGGTGATGAGAAAAGAAAAATTATTTCTCTTGAAGATATGGCAGACTATTTGCCAAAAGCATATGTAGCTATGGAAGATGAAAGATTTTATAAACATAATGGTGTAGATTTAAAAAGAACAGCAGGAGCTATTTTGCAAACACTATTAGGAAATAGTTCTTATGGTGGAAGCACAATTACACAGCAATTAGTAAAAAATATTACACAGGATGATGAAAGATCTGGTATAGCAGGTATCATGAGAAAAGTAAGAGAATGGGCAAAAGCATATCAGGTAGAAAGAATGATATCCAAAGATCAAATTTTAGAGTTATATTTAAACATACTATATGTTGGTGGAGAAGGAAATTTACATGGTGTTGAATTAGGTGCAGAATATTATTTCAACAAAAGTGCAAAAGATTTAACTTTAGCAGAATGTGCCTATATGGCCGGAATCAATAGTTCACCAAGTAGATACAATCCATTTGATGAAACAAAAGATAATACAGAATTAATTAAAAATCAAACAAAAGTAGCTTTAAATAAAATGAATGAATTAGGCTATATTAATAGTCAAGAAGAATATGATACGGCTATTGCAGAAGTCGATGCAGGATTAAACTTCCAAAAAGGTGCGATAGCAACAACCTCTTCATATTCATATCATACAGAAGCTGTTTTGGACCAAGTAATAGATCAAGTTATGGAAGAAAAAGGTTGGTCACAACAATTAGCAGAAAATTATGTATACAGTAGTGGACTTACGATTTATTCAACAGTAGATATCAGTATTCAAACACAAATGGAGGAAGAATTTGCTAAAGATAAATATGTTGTTAATGGAAGAGCTACTAACAAAGAAACAGGAGAAAAATTAAATGACCATTCTCAAGCAGCTATGGTAGTGATTGATTATAAAACAGGAAATGTAGTAGGAACAGTTGGCGGATTAGGGCAAAAGACAGAAAGTAGAGGACTAAACAGAGCAACACAAAGTGTTAGACAAACAGGTTCTTCAATCAAACCAATCGCTGTAATTGCACCAGGATTGCAAGAAAAAGTGATAACAGCAGCAACAGCATATATGGATCAAGAAACCAATTTTGGGGGCAACTATACACCTAAAAACCAAAATGGAAAATATAGTAATGAGTCAGTTAACATTAGATATTTTATTGCAAAATCTTTAAATGTACCAGCAGTAAAAATCATGAGAGAATTATCTCCAGATAAATCAATAGAATATTTAAATAAGATGGGACTTAGCCATATTAATGCAGATGAAGATGCAGATTTATCTTTAGCATTAGGAGGAACAACAAATGGTGCTACACCATTAGAAATGGCAGGAGCATATGCATCTATTGCAAATGATGGTGTATATATTACACCAACATTCTATACAAAAGTAGTAGATTCTAGCGGAAATACAGTATTGACACCAAAACAAGAACAAACGAGAGTGATATCAGAACAAAATGCCTATATTGTGAAATCTATTTTACAAGAAACAGTAAAATCTTCTGTTGGTACAGCAACCTATTGTGCTATTAGAGGAATGGATGTAGCAGCCAAAACAGGAACAACAGATGATGATTATGACAGATGGCTTTGTGGATTTACACCATATTATGCAGGAGCATGTTGGTTTGGATATGATCAACCAGAAACAGTTGTATATTCAGGAAATAACCCAGCAGGTGTCATTTGGGATAGCGTTATGACAGCAATTCATGAGGATTTAGAAAATGCAACATTTACAAGACCAAGTGGAATTGTAGAGCAAACAGTATGTAGAACAACAGGTTGTTTAGCAACAACAGGATGTAATAATAAGTATACAGAAATTTTCACACAAGATAACTTACCAGAAAAATGTGAAGGACATGGAAGTCAAACAATTTGTACAGAGTCAAATTTAGTAGCAACAGAATATTGTTCACAATATTGTGAAGTAAAACAAAATTATTATGGTGCTGTTTTACCAAAAGAACAATTAGGATTATGGAAAGTTGTTAGTGGTTCAAGTTCATTAGGAAACAGAATTAATGGAACATGTACATTACATACAAAACCAAAAGAGGAACCTGAAAAACCAAAACCAACTACTAATACAACGAATACTACAAACACAACAGGAGGAAACACATCAAGTGGAACAGGTAATACAACAGGAGAGAAACCTTCAGGCGGAGGAGAAAAGCCACCAAGCGGAGGAAATACAGCAGGAAATAGTGGGAACACAACAACAAAACCAGGAAATGTAGTTCAGTAATAAAAAACTGCAAGATAAAATTGAGATGTGAAATTTTTCACATCTCAATTTAAAACAAAAAGGACAATAAGAAAAGTACATTCAACCAGAAAGGATTGATAAAAATAATGGATATATATCTATATAATACATTAACAAAAGAAAAAGATATATTTAAACCAATCAACGAAAAAGAAGTGAAAATATATTCATGTGGACCAACTGTATATAAAGATGCAACCATTGGAAATATGAGAACAAATATATTTCAAGATATTTTAAGAAGAATGTTAAAATATAATGGATATACAATTAAACATGTCATGAATATAACAGATGTAGGGCATTTAGTTTCTGATGGAGATGAAGGAGAAGACAAGATGATTAAATCAGCAAGAGAAGAGCATAAAACACCATTAGAAATTGCTGAACATTATACCAAGTTATTTTTTAATGATTTAAATGATTTAAATATAGAGATTCCAGAAGTCATTTGTAAAGCAACAGAATATATTCCAGAAATGCTAGAATATGTAGAAGAACTTGTGGAAAAAGGATATGCCTATGAAACATCAACTGCTATTTATTTTGATATATCTAAATTAGATAAATATCCAATTTTATCTAATTTAAATGTAGAAGAACAAAAAGCGGGAGCAAGAGTCGATGTAGATCCAGAAAAGAAAAATCCATATGATTTTGCATTATGGATTAAAGCACCACAAAATCACTTAATGAAATGGGATAGCCCATGGGGACCAAGTTATCCAGGTTGGCATATTGAATGTTCTGCCATGTCTAGAAAACATTTAGGAGAACAATTTGATATTCACACAGGAGGAATTGATTTGATACCAACACATCATGAAAATGAAATTGCACAAAGTAAAGGTGTGTGCGGAAAAATTCCTGCAAATTATTGGATACATGGAGAATATCTATTAATCAATGGTGGCAAAATGTCAAAAAGCCTAGGAAATGTTTACTTATTAAAAGATATCAAAGAAAAAGGATATGATCCATTGGTATATAGATTATTATGTTACACATCTAGTTATAGAAATAAATTAAACTTTACATGGGAAGGAATAGAAGCATCTTCAAAATCATTAGAAAGATTAAGAAATGGCTATCAAGTAAATAAAAATGGAACAGATACTTTAAATGAAGAAGATAAAAAAGAGTTAGAAAGATTAGAAAATGAATTCCATAAAGCAATTAATGATGATATGAATATGCCTTTGGCCATGAGTTTTGTATGGGAAGTGATAAAATATCCTAAAAAATCACCAAAGATTGCAGAATTATTACTAAAATTTGATACAGTATTAGGAATTAAGATTGATAAAGAAGAAAATAATGAAGAGATAGAAATACCAGAAGATGTTCTACAACTTGTAGAAGAAAGAAAACAAGCAAGACAAGAAAAAAATTGGGCAGAGTCAGATAGATTAAGAGATTTAATCAAAGAAAAAGGATATGAAGTAAAAGATACAAAAGATGGAATGATATTGAATGCTCAATAAAAAATTAGTCATGTAAATCTTCCACTAAAGAGTGAGCAAGGTACTATTTTTTTAAAATAAGCTTGTACTTTAAAAAATATCGTAATATAATATAAGCGTAAATAATAAAAAAGAAAGGAATGATTTTATGGCAATATTATTACCAGGAGGAGCAGGATATATAGGAAGTCATACGGCAGTAGAATTATTAAATGCAGGAAAAGAGGTTGTTATCATAGATGATTTTTCTAATAGCAAACCAAGCGTATTAGATGCAATCAAAAAAATAACAGGAAAAGATTTTAAATTTTATGAAATGAATTATATGGATAGAGAAAAACTAGAAAAGGTTTTTGAAGAGAATGACATAGAGGCAGTTATCAATTTTGCAGGATTTAAAGCAGTAGGAGAATCTGTTCAAAAACCAATTGAATATTATATGAATAATGTTTCAGGAGCATTAGTTGTATTAGACACTATGAGAAAATACAATTGTAAAACATTTATATTTAGTTCATCAGCAACAGTATATGGAGATCCAGAAATCATACCAATCACAGAAGAATGTAAAACAGGAGGAACAACCAATCCATATGGTACAAGTAAACTATTTATTGAGCAAATTTTGAAAGACGCTTATCATGCAGATAACACATGGAATATAAGTATATTAAGATATTTTAATCCAGTAGGCGCACATGAAAGTGGGTTAATTGGAGAAGAACCACAAGGAATACCAAATAACTTAATGCCATATGTCGTTCGTGTTGCAGCAGGAATTTTACCAGAATTATCAGTATTTGGAAATGATTATGACACACCAGATGGAACAGGGGTTAGAGATTATATTCATGTTGTAGATTTAGCAAAAGGACATGTAAAAGCATTAGAAAAATTAGAAAAAGAAAAAGAAGGATTATATATCTACAATTTAGGAACAGGAAAAGGATATAGCGTATTAGACATGGTAAAAGCATTTGAAAAAACAACAGGACAAAAAGTACCATATAAAATTACAGGAAGAAGAGCAGGAGATATTGCAACATGTTATGCAGATCCTCAAAAAGCAAAAGAAGAATTAGGATGGATGGCAGAAAAAACACTAGAAGATATGTGTTTAGATTCATGGAGATATATTCAAACGGAACGTTAGGGACGGGTCAAATCGTTCCAAAATGATACCAAAAGGGACAGACCTTAGCATTTTCACCAAGGAGACCTGTGGTTATATAAAGTCACTCACGATTTTGTATAAGCTAAATTTTCATAGAATTCTAAAATAAAAAAATGTATTCATGCACTCAGACCCTCTCATAACGAGAGTACCGTGCAATTCATACATTTTTTTATTTAAGAATTTCTACATTCAAATTTAGATACGCAAAATCGATTCGTTTTTTTATATAACCACAGGTCACTTTAGTGAGCAATGCTAAGGTCTGTCCCTTTTGGTATCATTTTGGAACGATTTGACCCGTCCCTAACGTTTCACTTGTAAAGCAAAGTGATTCGATTTCCAATTTTGTCGATAAATCCATCTTCTTTTAATAGTTTTAGTTCTCTCATCATAGCACTTCTGTCAACACTTAGGTAATCTGCTAAATCAGTAAGAGAAAAAGGTAACTCAAAAGAAGTACTTAGCTTTCTGGTGGAAAGTAAAGAAAAATAACCAAGTAATTTATCTCTAGTGGATCTTTTGGTCAGTAATTCTATTCTCATATTTAAATCTGTTACTTTATTTAAAATCAATTGTGGTAAATTTTCAGATAATGTTTGGTGAAATTTACAATTGCTTCTACATTTATGGAAAATATCATCATAGATGTAGAAAAGAACGGTACAAGTTGATTTTGCTTCTACCAATAATTCATTATTTGTTGTGATGGTATAAAATACTTCACCAAAAAGAGCATTTTTTGAAAAATGTTCTACAATTGTTCGATTACCATTTAAGTCATAACGCACTAAATCAGCATTTCCATCTAATAATATACATAATTGATTTCTGTTTTTGATATAAGTTGTAACAACTTCATTTTTACTAAAGACTTTTTTTTGCTTTTTTTGACAACAATTCGAAAAGTCAAGAATGAAGTTTTCTATGTCAAAATTAGTGTTCACGTGGTTTCCCCCTTTAAAATTACATAAGCATTATACATTAAAAAAGTTGCAAAAGCAACAAAAATACAAAAATAAAATTGTAATATTTTTGTAATATATTTGTAATAAACGAAAAACGCTTAGAGGGGAAAGAGATTAAGAAGTGAAAAAATTTTTTTTTCATAATGTGTTGCTTTTGCAACGGAAAATAAAAATGGTAGGGGTATAATGTAACCATACTAATCGAAGGAGGAAATGTAAAATGAAAGTTATTAAAAGGGATGGAAGAGCTGTTGATTATGATAGAGCAAAAATTCAAACAGCAATCGAAAAGGCAAATCAGGAGGTAAAACCAAAAGAAAGAGCTAATAAAGAAGATATTAAAGGTATTATTCAATATATAGAAGAATTAAATAAAAAGAGAATGTTAGTTGAAGATATTCAAGATATTATCGAAGAAAAATTAATGGAAATTGAAAAATATGAATTAGCTAAAAAATATATTGTATATAGATATACAAGAGCATTGGTTAGAAAACAAAATACAACTGATGAAACGATATTAGGACTAATTAGAAATGAAAATAAAGAACTAGCAGAAGAAAACTCAAATAAAAATACTTTACTTGCTTCAACACAAAGAGATTATATTGCAGGTGAAGTATCAAGAGATTTAACAAGAAGATTATTATTGCCAGAAAAGATTGCCAAAGCAGATGCTGATGGAGTTTTACATTTCCACGATGCAGATTACTTTGTACAACCAATTTTCAACTGTTGTTTAATTAACATATCAGATATGTTAGATAATGGAACTGTTATGAATGGAAAAATGATAGAAAGTCCAAAGAGTTTCCAAGTAGCATGTACAGTGACAACACAAATTATTGCAGCTGTTGCAAGTAATCAATATGGTGGACAATCAGTAGACTTAAAACATCTAGGAAAATATTTAAGAAAAAGCTATAATAAATTCAAATCAGAAATAGAGAAAAAATATAAAGGAAAACTATCTGATAATATCATAGAAGATTTAGTACAAGATAGATTAAAGGCAGAATTAAAAGCAGGTGTACAAACCATTCAATATCAAATTAATACTTTAATGACAACCAATGGACAATCTCCATTTGTAACTTTATTCTTACATCTAGAAGATGGAGATCCATACATTAAAGAAAATGCAATGATTATTGAAGAAGTACTAAGACAAAGATATCAAGGTATTAAAAATGAAGCAGGGGTATATGTAACACCAGCATTTCCAAAATTAGTATATGTATTAGATGAATGTAATTGTTTAAAAGGTGGAGAATATGATTATTTAACAAAATTAGCAGTTAAATGTTCAGCAAAGAGAATGTACCCAGATTATATCTCAGCTAAGAAAATGAGAGAAAATTATGAAGGAAATGTATTTAGCCCAATGGGATGTAGAAGTTTCTTATCACCTTGGAAAGATGAAAATGGAAACTACAAATTTGAAGGAAGATTTAATCAAGGTGTTGTTAGTATCAACTTACCACAAGTTGCAATTGTTGCAGATGGTGATGAAGATAAATTCTGGAAATTATTAGATGAAAGACTAGAACTATGCAAAGAAGCTTTAATGTGTAGACATTATGCGTTATTGGGAACACATTCTGATATCAGCCCAATTCACTGGCAATATGGTGCTATTGCAAGATTAGCAAAAGGTGAAAAGATAGACAAATTATTATATGGTGGATATTCAACCATTTCATTAGGATATATAGGTATATATGAAATGACAAAAGTAATGAAAGGTGTATCACATACAACACCAGAAGGACATGATTTTGCAGTTAGAGTTATGAAACATTTAAGAGAAACTGTAGATAGATGGAAAAAAGAAACCAATATTGGATTTGCATTATATGGAACACCAGCAGAAAGTTTATGTTATAAATTTGCAAAAATTGATAAAGAAAAATTTGGTACAATCAAAGATGTAACAGATAAAGGATATTACACAAACTCATATCATGTAGATGTAAGAGAAAAAATTGATGCATTTGAAAAACTTTCATTTGAAAGTGAATTCCAAAAAATATCTTCAGGTGGAGCTATTTCATATATTGAAATACCAAATATGCAAAAAAATATTGATGCATTAGAAACAGCTGTTAAATTTATCTATGATAATATTCAATATGCTGAATTTAATACAAAATCAGATTACTGCCATGTTTGTGGATTTGATGGAGAAATTATCTTAAATAAAGACAATGAATGGGAATGCCCAAATTGTGGAAATAAAGATCATTCAAAAATGACAGTTGTTAGAAGAACTTGTGGATATTTAGGAGAAAACTTCTGGAATGCAGGAAAAACAAAAGAAATTAAACAAAGAGTAATGCATTTGTAAGAAGGTTAGCAAGGTTAAAGATTTGGAACGTTGGATGGAAACACCAAAACGTTCCAAATTTCACCTAAAAGGAGAAAAGAGGGATAGAATATGAATTATGCAGATATAAAAAGAGTAGATGTAGCAAATGGAGAAGGCGTTAGGGTATCCGTATTTGTCAGTGGTTGTAATCATCATTGTAAAGGATGCTTTAATGAATGTGCATGGGATTTCAATTATGGTAATAAATTTACAGATGAACAAATAGACCAAGTAATCAATTATTTAGACCATGATTATATTTCAGGACTATCTCTTTTAGGAGGAGAGCCTTTAGAAAAACAAAATCAAGAAGGATTATTACCATTAGTTAAAAAAGTAAAAGAAAAATTCCCTGATAAAAATATATGGTGTTATACAGGTTTTGATTTTGAAAAAGATGTTGTCGGAAAAATGGCTCCTAATAATGAAACCACAAAAGAGCTTTTAAAATATATAGATGTCGTGGTAGATGGTAAATTTGAAGAAGATAAAAAGGATTTAAGTCTTAGATTTAGAGGTTCTTCAAATCAAAGAATATTAGATGTTCAAGAAAGCCTAAAAGAGCATAAACCAGTAAATTTTAAATTAGATTGATGATTTTAGGTGATTTTAGGGACGGAGCAAAAAATCATCATAAAAAGTAGTTATATTTCGGTTAAATGAATGTAACTACTTTTATATGTATCAGAAAAAACAAAACAAATTTATTTTTTGAAAATCACTGGAGAAAATGCAGGTATAGGAAAGAAAGGTTGAAAAATCAATAAAAATAGAGTATAATATGGCAGAGTCATTTGTAGAATATTCCTAATACTTAAAACGACACAAAGACTCGGGCAACTAGAAACAAATATAAAGATAGGAGAAAAAAATGAGTGGAAGAAAAGAATTAATACGGTATATCGAAGAAAAAATCTATGAACAGGAAAAAGGAATTGAAGAAAATGTAAAAGTGCAGAATTATTTAATTGGATTACAGAAAGAATTGAAAAGGAGTATTTCTTATGAAGATTTTCTTAAAAAGCTTGTTCAAGAAGAAAGCGATGAGGAGATGTCTTTGACTTACACAGCAATAGTAAATCTTATAAAAGCGGTATTAAAAGAATGTTGTGACTCAAAAACAAAAGCAGAATATATGATGACATTTCTGAAAGACATGTTTTATGAGTTGAATGAAGCTGTGAAAGCTTCAAGAATTTATGAAAAATTGAAAGGATAGATAAAATTCATCTCTATTCACTCAAAAATGCTAGGCAAATCATTTGGTAGTATCAGATGATTTAGCCTGGCATTTTATTGTATTAGACAGCAAATATATAAATAGAAAAGGAAAAATGAGTCCATCCCCAAATAAAGATTGATTATTAAATTTAAAATAAATTAGTACAATGATGATTTTTTGCTCCGTCCCCAAAATCATCAACTCAAAAATCTATCTAACAATTGTTTTCTACATAAATTTTCAAATTCATCATTTAAAGGCTCTAAAACAATGTATTCTTGACATTTTCTATCCAAACAATGCTTTATAATATAATCTGAAAGTTCTGGATTTTTAGAAAGAAGAGGACCATGTAAATAAGTAGCAATGACATTTTCTTTAAAAAATCCTTCTTCTGTATCACCAAATTTATTTCCATTTCCAAATAAAACTTTTCCGAAAGGTGTAGGGATGTCATAAGTTTGTCCACCATGGTTTTCAAAGCCAATTACTTTTGTTTCTTGTCCATTTAAATTAACATTAAGGACAATATTTCCAATACATCTTTTCTTTCTATCTGCGATAGCTTCTGTATAATATGGAAATATTTCTAAACCAGGAATGATATTACCTTCGACACCTTTATAATATTTACCAAATAGCTGGTAAGCACCACAAATTAATAAAAAGAATACACCTTCATTTTCAGCTTCTTTAATTTCTTCTTTGTATTTTATCAAGTCTTCAGATAAAATACTTTGTTCATTGTCAGCTCCGCCACCTGCAAAGATGATATCATAACTTTTAAAATCTGGTTTATTATCACCAATAGAATATTTATCTACAATACAGTTAAATCCACGTTTTTCTAATCGGTATTTTAATACTTGTATATTTCCATAATCACCATATAATTCTAGCATGTCAGGGTATAGGTATAGTATTTTTAATTCCTTCATGATATTTTCAACTCCTATTTATATAACTTTTCTCTAAATTAACAATTACTAATTTATAGCTATTTTAATTTTAAAATTTCTGTTCTAGTAGGTTGTAAAGAAGTATAATTTGCAATCACATATTTTTTTGTTGTGTTGGTATATAAAGTCTTTACAGCTTGTTCTAAATCTAGATAAGCTTCAATTTTATTGGCATCAAATCCTGATGTTTTTATTCTAATGGCAATGTCATAACCTCTTGTTCCGGCAGTTACAATTCTTTTTACATTGTTTAAATGATCAAAATTAATATCCCAAATCCAAGAAACATCAAAACCATCTGCTTTATTATCATTTAAAACAAATAATAATTCTTTTTCTTCATCATCTTCGTTTAATAATCGTAAACTGACATTGGCACCAGTTGGATTTTTAGCTAAGTTTATAATCGTAGGGGCATCTTTAATCACTAATTTTTCTAATCTACCATTATTTAATTCAAAATTTGCTAATGCTTCTTGTATATATTTTGTATCGATATTGTATAAAGTGCAACAAGAAATAACAGCTGTGAAATTATAGATAATATAGATACTATTGGATTTAATTTTATATAAAATATCATCAACTTCAAAAGTCATATCATTTAGATTAATATTTTTGGTTTCTTTATAAATTTCATTATCACCATATCCACAATTAGGACAAGTAAACTTTCCGATATGAGAATATTGATAATATTCATATTCCAAACGTGTTTTGCAAAATGGGCAGAATTTTCCTTCTCCTGCTTCTTTCATATCATCTGTTGCATATGGATATCTATCAACATGGAAATAGTAGATATTTTCATTATCTGGATTTGCCATTCCTAATCTTGCAACATTTGGGTCATCATTATTTAAAATTAAATTACCAGTATAGGTTTTTAGAAAATCATTGATTTTTAAAATTAAAGATTCTACTTCACCATTTCTATCTAATTGGTCTCTAAAGAAATCTAATATTACCAAAGTATCTAATCGAAAATCTTTAAATACAACTGGTACATAGCCTTCATCTACTTCAAAAACTAAATAATCTGCTTTAATTTTTCCTGTTAAAGTACAGGATTTTAATAAAGTAGAAAGAATACCAGTTTCCATATTATTTCCTTCTTTGTTACTAATGACTTTCTTTCCGGCAGTTTGAAAAACATATCCAATCGCATTATTTGTCATAGTTTTACCATTTGTCGCAGTAACAGCAATAACAGGGCAGTTTACTTTAAAATATTTAAAAATTTCGGGATTCCAATCAAAAGCAATTTTTCCTAAAAAATTACCTCCATGTTTTCCAAATAGTTTTAATACAATATTTAATAGTTTCATTGCTAGTACAATAAAAAAGTTTTTCATTTGTCATGCTCCTTTATAAAATTTATATTTGCATTATAGCACAACAAAGAAAAAAGATAAAGTTCTACGAGTTTTTTAAAGAAATATTTTAGATACCATAGTAAATACAAATGTGATAGTAAATGAAAATTTCATAGTATTTTCTGAAGGAGATGAAAGTGTCATAAACAAATTAAATACATATGTAGAAGAACATAAAAATGATTATGCAGTAGAATTATATACATGGAAATTAGATTCTAATGGGTTACCAACATTTGAAAAATAAAACAATAAAATATTGCAAAATCTCTAATTGTGTTGTAAAATAATGGAAATACGATTAGAGATTTTTTATTTTATTCATAAAGTTTTATTGTTATTTAAAAAAGAGTTTTGGTTAATGAGATTTATATCAAAAAAATAAATAATCTAATGGTTCAAGTATTTTTTAAATGTTAAAAAGTATTAATAAAATTATTTTTCAAAAATTATTTTGTAATTTCAATAAAGTTTAATTCTGAAGTTTTAAATTTATATGTATTGATTTTTTATATCTGAATTTATATCTGAAACATTCCAGTTTTTTATGTGTTTAGTATTTCTTAGAAAAATAAAGGATAATTGTAATGAGTACGAAATATCTCTAATGTATTTATAGATAAAGAAAAATCAGATTTGTTTGTTGAATAAGCAAAAGAAATTTGATAAAATGAAAGGAGAAGATATATGAGCAATTCAAACAAATTAAAAGAAGTAGATATGCTACCATTATCAAATGATTATGTATTCAAGAGAATATTTGGGAAAGGTGGAAATGAAAGAATTCTAAAAAGTTT